>CACYHF010000030.1 GCA_902774155.1 uncultured Bacteroidia bacterium | reverse complement strand
CTCCATCCGTGCACGCCAATACGGGAGGCGTCCACAAATGGCAGGCTGCGTAACCAGTTGATGCCCACCATCTGGTCCCTCATCTCTTCCTGGCCGCAGCGGCGGTTGATGGCTTTCTCGAAGGCCGCGCCGCGGTTGGAAGTGCCCCGGTTGTCCTGTACATATACCAGATAGCCTTTCTGGGCCATCAGCATTTCCCACATACGAATCTGTCCCAGCCAGGTATCCTGCACCAGTTGGCTGTGCGGGCCGCCATAGACATACAGGATCACGGGATACTTCCGGGCCGGGTCAAAGTCCTTGGGATAGATGAGCCGATAATAATTCTCAAACTGACCGTCGGCGCTGGGAACGGTGCCCAGTTCCACCTGGCAGGAGGCATAGTCGGCAAGCGGGTCCTGGCCTTCGTACTGCTTTTCGTTCACCTTGCCGTCCGTAGAACGCCGATACACCTGCATGGGCGTGGAGGTGTTGGACCAGCGGTCCAGGAACCAGCGGCAATCGGGCGTGAGCTCCACGTGGTGCCAGCCACGGCCGGAAGTGAGCATCACCGGCTTGCCGAAACGGGCCTTCTCCACACATTTCTTGCGGGGAAGGGTAATGGAAAGCTTGTAAAGATGATTCTCGATAGGGGAGTTCTCGGCCGATGAATAATACACGTTGGTACCGTCGTTGTCCAGATACGCGATCTCTGCATCTGCGGTGGGGAGGCGACGCAGGGTGCCCAGGGTGTCCACCAGATAGAGGTTCCGATAGCCGTCGCGGTTGTCGGTGCGATAGAGGAACAGGTCGGTGCGGCCTTTGAGGAACCAGATGGGGTCCAGAGGCTCAATCCAGGCCTCGTTGTCCTCCGTTAAAAGCGTACGCACATAGGCGCCGTCACAGGCACGGTACTGGTTCAGCTTCATATGATGCTGGCTGCGGTCCAGCACCTGGGCAAATACATAACGATTGTCCGGGCTCCAGCTGACATTGGTGATATAACGTTCTGTGGTAAAGTCGTTTACATGCAGATAAACGGTGCTGCCGCTGGCAAAATCGTACACTCCTACAGCCACTTCTTCACTGTCCATACCGTTCATCGGATACTTAATCTGCTTCAGCTCCCCGGTGCGGGTCTGGATGTCCAGCAGCGGGAACCACGTAACCTTGTTCTGGTCTTTGCGGTAGAAGGCCACTTTGGAACTGTCGGGGCTCATATACCAGCCGGCATCGATGCCGAACTCATTGCGGCTCACGGTTTCCCCGAATACCAGATTGGGGCCGTCGGAGGGGGCGATTACGAAGCTTTCCTGGCGCGCGTTGTCCCGGGCATACAGACTGCCCCGTTCCTGGAACAGGGTGTAACGCTCCTGCTTGGCGGAAGCCTGCGGCTTATCGGCCACGGTGCCATCGGCCTGCAGAAAAAGACGGGGTGCGCGGGAATAGCCCACACCCTTGTAGATGGCTTCCTCCATGGTGAAGTCTTTGCCGGGATGGGCCTCCCGGGTATCGATGACGCGGTTCTGGGCAAAGGCCCAACTGCAGGCGAGAAGGACGCTTGCCGATAGAAGCAACTGTTTCATGGGCGCTAGAGGAAAAATTCTTCTTCAGGTTTGGGAATGCTGTCGGCGGGATCCTCCTGGACGTAATCTACGATGGCTTTTTCGTAGCCGCGCCAGGGGATGACGCCTTTGTACTCCTTGTAGTGGACGGTGACGCGCATGCCGGTCATCTGGATGAGCTTGTTGGCCACTTCCTTATCAGCTACCGAGAACTTGAAATTCTTGGACTGGACAGTACCGGAAGCGTTCTTGGTGCCGTAGCCGGTGAGGATGATTTCCCCTTCATAGGTCTTGAACACATAACCGGTGTAGGTGAGGGAATTCAGTTCGCCGGTTTTGGTGCCGTCGGAGAACACCCAGAAAAACTTGAAATACAGGAATACGGCTAAGACAGCCAGGAGGATGATGGCGATGATCCATCCGAAATGCGATCCGGGACGTGACATATTCTATCTGCTTTTGATATACAAAGATAAGAAAAAACTTAGTAAGTGAAGGTGTAATCGTAGTCCGCACCGCCGGCGCCCACGCGGAAGGTGTGTACTTCGCGGGTGGAGGGTTTCACGGCCACTACATCAATGCACAGGCTTTCCCGGTAATCGAATACCGCGTGTTTCTGTCCGGGAATCATCACATCCGGGCTCACCCATCCGTAACCTTGTGTGATATAGTAGTTAACGCCGTCTTTCTTGGTGTAGTTGTTCACGTGTGAATCGCCGGTGAAAAGCCCCACCAGATTGATCTTCCCTGCATAGGAGGCCAGCAAATCCGTAATTTTGTTGTAGGGCTCCTTGCCCACGCGAGTCAGGGAAACGGCATTCCATACGCCCATGGGCTGGGGCATCCAGTGGCTCAGGAGCAGCACGTTCATCCCTTCGGGCGTTGCCTCCAGTAGTCCGTCCAGCCAGGCCAGCTGTTCATCGCCGTAGCAATAATAGTATTCTCCCTTGGTGCGGGTGGCTTCGCTGTTCAGGAAGATGATGCGGAAGTTCTTCTGGGGGATATCGTACCAGCCGTAGGTTTTGCCGGGCATCAGGTGCAGGTTCTTCCCGCCCTTTTCCTGCCAGGGCTGCTGGAAGATTTCGGAAAGCTCTTCTTCGGTGTAATACCGTCCCTCGCCGGCATCCCAGTCGTGGTTGCCGGGGCTGAAGAGCCACATCCCCTTGTATTTGAGCATCTGGTTGCGGGTGTTGTCCACTATGGATTGTGCATATTCAGCGTCCACGGTGGCCGGGTAGGTATTCAGGCCGATATCTCCCAGCAGCGCCATGAAATCGGCCCCGAAGATGTCGGCCACGGTGGCGGCATAGCCGATGTGCTTGTAGGAGAAGCGCCCGCAGGTGTGGATGTCGGTGAGGATGGGGAATACCAGCACCGGGTCTTTACCCTTCCAGGCTTTGAAACGCTGGAAGGCTTCCTTGGCCTGGGGTTTCACGAAACTCTTGTTGTTGGAGGCTTTGTCTTCCCGGGCCATCACGGTGTTGTCCAGCTCCCTTTCCGGGATGGTGGGCGTGGCATATTTGAACACCAACGTCTGGCCTTTGTCGAAGTCGAAGAACTCGATCTTGATGGCGTGCTTCCCCTTGGAGAGCACCTTGGACACTTTTTTCTCAATGGGTCCGTGGGCGCCGTCGTTCACGATGAGGAGTTCCCCGTCCACGTAGAAGCGGCTGCCGTCGTCGGTGGTGACGGTGAAGTTGTACTCTTCTTCCTGCTTGACCGGCAAGGTGGTTTCGAACAGGGCGCAGAAGTGGTTCTTGGTGTCGTCCAGATCCTCCAGGTCCAGATTGGTCTTGACGCCTTGTACGTCGGGTTCTCCCAGGGCGTTGAAATCTGCTGGCAGGTTCCGTTCCGGCCAATCGTACCAGACTTTGTAGTTAACTTGGGGCTGGTTCCCGCAGGAGACCAGCAGCAGCGCGGCTGCCAGAAGGGTGAAGGTCTTTTTCATATCGTCAGTGTTATTATCATTCAAAAAGCGTAAGGAACTCTTCTGCTGTAAGTTGGTCGAAATAAAGGGAGACGGGCAGCGCGCCGATGTCCTCTACGCGCTTTCCAATCAGTTGCCGGGCCAGTTCTTCGGCCGGCCGGTTGCCCAGGAAGTCTCCGCTGAAAGTGAGGCTTTCGAACACGCCGTGCTTGAGGGTATATAGTACCTGGACGGTGCCGCAGGCGAATTTCCGGCTGCTTTGGAAGCTGGCGGAAGGGGAATGACCGTAGATCCATTCCCAGCGACGGAATTTTTCATCGGCCATTTGGTCAATGCTCCGGAGCTGTTCCTGGGAGAGGGTAATCATGGGGTCTCCTTCGGCCAGGATATCCTGCAGGGCGGCCTGGAATTCCTGTATCCGGCAGAACTGGGGGAGGTATTCCTTGAGGTTCACCACGCGGCTGTGTACGGAAGCGATGCCGGCTGCCTGGAGCTTGCTGCCGGGCACTTGGAGGGCCTGGGTGAGCACTTCCAAATTTACATTCCACAGGAGGGTGCCGTGGATCATCATGCGGTCTTTGCTCAGGCGTTTGGCGTAACCGGAGCATTTACGGCCTTCCACCAGGATATCGTTGCGGCCGGAACGCTCTGCGGGAACGCCCAGTTTCCGGAGGGTTTCGGCCATGAGGCCATAGTCGTTTTCCAGTTCCCGGGACGGGCCGGCGATGGTATAGTTCAGGTTGCCTAAGTCGTGGTAGACGGCGCCGCCGCCGGTGACGCGCCGGGCCAGGGTGATGTCCTTCTCTTCCAGGTACTTCAGATTCACCTCTGCCGGGGCACTCTGGTTCAGGCCGATAATCACCGACGGCCGGTTCTGCCACAGGCAAAAGACCTTCTCCTGCAGGCCTTCCAGCAGGAATTCGTCGTGCGCCATGTTCCAGTGCGGATCCGTGCAGGTGTTCAGCACATACTTCATACAACAAAAATACAGAAAAAAAGCTTATCTTTGATAAAATTTTGAACCTGATTATGAAACGGATTGTTCTTGTTCTCGCCCTCATCCTGTCACTGGGGACCGTGGCATCGGCCCAAGTATGGGTCCATCTGAACCGTTATGCGGCCGACAATGCCGCCCTGCAGGCCCCCTGTGGCGCCCGCGTGGTGCTCCTGGGAGACTCCATCACCGACGCCTGGCCGGATAACCGCCCCGAATTCTTTTCCACCACCGGTTTTATCGGCCGGGGTATCAGCGGGGAGGAAAGCACCCAGATGCTCATCCGCTTCCGTCAGGATGTCATTGATATCCAGGCATCTCACGTGGTTATTCTGGCAGGTATCAATGATATCGCCATCAACCAGGGCGGCCCGTATCAGGAAAACCTGACTTTCGCCAATATCGTCAGTATGGTGGACCTGGCCTGGCAAAACGGAATTCGCCCGCTGGTGTGCTCCGTACTGCCGTCTTACCATTTCCGCTGGCGTCCGGAAGTAACGGACGTGTATGAGAAGGTGTGCAGCCTGAATGCCCGTCTCAAGGCGTATTGTGAGCGTCACGGCGTCACGTATGTAGACTATTTCAGCGCCCTGGCCGGACCGGACGGTCGCATTCAGGACGGTCTCTCCAGAGATACCGTGCATCCCAATGCAGAGGGCTACGCCATTATGGAAAAAGTGCTGCTGGACGCGCTCAAATAAATGGATAAGCGCCACATCAAGGTTTGCGTAGGGCTTTCCGGCGGGGTGGACTCGTCGGTGGCGGCGTATCTGCTCAAACAGGAGGGCTACGACGTCTTTGCCATGTTTATGCAGAACTGGCACGATGCCGACAGCACCCTGCACGGAGACTGCGAGTGGGAGGAAGACCGCTTTGTGGCCGAAATGGTGGCCCGGAAAATTGGCATTCCCTTCTACTTCGTAGACTTGTCCAAGCCGTACCGGCAGCGGGTGGTGGATTATATGTTCGACGAATACGCCCGCGGACGTACCCCCAATCCGGATGTGCTCTGCAACCGGGAAATCAAGTTCGACGCGTTCCTGGAAGTGGCGCTCAAGTACGGGGCCGATTATGTGGCCACCGGGCATTACTGCCGGAAAGAGGAGTCCCCGGAGGGAGAACATCGGATTCTGGAGGGAATGGACCCGAACAAGGACCAGACGTATTTCCTGTGTCAGCTTTCGCAGGAGCAGCTCTCGAAGGCGCTGTTTCCCATCGGTCACCTGACCAAACCGGAGGTGCGGCGGATTGCCAAGGAGGCGGATCTGCCCTCGGCCGAAAAGAAGGATTCGCAGGGCATTTGCTTTGTGGGAAAGGTGGATCTGCCCACTTTCCTAAAGCAAAAGTTGGCCTCCGTGGAGGGCGATATCGTGGAAGTGTATGATGCCTATTATGCTACGGATTCCCTGTACTCCTGGCAGCAGGAAACGCTCTCCCGGCTGCTGAAAGAGGGGGAGACCCTGGAGCGGACGGTTCGCTATGCACCGGAAGAAAAGGTGCTGACAAGTGATGGTAAACCTTTGGGGATCAGTCCTTTCCGGGAAGAATCCATAAAGGCGCTTTCAGACGAAGAATTACAGCGCCTGGCCATGCCTGTCCGCTATGCCATCTCCTTTGAAACCGAAACCTACCGCAGTGGGAAACACCACGTGAAAAAGACCCGCTACAAGGAGAATCCGTTCGGTCGAATCGTGGGTCGGCACGAAGGGGCGCAGTTCTATACCATCGGCCAGCGAAAGGGCCTGGGCATTGGCGGTCACGCAGAACCGGTTTTTGTGATAGACACGGATACGGAGGCGAACCGCGTATACGTGGGCGAAGGCCATAGTCACAAGGGACTCAGCCGTTTTTGCCTGTGCATCGCCCCGGACGAAATCCATTGGATCCGTCCGTCCCGGCGCATGCGGCCCGGCGAAATCCGTCGCTATCGCGTGCGCATCCGTTATCGCCAACCCTTGCAGAGCGCCACGCTCCTGATGCGGGAGAGCGGTCTGTACGTTCTCTTCGACCAGCCTCAGCGGGGCATCTCGCCCGGTCAGTTCGCCGTCTGGTACGATGGCCAGGAGATGTTGGGCTCCGGCGTCATTGAGCAGTAGTCGTTATGCCCAGTTACCTGCAAATAGAGAATATCTCCAAGAGCTACGGCCCCAAGGTGTTGTTCCAACACATTGACTTCAACATCAATGAGGGGGACAAGGTGGCGCTCATTGCGCCCAACGGGACGGGGAAAACTTCGCTGCTGCGCATCTTGGCAGGGAAGGATGCATCGGACAGCGGCGGGAAAGTCTTGTTCCTGAAGGATATCCGGATTGCTTTCCTGGAGCAGGAGTATGACTACGACCCGGAGAAAAGCATCTTTCGGCAAATTATGGATGCGTCCTCCCAGTGGACGGCCCAGCTGGATACCGATCATTTGTGGCAGTATGAACTTCGTGTAACCCAATTGCTTACGCAGTTCGGCCTAACGGATTCGGATAAGCCTATGAAGGACCTTTCGGGTGGCGAGGTCAAGCGCGTGGCGCTTACGCAGATGCTGGCTTCCGAGGCCGATTTCTACATCATGGACGAGCCCACCAACCACCTGGACATCGACGCCATCGAGTTCCTGGAAGCCCGGCTCAAGCACCAGCGCTGTACCTTGTTTATGGTCACGCACGACCGCTATTTCCTGGACCGCGTCTGCAATACCGTAATGGAACTGGACCGGGGAAACGTGTACATTTATCGCGGCGACTATATGAACTTCCTGGAGAAGCGCCAGGAACGCATCGACAATTACAACGCCGAAACAGAAAAGGTCCGGAATCTGTACCGGAGGGAACTGGAATGGATGCACGCCAGCCCCTGCGCCCGCACCGGCAAGGCCAAATACCGCAAACAGGCCTTCTGGGATATCAAGGAGCGGGCCGATGACACCTACATCCAAAAGAAGGTGGACTTGTCTGAAACCCAGGCCAAAAGCACCTATCTGGGCAACAAGGTGATCAATTGCCGGGATATCAGCTTTTGGTGGGAAGACCGGTGTTATCTCTCACACTTCACCTATAACTTTCAGCGTTATGAAAGGGTAGGGATCGTGGGACGCAACGCCAGCGGCAAGACCACTTTCCTGAACCTGCTGACGGGCGGCTATCGGCCGGAGTGGGGCGGAACCTTCGAAGGCGTCATCGACAGGGGTGAGTCTCTGCGCATCGGCTATTACCACCAGTCGGGGATGACGTTCAAGCCGGGACAGACGGTGCTGGAAACCGTGAGTGACCTGCATCTGCTGAACCGTTTCCTTTTTCCGCACGATATGCTTCAAAATCCCGTGGAGCGCCTTTCCGGCGGGGAAAGGAGACGGCTGTATCTGCTCACCATCCTCATGAAGCAGCCCAATTTCCTGATTCTGGACGAACCCACCAACGACCTGGATATCGTTACGCTGGAAATCCTGGAAGAATACCTGCTGGAGTTCAAGGGCTCACTGCTGATTGTGTCCCACGACCGTCATTTCCTGGACCGTCTGGTAGACCATCTCTTCGTTTTTTGCGGCGATGGTGTGGTAAAGGATTTCGTGGGAAATTACACGGAATACCGCACGTTCATCAAGGATTACGAGGCACAGAAGGTAGAAGAAAAGCCGGTCTCGCAGGCTGTGAAAACCAAGCTGCCGGAGAAGAAAAAACTGAGTTGGAAGGAGCAGCAGGAACTCAAGGCACTGGAGGCGCAATTGCCACAGCTGGAGGCGGAAAAAGCCGATTTGGAGGCGAAACTCGCCGGCGGAGCGCTCTCAATGGAGGAGTTGCAGCAGGCTTCGGCCCGCTATGGCGCGCTGCAGGAGGAGTTGGATGCGGCCGAGATGCGCTGGCTGGAATTAACGGATATCTAGGGCCAGCACCCGGATGTACTCGCCGGTGAGGCCCTGGCTGCCATCCTGGGAATCGGCCAGCAGAAGCAGGGTCTTCCGTCCGTCCGGTAAAGTGGGCCCCAGACACATTCCTTCGAAATTTGCCAAATTGATGAAGTTGGTATAAAAGCGGGTGAGCAGTGTTTTCTGCAGCACTTTGGATTTGTCGTGCAGGGGGTCGATGAGGAAGAGGCTGGTAAGGGTGAAGGCGCCCATCATTTCGAAAAAGCCGCCACTGGGCACGTACACTTCGCGTTCCATCACGATCAGCCTTTCGTCCGGCAGGGCGGTGAGGGCTGAAATCCCGAAGACATAGGCCTTGGCCGATGCCGCCTCCGCGTTTCCCACGGTGGGGGTATCGGCCTGGTAATGCCAGCTTTTTCCGGCTGCCAGCTTGCGAAGGGAGAAACTCTGCAGGCGGTGCAGCGTTTCGCCGGGGAGGGGTGACTCGGTGGTGGTCCAGAAAGTGCCGTTGGCGTAGGCCAGGGCCTCGAATCCGGCGTTGGATGCGCAGTTTTTCAGGTTTTTAGGGATGCGCAACTGCCGGCCCGTCTCGCGCCCGTCCAGGGTGTATTCGCGAATACTCTGATCTCCTTCGGCCGATACAAAAAGCGTTTGGGTTTCCGGAACGAACACTACGTCTTCGTTGTCGCGTCCTTCGGCGCCGCCGGCATCGGTTTCAAAAGCCGATACCGCACCGATACTGCCGTCGGCCAGGAATTGGAGGGTGAAGAAAAAGAGGCCGCCGCCCCGGGCTTTGTCGTGGACCACGGCGTAGACGTCGTCGGATACGCGGGTGATGCCGGAATACTGGCCGGGCGCTATTTCCAGTCTACGCTGCTGGATGTGCTCTATCACGGGCCCCTGCGCGAAGGCAGATTCCCAGGAAAGCCCCAGCAGGAGCAGCAGTGAAAACAGCAGTCGTTTCATTCCTGCAAAAGTAGCATTTTTTTGCAGGAAATCCGCTTACTTTTTTTTATCTTTGTAGATGCGGTTCAGGATGCCCGCACAGTTTTTATTAATGAGTTACAGTATGGCAAAAGAAGCAGAAGGCGCCGGAGTGAACGCCGCCAAATTAAAGGCGCTCCAGGCAACAATCGACAAGATTGAGAAAGATTACGGAAAAGGCACCATCATGAAGCTGGGGGACCAGCCGCAGTGGGACGCTTCCCAGGTGATTCCCAGCGGCTCCATCGCGCTGGATCATGCGCTGGGCATCGGCGGTTATCCCAAAGGCCGCATCATCGAGATTTACGGACCGGAAAGTTCCGGTAAAACCACCCTGGCCATCCACGCTATCGCACAGGCCCAGAAAGGCGGCGGCATTGCGGCCATCATCGACGCAGAGCACGCCTTCGACCGCAGCTATGCCAAGGCCCTGGGCGTAGACCTGGACACCCTCCTCATTTCCCAGCCGGACAACGGGGAACAGGCCCTGGAAATTGCAGATAACCTCATCCGCAGCGGTGCTGTGGACATTGTGGTCATCGACTCCGTGGCCGCCCTCACCCCGCGCGCAGAAATCGAAGGCGAAATGGGAGACAACAAGGTGGGCTTGCAGGCCCGTCTCATGAGCCAGGCCCTGCGCAAACTTACGGCCAACATCTCCAAGACCAACACCTGCTGCATTTTCATCAACCAGCTGCGTGAGAAGATCGGCATCATGTTCGGCAATCCGGAAACCACCACGGGCGGCAACGCGCTTAAGTTTTACGCTTCCGTGCGCCTGGACATCCGTCGCACCACCCAGATCAAGGATGGCGATGACGCCCTGGGCAACCACGTGAAAGTGAAGGTGGTGAAGAACAAGATGGCCCCGCCGTTCAAGAAGGCCGAATTCGACATCGTATTCGGGGAAGGCATTTCCCGCAGCGGTGAAATTGTGGACCTGGGCGTAGAACTGGGCATTATCCAGAAGTCCGGTTCCTGGTTCAGCTATGGAGAAAGCAAGCTGGCCCAGGGTCGCGAAGCCGTGAAGAAACTCCTCCTGGACAATCCGGAGCTGGCCGATGAAATCGAGGCCAAGATCCGCGAAGCCATGGCTACCGTGCAGGACTAATTCTGCATTCCCCGTGTTTGAGAGCGGCCCGCCCCTGGGCCGCTCTTTTTTTACGCTCTTTGTCGCATTTTTGGCCTTTTTTGCAACTTAGTCCGTCATCCTTGACGGTCTTTGTCACGTTTTCGGCCGTTTTTGCTCGCAAGACCGTCATGTGGTCTACTGGTCGGTAGCGATACGGCAACGGGATAAGCGGCTGGCGTGATCTTCAGAGAGCACGCCGGCTTTTTTCAGCCCATCCAGTGTACAGGCTTCCGGCGGGTTGTGCTCTCGAAACAGGATAATGCCGTGTGCTTCGGCTTTGGAGATATAGGGATGACGCGCCAATTCGGCCTCCGGGAGCGTCCAGAGAGGGTATGGGTCCGGCTCGGAGCAAATAATCAGATCCTGCAGGCCGATGTACTTTTCCTGATCGAAGTGCCAGATTTCCAGCAATTGCTCCGGGTACGAATAGCCACCCAGCTGCTCCCGGTATGCCACCATTTTCCCGGCGAAAAAGGGGCCGATACCGGGCAAGGCCAGCAGAGCTGCGCTGTCGGCCTGGTTCAGGTCCAGCTTGGGAATCTCGATATAGGGCTCCAGACGCTCATAAACGCTGTCGGCTACCACGAAACTTTTGGCAAAGTCAGCCGGCCGGTGGAATCGGCCTCCCTTTTGGCGGTAATTCTCAATGGATTGCGCTTGTTTTTCGCTGAACCCCAACCGTTTAAGATCCTCCACCGAAACCGTGTTGGGGTTGAAGCGGAAGCTCTCTACACGCCGTGTCTGCTCCCGCATACGCTCCACTTCAGGGCTATGCGGAGCATTTTTTCGGCTCAGTTTGACAGACCCCTCATCCTGAGGAGTTTCGGCGACAGAGGATCTGTATTCAATTACATACACCGTATCCGGATGGTCCCGGTTGGCGGCGATGCGCGTTAGGGAAGCCTTGTGTACGAACAGGGCAACTTGATATCCGAGAATGAGAAAAACCAGGCCGATGGCGCCGATGACGAAACTGCCGTTAAGCCCGCTCTCCTTCTTCTTCCCCCCGCCCATAACGCTGCTTCTTTTCCGCTTTTACCGGCGAGGCGCCGGCTACAATCAGGACAATCTCACCCTTGGGTTCGTGTTCACGGAACCAGGCGGCTACTTCTTCCAGGGTTCCTCTCCGGTGCTCTTCGTGCACTTTGGAGATTTCCCGGGCAACCGAGCAGCGGCGATCCGGGCCGAAGAATCCGGCCATCTGTTCCAGGGTTTTGACCAGGCGGTAAGGGGATTCGTAGAACACCATTGTGCGGGTTTCGGTAGATAAGGATTGCAAGAGGGTCTGCCGGCCTTTTTTCTGGGGCAGGAATCCTTCAAAGACAAAACGGTCGCAGGGCAGGCCGCTGGAAACCAGGGCCGGAATGCAGGCCGTGGCGCCCGGAAGCGTCTGGACCTCAATGCCTTCCTCTGCGCAGGTGCGGGCCAGCAGGAAGCCCGGGTCTGAGATGCCCGGTGTGCCGGCATCGGAGATTAAGGCAACATTGAGCCCGCCCAGGATGCGCTCCTTGACCAGTTGGACGGTCTGGTGTTCGTTGAATTTGTGGTGGCTTTGCAAAGGACGATGGATGTCGAAATGCTTGAGCAACACGGACGAGGTACGGGTGTCTTCGGCCAGGATCAAATCGGCCTCCTGGAGCACGCGGATGGCGCGCAGGGTCATGTCCTCCAGGTTACCCACGGGGGTGGGAACGATGAAGAGTTTTCCGCAAAGGGCTGTTGGACTTTTTTCCATAAAGTGTTATCTTTGCATCAAGTCAACCAAGCAAATTTACGGAAATGTTTTTGGAAAATACAAAAAAATCAGGCTCTATTGAGGTTATTTGCGGTTCTATGTTCTCCGGCAAAACGGAGGAACTCATCCGTCGGCTCAAACGGGCTCAGTTCGCCCAGCAGAAGATTGCCACCTTCAAACCCACCATTGACAAACGGTACTCAGACCTGGACGTAGTTTCGCACGATTCCCACAGCATTTCCTGCATGCCCATCAAATCTCCTTCCCGCATGCTGCAAATCGATCCCGACGTGCAGGTGGTGGGCATTGACGAAGCCCAGTTCTTTGACGAAAGCATCATCGGCGTATGCCAGGAACTGGCCAACCGGGGTGTCCGTGTAATCATCGCCGGTCTGGATACGGACTATCTGGGCAAGCCCTTCGGCCCCATGCCCGGCCTTATGGCCATCGCTGAGGATGTTCAGAAGGTACACGCCATCTGCGTCAGTTGCGGTGCCCTGGCTAATCACTCGCATCGTCTCTCGGCCAGCAAGAAACTGGTGGTTCTGGGAGAAAAAGACACCTATGAGCCCCTGTGCCGGGACTGCTACCAGCAGGCCCTGAAAGAGGACAACGAATAGCCTGGTAGGTTTCGGCCGATGAAAGAGCGGTTACTGGGAAAGACTCCGGAGGAGCTGAAAGCCATAGCGCTTGAGGTGGGTTTGCCTGCGTTTGCGGGGAAACAGATGGCCCAGTGGCTGTATCAGAAGCGGGTACACAGCATTGCGGAAATGACCAACCTGTCCAAGCAGGGCAGGGAAGCGCTGGCAGAACGCTATGAGGTAGGACTGACGCTCCCGGTGGACGTCCAGACTTCGGCCGATGGAACGAAGAAATATCTATTCCCCGTCGGGGAGGGATTCGTAGAGGCGGTGATGATTCCGGAAGAGGACAGGAAAACGCTGTGCGTCAGCAGCCAGGCGGGCTGCAAGATGAGTTGCAAGTTCTGCATGACGGGCCGGCAGGGATTTCATGGTCATTTGGAACCGGCCGATATCCTAAGCCAATTCTTTGGTGTGGAGGAAGCAGGGGAACTCACCAATACCGTGTTTATGGGTATGGGTGAACCCTTGGACAATTGGGACAACGTGCAGCGTGTCCTGGAAATCCTTACGGCTCCCTGGGGACTTGCCTGGAGCCCTAAACGTGTGACCCTGAGCACAATCGGCGTGCTGCCCTCCTTGAAGAAATTCCTGGATGAAAGCAAATGCCACCTGGCCGTGAGCCTGCACAATCCCTTCCCGGAGGAGCGCCTGGAAATGATGCCTGTGCAAAAGGCCTGGCCCATCGAGTCGGTGGTGGCGTTGCTGCACCAATACGATTTCACCGGCCAGCGCCGGGTAAGTTTTGAATATACGGTATTTGCAGGCTGGAATGATACTCCGCGCCATGCCGCCGCGCTATTGAAACTTCTGCAGGGCCTGGAATGCCGGGTGAACCTGATCCGCTTCCACCGCATCCCCGATTTCCCCTACGGTCCGGCTTCCCGGGAAAGAATGGAAGCCTTCCGTGATCTCCTTGTAAAAGGTGGCCTGATTGCCACCATCCGTGCCTCCCGGGGGGAGGATATCTTTGCTGCCTGCGGTCTTTTGGCCGGTAAACACAACGAACGATGAATAAATTCTTACTGCTTGTCACGGGACTGTTCCTGTTTGTCTCCCCGCTGATGTCCCAGGATTTGTCTGTCCCGGAATCGGCCACCTTCGGCCTGGACGAAAAGGACGCCGCGGCCGTGCGGAAAATCCGCTACAAGATGGCGCAAATCCGCAAGTCACGGCCCACAGTAGCCCTGGTGCTTTCCGGCGGCGGTGCCAAGGGTGCTGCCACGGTGGGCGTCCTCAAGTATCTGGAGCAGTACGACCTCCCCGTGGATATGGTGGTGGGAACCAGTATCGGCGGCCTGGTAGGTGCTATGTATTCAATGGGCTACGATGCAGATTATCTGGAAGATCTGTTCAAGAATATGGACTGGAGCGTAGCCCTGAGCGACAAAGTGGACCGCTCCTACATCCCGTATTCCCGCATCCGGTACAAGGAGAAATACCTGCTGTCTTTCCCGTTCTATTACAAGGAGGACGACTATAAGAATTTCATCAAGGGCGATATGCCCTTCGCGGCCGGCCGCTCCCGTGAAATCCACATCGGCGCGGGCGAGGGGGGAGATATCAGCAACCTGGCCCGCAACAGCATTATGGGGAGCCTGCCTTCGGGCTTTGTCTTCGGCCAGAATGTGAACCAGATCATCACCTCCCGCACGGTGGGCTACAGTGATAACATCGATTTTTTCCAGTTGCCCACGCCTTTCGCCTGTGTGGCAACGGACATGGCTTCCGGCAAGGCCAAGATCTGGCACGACGGATCCATCAACCTGGCCATGCGTTCCACCATGTCCATTCCGGGCCTGTTTGCTCCTGTCCGCACAGACGGTATGGTGCTGGTGGACGGCGGTATGCGCAACAACTTCCCGGTGAACATCGCCCGCGCCATGGGGGCCGATATCATTATCGGCGTAGACTTGTCGGGTGATGTGGCCGGTGCCGATGAAATCCAGAACCTGGGTGACATCCTTATGTCCACTATGAACCTCTTCGACGATGATGTGTTCAATATGAACGTCAAGAATGTGGATGTTCGTATCCACCCGGACTTAAAGGGGTATAACATGCTCAGCTTCAACCGGGAAGCTGTGGACACCATGTATGTGCGCGGTTACAAGGCTGCTGAAGAGATGAAGCCGCAGCTGGATGCCATCCGGCACCGCCTGGGCAAAGCGCGCCGCCGCCTGAACGGAAAGCCGGCCGTGGACCTGAACGCCCATCCCGTCCTCATCGAGGACATTGACATTGTGGGCGTAGGGGAGAAGGAGGCCGAATACATCCGTTCCAAGATGTACGTAAAGCCCGGTTCCATCGCCGATAAACAATCCATTGAATCGGACGTGGCCAGGATCTTCGGTACGGGCGCTTACGATTATGTTACATACGAACTGCGCGGGAAGGAAGAGCCGTACCGGCTGCGCATCTTGTGCAAACGCGGTCCTATGCACCAGATCGGCCTGGGAGTGAGAATCGATTCGGAAGAGGTCGTTGCCCTGCTGTTGAACCTGGGTCTCAATACCCACGCTATGCAGGGTCATTCGCTGGATCTGACGGCCCGTATCAGCACCAATCCGTATCTGGATGCCATCTACACTTATAAGGCGCCCAAACTGTCCACGCTCAATGTCCGGGCAAAGATGGCCTACACCAGCAGCAGCAGTTTCCTGAAGGAACAAGGCGGAATTGTGAACCTGGCTATGCTCAACTTCCTGGCTGAAGCGTATTTATCCAATATGCAATGGTCTTTCTTCGACGTGAAACTGGGCCTGCGCAACCAATATTACAACGGCTATTCCGCCCAGTCTTCGCAATTCCTGGAGGAGAAAGACAATCCCTTCCGTAACGGAAAGCGCTTCAATTTCCCCGGCCTGTTTGTGGACGGCCGGGTAGAAACCCTGGACAATGGTAATTTCCCCACCACGGGTGTATCGGCCGGTATCGAAGGCCAGCTGGCCACGGACTGGCTCACGCGCGGTCTGGAGAAGCACCATCTCTATGGCATCGTTTCGCTGGACGGTATGTTCCCCTTCGGCACGGAGCGCCTCACCTTCATCCCGCAGCTGGCGGCCCGCTTCGTCTTTGGGCAGGATGTTCCTTTCCCCATCACCAATATGCTGGGCGGCACTTTCCGGGGTCACTATATGGATCAGCAGGTTCCTTTTGTGGGTTTGAACGATATAGCCCTGGTGGACGACCATATGATGATGCTCCGGCTGGATGCCCGTTACCGGATTGCCAAGAACCACTATGCCTCAGTAATGGCCAATGCCGCCTATTCGTTTGGCGGGTTTAATGTGTTTACACAGGGCCAGATGCTCTATGGCGTAGGCCTTGGCTATGGTTTCAATACCGTCGCCGGTCCGCTGCGTGCCCAGGTGCACTGGTCGTCCATTACCAAACGCGTGGGCCTCTACGTGTCGTTCGGCTATAATTTCTAGGCCGATGGAAGACCCTTCCTACGCCCGCACCCTGGCCCGCCTGCAGAAGCTTTGCGCCAAGGCGGAATACTGCCGTTCCGACGTTTACCGGAAGGCGCTGAAAGCCCTGGACGGAGATGCTGCACAGGCGTCCCGGCTGGTGGATTCCCTGGTGGAGGACCGTTATGTGGACGATGCCCGTTATGCGTCCGCCTTTGCAAGGGAAAAAGCTTCCCTGCAGGGTTGGGGGCCCATTAAAATCCGTTTCCAGTTGCGATCCAAGGGCATTTCGGACCCGGTGATTACTGCGGCACTGGAGGATGTCGAACCGGCCCGGGCGGTCGATAAACTGGAACGGCTGCTGGCCACCAAGGCCCGCAGCCTGCAGGGCGATCCCCAATTCCGCTTGAAACTCCTCAAATTCGGCCTTTCCCGCGGTTATGAATATGAAGCGGTGGAGGAGGCCCTTAATAATCTTCCGCATTGAAGCGGATGAGGATATCCATATGCTGATAATTGTCCGTTTTCTCCGGGAAACGCTGGAAGACGATGCGGTTGGCCAGGGACTGGATGGCCTGATGGACCTGTTCTTCCGGCCGCTGGGCAATGAGGGCTGTTATCGTTCCGCGTTTGAGGGCATCCAGATTGGCATCCAGGTTGTCGAAACCCACCACGCGTATATCGGCCGGATGACGCTCCAGGAAAGGAACGATGAGGTGGATGCGGGAGTTGAGCATAGCAATGTGTCTCACGCCCGGAAACTCCGTGAAGAAGGCATCCAGGGCATCGTCCGTGGCGGCGGGGTCTTCCGGATCGATGAAAAGGCTCCGGATGGTGCAGCCGGGGTTGTGCTCCAGCATATAGTCCATAAAGCCGGAGCGGCGCAGAACGGTGGGATCTGACTGCCGCCCTTTGTCCCGCATAATCCGCACGACGAGCACTTCTTTCACGGGTCCTTCGCCTATGAGCATAGCGGCGCAGAGATAGCCGCTCTTATAGGCCGGAATGCCGTAGAAACTCAGGTAACCCGGCGTTTCCAATTTGGTGTCTATGAGGGAGTAGGGGATACCGCGGGCCTGCAGTTCCTGGGCGAAAACCTGGGTTTCATACTGGAACATAGGGGCCATCACCACACCGGCGGGGTTACTTTCCAACACACGGGTGCAGGCTTCGCGGAAGCTGTCGGCGCTGTACTGGTTGTAGTTGAATTGCCGGGTTGTCAGGGACAGGGGCTTGATGGCGGCCTGGGCCTTGGCTTCTCCCTTGGCAGCCAGTTCCCAGTATGTGCCGGGCTGGTGGGCGGGGAGCAGGAGCGCAATGGTTTTCTGTTCCGCCCGGGCCAGAAGTGAGGCATAAAGGTTGGGTTCGTACCCCAACTCCTTAATGGAGTCCATCACTTTCTGATAGCTCTTTTTGGATACCTCGCCGCGATTATGAAGCACGCGGTCTACCGTGCCTTTTGACAGGCCGGTAAGGCGGGCTATGTCGTTGATGGTAATCTTTTCCACGGCACAAAGATAGAAAAAAAATATAAGAAATCAAGGGCCGATTTTTAAAAGACTTCGTTACCGGTCACGGATGCCACAGAAGTGCCTGGAAGGCCGATTTTGAAAAAATGTGGAAAAATTTCCGTTACCGTGCACGGAAATTCAAAAAATAACGCTTATATTTGTTCGCACACGACTGATAACCTCATGAACGGATTTAAATTTTTCCTTCTGGCAAGCGCCGCTTTCCTCGCAGTTTCCTGTGGAAACCATGGCTTTTCCGACGGCCCTTATGCCGGGGTCCCTTTTGATATGCCTCATGTACAACGCCCTGTAATTCCCACCTTCAGCGTGGTATTGACAGACTTTGGTGCAGTGGGGGACGGGGTCACGCTCAATACGGAGGCGTTCGCCAAAGCCATCGACAAGCTGTCCCGCCAGGGCGGCGGCATCCTGGTGGTTCCTGCCGGTATCTGGCTCACCGGCCCCATCGGCCTGGTAAGCCGTATCGAATTGCATCTGGACCAGGACGCTGTCATCGTGTTCTCCACGGACCAGGATCTGTATCCCGTCATTGACACCAACTTCGAAGGGCTGGATGTGCGTCGTTGCCTCTCGCCCCTGCACGCGGAGGGCGCAACGGACATTGCCATCACCGGTAAGGGCATCATCGACGGCAACGGAGACGCCTGGCGCGAAGTGAAACGCCGCAAGGTGGGGGATGACCTTTGGAAAACCATCGTGAAGCGTGGTGGCGTACTGGCCGATGACGGATCGGCCTGGTATCCGGACGAAGGCTATAAAGTGGCCCGCGCCACGGCTGGCAGCCTCAATTATCAGGACCAGAGCCTGGACGAGCAGTTTGTGAAAACCTTCCTGCGCCCCGTGCTCCTGAGCTTCCGGAATTGCGACCGGGTGCTGCTGGAGGGCGTCACTTTTCAGAATTCCCCCTGTTGGAACCTGCACCCGCTTTGGTGCAAGAACGTGACAGTGAATAATATTACGGTGCGCAATCCCCACTATTCCACCAACGGCGACGGCATTGACATCGAGGCCTGCGAGAATGTGCTGATCACTGGCTCCACCTTCGATGTGGGAGATGACGCCATCTGCGTCAAGTCCGGCAAGGATGCCGACGGCCGTCGCCACGGGATTCCCTGCAAGAATGTGATCGTGAGGGACTGCACCGTGTACCATGGCCACGGCGGTTTTGTAATCGGCAGCGAAATGAGTGGTGGCGTGCAGAATATGTGGGTGACCCATTGCCATTTCCTGGGAACGGATGTGGGCCTGCGCTTTAAGAGCACCCGCGGCCGCGGCGGACTGGTGCAGGGCATCTGGTGCGACCATATCTATATGAAGGACATCGTGGCGGAAGCCGTTACCTTTAACTTATATTACGCGGGCGTGGCCGCAACGGAAAGAGCGGACGGCGCCCCGGCGGAAGAAGCCCTTCCTCCGGTGGACGAAACCACGCCGGAATTCCGCGACTTCCATTTCTCCAACATCGTGTGCTCGGGCGCCAAGCAGGCCATCTATGTGAACGGCCTGCCGGAACTGCCGCTTGCCGGGGTCTCTTTCCGGGACTGCCGCTTCACCGCGAAAAAAGGCGTAGAAGTGCACAATGCCCATCCTATCACTTATGAAAATGTAATTGTAAACGGTAAGGCCCTCTGATGAAACGCATCCTTTTCCTTTCTGTCATTTGGCTGATAGCCAGTTCCTTTACTACTGTCCATCTGATGGGGGACAGCACTATGGCCGAAAAAGATCTGCCCAAGGCCGGGCAGGAACGCGGCTGGGGTATGATGCTGCAGAATTTCCTGGACCCTTCGGAGGTAACGGTGATCAATTACGCCCAGAATGGCCGCAGCACCAAGAGTTTCATCGACCTGGGGCTCTGGGACAAGGTATATGCTGCGGTCCTGCCCGGCGATTATGTGTTCATCCAGTTTGGCCACAACGATGCCAAGAAGGACGATCCTGCCCGCTATGCGGCTGCCTGGGGCGCCTATCAGGATAATCTGCGTCGTTTTGTGGACGGGGTGCGGGAAAAAGGCGGCATTCCGGTGCTGCTCACGCCCATCGCCCGTCGCTGGTTCAAGGGCGGGAAGCTGGACCGGAACTGCCACACGGACTATCCCGCCGCCATGCAGGCGGTAGCGGCCGAAAAAGGCGTGGTCTGCCTGGATATGACCACGCCCACGCTGGATTGGATCGAGTCTTTGGGCGACGAAGCCTCCAAAGCTTATTTTATGATTTCCACCGGCAAGGACGACAACACCCATCTGGTCCCAGGCGGTGCCCGCAAGGTGACGGAACTGGTCTGCGACGGGATCCGGGCGCAGCTGCCGGATCTGGCCAGGCACCTGGTCTATTACCACATTGTCATATCGGCCGATGGACATGGCGACTATCAGACCGTGCAGGAAGGCGTGAACGCCATCCCGGACTACAGTCATCAGGAAATCACCCGGGTGCTCATCCGCAACGGGGTGTATAAGGAAGAGATCTCCATCCCTCATACCAAGTTCCGCGTGCATTTCAAAGGCGAAAGTGCGGAAGGCACGCTCCTTACCTACGACAAATACGCCAAAAAGCTGTGGCCCGGACGGGATTTCCCTATGGGCACCAGCGGCAGCGCCAGCATCTACATCCACGCCAGCTACATTACTTTCGAGGATATTACCTTCGAGAATTCTTCCGGTGAGGGCAAGGCCATCGGCCAGGCAGTGGCCGTGTTCACGGATGGGGATTTCCTCTTCTTCAACCGCTGCCGCTTCCTGGGCAACCAGGATACCCTGTACACCTACGGTCGTTTTGGCAAGTTCGGCGGCATCAAGCGCAACTATTTCAAAGACTGTTATATAGAAGGAACAACGGACTTTATCTTCGGCACCAGCATCGCCTATTTCGAGGGCTGCGAAATCCGCTCCAAGAAAGACAGTTACGTAACGGCCGCCTCCACGCTGGAGGGCCAGACTTACGGCTATGTCTTCCGGAACTGCCGCCTTACGGCCGATGAAGGCGTGACCAAGTGTTACCTGGGCCGTCCCTGGGGCGCCTACGCCAAAACGGTTTTCCTAAACTGTGAACTGGGCAGCCATATCCTGGCGGAAGGCTGGCACGACTGGGAAAAGGACGGCAAACCGGACACCAAGAAGAATTCCTATTATGCCGAGTACAAAAGCTTCGGCCCGGGTGCAAGCGGTCCCCGCGTGCCGTGGAGCCATCAGCTGACGGACGCGGAGGCTGCCGCCTACAGCTTTGAAAAAGTGATGTACCAAAGTCAGGACGGCATTGTTTGGGACCCTTATAATAACAAGTAATGCGGCCAAGGCTCCGCTGTCTCTGCGGGTGGCGGAGAGCGAAATGGCCCGGAATCCGGAGGCCTCCTACATCGATGGCCTGGAAGGCAAGCTCAAATGGAACTACACCACCGGCCTGGAATTAAAGGCCATCCTGGATGCATCTCCCAAAGCATTGGATTATGTAGATGCCTGGTACGATACCATCATCGACAGCACTGGGGTTATCTACAAATACAAGAAAAGTAATTACTCCCAGGACCATATCTGTCCCGGGCGCACGCTCTTCGGCCTGTACGACATTATGGGCAAGGAGAAATACCGCGTGGCCATGGATACGCTTTACAGCCAGCTTCTGAGCCAGCCCCGTACCCCGGAAGGCGGCTTCTGGCACAAGCAGGTGTATCCCCAGCAGATGTGGCTGGACGGCCTGTATATGGCCGAACCTTTCTACGCCGAATACACCGCCCGTTATGTGACGGACAGCCTGCAGCGGGCGGCGAATTATGCCGATATCGTGCACCAGTTCACCCTGATCTATGACCAGACGCTGGATCCGGAAACCGGTCTGCTGCGCCATGCCTGGGATTCCAGCCACCAGATGTTCTGGTGCAATCCCGAAACAGGTCAGAGCGACCACGCCTGGGGCCGCGCCCTGGGCTGGTACTGCATGGCCCTGGTGGAAGTGGCCGAAATCCTCCCGGACGGTGAGGGAAAAGACAGCCTGGTGAATATCCTGAACGCGCTCTATAATGTATTGCCGCTATATGCCGATGCCGAAACCGGTATGTGGTTCCAGGTGCTGGATCAGCCCTACCGCGAAGGAAACTACCTGGAAGCCACCTGCAGCGCCATGTTCACCTATGTCTGGCTCAAGGGTTGCCGGCTGGGTTTCCTGGGTAACCGGGAAGGTGCCGTGCAAAGCTATGAATCCCTGCTCAAGACTTTCGTGACGGAGGAGGACGGCCTGGTGAACCTGAACCGCTGCTGCGAGGTGGCCGGCCTGGGTGGCAAGGAAAACCGTAGGGGAGACTACGACTATTATATCAACGAAAAAGTGCGCTCCAATGATCCCAAGGGCATCGGCCCCCTCATCTGGGCGGCACTGGAATATGAAATGCTATGAATAAACCATCGCTGATACTCCTTTCCATAGTCCTGTTAAGCGCTTGCGGCGGCTCCAAAGATCTGCAGCCGGATACTCCGGAGCAAAAGGCTCCTGCAGCCCCGGCCAATCTGGTGCTGCACAGTGCCACGGAAACTACCCTCACGTTCCAATGGGACGCAGTGGCCGGCGCCACTTATCTGTGGCAGCTGACCCAAGGCGGCGCTGTAGTGGAGGAAGGCAAGGTTTCCACGCGTAACGTAAGCGTGAAGAATCTGACCAAAGCCACCGCGTACCGTTTTGGTGTGCAGGCCTCCAACAGCGCCGGTGCATCGGCCTTTACCTGGATCGACGCTACCACCGCGGGTACGGTGGATCCCGAACCGGGTCCCACGCCCACCAAGGCTTATGAAGAATTCGCCATCCCGGCGGCCGAGGAAGACGGCCTGGCGCGAGCTTTCCCCGGTGCGGAAGGCGGCGGCATGTGGACCACCGGAGGACGTGGGGGGAAGGTCTATCATGTTACCAATCTGAATGATTCAGGAGAAGGTTCCCTTCGTTATGGGATTAAAGGGTATAAGGAAAACGGGAAACTGGTCAGGCCTTTGACGATTGTCTTTGATGTGGCGGGTATTATCGAACTGCAAAGTCCGCTCAAGATTGAGAAAAATGACAATGATGCTAATAAGGATGAAGGGAACATCACCATTGCCGGCCAGACCGCTCCCGGTGACGGCATCTGCCTGAAAAACTACGAATTCCGCATCAATGCCAACAATGTTATCGTGCGCTTTATCCGTTGCCGCATGGGCGATGAGAAGAAGACCGAGGACGATGCCATGACCCTGTATACCGGCAACAATGATCTGCACGATGTCATCATCGACCATTGTTCCATCAGTTGGAGTACGGACGAATGCGGCAGTTTCTATGGCATGACTAACTTCACCCTCCAGTGGTGCATCCTGTCCGAAAGCCTGCTGAATTCCGTCCATAGCAAGAAAAAGCATGGCTATGGCGGCATCTGGGGTGGTACCAATGCCACCTATCACCACAACCTGCTGGCCCATCACTATAGCCGCAACCCCCGCTTGGACCACGACTATGTGTCCACGCTCAAGGGCCCGGTGAGCCTGCTCAACAACGTGATTTACAACTGGGGTGACAACAGCACTTACGGCGGCGAGAGCAAGCCCGGCAGTGATTTCAAGAAGTACAATATCATCAACAATTACTATAAGCCCGGTCCGGCCACCCCGTCCGGAAAAGGCCGTTTCCTGGATCCTACCGTTAATTGCAGTAACTGTGATTCGGCCCATCCGGACCAGGTGGTTCCCGGTCATTTCTACCTGACGGGCAATGTCATGCAGAACAACGAGGATTATACGGCCGACAACTGGTCCGGAAAGGCCACCACTGCCAGCGCCAGTCTGATAACCACCATCAAGGCGAACACGCCTTTCACCTATGCCGATAAAGCCTCATGGTTATCCTTGGAATCGGCCGACAATGCCTTCTATTCCGTGCTTTCCTATGCCGGAGCTTCCCTGAAGCGGGATAGCATCGACGAGCGCGTAACCAAGGAAACCCGGGAGGGGACCTTCACCTACAAGGGCTCCAATGGCGGCGATAAAGGCCTCATTGACACCCAGGGCGACGTAGGCGGCTGGCCGGAATACAAGGGCAGCACCGTTTCCGAATTCCCGGATTGGGTAGGGGACCCCAACGACTATACCCTGGACCCTCAGAAACGCTACACC
>CACYHF010000029.1 GCA_902774155.1 uncultured Bacteroidia bacterium | reverse complement strand
ACAAGAAATCCCGCACCCCCTCAAAAACAGGGGCACGGGATTTTCTATTCTTGTAAATGTTTGTTAATTAGCAAGTTACGGAAACACAAAAGCCCGCACGCGCTGACGGCGCTTATTTGCTGCCCAGGTTGATGAACGGAAGAGCGCCGGAGCCGTTGTACTGGGGCAGTTCACCGTTCCACTTCTCGATGGCATACTGCTGGACTATCAAGGCGTTCAGAGAGGCGGCCACTACCCGGTTGTAGTAGGCTTCACCGTCGCCCTGGATCTTCTGGGCTTCGGCCTGACCTTTGGCCTTGGCGATGGCAATCTTAGCTTCAGCCTCGGCTTCCTTTACCTTGTTTTCGGCCTTGAGGGCATTCTGGACGGCTTCGTTCTTGGCATTGATGGCCGCGGTGAGGGATGCCGGCGGGTCTATCTTGGTGGTAAACTCCCGCACGATGAAACCTTCCTGATTCATAGATTCATCCAGGCGGGCGCGGACTTCGTTCTCGAACTTGGCCCGGTTGGCCATCAGTTCGTCTGAGGTGTAATTGTTGGCGCAAGTGCGGTAGGCCTCGAAGATGCAGGTGTTGATGTAACCCATTTCCAGCTCCCGGACCGGTTTACGGTACTTTACAAAGATATCCACGGCCTTGGACTCATCAATCTGGTAGGCCAGGGTGGGCGTCATAGAAAAGATGGCTGCGTCCTTGGGGTTCACCGTAAAGGGCTCATAGGTGACACGCTGGATAAAGGTGGGATACTCAAAAATGCTTTCCGTGATGGGGTTGTACCATACCCAGCCCCGGCAGGTGCCCTCCACACCACCGCGAAGTTCTGCGTTGGAACTCCACTTCTTGAATTTGATGCCCACCGACGCGGAGTCAATGGTGGTGCAGCAGGAGGCCATGATAAAAATCACCAGGGCGGTGCTGATAAGGGCTATCCAGGAGGATTTGGCCAGTTTGCTAGTAGCTTTCATGTCAGTTGTATTTTTTACGAATGTACAAAATTTTTTCATACTACTATATTATAGACGGACAGAATCCCGTTTTTCTATCAATATTTTTTCAATCCGCTACCAGTAAGGGGATTCACCTTATCTTAATCGAAAAAAAGATGAGACCCACTGAATTTCAAGATCCGTATAACGGCCAGGAAGGTGTATTCCAGTTCACGATGGACCACCTGGAGAAGACATTGCTTTTCCGCACTGCGGATGATTATGATTACGGAGTCAACGCCCTGGCGCTCGCCACCTTGCAGCATCCGGTAAAATTACTTTGTTACTCACTGATGAGCAATCATTTACACTTACTTCTCAAAGGGAAGTTCCGGGATTGCCTAGCTTATTATTCAGGGATTGTGCGCCGGCTCCGTATTATGCTCCGGCAGCGGTACGGTGTAACCGGCGTGCTTTCTGAAAACGCTTGCGATGTGTCAGCCGTTACCGATGAGCGTATGTTTCTGAACGAGATTGCCTACATTCTGCGGAATCCATACAAGGCCCGCGTGGCCTCTCCCTATGCTTTTGCCTGGAATTCAGCAGATGTCTATTTCAACCCATGGCGGGACTATGTGCGTGGTTTGCCTTTCGGCACTATGATGCTAAAAGAGAAAAAAGCCCTTCTGCAATCTCATATCACGGTTCCGGATGAATGGGAGCATATGAACGGAAGAATCCTAAACCGTTTCTTCGTGGCATATGATCTGGTAGAGAAGCGGGTGACCGACAGCATACGTTTTTTTGACCGGATCCGCTCCTATGATGTAGAATCCATCGTTCATACTGCCCATGGACTACCGGAAAGAATAACTTATACGGACGGAGAAATGCAGGAAAAGATCCAGGCTATCTGCCAGCACGAATACCACGTGGCTAGTTGGCAGCAACTGGACAATAAGACCCTGCTGGTATTAGCCCGTTCCCTGGCCCGACGCTTTTCCGTTCCCAAAACACAAATCAGCCGACTATTGGGTATCTAACAAACATTTACAAGAATAGAAAATCCCGTGCCCCTGTTTTTGAGGGGGTGCGGGATTTCTTGTTTGGAATAAGTTTCTGAAAACCAGCTAGTTGGCGATTGCGCTAAAGCCTGGCGCAAGCTCCGGGGAGGAAGGGGGATCTGGAGAACGAGGGCTTTTGGGGAGTCTCTGGTTTTGCCAGGAGGCAAGAGGCTTGTTGGGAAGTTCAGGGGTTTCTTACAGGCATGCGGCGGTGCGGGCGGCCAGGCGGGCGTTGTTCAGGACCAGCTGGATGTTGGAGGCGAGGGAATCGCCGCCGGTGAGCTGGGAGATACGCGCCAGCAGGAAAGGCGTAACCTCTTTTCCGTGAATGCCTTGGGCCGATGCTTCGGTCAGTGCCTGTGCAATGGCTTTGTCAATGATGGCCGGGTCCATTGCGTACATTTCCGGGATGGGATTGGTAACCAGCATACCGCCCAGTCCCAGTTCCAACTGGGTACGGAAGGCTGCGGCCAGTTCTTCCGGGGTGTCCACCCTGTAGTCTACGGCAAAACCGCTGCGGCGCGTGTAGAAAGCCGGCAGTTCGTCGGTGCCGTAACCCACTACCGGAACACCCTTGGTTTCCAGGTATTCCAGCGTGAGGCCCAGGTCCAGGATGGCCTTGGGACCGGCGCAGATGACCATTACCGGCGTGCGGGAGAGTTCTTCTAAATCGGCCGAAATGTCGAAGCTCTCGGTGGCACCCCGGTGCACGCCGCCGATACCGCCGGTGGCGAAAACCTTGATACCGGCCAAGTGCGCGATGAACATAGTGGTGGTGACGGTGCAGGCGCCATCGGCCTTGCGGGCCACCAGCAGTGCCAGATCCCGGCGGGAAGCCTTGGCCACCGCCCTGCCACTGCGGCCCAGGTGCTCGATTTCATCGGCCGATAAGCCGGCCTTGAGTCTTCCGCCCAGGATGGCGATGGTGGCCGGAACCGCCCCGCATTCCCGGATGGCGGCCTCTACCCGGAGTGCCGTTTCCACGTTCTGCGGATAAGGCATGCCGTGGGAGATGATGGTGGACTCCAGCGCCACTACAGGCCGACCGGCCGCGAGGGCCGCCGATACCTCCGGCGCAATGTCCAGATGCGGGTTCAGCGTGGGGGAGAGCCGCTCCTGCGAGCCGGCTTCCAACATGTCGTGCCGGATTTTGTCCTGGTTCATGCTTTCCAGGAAGGAAAGGCCGTGACTTTCTTGCGTTTCCATAACTTATCCAATTTGAGCACCGTTGGTGACCACTTCCTGCGGGGTGATGAAGCGCATCTTGCCATCGCCCTGCTTGGCCATCAGGATCATCCCCTTCGACTCGATGCCGCGGATGGTGCGCGGAGCCAGATTGGCCAGGATGCAGATCTGCTTGCCCAGCATGTCTTCGGGGCTGTAGTATTCGGCAATGCCGGACACGATGGTGCGCTGGTCGATACCCGTGTCGATGGTGAGTTTCAGAAGCTTATCGGTCTTGGGAACCCGCTCTGCCGCCAATACGGTGGCGGTGCGGATGTCCATGGCGCCGAACTGGTCGAAGGTTACCTCCGGCTTCTGCGGCTCCACCTTTTTGGCGGCCTCGGCGGCGGCACGGGCGGCCTCGGCCTCCTGGCGTGCCTTCTTGATGGCCTCCAGCTTGGCAATCTGGGCTTCCACTTCCGCATCCTCAATCTTGCGGAACAGCAACACTGCCTCGCCCAGCTGATGGCCTGCCGGCAGCAGCTCGGACGCGCCCAGCATATCCCAGGTGAGCACGAGATCCCCGGTCGGGGCCGGGGATGACGGACGCGTGTGGACCGCGCGACCTTCGTCGGCCTTGTACCAGTTCACGGTGGGGGCGCCTTCGCCCACGCGATGGTCACAGCCGGCATTGACGCCCACGCGCAGGATGTCGCGCAGTTTCTGGGCGCTGAAGGGCGTAAACGGCTCAAAGGCAATGGCCAGATCGGCGCACAGTTGCAGGCAGGTGTACAGGATGCTGGCCGTGCGGTCCAGGTCTGTCTTGGCCACCTTCCAGGGCTCCATATCGGAGATGTATTTGTTGCCGATGCGCGCAATGTTCATAGCCTCCTTCAAAGCCTCGCGGAAGTGGAAGGTTTCCACGTCCTTCTCCAGGGCTTCCCGGCAAGGCCGGACGGCCGCGAGCGTTTCTGCGTCGATGGGCTCCGGTTTCAGGTTGGCCGGTACCTTGCCGCCGAAATACTTGTGCGTGAGCACCACGGCCCGGTTCACGAAGTTGCCGAAGATGGCCAGGAGCTCGCTGTTGTTGCGGCTCTGGAAATCCTTCCAGGTGAAGTCGTTGTCCTTGGTTTCCGGGGCGTTGGCGGTGAGCACGTAACGCAGCACGTCCTCGCAGCCGGGGAATTCCTGCTCATACTCATGCACCCACACCGCCCAGTTGCGGGAAGTGGAAATCTTGTCGCCTTCCAGATTTAGGAACTCATTGGAAGGCACGTTGTCCGGAAGGATATAATCCCCGTAGGCCTTAAGCATGGACGGGAACACGATGCAGTGGAACACGATGTTGTCCTTGCCGATAAAATGCACCAGCCGGGTCTCGGGGTCTTTCCACCACTTCTCCCAGCTTTCCGGCAGCAGTTCCTTGGTGTTGGAAATATAGCCGATAGGCGCGTCGAACCACACATACAGCACCTTCCCTTCGGCCCCTTCCACCGGGACGGGCACGCCCCAGTCCAGGTCACGCGTGACGGCGCGGGGCTGCAGGCCGCTGTCCAGCCAGCTCTTGCACTGGCCGTACACGTTGGTTTTCCATTCCTTGTGCTGCTCCAGGATCCAGTCCCGCAGCCAGGGTTCATAGCGGTCCAGGGGCAGGTACCAGTGCTTGGTTTTCTTCTTCACGGGCGTACTGCCGCTCAGTTTGGACTTCGGGTCCAGCAACTCTTCGGGCGAAAGGGTACAGCCGCAGTTCTCGCACTGGTCGCCGTAGGCGTGCGGGTTGCCGCACTTGGGGCAGGTGCCCTCAATCAGGCGGTCCGTGAGGAACATCTTGGCTTCCTCATCGTAGAGCTGTTCGCTTTCCTGGGTGATGAAATCGGCCTGGTCGTACAGCTTCCGGAAGAATTCGGAGGCATTTTGGGCGTGTACGGCCGATGAAGTGCGGGAATAGATATCGAAATTGATCCCCAGTCCCGTGAAAGCGTCCTTCATCACCTTGTGGTAGCGGTCCACGACATCCTGCGGCGTCACGCCCTCTTTGCGGGCCTTGATGGTGATGGGAACGCCGTGTTCGTCGCTGCCGCAGATGAACACCACGTCTTCCCCGCGCATACGCAGATAGCGGACATAGATGTCACCGGGAATATAGGCGCCGGCCAGATGGCCGATATGGACGGGACCGTTGGCATAAGGGAGTGCACAGGTCACCAGGGTTCTCTTGTGGCTCATTTCTTTAGTCTTCCAAGTTTGATATTGATGGTTTTCTTCATTTCAATCAGGCGGGTGAGGGTGTTCATCAGCTCCAGCGTCTTTTCCGGCGTGGTGCCGGCCTTGAGCTCCCGGTTGATGGCATCCTGCCGGGCCGATAGTCTTTTATCGTGATAGACCAGGATGGCGCGGGGAACGAAGTTCACCAGCCAGGAATCCGTGGTGGTGAGGGCATCGGAGAAGTTATGGACGGTGAGTTCGTACTTGTCGGTGCTTAAACTGGCCACCACCTCCGCCACGGCGCGGTTTTCCCCGTTCAGGAGACAGCGGAGAATCTCCTCCTGCTCCATCCCTTGATCGTACAGGGCGAAATAGGCCTGGTACGTTGCGTCATAGGCCGGGTTGCAGAAGCGGATATTATCGGCCGATAAGGCGGCGTCGATGAACTCCGCCACCGTCTGGTTGCCTTCCGGGTCAAAGAACTCCGAGTCTGTCTCGAACTGCAGCGGGTTGCACCCGTGCCGCAGGATGAATCCCAGCAGCTCCCGTTCCGACGGCTCCAGGATCCGGTCTCCTGAGAGTTTAGTTGGCCGATCGGGCTTGCTTTCGGCATCGGAGGAACGGGCATTTTCTGGAGCATCGGCCTTATTTTCTGCGGAAGAAAATGCCCGTTCCTTCGATGCGGCAAGATGCTTTTGCTCGCGCGTTTTGCGTACGCGCTCCTGGATGATATCGGCCTCAATGCCGAACTGCCGGGCCACAGTGTCCACGTATACCTGGCGCTTGATGGCGTCCGGGATATCGGCCACGGTGTCGGCTATTTCATTGATAAGGTTGGCCTTTTTCAAAGGGTCCCCGCCGGCTTCGGAAAGCAGGAGGTCCGTCTTGAAGGCGATGCCGTCTTGCTCGTGCTCCTCTATGAACACGCGGATTTCTTCCAGCGTATGCTTGCGGGCGTAGGAGTCTGGGTCGTCGCCGTCCGGCAGGAACACCACGCGCGGATTCATACCTTCTTTCAGGATCATGCCGATGGCCCGGATGGCGGCGTGCAGGCCGGCACTGTCGCCGTCGTACACGATGGTGATGTTCTCCGTGAAGCGCTTGATGATGCGGATCTGCTCTTCCGTGAGGGACGTGCCGCTGGAGGCTACGCAGTTCAGGATGCCCGCCTGGTGCATGGACAGCACATCCAGGTAGCCTTCCATCAGATAGCATTTGTCCTGCTTGGAGATTTCACTCTTGGCGAAGTAAATGCCGTATAGGGAGCGCGACTTGACGTAAATTTCGCTCTCCTTGGAGTTTACATATTTGGCGATCTTGTCACTCTTCTCCTTCAGGAGCGTCCGGCCGCCGAAGGCAATCACGCGCCCGCTGACGGAATGGACGGGGAAGATGACACGCTCGTAAAAGCGGTCGTGCAGGGTGCCGTCGCTTTCCCATTGGGCACAGAGGCCGGTTTCCAGCAGGAATTCGTCTTTGTAACCGGCGGCCTTGGCGGCCTGGGTAAAGGCCGATTTGGACTTGGGTGCCCAGCCCAGTCCGTACTTCCGGATGGTCTCCGGCAGCAGGCCGCGGGAACGGAAATACTGGTAGCCGATGGCGTGGCCTTCCTCCGTTTCCAACTGTTCCTGGAAGAACTTGCCGGCGAATTCGCTCACGGCCATGAGGCTTTCGCTGCGCTGGCGGGCGGCGATTTGTTCGGCCGATTCCTCCTCTTCCTTTACTTCGATATTGTATTTGCGGGCCAGGTAACGGAGGGCTTCCGGGTAGGTCATATGCTCATATTCCATCACAAAACCTACGGCGCTGCCGGCTTTTCCGCAGCCGAAACACTTGTAGATGCCTTTGGAGGGCGTTACGTGGAAGGAGGGCGTTTTTTCATTGTGGAAGGGACAGCAGGCCACATAGCTGGACCCGCGGCGCTTGAGCGTCACGAAATCGCCGATCACTTCTTCGATGCGGGCGGTGTCCAGAATCAGGTCTACTGTTTCCTTGGGTATCAAAGCCTACTCCTTTTCAAAATCCACTTCCTTGGCGTCGGACAGGTTGGTGACGGTGATCTTGTCATCCTGGGCCGGGGCCTGCGGGGAGGGGTTGCCACTCTGCCGATCCGGGGCCTGATAGGTTTTTTCCTGCCACAGGGCCTTGGCCTGGAAGTACGCGTCACGTCCATACCAGTAAGCGAAAAGCAGACCCAGCACAAAGCCCAGGGTGCGTCCGCGAACCATGATGAACACGGCCACGGCCACAAACAGTACATCCTTGATGAGACGTACCCAACGGTTGTTATATCCTATATTAGTCATAGCCCGCAAATATACAAAAAACCTTCGGCATTCACCGAAGGTTTTTTTGCAATCTTAGAACGGAAGATCATCCTCGTTGTCCCCTGGCATATCGTCCAGGGTTGGGGCCGGGGCGTCGTAGACCGGTGCTGCAGCCGGGGCTGCCTGCGCCTGCCCGGCGGGAGCGATGCGCCAGATCTGGAGGTCGTTGTACCAGCGGCCGTTGTATTCGCGGCTCTTGAGGTTGAAGGAGACTTTGATGCGGTCTCCTACCTGGTACTTGTCCAGTTCGGCCACTTTGTCCTGTCCCCAGGCGGTAAAGCAGGCTTGGGCCGTGAAATTGCCGTCCGGGTATTCCAGGATGAACTCCTGCTTGGCCCAGGGGCCGCGGGCGCTGGTGCCGGACTGTACGCCCAGTTTCTGACGCAGGGTGCCTTCCAGTTCCAGTGCCATGGCTTACTTCTTCTTGGTGGGGATGGGAGCGATGGGCAGTTCCTTCTCTACGAAGGGCTTCACCTCCAGCAGATCCACGTCGAAGACGAGGGTGGCGTTGGTGCCGATGTTGCGGGGACCGCGCTCGCCATAGGCTTTTTCGGCCGGGATCACCAGGGTGATCTTGCCGCCTTCGCCCACGAGCTTCATACCTTCCGTCCAGCCGGGGATCACGCGGTTCAGCGGGAACTCGATGCCTTCGTTCTTGTCGAACTCGGTGCCGTCGATGAGGGTGCCGCGATAGTTCACCTTCACGGTGTCACGGTCACTGGTGGCACGCACTTCGCTACCGGAATCCTGAATCAGGTACACGATACCGGAGGCGGTGGAGTCGGCGCTGTTCTTCTCGTAGAATTCGCGACGGAACTTGTCACCTTTTTCCTTGTTCAGGGCGCCTTCGTAGGCGGTGCGCTTCTGGAGGTAGTTGTTGATGACCATGTTCATGTCGGAAGGATCGATCTTGAACTGCTTCACGAAAGCGGAGTCCATGGGCTGGCCTTCCTTGGCGTTCAGGGCGTCCTTGATACCTTTTTCCAGCTGGGCCATGTTCAGGTCGCCGAAGTTGTTCTGGGTGATGACCAGACCGAAGTTGACACCCAGCAGATAAGAAGTGGTGTCTACCTGGCCCTTGGAGGGAAGCAGGTCACGTACTTCTTTGGAACCCTCCACCTTGGGAGAGCCGCATGCAACCACCAGCACAGCGGCGGAAGCGATAGCAAACAGTTTTGCGATTTTCATATTCTTTGTTTTTTAGCGTTTGTTCTCTTTGAGAACGTCTAAACGTTCAATCCTGCAAAGATAATAATTTTAATCCGAATAACACATTTTTTTCGGATGAGTGGTTTTTTTTATTGGTTCAGTGTCATTTTTATTTGCAGAAGTCATTATTTATGACTATATTGGCCTAAACACTGAACGATAACCGCCATGGCCATCCAGCCCGCCATTCTCCAGTCCAAACTGAAGACTTTCTTCGGCTACGATGCTTTCAAAGGTGATCAGGAACAGATCATCCAGCATCTGGTAGAAGGGAACAACGCGTTTGTGCTCATGCCCACCGGCGGCGGCAAGTCGCTCTGCTACCAATTGCCGGCCCTGGTGATGGACGGAACGGCCATCGTGATTTCCCCGCTCATCGCCCTTATGAAGAATCAGGTGGATGTAATCCGCGGCTTCGAGGCCGGCGACGGCGGCATCGCCCATTTCCTCAATTCCTCCCTCAATAAGATCCAATTGGCCGAAGTAAGGGCGGATTTGCTGCAGGGCATCACCAAACTGCTGTATGTGGCGCCGGAATCCCTCACCAAGGAGGAGAATGTGGCGCTCCTGAAGGAAATCAAAATCTCCTTCTACGCCGTGGACGAAGCCCACTGTATTTCTGAGTGGGGCCACGACTTCCGCCCGGAATATCGGAAAATCCGCACCATCATAGACCAGATCCAGCCGGCGCCGGTGATAGCTTTAACGGCTACGGCCACGCCCAAGGTGCAGAGCGATATCCTCAAGAACCTCCGCATCCAGGATGCCCGGGTGTTCAAATCGTCTTTCAACCGGCCCAATCTTTACTACGAAGTGCGGGACAAGGTAGACCCTGAAAAAGACATCATCCGCTTTATCCGCCAGAATCCCGGCAAATCCGGCATCATCTACTGCCTCAGCCGTAAAAGGGTGGAGGAAATGGCCCAGACGCTGTGCATCAACGGCATCAAGGCCCTTCCGTACCATGCCGGCCTGGATGCCAAAACCCGGGCCGAGAATCAGGACAAGTTTCTAATGGAGGAAGTGGATGTGATTGTGGCCACCATCGCCTTCGGTATGGGCATTGACAAGCCGGACGTCCGCTTCGTGATTCACTATGACATCCCCAAGAGCATAGAGGGCTATTATCAGGAAACCGGCCGCGCCGGTCGGGACGGACAGGAAGGCCAGTGCATTACCTATTACAGCTACAAAGACATCCAGAAGCTGGAAAAATTTATGCAGGGAAAGCCGGTGGCAGAACAGGAAATCGGCAAGCAACTGCTGAAGGAAACGGTGGCCTATGCAGAATCCAGCCAATGCCGCAGAGTACTGTTGCTCAATTATTTCGGCGAAGATTACAAGGCCGATGGGTGCGGCGCCTGCGACAATTGCCTGCACCCCAAGGCCCGCTTTGATGGCCGGGAGGAACTCTGCCTGGTCCTGGAACTGATCGAGTCCCTGCCGGAGCGTTTCAAACTGGAACATCTGGCCGGCATTCTGGCGGGTGTCCCCAACGCGCTCATCAAGTCGTACCACCACGATAAGCTGCCCCTGTACGGCGCCGGAAAAGACCACGACCAACGTTTCTGGGTCACTGTGATCCATCAGGGCCTCATTTTGCATTACCTGGACAAGGACATAGATAATTACGGACTCATCTTCGCCACGGAGGAAGGCCGGAACTTCCTGGAGCACCCGCACGAGGTAATGCTGGTAGAAGACCGCACCTTCTCCGAAGGCGTGGACGATGACGACGATGACCCCGGTGCCGGCGTCCATGGCGGCGGTGGGGGAGACCCCATGCTCCTGGCCATGCTCAAGGACCTCCGCAAGGATATGGCCCGCAAGCTCCGGCTCCAGCCCTGGATCATTTTCTCGGATCCGTCCCTGGAAGATATGACCATCTGCTATCCGCTCACCCTCAAGGAGTTGTCGGAAAAATGCCAGGGCGTGGGAGAAGGCAAGGCCAACAAGTTCGGCAAGCCCTTCGTAGAGCTCATTGCCAAGTATGTGGAGGAAAACGAGATTGAGCGTCCCGACGATTTCGTGGTAAAATCCGTAGCCTCCCGTTCCGGCAACAAGGTGTATATCATCCAGTCCATAGACCGAAAACTGGACCTGGAGTCTATCGCCGCTTCCAAGGGCCTGGATATGGATGCCCTCCTCACGGAGATTGAGGCCATCGTGGCCACCGGCACCCGCGTGAACCTGAACTATTACATCAACGAGCAACTGGATCCGGATGTGGTGGAGGAACTCTACCACTGGTTCAAGGAAGAGGCCGAATCAGATTCCCTGGCCGATGCCCGCAAAGCCCTGGGCGATGAATACGAAGACGAAGAAATCCGTCTGGTCAGAATTAAATTCCTCTGTGAAGTTGCAAACTGACGTTTGCAACAGTTTGCCCCACGTTACCCCCACCCGAAACCCCTCCCCTCGGGGGAGGGACTTATAGATATATTAGGGAGGATAGGTTGTCGGGGGAGAACAGGCGTTTCGCCAAAGCTTGGAGGTCATCGGGTGTGATGGCCTCCAATTGTTTACGGGTCTCCTGCGGACTCATGATGCTTCCCCAGGCCAGCATGCTTTTCCCCATGGACAGGCACTGGGCTTCGCCGGATTCGGAGCCGATAGCCAGCTGTCCCAGCAACTGCTTCCGGTAGGAACGCAACTGCCGATCCGTGAAAGGAACTTCCTGCAAACGCTTGAGAATCTTGCCGATAGCCTCCTGGCAGCCGTCCAGGTTGGGCCGGTCACAGCCGAAGGTGATGGCCAGGATGCCGGTATCGGCATATTGCGTGTAGGAGGATTCAATGCCGTACACCCAGCCGCGTTTTTCCCGCAGCTCTTTATTCAAAAGGGAGTTGGAGGCCGGGCCGCCCAGGATGTTGGCCAGCATGGCGCACACCAGTCTGTCCGGCATCTCATACAGTGAAGGCGCCCTTCCGCCCAACACCGCATTCACCTCGTGGTGTCGTTTGTCCACAACCTTATGGAAAGGTTCTTGATTTGAGATGGACGGGGTACCGGCCTTTTCCGTAGCATCGGCCTTTTTTTTCGCGGAGGAAAAGGTCTGCATGCCGGCAAGAAGAGACAGTACCTGTTTTTCCAGCTTTTCTTCGGGGATATCGGCCACTACGGTGAAAACCATGCGGTCGGGGGTGAAACGTTCGGCCACGAAGCGGCGAAGCATTTCCGGGGTGATCTTTTTCACTGAGGCGGCAGTGCCCAGGATGGGCGTTTCCAGGGGCGTTCCCTGGAACAGGAGGTTTTCGAAGCGGTCGTAGACATCTTCGGCCGGATTGTCTTTGTAGGAGATGATTTCGTCCAGGACCACTCCGCGCTCGGTCTCGATTTCCTTGTCCGGGAAGGTGGCTTCCAGGGCCAGTTCGAACAGCAGCCGGGTGGCTTTGCCCAGGTCTTCCTTCAGCACTGTGGCGTGCAGGACAATCTCTTCTTTGGTGGTGTAGGCGTTCAATTCGCCGCCCAGACGGTCCAGGTAGCCGCCAATGACGGCGGCACTCTTGCGGGCGGTTCCGCGGAACAGGGTGTGCTCAACAAAATGGGCTATGCCGGCCGGAAATCCGGATTCGTCCCGGGTGCCGCAGCCGATGGTGAGGGCGCAATACGCCACGGCGCGCCCGCTTTGCCGGACGGCGTAGCGTACGCCGGATGCAGAGAGGCCGCTTTTCATCGTTTCCGGGCCAGGCGTTTGAGGTCTTCTGTCAGGAATCCCTCGCCGAACTTAGGGGTGATTTTATGCCGATGGATGTAAAAGAGCGTGTGGGTATCGGCCTCAAAAAGCAGCTTGTAGCAGTAGGAGGATTTTTCTTCGGGCACGACAGGCGCTACGGTATAGCTTACCAGCGTGTTGTAATCTCCGCGGAGGTACACTTCATCCACCTTGGACTCGTCTACCAGGAAAATATCGGCGTCCAGATAGCGTTCCAGGTCTTTTTCCGTCACGGATTCCGCCAGATCTTCCCGGGCCAGGTAAATCTGCTTCATCTTGCCGTATTTGGCGTAGTTCTCGTTGAACCAGAGGGTTTTGGCATAGGCCACTTTCTCGCTTTCCATAGCCGCCAGAGTGAATTCCTGAATGGATTTTACCACGGCGCCCAAATAGATCAGTTCCCGTCCGCTGCCACCCATGGCGGCGCACAGGGGCAGGGAAATGATGTCGGTCATCTCGCCGATTCCTTTCGCTGCATCGGGATCGCCCTTTAACAGCGATAAAAACAGGATGCCGGGATTCTCTTCCCCTTTGAAGCGGCTTTCGGCCGGAAGAAGGAAGTAATACTGGCTATTGGATTTCAGCTGCTCGAACTTTTCCAGGGTGCAGAACTCGAAGGCCGATGCCGTCCAGTTATTGGAGATTTCCGTCCGTAATGCGCTGTCCATTACGTCATTTCCGGTGAGGACCACCTGGGTGATCTTATCCGTGAAATCGCTTACGATGTATTTGCGGGTGCTTACCCGGCCCTGGCCCCAGACGGGGACCAGCAGCAACAGGCTTGCCAGGCATATGATGAGTTTTTTCATGACTGTCTCTATTTTTTCGGCGAAACAAAGGTACAAAAATTATGCTGTTTTCCCCAGAATCCGTATATTTACACTGTCTAATCACATAGAACTATGGCACAAAACAGAAGGGAATTCTTGAAAAAGGCCGGCCTGGGAGTGGGCCTTTTCACCATTTTGCCCCGGGAAGTGCTGGGAAAACTGGGCGGTAACACGCGTTACACGGCGCCCAGTGACCAGCTTACGCGGGGAATCATCGGTACCGGGGGTATCGGCATGAGCGGCTTGCATTTTGCGTCGGATGAGCGATGCCGCCTGGTAGCGGTCTGCGACGTGGATAAGTACCATCTCCGGAAGGCGCTGGATGCGGGCGTAGAGCGTTTCAACACGCAGCTGCAGCCCTATAAGGACTGGCGGGACCTGGTACACGACCCCAACGTGGACATCGTGCACATTGCCACGCCGTCCCACTGGCACGGCATCATGGCCGTAGAGGCCGCCAAGGCCGGGAAGGACATCTTCTGCGAAAAACCCATGACCCGTACCATCGGCGAAGGAGAAAAGGTGGTGAAGGCCGTCCACGACTATGGCCGCATCTTCCGCCTGGACACCTGGTTCCGCTTTACGGATACCTTCTACGGGCTGGGCACCACGGTGGAACCCCTGAAGAAACTGGTGGACAGCGGTGTGCTGGGCTGGCCCCTCACCGTACGCATATCGGCCTCCACGGGCTTTGCGTGGAAGTTTTACTGGACCGGTAAGACCGGCCTGGTGCAGCAGCCCATCCCCGAAGAACTGGACTACGACATGTGGCTGGGACCGGCGCCTTACAAGCCGTATCATCCGCATCGGGTGCACCAGACCTTCCGCGGCTACTGGGACTACGAAAGCGGCGGCCTGGGAGACATGGGCCAGCACTACATAGACCCTGTACAGTATATTTTAGGAAAGGATGACACCTACCCTGTAAAGGTGGAGGTGGATGCCCCCGTACAAGACGCGGATGCCGTAGGTATCTGGCGCAAAATCACTTACACGTATGCCGATGGCTGCCGGATCATCCTGGAGGGCGAAGGATTCGAGTCGTCCGGCAAGGTGCCTTATATCGAAGGTCCCAACGGCAAGGTGTATCAGGGCTTCGAATGCGACATTCCGGGCGTACAGAACCCGCAGGCCTTCCTGAACGAACTGCCCGCCCCGGCACCCCGCCATACGGATTTCCTGGATTGCGTGCGCACCCGGCAGCATTTCGCTTTGGACGAAAGGATCGGCCACCACAGCTGCACCATCGTGAATATCGGATCGGCCGCCTTGCGCCTGAACCGCACCCTGAACTTTGATCCTGATACCTGCCGCTTCATTGGTGACGATGCGGCCAACGCCCTCATTAACCAGCCCATGCGCACCCCGTGGGCATCTTATATGAGCCTATGAAAAAGATAGTATCCCTCCTTGCAGCGCTGTCCCTGACCCTTGCCGTCTGGGGGCAGAATACCCTGGACAGGCCCCTGACGGCCTTCCCCACGGAAAAAGCCACGCACCTGAAGTGCCAGGACGCCTGGAAACTGCTTTCGGACGGAGGCGCTAACCAGCGGCAACCGCATTTACGCCAACGCCGTTTTGGAGTATGCCGATGAAACCGCCGGCCCCAAGGCCCTTGTCAAGACGGTCAAGAAACTGTTCCCCACCCTTCCGGACACCGCCAAGGCCGATGTCCTTTATTGGATCGGCCGGAATAAACTGACGGATTTGCAGAAGCTCGTTGACACTAGCCTCACGCCCGGCGAGGCTGGCGAAGCCGCTGTATTTGCCGCTATCCAGATGGGCGGAGCGCACAACAAGCAGCTGCTGGACGCTCTGGTGAAGGAAGGCAGCCCCCTGGCGCCGGAAGTCCTCCGTCTTTTGGGTAAGTCGAGCGCCGATGACGACGACTCCACCCGGAACGCCTTAAGAGACTCGAAATAACGGGAAACCTGTAAGATTCTTAATATACGGTATACCCCATCGTCCGGGCGACTGCTGAAAAGGCGGCCGCCCGGCGTGCAAAGTCGGCATAATCCTTTTGATCGGCTGGCGTCCAGCCCGTTTCGGCAATGGCGAAGGCGCGGGGATAGAGCATCATCTCCGCGTGCCAGGCCTCATGGACCCACTCGGTCCACAGGTTGCCCTGCAAACCCAGGACATGGTGGGCATCGGCCCTGGAGATGCCTTCCAGCATGGGATCGAAGGCGTATACCTTCTCCAGGGGAAGATACTTCCCCGCAGGCCGGTACTGGTTGGGATCCTGGTGATAATCCAGGTAACAGTAAGTGGTGGGCGTGAAAATCACGTCGTGGCCTTCTGCAACGGCCCGCAGGCCTCCCTCGGTTCCCCGCCAGGACATCACGGTGGCATCCGGGGCCAGGCCCCCTTGCAGGATCTCGTCCCAGCCGATGATGCGCTTGCCGTGTCCGTGTGCAAATCGCTCCATCCGCTTAATCAGATAACTCTGCAGTTCTTCCACGCTCTGGAGACCTTCGGCTTTCATCCGGGCCTTGCAGTCCGGGCAACGTTCCCAGTTGCGCTTGCCGGCTTCGTCGCCACCGATATGGACATATTGGGAAGGGAACAGGTCAAATACCTCCAGCAGCACTTTCTCCAGAAACTCGTAGGTGCTCTCCTTGCCGGGACACAGTTCCCAGGCGTCCGGTCCGCCACCAGGCAGGGAACAGGAGAGTTCCGGATAAGCGGCGCGGGTTTCATAATTGTGCCCGGGCATCTCGATTTCAGGAATCACCTCGATGTGCCTTTCGGCCGCAAACGCCAGGATTTCAGCGATATCCTGCTTGGTATAATAGCCACCATAGGCCTCTGGCGTCCCTTCTTCCAGGAAATCGCCTCCTGTTTCATCCTTTTCCCAGTCCCAGAAATCCGGTTCAGGACGCCAGGCGGTGAGCTGGGTGAGCCGTGGGTAGGCATCTATCTGCAGGCGCCACCCCGGATTGTCCACCAGATGGAAATGGAAACGGTTCATCTTGAGAAGGGCCATCATTTCCAGTTGCTTCAGTACAAAGCTTTTCCCCTGGAAATTCCGGCTTTCGTCCAGCATAAGGCCCCGGTACTGGAACCGCGGCCAGTCCAGGATGGTGCAGCAGGTCACTTCATCGCCCAGGCGGGTCATCATGTTCAGTGTCTGGCGGGCATAAAATGCGCCTTCCTCATCGGCCGCCTCCATCTTAACACCTTTTTTCCCCACTTCCAGCCAATAGGCCGATTTGAGCTGCCAGGGAGCCAGTTCCCGTCCTTCCAGTCGGCGACGGAGCGCTTCTTCCGAAAGGATAACCTCCTGGGGCAGTTGCGTTAATGCGTTGCTTCGAATGCTCCCGGGGAGCACGGTATACGCCACCGGAGCGGGAATGAGATCCATGGGGCCGGCCGGTTTTTGAACCTTTACATACAGCACCCCGTGGGTGGGGATGATGTAGATGGCGTCAGTAGGAATGTTCTCCTGGCGCCAGAGGTCACGGACGGTTCCTGCTTGGAGGCCGTTCACGCTCACCTCTTGTGCAGAAAGCAGCAGCGGCAGCATCACCAGCGCACTTAGCGCCAAGGACCGCAAAAGGTAATTATTTTTCATCTTCAGAATAGTTTCATCTTTGTGGTATGATTACAAAATTACATAAATAACAAGAAATAGACAGAACCGCGAGAATGATTCTTGTGATAAAAAAAGGAGCGACCCATTGGGGCCGCTCCGAAAAGTATTGTCATTCCCGGCTTGACCGGGAATCTATCCGATTAGTTCCAGGTCGGAGGGTTCTTAAGCTTGCCGGCAGACTTGTTGATCTGCTCGGAAGGATAAGGGAAGGTGATGAACTTGTCGTTCCACTTGAGCTGGTTCTTGTAGTCCTCATAATCACCGATGCTGCAGAACGAATGAGGATCGCTACGGTCTGCATAGTGACGGACCTGAGGATGGTTGTTCAACTCTTCCAGGGCCAGGGCCTGGATTTCAGGAGCACCCGAGTATGCCCAGCGCTTGCAGTCTGCAGCGTGGTCGTTGGCCATTTCGAAAGCCAGTTCGCAGCGGCGCTCGTGATAGAGGTCCTTCCAGGTGGCATCGGCCGTCAGCGGAGTCAGATGGGAACGGTTGCGGATGCGGTTGATGTCCTCCTTGGCCTTTCCACCATTTCCAGCTACGAGGTAAGCCTCAGCACGGAGCAGCAGGCAGTCTGCGAAGCGGATGATGGGCCAGTTGATGAGGGTGCAGGGCCAGTCGGCATTGTCCAGCAGGTAACCGGCGCCCTGGGGATCGGCCGGGGCGAAGGGCTGCATGAACTTGTAGATCTGGAAGCCGGACTCTACATCGGAAGTGGAGAAGTACTCACGCTCCTCACCAAAGTACATAAACTTGTCACCGTACTCCAGCATAGTGGCGGCCAGACGCTCGTTCTTGGTGTCACCGATATTGTCCTTGGCCATTTCGGCATAGAGGTCGTAGGTGGGCTTGAACTGGCCCCAGCCATTGAACTTACCCCAGCCCTTGTTCTCCAGGGAGACACCGGGGAATTCGATGGAACCACCGGACTTACCGTTGTTGGAACCGTTGGAAGGATAACCCCAGCAGTACTCCTTGGTGAAGAACTTGGTCACATCGGGTGCAAAGAGGTCCGTGAATACGGGATGAAGGTCACGGCCATAATCCGTTTCCAGGCGATTCACGCAGGTGATCACATTGGGCCACTGGGTCTTGTCCCAGGTTGCCCAATAGGCGTACACCTTGGCCATCACGGCAGCGGCGGCAGCCTTGTGGGCGCGTCCGCGGTCGGCGGCATCGTACTCCTCAAACTTAGGAAGGATTTCCTCGGCCATCTGGAGGTCCTTGATGATGAGCTTGTAGTCCTCCATCACCGTAGCCTGCTGCTCGGGAATCTCATTGTTGTAACCCCCTTCCACGGTCTCATAGGCCACGAAGGGAACACCCAGGTCCTTGGTGCCGTAACGGTAGGCAATGAGGAAGTGCCAGTAGGCACGCATGAAGTAGGCTTCACCCAGGCTGCGTTTTTCAACGGGAGTAAGAGCCATGTTTTGCAGCTCCTTGTTAAGAAGCTGCTGGATGATCCAGTTGGCACGGTTCATACCCTCGGTATAGGCATTGCCGAAAACGCTGCGAAGAGGGCTTTCGTCACCGGTATACTCGAAAGTGGCCAGGGTAGGATAACCACGGGTACGGCCCCAGACGATATCGTTGGCCACGGCCTGCTCCCAATAGAGTTCACGGCCGGCCTGCTGGTCGTTCTGGAAGTACTGGTCTGCGGTAGGAGAACCTTCGGCCTTCACATCCAGGAATTTCGCACAGGAGGCAACGCTGAGGGTGCCTGCTGCGATCAGAGCGAGAATGATATACTTTTTCATATCCACAGTCTATTAGTAGTTCAGTTTGATACCGAAAGCAAATACGCGGGAAACCGGATACTTGATGGTGTCAAAGCCCGGCGTGTTGCCGCTGATTCCCACTTCCGGATCCATGCCGGAGTACTTGGTGATGGTGAAGAGGTTCTCACCGCTCACATAGACACGGCAGGTGCTATTGCGGCCGGCGAAATGAGGAACCTTGCGGAGAACATTGGTAAGGTCATAACCGATGGTGATGTTCTTCAGACGGAGGTAGGAGCCATCCTCGATATAATAATCGGAAGGAGTGGAGAAGTTGCCGTTGGGATCGTTCTTGGAAAGACGGGGAATGGAGGAACCGGTGTTGGTGGGGCTCCAGGCATTCAGAATGGCGGCAGCACGGTTGAAGTTACCTTCCACGTCGGAGAGGATCATCTGCTTACCCACATAGGCAATCTTGTTGCCGGCGACGCCCTGGAACATCAGGTCTACGCTGAGACCCTTCCACTCGAAACCGCCGCTGAGGGCATAGGTGAACTTGGGCATGGCACTGCCAACATACTGGCGGTCCTTGTCATCAATCTTGCCGTCGTTGTTGAAATCGACGAACTTGAGGTCACCGGCTACGGCGTTGGGCTGGATGCGGTTGCCGTCCTTGACGTAAGCGGCAGCCTCGGCATCGCTCTGGAAGATACCGGCGGTCTTGATCACATAGAAGGAATTCAGGGGCTGACCAGCCTCGGACTGGTAGATCCAGGGGACCAGACGGAAGTCTCCGCCACCGGTCCACTTACCGGCATTGCCTTCATTGTCAACCACGCCCGTAGAAACAACCATATTCTTGTTGTAGGCGAAGTTTCCAGAAACGTGGTAGTTGAAGTTCTTGTTCACGGAATCGCTCCAGGCAGCCACCAGTTCAACACCGGTGTTGCGGATCTGGCCCTGGTTCACCATCATAGGATTGAGGCCGATGGTCTGGGGCCAACCCATAGTCTGTTCCTGGATCAGGTTGTACGTGAGCTTGTTGTAGTAGTCGATGGACAGGGAAAGACGATCCTTGAACAGGTCGATATCCAGACCGGCGTCAAACTGCTGGGAAGTTTCCCAGGTGAGGTTCTGGTTCACAGAGTTCTTGGGGAACCAGAAAGTGCCCCAGTAAGAACCGTTTTCAACGCCATAGATGGAACCTTCGTTCCAGGTGCTGCTGCTCAGGTTGGCACTTTTGTAGCCCCAAGTGATGGAACCCAGGTTACCTACTCGACCCCAGGAAGCACGGACCTTGAGGAGGTTCACATAGTCGTTCTTCGGGAAGAAAGGCTCGCTGGAAACCTTCCAGGCAGCGGTCACGGCCGGGAAGTCTCCATAGTTGTGACCCTGAGGCAGACGGCCGGCATAATCCCGGCGATAGGAAGCAGTTACAAAGTAACGGTCATCGAAGCTGTAGGAAGCACGGGCCACCAGAGCCACATTGGCGTCTACATCATAATAATCCTTGGCATCCTTGGAGGCGGCGTGGTCCAGATACTGGACGTTGAAAGCCTCGTCCTGGAAAGTGTTACCGGAAGCGATGAGCCTTCTGTTGGTGTCACGGTTGAAGGTGAGGGCACCCAGGGCGCCGATGGTGTGCTTGCCAAAGGTGCGATCGTAGGTGATGGTGTTTTCACTGCGCCAGCCAAAGTTGCGGCGGGTGTCGTAGTTAAGGCCGTTACCGCCATCGGGCTTGCCGATTTCGGGACGCCTGGGATGGAAGTTCTTGTACCACAGGGACTCCAGGTTGGCCGTAAAGAGGCTGCTGATCTTCAGGCCCTTGACGGGGCTGATATGGAGACCGGTGGTGCTCCAGAACTTGCTGGTGTGGTTGTAGCGGTTGTCTGCCAGCAGAAGACGCAGGGGGTTCACGGCATCACCGTGGATGTCTGCGAAGTTGCTGCCGTACTTGGCAATGTAGGCGGGATCTTCCGTAACAGTACCACCGTAAGAACCGGCGTAAGGACCGGCCGTGGCGTAAGCCTCGGCGCTACCGGGCATATAGATGGCGGAAAGGATGGTACCCGTGTAGGCGGAACCGGTATCCGTACCGCGGCTGTTGTCGTCGGAGAAGGAGAGCGACTGGGTGATCTTGATCCACTTGTTGATGTCGTATTCGCCATTGTAGCGGACGCCCAGGTTCTTATTGAAGGTGTTGATCAGCACACCGGGGTTGTCCTGGTAGCTGAAGGTGAGACGGCTCTTGAGGTTCTCGCCTCCGTAGTTGAGGGTGACGGAGTGACGCTGATAGAAAGCGGTGCGGAAAATCTCGTCCATCCAGTTGGTGCGGTTGGTGCCCACCCAGGGGTTCTTGCTGGTATCCCAGCCCATCGGGAGGGTGAGACCGGCGTTGGAATAAGAGATGCGGCGCATCTCCAGTTCCTCCTGGGCATTCAGAGGCCGGATGACATTGGAAGCGGCGCGGACACCGGCTACCAGGTCGTACTCGATGTGAATACCCTTATTGGCCTTCTTGGTTGTCACGAGGATAACACCGCCGGCGCCGGAAGTAGCACCATAGATAGCGGCAGAGGCAGCATCCTTGAGGACGACGATGCTCTCGATGTCATTCATGGAAGTGATGGGAGCGCCGGGAACGCCGTCTACTACCCACAGCACAGGCTCACCGTTGGAGTTGCGGGAGCCCTGGCCACGGATAATGATGTTGGGCGTGGCATCCGGGGAGCCACCGTCGGCGGAAATCACCACACCGGGGATCTGGCCCTGGAGCATGCCTTCCGTGGAGGTTACAGGACGGGAGGCCAGGGCGTCGGCATTGTTCACAATACCCACGGAGGCACTCAGGTCCTTCTTCTTGGTCTGGGCACCGTAACCCAGGGCTACGGCTTCATGCAGGACTTCGGCATCCTCTTCCAGGACAATGTTAATGTTGGCACGTCCGTTCACGGGGACCTGCTGGGTTACATAGCCCAGGCAGGAGACCTCGAGGACTGCGTTGGACGGAACAGTGATGGAATAGTTACCATCCATGTCCGTGACTGCGTTGGCGTTGGTTGCCACCAGGCACATGAGTGCAGCGGCAAAACCGAACAGTTTTTTGGAAATCATAATGATTGGTTAAAAGTTAATGTAATTAGTGTTGGTACAACTATTTATAGTCTAGGTGGTAGTTCGTGCACTTTGCTTTTAAATTGCGTCATCAATAGGCATGCGGTTTTAATTATGTTCAAAGTTATAAAAATATTTCAAGAAATGCACAAATACGCAACAAAATGAACACGAACAAAAGTTTTTCATTCAGTTCAAAATAAAAATACTTTAATTTTTGATAATAATACTTATTTATTTGACCCATGTCCTACCTTAAACTATATTATTATAAAAGAATTCGCCTAACTCGATGGATAGAAGAAATGAAGGGAACTCTTTCTCAAGGAACTGCCGATAGCTTCAATGGTTTAAAGAAACATCTGACACAATATGAGGAAGTATGGGGCATAAAGGATCCTTATCTGAGCCATATCGGCCAAAGTTTCTGCCAGAAATTTGCCCTATATCTTTCGAAGGCCGATAACGCCAGGACCCGGAGTCCCCGACCACTGTCCCCAAACACACAGAAAAAGCTGCTTACTCAATTAGAAACCGTTTTGAATAAGGCCGTACGCAACGGACTCATCCCTTCCAATCCTTGTTCCGAACTGGACTTCACTTTAAAAACTACTTCTCCCAAACGGATTTATCTAACGTATGAAGAAATCCAAAAGCTGCTGCTGACCCGATGCCGGAATGAAACCGTAAAAAACGCGTTTCTGTTCAGTTGTTTCTGCGGTCTCCGGTGGAGTGATGTCAAATCCTTACAATGGGAGGACATCCAAACAGACGCTCCTCTATGGATAATCTCCAAGCAAATGGTCAAAACCGGAGAATGGGTTTTCCTGCCTCTGAGTGAATCGGCCCAATCTTTTCTTCCCCCGAAAAAGAATTGCGGCATCGTGTTCTCCCTACCCACTCCCGCTTGGGCCAATGCCGTCATTCGGGAATGGGCCATCCAAGCTGGAATCCAGAAGAAGGTAACTTTCCATACTGCCCGGCACAGCTTTGCCACACTCCTCCTTACCATGGGGGCCGATATCTACACTACCAGTAAACTCCTGGGACACACCCAGCTTTCCACCACACAGATTTACCAAGCCCAGAACTTGACAGTGCGTGGAACCGTGTCGGATGCCGTGGGACCCATCGTGGGTGCCGTGGTGCTGTCCGGCAACGCCAACGCAGTCACGGACGTGGATGGTAACTATTCCATCACTGTTCCGTCCAACGCAGTCCTCGAGGTCTCCTGCTTGGGCTATGTAACCCAGCAGGTCCCCGTGAACGGACGTGCCAACATCAACATTATCCTGGTGGAAGACGCCGAAGTCCTGCAGGAAGCCGTAGCCCTGGGTTACGGTGCCCAGACCAAGAAGAAGGACCTGTCCGCTTCCGTGGGTATCGTGGCTTCCCCTGAAAAGATTGCCGAGCGTCCCGTGACTTCCGTCACCCAGATGCTGCAAGGCCAGATCCCCGGCGTGGTGGTTTCCAACGACGGTGGTAACCCCAACAGCGGTGCCAGTCTGCTCATCCGTGGCCAGGGCTCCCGTAACGGAGACTCCGTGCTGTGGGTTGTGGACGGCGTGCCTGGTGCCGCCGTCTATTCCATGAACGAAATCGAGAGCATCGTAGTCCTGAAAGACGCTGCTTCCGCCGCTATCTATGGTGCCACCTCCGGCGCCGGCGGTGTAATCCTGGTAACCACCAAGAAAGCCAACAAGGGTATTCATGTGGAATACGACTTGGTGGCCGGTGTGCGCAGCGCCTACAATCTCCCTCAGCCCCTCACGGCTCAGGAAGAGATTCAGATGAAGACCATCTCCCATCAGAACGCCGGTATCTCGCTGCCTTCCGGTTGGGATACCACCATCAACCCCTGGGTGGGCGTACAGCGCACCAACTGGATTGACGAGGTTTTCCGCACGGCTCCCTATCAGCGTCACAGCGTAACCCTCAACTACGGTACGGATGTGTTCAAGAGCCGCCTTACTTTCTCCTACCAGGATAACCAGGGTGTCCTGAAAAACACCTACAAGAAGAACCTGGCCATCCGCTTCAAGGGAGAATATGACCTGAACAAGTGGATCAAGATCACGGACACTATGTCCTATGATGACGGCTGGGGCCGCAGCGTAGACGACAGTTCGGCCCACACGGGTGTTCTCCTTTCCGCCCTCTGGATGCCGCCGTCCGCAGAGGCTTATGCCTCGGCCGGTCCTTATGCTGGTTCCTTTGGTGGTACCACCACTGAAGATCCCGAGTACATTGCCAAGTACGGTTCCAACTTCGCCGATATCCACGGTGACGTGGTGAACCCCCTGCGTATGCTGTATGCCAGCACCGAATGGAGCCACAACGTGGACTTCTGGAACACCGCCGGCCTTCACATCACTCCTATCAAGGGCCTCAAGCTCTCCAGCCTCTTCACCATTGACGTGAATAACGCCAATTCCAAGAGCTTCAGCCCCATGCGTCCGGAGGTAGGTAAGCCTTCTACCACCAATTCGCTGAACTTGGGATCTTCCCGTACCTTCAAATGGATAAGCGAAAGCACCATCACCTACGACCGCACCTTCGGCAAACACAGCGTGGGTGTCCTGGGCGCTTTCACTATGAATCACTGGGAGAAGCAAGGCTTTGGCGGTTATGGCGTAGGCCTGGCCGATGAATCTGAGAAGATGCAGTTCATCAAGTTCGCGTCCAGCAGCAGTCTCAACAGCGACTACTATGATGGTCCGGACCGCAATATCGCCTTCGTGGCCCGTGCTTCCTACAGTTACGACGACCGTTATTTCGTTACCGCCTCCTGGCGTCGGGATTACGCCGGCCGTCTGCCGGACGCCCATAACCACGGAGACTTCCCGGCCGTCACCGGTGCTTGGAAGGCTTCCAGTGAACCTTTCTTCCCCAAGAACGATGTGGTGACCCTCCTCAAGGTCCGTGCTTCCTGGGGTCGTGTAGGTAACCTGGGTTCCATTCCCATGAACTACAAGTCCAATACCTTGAGCAGTTCCAACTGGAACGAGGCTCCCAACTACGGTATCGGCGCGGGCCAGACCTTCGGAACCTTCTGGTATCCGGCCAATGCCATCAACAATGAACTCACCTGGGAAACCTCTGAGACCATTGACGCCGGTCTGGATATCGATCTCTTCAAGGATCGCCTCACCGTGAGCGTTGACTATTATAACAAGCGCACCTTCAACCTGATTCAGGACCAGACCATGGGATGGCCGGTCACCATCGGCCGTAACGCCATGAAGGTGAACCAGGGTGAAATTGCCAACCGTGGTATTGAACTGGCAATTGGCTGGAAGGATACCATTAACAAGGATTTCAGCTACTATATCAACGGCAACTTTGCCTACAACCGCAACCAGGTGATTTCCACCGGTATCCTGGATGATGCAGGCAACCCCGGCAAGTGGACCGGTGGCGGTGACTGGGGCGGCGTGCCGTGGCTCTACCAGAGCGAACCCGGCCAGCCGCTCAACTCCTTCTTCGTGATCAAGACGGACGGTATCTTCCAGAGTTGGGAGGACGTTTATGACCACCAGAAGGACGGCAAGCTCATCCAGCCCAACGCCCAGCCCGGTGACCTCCGGTTCGTGGATTTCAACAACGATGGCAAGATCGACACCAACGACCGTCAGTATGTAGGTTCTGCCATGCCCAAGCAGACCTTTGCCTTCTCCTTCGGTTTCAACTGGAAGGGCCTGTATGCAGACGTAATGTTCCAGGGCGTAGCCGGCAACAAGATCGCTTATGTGGGTAAGTCCCGTATCCTTTCCGACGTGGAAGGTAACTTCTCCCGCGCCAAGGAAATCTTCAATTCCTGGAGCCCTGAGAACCCGCACACCTATCTGCCTCGCCTCTCCACCAACGACCCGAACGGCAACTACAGCCAGCCTTCCGATTTCTACATTGAGGACGGCAGCTACCTCCGCCTGAAGAACGTGACCATCGGTTACGACCTCACCAACGTTCTCCGCAAGGTTCCTCATTTCGCCGGACGTAACAGCACTTGCAGCGTGTATCTCAGTGGAGAAAACCTCCTTACCTTCACCAAGTACTCCGGTATGGATCCGGAAGTGGGTGGCTACGATACCATCAAGTATCCGGTTTCCCGCGTGTTCGCTATCGGTGTTAAGATCAACTACTAACCGACCGTGCATATGAAAAAATATATTTCCATCGTATTTGCAGTCCTTGGCATCCTGAGTGTTTCCTCCTGTGCCAAATTCCTGGACTATTCCTCCAAGGGCTCTCCCACTGAGGACGCGTTCTTCCAGACGGATCAACAGGCCATCGATGCCGTCAAGAGCATCTATGCCCGCCTGCCGCAGGAGAGCTTCATGGGCCGTGAGTTCTATTGGGAACAGGCTGTTGCTTCCGATATTGTCTGGGGTAAGACCCGTTCCTTCAACACCCTGGCCACCTTCGAATATACCGGCGATGAAGGCCCCATAACGGGCGTTTTCAAAGGTGCCTATATGGAGGGTATGAACCGTTGTAACTGGATCATTAACTCTCTTTTGAATAAGAAGGAAAACACCGCGCTTACGGCTGTCGAAACCCGCTCCCTGGGTGAGGCTTACTTCATGCGCGCCTATTATCATTTCCTCATCGCTTACCGTTACGGCACCAAGGACCTGGGCGTTCCGTTCGTGGCCTATGAGACCGTGGAAGGCGGCTACAACAACGAGATTCCCGAGCAGCAGGAAACCGTGATGAAGAACTATGAACTCATCATAGCAGACCTCCAGAAGGCCGAAGAACTGCTCCCGCGCGTAGAGGATTACGACAACGTCAACATCGGCCGCGCCTGCAAGCAGAGCGCCGTGGCTGTGATGGCCAAGGTGTATGCTTACTGGGCCACCTGGGACAAGAGCCAGTGGCCCAACGTGATCACCTGCGTGAACAAGCTTGAAACCACTTATGGCCGCGCCCTGCATCCGGTGTTCACCGACCTCTTCGCCCCGGATGTGAGCAAGTTCTTCACCCAGGAATACTGCTGGGGCTATCCTTCCAAGGGTGGTCAGAACAACGCGGGTAACGGTTCCGTGGAGTTCCCCGGTATCTCCCTGGAGGACAAGGGCTGGGGTAAGTTCAACGGCTGGGGCCAGTTCAAACCCACCCTGGACATCTACGAAGAAATGGCCAAGGATAATGTGGGCGGCGTAAAGAACGAACGTCTGGCTGCCACCATCCTGGAATACGGCGACGTGTTCCCGTTCTTCGGTGAAGACCGCGTATTCTGGTCTTCCGTGAACGTGGAAGCCGGTTTCCAGATCTACAAGTTCCTGCAGCCTTTCGCTCCGGCCGACTGCATCGCCCGTGGCTGGGTCCTGGACAACCCTGACTGGCCTTGCACCCTGATCAACTGGCCGCTCATCCGCTTTGCGGACTGCCTGCTGCTCCGCGCCGAGGCCAACCTCGTCGCCGGTAACGGTGCTGCCGCAGCGAAGGACATCAATGCCATCCGCGAGCGTTCGCACCTGCAGCCCCTCGCCGGCGCTGCCACCTGGACCGACCTCTATCACGAGCGTCGTTGCGAACTGGCCTTCGAGATGGCCAACGACCACGCCTACGACTGCAAGCGCTGGGCCTATGCCGGCGCTCCGGAGATCAAGGCTCTGGCCCTGAAGGAGCTCAACAGCCGTCCCCGCGTCCGTCACTATGCCGACCGTACCGATCCCACCTCCACCTGGGAACCCGGTTACTATGAGGACTATGTCAACAAACTTCCCTGGAACGAGAAGTTCATGACCTTCCCTTATCCTTCCGAGCAGCTCAACAAGTCTGCCGGCAAACTTAAGAATCCTCCGTCCTGGCAGTAAACTTTAAACAGATGATCAAAATGAAAAAGATATTGATTGCACTCGCCGGTATCGTCTTCCTGGTGGCAAGTTGCGCCAAGACAGACCGTTACATAGAGCAGAATCCCTATCGACTGATTGAGGATTACACGCCCCATACGGCCACAATGGATGTTCCCGGCACCCTCACGCCCGATATGCTGTATCCTTGGCTTGAGTTCTCTCAGTCGGGGAACAAGGCCACCTTCACCCTGCGCCGTAATACCTCCGGTGTTATCCGTCGTGCGGAATTTACCATTGCGGGCTCCAATCAGAAGGCTATTGTGAACCAGAAAGCCCATAGCCTGGATGCTTCCGTTTCCACCGCCCTTGCCCGTAACGGTAACGGTGAGGCCGACATCCGCCTGAACTTCTCCACCAGTTTCATCGATGACTATGAGGGATGGGGCGTGATTTACGGCAAGGAGAACGATATGTCCAAGGGAAAGAAGCAGATGGCCAGCGGAAAACCGTCCACTTCCGGCAACCTGATTACCATTGAAGGTCTGGAAATCGGCAAGGACTATTTCGTATGGGGATTTGTAACCTCCACCGAAGGGGACATTGTTTATGGTTCCAATACCACCGGTATCATCCCGCCTGTCACCGTGAATGCCGGTGAGGACCTGCAGGCCGCCATCGACGGTGCCAAGGAATTCGCCGAGGTGCGTGTGGAGGCCGGTGCCATCTTTAACGGCCCCATCAAACTCCGTCCCAACGTCACGTTGAGCGGCGGCTGGGTTGACGATTTCAATGATCAGGACTTCGACTATCGCAGCGTGATCACCGGTAACGACAAGATTACTTGCGTGGATGGCAGAGTGGGTGCCGGAAACAGCACCACCATCAATGGATTCGAACTGGTCAACGGTACTCCTGGCGGCCTGGCCGTCAGCGGTACGGTCACGGTTGAATGGTGCCGCGTCGCTTACTGCGTCAATTCCGGCCAGGGCGGCGGCATCTTCTGCACCGAACAGAAGGGTGACAACCTCATCCTCGCCAACAGTATCATCGAGTACAACAAGGCCGATGCCCACGGCGGTGGTGTGGCCATCAACGGTGCCGGTACTTCCATCGTTGCGGTGAATACCCTCTTCCATGGAAATGCTTCCATCGCTGAATACGGTTACACCGGTGCGCTGCACGGTCAGGCCGGTGTCTCGGGTCAGATTGTGAACTGCACCTTCGTGGACAACGTGAACTGGCGTGACGGTAGTTCCGCTACTTCCTCTCCTTGGAGCTGCATCATGTACCGTAACGGTGGTACCCACATTGAGTTCGTGAACAACCTCGTGGCCGGTAACTGGTACTTCTTGCCGGGTGTGGCCAACAAGGGTGCCGGAAACCCCGACAGCTATGACATGCCCATCCAGGCAAAGTATATCCTTGAGCAGCAGGTTCAGCAGTGCGATATGAACGTTATGGCCGGTGACGATCCTAACTGGATCTTCCAGAGCAATGTCATCTGCGGCGCCGATGCCACCAACTTCATCGGCCGCGCCGGTAACGGTGCTGCGCAGACCGCAGCTCAGGCAGCTTGCACCTTCGTTCCCAACGAAGAGTTCGCGTCGGTGTTTGTGAACTACCTTGACGGTGACTTCCGTCCCGCCGGAAAGGCTCTCACTACCGGTGAGAACAGTGGATTGGTGAACGGTATCCTGGGTGCTTACACCAAGGATCTTGACGGTAACCCGCGTGCGACGGGCGGCAAGATCAACGTCGGTTGCTACCAGGCTCAGTAAACTAACGGCATACTCTTTTCGGAGCGGCCCCTCACCGGGCCGCTCCATTTTTTATCGTAAAAATGGTTCTCACGATACCGTATTTTTCTTACGATTTCCCATTAGAAAAAAGCAGAAACACCTGAAACAACATTTTCTTTTTTACGATTGTAGGTATTTTGGTCAATGTCTGGTATTATTGTTTTGGAAGCAGAAAGAGAAATATCTAAAAATTAGATAGTTCTTTCAAAATTCAGAATGTTTGTTTATCTTTGTCGGGCAAGACTTATGAGAATCGTAGCCAAAAAAACAATTGTCGCCTTCTATACCAAACACGCAGATGCAAAGGTCGCGTTGGAAGATTGGTATGAGAAAGTGGAATCTGCCGAGTGGGAGAATTTTGCACAATTGCGGATGTCTTTTGCGTCGGCCGACCATGTAGGAAACAAGCGGATCGTTTTTAACATTAGGGGAAACGAATATCGTCTTGTGGCCATTGTATTATTTAAGGTTAAAATGGTATATGTCCGTTTTATCGGGACACATCAGGATTATGACAAATTATCAGAGGAACAAATTAAGCAGATATAACCATGGTGAGGATAGAAAGTGAAAAGCAATATGAGGCCGCAATGGCCCGTATCGATGAACTCCTGGAGATTGTCGATGACAGTACTCCGTCCGATGACCAAAACAGTGTAGAGTTGGTTCTTCTGTCCAGCCTGGTGGCCGATTACGAAGACATTCATTACCCGATAGAGAAACCTTCCCTGGTTGAAGTACTTAAACTAAGGATGTACGAGATGGGGCTCACACAGGCTTCTCTGGCCTCGCTGCTGGGAATGAATCCTTCCAAAATCAGTGAAATATTGTCCGGGAAGTCGGAGCCCACGCTGAAGCAGGCCCGGAATATTTCAACTACCCTGAATATTCCCCCGGCTGTGGTACTTGGTATATAGGATATTTGTGGCCATTGTTCTATCTTTGTAAAGATAACACTGGCTAAACCATGAAGCGTTTTTTCTTCCTGGGAGTACTGGCACTGACAGTGCTGTTCTCCTGCAATAAAGGGGACGACGATCCCCGGCTTGTCATCATTACATTCGACGGCCTGCGCTGGCAGGAACTCTTCTCCGGGGCCGATGAAGGCCTGGTGGAGAGCACCCGTTTCGTCCGGAATCCATCGGCCTTGAAACAGGCCTATTGGCGCGAAACGCCTCAGGAGCGGCGCGAAACCCTCATGCCTTTTGTCTGGAGCTATGTTCCGGAGCATGGCTATCTTATCGGCAACCGGAACAAGAACAGCCTGATGCAGGTGTCCAACGCCATGCATTTCTCCTATCCCGGTTACAGTGAAATGTTCTGCGGATGGCCCGACAACGACAGGGTGAACAGCAACGACCCCGTTCCCAACCCCAATGTGAGCGTGCTGGAGGTGGTGAACCAGGACCCCCGCTACAAAGGGAAGGTGATGATGTACAGCTCCTGGCAGAGCATCCGTTTTGCCATGAACAACGACCGTGGCGGCTTCCCCGGCAGCGCCGGACATGAACCTTCTCATACCAACAGCGAGGTGGCCCGCCTGATGGAGGACATAGACGCCGGCATTGCCGATGGCGGTATCGGCCCCACAGAGCGGCTGGATTGCGTCACCTTCGGCATGGCCCTGGAAACCTTGAAGGCCGATCACCCCAAAGTGTTCTATGTGGGTTTCGGCGATACGGATTCCTACGCTCATAAAGGCCGATACGACCTCTATCTGAACGCCGCCCACTGGACGGACCTGTACATCCGCCGCATCGTAGAGTATTGTGAATCAGATCCATTCTACAAGGGAAAGACCACCTATTTGCTCACCTGCGATCATGGACGGGGCAATGGCGCTGCTTTCCGCCACCACGGCGACCATATCCGTGGAGCCAAAGACACTTGGTTCATGGCTTTCGGCAAAGGCGTACCGGTAAAAGGAGAAACGGCCGATAACGGCATCTTCTACACCAAGCAGCTTGCCGCCACCATCGCCGATATCCTGGGCGTGGACTTCACCCCTGGTAACGGCGAAAAATGCGAACCCTTCGACCCTACCTACCGAAGGGAAGAGGATTTCCATCCCGTGGGATCGGCTATTTTCCCGGCCGTGAAAGCCAACCCGAAGGGGCAGGGACTGCGTTATTCTTACAAGGAGGGAGACTTCATGAGTTGTGAGGACATGCTGGCTGCTCCTGTGAAGAAGACTGGTATAGCTCCCATTTTTGGAACGGAGGCCATGAAGATTGAGAAGGAGGGCGTGTATTTCTTTACGGTGGAATCGGACGACGGCGCCAAAATCTGGCTGGATGGGCAGTTGCTGTGGGATCTGGACCGTCCAGGAGGCGGCAGCAAAGAGGTTTGGATCGAACTGGGCGCCGGTTACCACCGCCTTGAGGTTCAGTACTTCGAGACTTTTGGCGGGGATTGGATAGACCTGGGCCTGAAGGGGCCGGATATCGATGTCACCAATCTTCCGGCTTCCATGCTATTCTACGAACTTTGATTTCTGACAATCCCACTTTCGGTTTTGCGCAAGCCCTGTTTTTTCTCGTTCAAATATGTTATATTTGAATCATAGCCTGAAACACTGAAAAACATAATTAAAGTACTGATAACCTATGAAAAAATTTTTGACTGCAGCCCTGCTGGTGCTGGTAACGCTGGTATCCTGCAACAAGGGGGATAACGACCCTCGCCTGGTAATTATCACCTTCGATGGCCTGCGCTGGCAGGAACTTTTCTCCGGTGCCGATGAAACCCTGGTAGGGGAGACCCGTTTTGTCCGGAATCCTTCGGCCTTGAAAGCCGCCTACTGGCGGGAAACGCCCGAAGAGCGCCGCGCTGCTTTGATGCCCTTCGTCTGGAGCTATGTGCCGGAGCACGGCTACCTCATTGGCAACCGGAACAAGAACAGTCTCATGCAGGTGGCCAACGCCATGAGCTTCTCCTATCCCGGCTACAGCGAAATGTTCTGCGGCTGGCCCGATGATGAGCGCATCGATTCCAACGATCCCAATCCCAACCCCAATGTGAGCGTGCTGGAAGTGGTGAACCAGGATCCCCGCTACAAGGGAAAGGTAATGATGTATTCCTCCTGGGAAAGCATCCGTTTTGCCGTGAACAATGAACGTGGCGGCTTCCCGGGCAGCAGCGCCCACGAACCCTCCTATACGGACACGGATGCCGCCCGTATGCTGCAGGACGTGGATGCCGGCATCGCCGACGGTGGTTTCGGCACCAGCGAGCGCTTGGACTGCATTACCTACGGCATGGCCATGGAAACCCTTAAAAATGATCATCCCAAGGTGTTCTATGTAGGTTTCGGCGATACCGATGAATATGCCCACGGTGGTCACTACGACCACTATCTCAACGCTATCCACTGGACCGACCTTTACATCCGCCGTATCGTGGAGTTCTGTGAGTCCGATCCTTTCTACAAGGGCAAGACCACCTATATCCTTACCTGCGACCATGGCCGCGGTTACGGTGCCGCTTTCCGTAGCCACAGCGCCAGCGTCCGCGGGGCCAACCAGACCTGGTTCATCGCCTTCGGCAAGGGCGTTCCCGCTCTGGGTGAAACCACCGATAACGGCATCTTCTACACCAAGCAGTTCGCCGCCACCATCGCCGATATCCTGGGCGTGGACTTCACGCCCGGCAACGGCGAGAAGTGTGAACCCTTCGATCCCACCTATTACAAGGAAACCGCAAAACCGGAGGCGGCGGCCACTTTCGCTGCCGTGAAGGCCAACCCCAAGGGCCAGGGTCTGCGTTATGCGTACAATGAAGGAGATTTCTGGAGCTGTAAGGACGTACTGGCTGCGCCCGTGAAGAAGAGCGGCATCACGCCCGTCTTCGGCACCGAGGCTATCAAACAGCGCGAAGACCACTTCGGCATTGTGTTCAAGGGCCTGATGAAGATAGAAAAGAGTGGCCTCTATGCCCTTTCCATGGCCTGCGACGACGGCGCCAAGCTCTGGCTGGACGGCCAGCTACTCTGGGACGTGGACCGCGACGGCGGCGGCTTCCGCGAGGGTTGGTTCAACCTGGAAGCCGGTTACCATCGGCTGGAAGTGCAATACTGGGAGAATTACGGCGGGGAAGATATGTACATAGGTATTGACGGCGAAGGACTCGCCTATGAGAATCTGCCCCCTAGCATGCTCTTCTATGAATAGGCCCCTCATATTTGCTGTTTTGCTGGCTCTCGCCGCCTGTACGGGTGTGCGGGAGCCCGCCGATTATGTGAACGTCTTCAACGGGACCGATTTCGCCGGGAACACCTATCCGGGTGCCACGCTGCCGTACGGTATGGTCCAGTTAAGTCCGGACACGGATGTCAATTGCGCCTCAGGCTACCATTACAGCCATCATTTTATCCTGGGCTTCAGCCACAACCACCTGTCCGGTACCGGCTGTCCGGACCTGGGCGACTTCCTGGTTACACCTGGTCTGGGTAAAGTGGTCCCCCTGCTGCTGGAACACGAAAACGAAAGTGCCCGGCCCGGTTACTATAAAGTGAGCTTCCCGGAAAAAGGCATCACGGCCGAACTCACCGCTACGGAGCGTGCCGGTGTGCACCGCTACTCCTTCAGCGGCCCTGGACAGCGTATGGTGCGCATCGACGCCCGTCACTGTGTGGGTGGCTGGTGCAGCGCCTCGGATATCATCATCGGCCTGGAAGGGACGGAAGTGACGGCTTCCCGCCGCGTCACCGGCTGGGCCCATGGACGCGACACCTACTTCTCGGCTGTCTTTTCGGCACCTATCGTATCGTTCGAAGAGACGAAGCCCGGCGTGCTCACGTTGGGTTTTGGCGAAGATATACAGGAGCTTACGCTCTATGCGGGCCTTTCCGGAGTTTCCGTGGAAGGGGCCCGTGACAACCGCCTGGCCGAAACGTCCGGCGCCAGTTTCGATGACCTTTACGCCCGGGCGCAGGAAGCCTGGTCGCAGGCTTTGGGTCGCATCCGCGTAAAAGGCGGTCCGGCCGATGTGTTCTATACCAACTACTATCACACCTTCCTTACCCCCAATCGGATCGATGACGCCGACGGCCGCTACCGCGACCACCTGGCCCGGAACCGGCAGCTCCCTCAGGGGCGGCATTTCTATTCCACGCTGTCCATCTGGGACACCTTCCGCGCCTGGAATCCGTTGCAAACCCTTATGGATCCGACCCTGGTGAACGATATGGTGAACAGTATGTTGGACCAGTACGACTGCACCGGCGAACTGCCCATATGGCCCCTTGCCAGCGACGAAACCGGCTGCATGATCGGCTACCACAGTGTTTCGGTGATTGCCGATGCCTGGCTTCGCGGCATTCGCGGTTTTGACGGCGGGAAAGCCCTGGAAGCCATGATCGTGTCTTCCAATAAGAACAACGCCAATGCCTCGGCGCTGTATAATGCCTACGGCTACATCCCGGCCGATCTGAAAGTAGAAACCGTTTCCCAGACGCTGGAATTCGCCTACGACGACTGGTGCATCGCCCGCATGGCGGAGTCCCTGGGCAAGGCCGATATAGCGGCCGAATACGACGCCCGTTCCCTCCGTTACAGGGCCCTCTACGATCCTACCACCGGCTTCTTCCGCGGAAAGAAGACCGACGGCAACTGGACGGAGCCGTTCAACCAGCTCACGGGTTCCCGCGACTACACGGAAGCCACGCCCTGGCACTACCGCTTCTTTGTCCCGCACGATATGGCGGGTCTCCAGGCCCTGATGGGCGGACGGGAAGCTTTGTACAGCGCCCTGGATTCCCTGTTCACCTATACGCCGGAAGGCCAGGCAACGCTGGATGCGGGCATTGGCGGCGTGCTGGGTCAGTATGCCCACGGCAATGAGCCCAGCCACAACATGGCCTGGCTGTTCAACTGGGTGGGCGCCCCTTCCCGTACGCAGGAGGCGGTCCGCACCATCCTGACCACTATGTACAGCACGGCCCCGGACGGCATTTGCGGCAACGAAGACTGCGGTCAGATGAGCGCCTGGTATGTCCTGGGCGCCCTGGGCCTCTATCCGGCCTGCCCCGGCACCGGTGAGTACCAACTGGCCGCCCCGCTTTTCCAAGAGGCCGAGATCCAGCTGGGAAATGGCAAGACCCTGCTTATCCGGGCCGATCATCCCTCCCGGCCGTATATCGCCAGCGCCACCCTCAACGGTGAGCCCCTGGAGCAGCACTTTATCACCTATGAGCAGATTATGGCCGGGGGAGAGCTGTCCTTCAAGTTATCGGCCCAACCTTGCCACGATCGCGACGGCCTGCCGGCACCGTATTCCCTCACGCACGAGGCCCTGGTGTGTCCGCCGGCCATCGAGGGAGACCTGATGCTGTTCCCGGAACAGGCCCAGGTGCGTATGCTTTCCCGTACGGAAGGCGCCGCCATCCATTATACCCTGGACGGCAGCGAGCCTACGGAGGCAAGCCCCCTGTACACCGGCCCCGTCACCATCACGGAATCCTGCACCATCAAGGCGCGGGCCTTCCTGGAGGGCATGCCGCCTTCCCCGGTGGTGAGCCGTACGGCCCACAAGCTGCTTTTCCACGCAGCCACCAACCGCAGTGGTATGAAGCCCGGTTGCCGTTATACCTACCATACCGCCAACTTCGTGCTCGTCGGCCAGATTGAGGGCGATCCGGCCGAAGCCACCGGCGTGATGCGGGAACCTTCCATTGCCGGAGCGCCCGACGAAGACCATTTCGCCTACTGCTTCTCCGGTTATCTGGATATCCCCGAAGACGGTATCTGGTGGTTCGAAACCATCAGCGACGACGGCAGCGCCCTATACATCGACGGCGTATGCGTGGTGAACAACGACGGCTCCCACAGCCCCGTGTCCGTGAAAGGCCAGATTCCGCTGGAAAAAGGCCTGCACCCCTACAAGCTGCTCTTCTTCGAAGATTACGAAGGGCAGGCCCTCTCCTGGAGCTGGAAGGCCCCGGGCGCCACAGACTTTACTCCTATCCCCCCTGCACGCCTGTTCTATTACTAGGTGTGGAGATAAGTGGTTGATTTATAGATTGTTATAGATAATTGATTGTTCAAGATTGCCCAATCGATTTTCAACAAAGTGCTAATAATGAATAGATTACGTTTCACGCTCTTGGTGGCGGTCGGTTTGCTGACCGGCCTCGCGGCCGCTGCGCAGCCCCGCTTGCAGGAAAACAACATCGACGAAGTGGTGGCGGCCATGACCCTGGAGGAAAAAGCGGCCCTTCTGGTGGGTACCAGCTCCGATAACCTGGTGCCGGGCTTTGCAGGCGGAACACGGGCCATTCCCCGCCTGGGCATTCCACAGACCATTTTTTCCGACGGTCCGGCCGGTGTACGTATAGACCCCAACCGTGATCCGGCCCATACTGTGGCCACAGGTTTCCCGGTGGGAACGCTGCTGGCCAGTTCCTGGGACACGGACCTGGTGGAACGCACCACCGCCGTTCTGGGCAACGAAGTGTTGGAATATGGTGTGGACGTATTGCTGGCACCGGGCATGAACATTCACCGCAATCCGCTCTGCGGCCGCAACTTCGAGTATTTTTCGGAAGACCCGCTGCTCAGCGGCAAGATAGCGGCGGCTTATGTACGGGGCGTTCAAAGTAACGGCGTGGGTACTTCCATCAAGCATTATGCGGCCAACAATCAGGAAACCAACCGCGTGGAGAACGATGCCCTGGTCACCCGCCGGGCTTTAAGGGAAATCTACCTCAAGAACTTCGAGATTGCCGTGAAAGAGGGACATCCCTGGACGGTGATGAGCTCCTACAACAAGCTGAACGGAAACTACACCCAGCAGGATTACGACCTCCTGTCCACCGTCCTTCGCGACGAGTGGGGTTTCCAGGGCATTGTGATTACGGACTGGGGCGTGAAAGACAATACGGTTCAATCGGCCAAGGCGGGCAACGACCTCATGGATCCGGGTGACCCGGTGGAAATCCAGCGCATCCTGGATGGCGTGCGAGATGGCCGTCTTTCCATGGAAGAGGTAGACCGCAATGTACGCCGCATCCTGGAATATGTGGTGAAAACCCCGCATTTCCGTGAGTATGCTTTCTCCCGTCATCCCAACCTGGAGGAACACGCCAAAATGGCCCGGGAGGCGGCAGGGGAGTCCATCGTGCTGCTGAAGAACCAGTGCCAGACGCTGCCCCTGAAGGGAACGGAACGGGTTGCCTTATACGGCGTTACCAGTCAGGATTTCATCGCGGGCGGAACGGGTTCCGGCGAGGTGAACAAGCCCTATGTGGTGAATATGGTGCAGGCCATGGAAGCAGCCGGTTTTCCCCTGGATCAGCGCCTGAAAAAGTATTACGAAGTGGAAGCGAAAGCGCTCCAGCTGCGTTTTGACATGGAGTTCGAGGAAGACCGCGAGCATCGCGAAGAGCCCTTCCTCACCGCAACCGCCATCCAATACCAGGCTTCTGTGAACGATGTAGCCGTGGTGGTGTTCGGCCGTCAGGCCGGCGAGGGCAAGGACCGTCGCCTGGAAGAGGACTTCGAACTCTCCGCTACTGAAAAGGAACTGTTGGTGAATCTGCACAACGCCTATCATCCCAGAGGCAAGCGGGTGGTGGTGGTACTCAATATCGGCGGCGTCATTGAAACTGCGTCCTGGAAACACCTGGCCGATGCCATCCTGTTACCCTGGTCGCCGGGTCAGGAAGGCGCCAATGCCATTGCCGATATCCTCACCGGCAAGGTGAACCCTTCCGGCAAACTGCCCATGACTTTCCCCAACAATTATCTGGACATTCCTTCATCGGCCGATTTCCCCTACGACTATGACCCGTTTGGCGCCTATCACAAGAAGGAGAACGTGGACTTCACCTACTATTCGGAGGATATCTGGGTGGGCTACCGCTATTACCAGACCGTGGGTATGGATGTGTCCTATCCTTTCGGCTATGGACTCAGCTATACCACCTTCGCCTATTCCAAACCGGTGGTGAAGGCCGGGGCCGATGGCTTCACCGCCTCCATTACGGTGACCAACACGGGTTCCGTGGCCGGTAAGGAAGTGGTGCAGCTTTATGTTAATGCTCCGGCCGGCGGGCTGGATAAACCCGCCCGCGAACTCAAGGCCTTCGCCAAGACCAAACTTCTGCAGCCCGGGGAAAGCCAGGTGCTTACCATGACGGTAGACAACTACTCGCTGGCCTCTTTCAGCGAGGCTGCATCGGCCTGGGAAGCCGCCGCCGGCAGCTATCAGGTGCTCTTTGGCGCCTCGGTAGTCGATATCCGCGCAGGCGCCACTTACACGCTTAAGAAAGCGCTTACCTGGCCGGTAAACAATGTCCTGAAGATGCAGGGCGGCACCTATTTCCCGGCCGTAAAGGATGCAAAACCTGCCGGTCCCGGCCTGCGTTACAGCTACCGGGAAGGCGGATATATGAGCGTAGACGGTTTCCTCTCCGCTCCGGAAACATCGGCCGGTATTACGCCTGTCATCACCGCTATGCTCAAGGAGAGGGAAGACCATTTCGGCCTCATTTTCAAAGGATTGATGAAGCTGGAGCGCGACGGTCTCTATAAGCTTTCCCTCCGTTCTGATGACGGCTCCCGCCTGCTTCTGGACGGCCAGCCTTTGCTGAATCTGGACCGCGACGGCGGCGGGTACCAGGAAATCTGGGTTACCCTGGATGCCGGTTTCCATCGCCTGGAGATCGGTTTCTGGGACAATTTCGCCGAAGAATCCATTGAGGTAGGACTCAAAGGCCCGGGGATTTCCGTGGAAAACCTGCCTGCCTCCATGCTTTTCCATGAGTAATAAAGTTCAACCACTGCTCCCGTGACTCCGAATATGAAAAGACAATTTTTCCTACTCTGTTTTGCCCTGTTGGCCGTTGGCTGTACAAACAGCCCCTGGAAGGCCCTGGAAGCAGGTTTCCGCACGCCGCCGGATTCAGTACAGACCGCCGTATACTGGTACTGGCTGGACAACTACATCTCCAAGGAAGGCGTGGTGAAAGACCTGGAAGCTATGAAACGGGTGGGCATCAACAAGGCGTTTATCGGAAACCAGAGCGAAGGCGATGCCGATGGCCCCGTGCCGCTGTTCTCTGATGAGTGGTGGGACATCACGCACCAGGCCCTCAAGACGGCCGGGGAGCTGGGGATTGAAATCGGCCTGTTCAACTGCCCGGGCTGGAGCCAGTCCGGCGGTCCCTGGATCACACCGGAACAGAGCATGAAGTATGTGGAAGGGCATTTCCAGTATGTGGAAGGCAACGGGACCGAACAGCTGCTGGAGCTCCCGAACGTACCGCTGGACCGGATCATCGACATCCAGGCCTACAGGACCCTGGAAGGTGCTTCCCGCACCTGGACGCTGAAAACCCGCAAGGGCGTGCCGGCTGTCCTGAAGATGCAGGCGTCCTTCCCGGTGCACAGCCTGGTCCTGGAAAGCGACGGTCCGCAGTGGACGCCCGTTACGCTCCAGCGAGACGGACAGGAAATCTCCGCTTTTACCTACGATCGCCACAACCTGGGCCTGAATGTGGGTTTCAAGCCTCTGGCGCCCTGGGTGGAGAGCTTCCCGGAAGGCTTGCCCGGCACCTATGAACTGCGCCTGGAAGACCCTTCCGACGGCACTTACACCGTTACGCTGTCGCAGTTGGCCTATATGCCGCATTATGCCGAAAAAAGCCTGGCCAAGATGTTCCAGGAGCCGCTTCCCCTATGGGATTGCTACATGTGGGACTATCCGGAATACGTGAACTTCCGTTATTGCGTGGATCCCATTTTCCAACGGAACATTACGGACTGCCTGCAGGACGGAAAGTTACGCTGGCAGGTGCCGGCCGGCAAGTGGACCGTGCTGGTCAGTTACATGGAAAGCACCGGCGTTCACAATTCTCCGGCCGTCCCGGAAGGTACGGGCCTGGAGGTGGACAAGATGAGCAAACGCTATATTGCGGAGCATTACGATGCCTTTGTGGGCGAACTGTTGCGCCGCATCCCGCCCGAAGATCGCAAAACCTGGAAGGTGGTGGTGGAGGACAGCTACGAAACCGGCGGCCAGAACTGGACCGACGATATGACCCAGGTGTTTGAAAAGACATACGGCTATGATCCTCGGACCTACCTGCCTGTGCTCCAAGGCTGGGTGACCGGAACCATGGACGAGAGCGAGCGCTTCCTCTGGGACCTGCGCCGCCTGGTGGCCGACCGGGTGGCCTACGACTATGTGGGCGGCTTGCGGAAAAAGGCCAACGCCGACGGCCTGCAGACCTGGCTGGAGTGCTACGGCCACTGGGGCTTCCCTTCGGAATTCCTCCTGTACGGCAGCCAGAGCGATCAGATTGGCGGCGAATTCTGGAGCGAAGGCAGCCTGGGCGACATCGAGAACCGCGCCGCCTCTTCCTGCGGCCACATCTACGGCAAGAATAAGATCTGGGCCGAATCCTGCACGGCCGGCGGCCCCACCTTCAACCGCTATCCGCGCGTGATGAAACAGCGCGTGGACCGTTTCTTCTGCGAAGGCATCAACGCCAGCCTGCTGCACCTGTACATCCAGCAGCCCGACGACCGCCAGCCCGGCCGCAGCGCCTGGTTCGGCAACGAATTCAACCGCAACAACAGTTGGTTCGAAGGCATGGGCAGCTTCGTGGAATACCTCAAACGTTGCAACCTCATGCTCCAGCAGGGGCGTTACGTGGCCGATATCGCCTATTTCATCGGTGAGGATGCTCCCAAGATGACGGGCGTGACCGATCCGCCCGTTCCGGAGGGCTACAGCTTCGACTACATCAACGCCGATGTCCTGCGCCACCACGCGCGGGTACAGGATGGAAAACTGGTGCTGGACAGCGGGATGCAGTACCGCGTGCTGGTGCTGCCCCGCCAGGATGCTATGCGTCCGGAGGTGCTGGAAACCATTGCCGGCTTTGTGGAGGCGGGCCTGAGCATCGTGGGCGACGCGCCGCTCCGTTCCCCCAGTATGCAGCACGGCATCTATGAGGCCGATGAAAGGGTGAAGAAGCTGGCCGAAAAAATCTGGAACGGGGAAGGAAAAGGCCTCGTTTATCTTGCTGGAACTCCGCTGGACCGGGTGCTGGACGATGTAGGCTCCCGTCCCGATTTCACCTATACCGGTGAAGGGCGGCTGCTCTTTATCCACCGTACGCTGGGGAATGTGGGCGATCTCTACTTCCTGTCCAACCAGGAAGACCGGCCCGTGACGGTGCAGCCGTCCTTCCGGGTCCCTTCGGGCCTTCAGGCCGAACTTTGGGATCCGCTCACCGGCGAGGTGACCGGCTGGGACGGCCAGACCCTGTCCCTGGACCGCCTTCAGAGCATCTTTGTGGTATTCCGGAAGGATGCCCGTGACTGTCATTCTGAGCGAAGCGAAGAATCCCCGTGCTCCGTAGCTCTTTCCGGCCCCTGGACCGTGGACTTTGCGGCATCGGCCGGGAATCCCGCCTTTACCCGCACGTTCGAAAGCCTGGAGGACTGGACCTTAAGTCCGGATCCGGCCGTTCGGTATTACAGTGGAAACGCCACCTACACCACCCGTTTTACCTTACCTTCGGTCTCCCGCGCATCGCTGGATCTTGGCCAGGTGATGGTGCTGGGGCAGGTGAAAGTGAACGGACAGGCGGTGGGCGGCGTTTGGACCTATCCTTACCGCCTGGATATCAGCCAGTGGGTGAAGGAAGGGGAGAACACCCTGGAAGTGATCGTATACAACAACTGGCGGAACCGCCTGATTGCCGATGAGCGCCTGCCGGAAGCGGAGCGCAAGACCTGGACCAACAACCATCCCTGGGAAGCGGATGACGAACTCCAAAGCTCCGGCCTCCTGGGTCCTGTTACCCTTGAACTTGTAAAGAAATGAGAAAGATTTTAGCCCTCGCGTTTACGGCCCTATTGCTGGTGGCCTGTGGGCAGGGAACTGTCCAGGAGACGTCCGCTCCCTGGACCCCGCCTCAGGACGAAATTGTAGAGGTGGCTCAGACGCTCACCTGTGCCGATGCCACCACCGAACCCAATCAGTGGCTGGCTTTCCGCCGGGATGTGACGCTGGATGCCGTGCCGCAAGAGGCCCTGGCCCGCATTGCCGTGGACAGCAAGTACTGGTTGTGGGTAAACGGCCAGCTGGTGGTGTTTGAAGGCGAACTCAAGCGGGGCCCCAACCCGCAGGACAGCTATTTCGACCCGGTGGACCTGACGCCGTACCTGCACGCTGGCGAAAACCAGATAGCCCTGCTGCTGTGGTACTTCGGCAAGGACGCTTTCTCGCACCTGAGCAGCGGTCAGCCGCAAATGTGGTTCGAATGTCCGGCCCTGGGAGAGGGCCAGTGGCTGTGCCGCGTGCATCCCGCCTATGGGACGGCGGTGGACCTGCCCAAGCCCAATTATCGGCTATCGGAATCCAGCATTGCCTTTGATGCCAGGAAAGATATCTCCGGCTGGCAGACAGGCTCGCCGGAGGGCTTTGCCCCGGCTTTGTTGGTGGATAATACGCTGGGTGCCCTGCACACACGCCCTATCCCGCAGTGGAAAGACTTCGGCGTGAAGGAAATCGCCTTTGAAACGCACCCTGGTCCGGAGGCCGATACCCTGGTGGCACAGCTGCCGCACAATATGCAGATGACCCCCATCATCCGGGTGGAAGACCCTGAAGGCGGACACCGGATTGTGCTGGAAACCGATCACGCCAAGGTAGGGGTGGAGTGCCTGCGGGCCGAATACATCACCAGGGCCGGCGAGCAGGAATACGAGTCCCTGGGCTGGCTCAGCGGGGAAAAGATCATCCTTATCGTGGAGCACGGCGCCACAGTGAAAGCGCTTAAGTACCGCGAAACCGGCTACGATACAGCCCCGGACGGGACGTTTGAATGCTCCGACGTATTCTTCAACCGCTTCTGGGAAAAGGGTCTCCGGACCATCTACGTGAATGCCCGCGACAGCTTCTTCGATTGCCCCGACCGTGAACGCGGCCAGTGGTGGGGCGATATTGTGACCATCTCGGGGGAGAGCTTCTACACCTTCTCTCCGTCCCTGTTCCTGCTCACCCGCAAGGGTATTCGGGAGCTGGCCGACTGGCAGCGCCCCGATGACATCCTATTCTCGCCCATTCCCGGCAATTACGGCGTGGAACTGCCCTGTCAGATGCTGGCGGCCGTGGGCCGATACGGTTTCTGGAACTACTACATGCATACCGGCGACCGGGAGACCATCGCCCATGTATATCCGGCCGTGAAACGCTATCTGGCCACTTACCACGTGGGTCCCGACGGCCTGCTGGCCTGGCACGACGGCGACTGGAACTGGGGTGACTGGGGCGTCAACCGCGACATGCGCCTGCTGCAGAACTTCTGGTATGTGCTGGCCCTCCAGAGCGTCTCCGATATGGCCGACCTGGTGGGCGAGGAAGGAGAAGGCGGCACCTACTGGAGTCAGATGCTGGAGCTCCGCGAGGCTATCAAGCGTGTCTGCTGGACGGGCAGCTGCTATCGGCATCCGTCCTACGAAGGGGAAACCGACGACCGCGTGAACGCCCTGGCCGTTCTGTCCGGCGTGGCCTCCGAGGATCAGTATGAGGCGCTGTATGAGGTGTTTAAGGCCGAGGAACACGCCAGTCCCTATATGGAGAAATACGTGATGGAGGCCCTCTTCGCCATGGGACATGGGGATTATGCCCTCCAGCGCGAACGCAAGCGCTACGACTGGATGGTGAACCATCCCGATCACGATACCTTGTTCGAACATTGGGGCGTGGGTGTGGACAATAACTGGAGTGGAGGCAGCGTGAACCACGCTTGGAGCGGCGGCCCGCTGGCCGTGTTCCCCGCCCGGATGCTGGGTATCGTGCCCACGCAGCCCGGTTGGACGGAGTTCTCCGTCCGTCCGGATCCGGCGGCCTTCGACCAATGCAGCCTTTCCTTCCCCACGGTGCTGGGGACCGTGGCGGTGACCCTGGACCGCGAAAAAAACTTCCTGGAAGTGACGGTTCCCGAGGGTTCCCGGGCCGAAGTGAGCATACCCGGCACCCTGCAACACCATACCCTGGGTCCCGGCACGCACCGGGTGAAGCTGCAGGAATCCAAACCTGTAGCTAAGGGCAAATATCCGTATCAGGATGCGCAGCGGCCCATAGACAAGCGGGTGAAGGACCTTATGAAGCGTATGTCCGATGAAGACAAAGTGGCGCAGATCAGCGCCCAACTGCTTTTTCTGGGCGATTATTACCAGAAACGCGACTACAAGGCGGGCCACGTTCGCAATGTGGGTCACTTTATGCCCAACGCCAGCCCGCAGGCCGTTGCAGAAGCTATTAACGAAGACACGCGCCGTTCCATAGAGGTCAGTCCCTGGGGCATTCCCGTGCTGCAGCACGGCGAGGCCCTGCACGGCGCCCAGTGGGGCAACGCCACCTGCTTCCCGCAGAGCATTGCCATGGGCGCCACTTTTGATGAAGACCTGTACAGCCGCGTAGGTGCGGTGGTGGCCAAGGAACTGCGTGCCGTGGGTGTGCGACAGGTATATGCCCCGGTAATCAATATCACGCGCGACCAGCGCTGGGGCCGCGGCCAGGAAAGCTACGGCGAAGACGTGCTCTTGAACAGCCGTATGGGCGTAGCCTATGTGAAGGCCCTGGAGGGTGGCGGCGTGGTGGCCACCCCCAAGCATTTCGTGGACAATTACGGTGAGGGAGGTCATGATTCCTTCGCCTCCATTACTTCCTGGCGCGAACTGCGGGAAGTGTATCTGGAGCCCTTCCGGGCCTGTTTCCAGGAAGGGGGTGCCCGCAGTGTAATGAGTTCCTACAACTCCGTAGATGGCGTTCCGTCCAGTTGCAACAGCGTCCTGCTGCAGGACATCCTCAAAAAGGAATGGGGCTTCGACGGCTATGTAGTGAGCGACTACGGCGCCGTGGAGATTGTGCATGGCAGCCACAAAATGGCTGCCACCGATGAAGACGCCTTGGCCCTTTGCCTGGAAAACGGACTGGATTTGCAACTGCATTATACCTCCAAGAGCCTCCTGGAACTGGTTCGCAGCGGAAAGGTGTCCCGGAAAACCCTGGACGAAGCCGTCCGCCGCGTGCTCAAGGTCAAGTTCGAGCTGGGTCTTTTCGACCAGCCGTTTGTGGATGCGGAGAAGGCGGCCGAAGTGGTCCGCTGTCCGGAGCACCGGGAACTGGCCTATGAAAGCGCCGTCAAATCCATGACCTTGCTCAAGAACAATGGCATCCTGCCGCTGAAGGGCGTACGCCGGATCGGCCTGTATGGTCCGGCGGCCGATGCCTTGAATCTGGGCGACTACAGCGGCGGTTATGCGGGTTGGCACGGCGAAGGTGCCATTACGCCTTATGAAGGACTGAAGCAAGCCCTGGCCGGACAGGCCCAGGTGCTGCTGGATCCCGATCCCCGCAGCTGCGACGTGCTGCTTTTCTTCCCTTCCATCCGGGAAGAGGAGGGGAGCGACCGCAGCAGCTTCCGCCTGCCTTCGGCCAAAGTGGAGGCCCGGCGTGAGGAAACCGGGGCGGTGATTATCGCCGGTCAGCAGGAACAGCGTGTGACCGTGGACCAGGAAAAGATGGTCCGGGACCTCATTGCGACGGGCAAACCGGTGGTAGTGGTGCTGCACAATGGTGCCGTAATCGAAATCACTGACTGGGTGGACGGTGCCGCAGCGGTGCTGGAGGCCTGGTATCCCGGCGAACAGGGCGGCCGGGCCGTGGCCGATATCCTCACCGGTGCGCGCAATCCGGGCGGACGTCTGCCTTTCAGCTGGGTGCGGTCCATCGGCCAGAATCCGTATTACTATTCCATCAAGCCCAGCGGACGCGGGTACGGATATGTGGAAAACGACGGTTCCCCCCTGTATCCGTTTGGCTATGGCCTGAGCTATACCAGCTTCTCCTATAGTAACTTCCAGCTGCCGGAAGAACTGCCCGCCGGGGAAAACCTGAAGGTGAAGGTGACCGTGACCAACACCGGTTCCGTGGAAGGCGACGAAGTGGTGCAGCTCTATGCCCACGATGAACTGGCCTCCGTGGTGCGTCCCCTGAAACAACTGGTTGATTTTAAGCGCATTACGCTGGCTCCTGGCGAAAGCCGTGAGGTGGAACTGGAAGTCCCGTACCGGCAATTCGGCCTATGGGACCAGAAGATGCATTTTGGTGTGGAAGAAGGCTGGTTTGAACTCTGGCTGGGCCGCAACGCCAACGAACGCATCTCTGGTGGTAGAGTTTATGTAAAATGAATATGAATAGATTGCATCTCACGCTGGTCGGCATGGCGGTGACGCTGCTGGCGGGCTGCGCCCAGAAGCAGGAAGAAAGCCTGAAATTCATTACACCGGTGCCCTTCTCGCAGGTGCAGATCCAGGACGGCTTCTGGTCGCCGCGGCTGCAGGCCCACAAGGACGTGACCCTGGCCGTGTGCATCGATCAGATTGAGAACCAGACCGACCGCATCCGCAACTACGAGAACGCCGCCAAGGGCCGCGGACAGCACTCGGGCATCTTCTTCGACGACTCCGACGTGTACAAGGCCCTGGAGGGGATGGCCTATTCCCTGCAGAACCATCCGGATCCGGTGCTGGAAGCCAAGTGCGACGAGTGGATTGACAAGTTCGCCGCGGCCCAGCAGCCCGACGGCTACATCAACACCTTCTACACCCTCACCGGGCTGGAGAACCGCTGGAAGAACATGGACCGGCACGAGATGTACTGCGCCGGCCATATGATCGAGGCGGGTGTGGCCTATTACCAGGTTACCGGCAAGCGCAAGCTGCTGGACGTGTGCATCCGTATGGCCGACCATATGATGTCGGTCTTCGGCCCCGGTAAACGTCACTGGGTGCCAGGCCATGAGGAAATCGAACTGGCCCTGGTGAAACTGTACCAGACCACCGGTGAAAAGAAATACCTGGATTTTGCCGACTGGCTCCTGAACGAGCGCGGCCACGGTTACGGCTCCTATGGGGACGAGCGCGTGTGGCCCACGCACTATTACCAGGACGAGGTCCCGGTGCGGGAGATGGCCGAAATCTCCGGCCACGCCGTGCGTTCCATGTACCTGTACTGCGGCATGGCCGACGTGGCCTCCTACACCGGAGACCAGGGCTATCGGGACGCCCTGGACCGGGTGTGGGACGACGTAGTGTACCGCAATATGTACATCACCGGAGGTATCGGCCAGTCGGCCCACAATGAGGGCTTTACCGACGATTACAGCCTCCCGAACCTCACGGCCTACTGCGAAACCTGCGCTTCCGTGGGCATGGTGCTCTGGAACTGGCGCATGGGCCAGTTCACCGGCGATGGCAAGTATGCCGACGTGCTGGAGCGGGCCCTGTACAACGGCGCCCTGGCGGGCATCTCGCTCTCGGGCGACCGCTTCTTCTACGTGAACCCCCTGGAGTCACTGGGCAACCATCATCGGCAGGCCTGGTTCGGCTGTGCCTGCTGCCCCAGCCAGATCTGCCGCTTCCTGCCTTCCATCGGCAATTATGTGTACGGTGTGTCGGATAAGGCCATCTGGGTGAACCTGTATATGGGGAGCAAGGCCGATATCGGCAAAGGCATCACCTTAACGCAAGAAACGGCTTATCCCTGGGAGGGTGCCGTGACCCTCACCCTGGGCCTGGAGCGCCGCCTGCGCAAGGAACTGCGCCTGCGCATTCCCGCCTGGTGCAAAACCTACACGCTCACCGTAAACGGTCAGGCGGTGGAAGCGCCGGTGGAAAAAGGCTATGCGGTGCTGGAAGGCCCCTGGAAGGACGGGGACCGAATCCAGCTGAACCTGTATATGCCTGTGGAAGTGGTGGCCGCAGACCCCCGCGTGAAGGAAGATATAGGCCTCAGGGCCATCCAGCGCGGTCCCGTGGTTTATTGCCTGGAAGAAGCCGACAACCCCGGGGACTTTGACAAACTGACGCTTTCAGCGGATGCGGAACTGGTGACGGAGACCTTGCCCGGCAAGTTGGGCGGCATCGTGGAGATATCGGCCCGGACGCCCGAAGCCGTTCTGACATATATCCCGTATTATGCCTGGGACAACCGCGAAGCCGGCAAGATGAAAGTGTGGGTGCCGTACCAGCAGGAAAAGCAGGCCTATGTGTTCACCTATTTTGACAATTCCCGCCAGAACGCAGGCCTGTTTGTGGCGTATAGTTACGACGGCTACAACTGGACGGCCGTGAACGGCGGGGAACCCATTATGAAACCCCTGGTGGGGAAGGAGGGAATTATGCGGGATCCCAGCGTATGCCAGGGGCCCGACGGAACTTTCCACCTGGTGTGGACCGTGAGCTGGAATGCCCAAAGCATCGGCTATGCCAGTTCCAAGGACCTCATCCACTGGAGTGAACAGAAAATTATTCCTGTGATGGAACATCTCCCCGCTACCCGCAACACCTGGGCGCCGGAACTCTTCTACGAAGCGTCGGAAGATCTGTTCTACATCTTCTGGGCTTCCACGGTACCGGGCCATCCGGATGTGTCCACGGACGGTAGTATCAGCGAGGACCAGTACAATCATCGCATCTACTGTACCACCACAAAGGATTTTGAAACCTTCTCCCCTACAAGGCTATACTTCAATCCGTCCTTCAATGTGATTGACGCCTGTGTGCTGAGGATTCCCCAAACCGGAGAACTCCTGATGGCCCTCAAGAACGAGAACCTGAACCCGCCGGAGAAGAACATCCGGCTTACCCGTTCCCGTGCCATGGCCGACGGCTTCCCCACGGAAGTATCGGCCCCCATCAGCGGGGAGGAATGGGCCGAAGGACCTACCCTGATTCCTATCGGCGATGACATCCTGGTTTATTTTGACCAGTTCCGGAAGCACCGGTACGGCGCTGCGCTCAGCCACGACGGCGGTTACACCTGGGAGGACGCCACGGAAAGAATCAGCGTTCCTGCGGGAATGAGCCACGGCACCGCCATCGCCGTCCCGGAACGCTATGTGAAAGCCCTGGCCGGCTGCTCGGTTCCCCATACCGTGGGGGCTACCTACAACGGTGATGCCCAAGTGGTTCATTTTAAGTAAGGATTACGACATGAAAAAAAGAGAATTTGCGGCTTTTGCCGCCGCCATTCTGGCATTAGCCGCCTGTTCGGCCCCCGTGGAAAAAAGTGAGTGGAACCTTGTGTGGGAAGAGAACTTTGACGGCCCGGAGATAGACACCTGTGTTTGGTCAAGGGTCGAAAGGGGTGCGTCGGACTGGAATGATATGATGTCCTTCCGCAGTGACCTGGCCTTTATTGAAAACGGGGAACTGGTCCTTCTGGGAAAACTGGGCGGCGAGGGGGATGAGACGCCTTTCGTTACCGGCGGCGTCCACAGCCGCGGCAAGAAATCCTTCCGCGAGGCCAGGATTGAGATCAAGGCCAAATTCAACTGCGTAGACGGTTTCTGGCCCGCCCTGTGGCTTATGCCGGACTGCGCCCTGCAGGCGCCAGAATATGCCGAGGTGGACATCATGGAGCATCTCAACGCCGAAGACATCGCCTATCAGACCCTGCATTCGCGATACACGCTGGACGGCAACAAAGAGCCCGCCCATTCGGCCACCCACCCCATCGACAAGGAGGGATGGAACATCTATGCCGCCGAAATCCACCGCGACAGCGTGTGCCTGTTTACCAACGGTGAAAAGACCCTCTCCTATGCCCGTATGGAAGGCGTTCCCCGGCAGTTCCCCTGGGCCGATTATCCCTTCTTCTTCATCCTTTCCAACCAGATTGGCGGAAGCTGGGTGGGCACTGTGAGCCATCCGGAACAATTGCCCACCGAACTTCGGGTAGACTGGATCAAGGTCTATGAAAAACCCCATACGGATCTTTTCAATGGCAAGGACTTGGAAGGCTGGCTACCGGTTTTGAAGGAAGGGGAGGAGGCACAGGAGCCGACTTTTACCGTTTCGGACGGCATCCTTCACATCAGCGGACAGCCCTTCGGCTATATTCGCACGGAAGGGAAGTATTCCCAGTATACCCTTCATCTTGAATGGCGCTGGGCCGGCCCTGAAGGCGTGGACGGCGGCATCTTCCACTACCTTCAGGACGGAGACAAAGTATGGCCCACGGGAATCCAGATGCAGATGACACCGAAAGACATGGGGGACTTGTTCGGCGGGATTCCCATCGAGGGGATAGAAGGCCCCTTCTACTGGAAGAAGCGGTTTGATTCGCAGTCACACGAAAAACCGGTGGGAGATTGGAATACCCTTGAATTCGTCTGCCGGGACGGGAACATCAAGGCATTCCTGAACGGCTTTTTCATCAACGAAGCCAGCTGCGCCGTCCAGGAGGGATACATCGGAATTCAGTCCGAAGGTGGAGCGCTGGATGTAAGAAATATATTTATAAGTAATTGCCAATGAAACGATTACTCATATGCTTCGGCCTGTTTTTGGGGACACTGACGCTCATGGCGCAGGAGCTTTCCATCGAGGGAGGGCGTTTTCGGAAAGGGGACGACCCCGCCTGGAGCGCACCGGCGTTTGACGACAGTTCCTGGCAGGAGGTCACTTTTAACCAGTCCTGGGAAGAGCTGGTGGATTACGCAAACGGCTATGGCTGGTACAGGATTCATGTGGTGATCCCTTCTTCGCTTAAAAAGGGTGTGGTGGAAGCCATTATGCTGGATCTGGGCGCCATCGACGACTCCGACCAAACCTGGCTCAACGGCCATCCTGTGGGTAAGGACGGGACGTTCCCGGAAGATCCGGGTGGCTATTCCAGCGAATGGGGCAGACGCCGCCACTATATCGTAGACCCTTCCTGGGTGCGCTGGGACCGGGAAAACATTATTGCCGTGCGGGTGTATAACTACGGCGACCCCGGCGGTTTCTACCGGGGAGCGGCCAAGATTACCAAGCCCAGCCTGAAAGATTTCGCCAAACTGTCCCTGCTTTCCGAAGAGGGAGGCTACAAGGCTGTGCTGACCACATCGGTCAAAACGACGGGCACCCTGCAGGTGACCGTTTCGGATGTGATGACCGGCGCCACGGAAGTGGCAAAAACCCAGAAAGTGACGGTGCCGGCCTGGAAAGAAAAACTGCTCTCTTACGCCCTGGCACCGCAAAAGCGCATATCCGTTACTTACAGCGACCCCCGCTTCCCGGAAGAATTGAAGGCTGAAGTATGCTCACCTTATATCCTCACGCCTCCGGCGCCGGCTACGCCGCGCTATAACGGTCCGCTGGTGTTCGGTGTGCGGCCGGGTTCACCGGTGATTTTCCGCCTGGCCTTCTCGGGTGAAAAGCCCATGCAATATGCCGTGGAGGGCCTTCCGGAGGGCGTCGTGCTGGATCCGGACAAAGGCGTACTCAGCGGCAGCTGCGCCGTGGAAGGCGACTATCCGCTGGTGTTCACGGCTACCAATGCCAAGGGTAGCACATCGGCCCGCTTCACCCTTTGCGTTGGGGAGGATAAAATCGGCCTCACGCCGCCTATGGGCTGGAACAGCTGGAACTGCTGGGCTTTGAGCGTGTCGCAGGAGAAAGTAATGGCCTCGGCCGCCGCCCTTATCAACCGGGGCCTGGCCGATTATGGCTACTGTTATATGAACATCGACGACGCCTGGGAGGCCGAATTCCGGACGCCGGAGGGGCGTATCGCCGCCAACGAGAAGTTCCCGGATATGAAGGCCCTGGGCGATTATCTGCATGCCAACGGCCTGAAGTTCGGCATCTACTCCAGTCCCGGAGACCATACCTGCGGCGGCTATCTGGGTTCTTTGGACCACGAACAGCTGGATGCTGAAGTCTGGAACGAGTGGGGCGTGGACTACCTCAAATACGACTGGTGCGGCTATTCCAAAGTCTTTGATGCCGGCCGGGATAAATCCGAAGCGGCGTATATCCGCCCATATTTGAAGATGCAGCAGTACCTGCGGGAGCAGCCGCGCGACATCTTCTATTCCCTTTGCCAGTACGGCTGGGGAAAGGTTTGGGAATGGGGCGCCTTTGTAGATGCCAACTCCTGGCGCACTTCGCACGACATCCAGGATACCTGGGAGTCCCTCTATGTCACGGGCTTTGAGCGGCAGCCCGGACTGCATCCGTATGCCGGTCCCGGCCATTGGAACGACCCCGATATGCTCATCGTGGGCAAGGTGGGCTGGAGCAGCAGCCTGCACGACAGCCGTCTCACGCCCGACGAACAGTACACGCACATCTCCCTTTGGTCGCTCCTGGCCGCCAATATGCTCATCGGCTGCCCCATCGACCTGATTGACGATTTTACCTTCAACCTTCTCTGTAACAACGAGGTGAACGCCGTGAACCAGGACATTCTGGGCCACCAGGCCCATCAGGATGTTGTGGAGGACGGTATGCAAATCTGGAGCCGTGACCTGTATGACGGCACCAACGCCGTGGGCATCTTCAACTTGAACGGGACCACGGTTCCTGTTTCTTTGGCCGGTGCGCTGGCCAAAATCGGCCTGCAGGCCAGGACCGTCCGTGACCTCTGGCGCCAGCAGGACATCCCCACGGATGCCATTTATCAGATTCCGCCCCACGGGGTGCTTTATATTAAAACCGGGAAAGAATGAAAAAGCTATTGATGATTCTGAGCCTTGTGCTCTCTTGGTGCAGCCTTCAGGCCCAGCAAAAGTACGACGTGGCTGCCTATCTGTATCCTGCCTATGCGGCGGGTGACGTGCGCTTAAGGCCTTTCTGGCCCATGGGCATGGGTGAATGGGAGACGGTACTTACCATGCAGAAGCGCTTCCCGGGCCATCCCTGGGACCGGACCCCCCTCTGGGGCTATATCAACGAGGCCGATCCGGCGGTGATGGAAATGGAGATCGATCAGGCCACCAGCCACGGGGTGAATGTGTTCATCTTCGACTGGTACTGGCTGGACGGCCGTCCGTGGATGGAAACCACCCTTACGGAGGGCTTCCTGAAAGCCCGCAACCGTGACAAGATGCAGTTCTACCTTATGTGGGCCAACCACAATGTGGGGAACGACTGGGATACCCGTATTTCCCGTTATCAGGAGGGCAATATCATCTATCGCGGCGGTGTGGACCGGGAGGAGTTCGAGAAGATTTGCCGGCGGAATATCGAACTGTTCTTCAAGCAGCCCAACTATTACAAGATAGACGGCAAACCGGTGTTTATGATCTACGAAGTGAACACCTTTATCGAGGGCATCGGCGGGGTGGATGCCGCCCGGGATGCCCTGGCCTGGTTCCGGAAAGAGGTGAAAAAGGCCGGTTTCCCGGATTTGGAACTGCAGTTCACTATGTGGGACAGCCAGTTCAACTAC
>CACYHF010000028.1 GCA_902774155.1 uncultured Bacteroidia bacterium | reverse complement strand
CGTATCCTGGCCCCGGTGGCCGATAAAAAGGCTGTCTATCTCCACGTGCACCGGAAGGTCCTCTTCCCCTTTGTATGCGCGGTACAAAAATCTGGGAGATTGGTAGAAAGGGGAGAGGTAAAGTCTTCCCAGGTCCACGTCCAGATCTGTACGCTTATTGACCTGTTCGATGCCTTTCTGCAAGGCGGCCGTGCGTAATTTGGGCGTCACAAGTACCACTGTTACAGTTATTAACAGTAACAGCACCAACCCCAGAACGGCACCCAAAATGATGCAGGGGATTTTCCATATCAGACTCTTTTTGCTCACGCCATATCCTAAGTGTAACAAATTTACAAAAAAGGAACGGATATGGCAAGTGGCGATGCGCAGCATCGCATTCCCCTCCGGGCACGAAAAAACCTGCCGACTGGCAGGTTTTCTGTAGCCCCAAGTGATATAATATCGAACCTTTTCCTGGATGATCTGGAACGCATCTGGGAACTAAAAAAGTGGATTCCAGACCCTTGTAATCCACATTTACACTATCTAAAGCAAGAAGACAAAGAGAAATAATAGCCTCTAAAAAATGGTGAATATTCCCGTTAGGGGTCAGACACCATTTTCACATATCTATTATAAGGCATCACCTTCTCCACAGGCAATCGTTCCATGGAGAGGGATTCTGCGTGCCTTCTGGTGCGCCCCAAATCAGACATTCCACTTCACAAAAACATATTGTTTCACTTAAAACCATTTTTTATGGACAAAACAACCGTATCCGTGCCTATGCGCACGCAACCAGCAGTAGCTCCACCAAAGGGTGTTACTGCGAAAACACCTACTGTCGTCCCGGAACTTATGCTTTACAAGAATAAACGCAAGTGGTTGAGCCAGTTGTATGAAAAGATTCTGCTCGGTGATATCATCCAGCGGCATAAACTGAAAAATGAGATGGCTGTCAGGCTTACTTATAAGCGTCTGGCGGAAACCGTTAAGCATCCGGTGGCATACAACCGAATTGCAAACCTTGTGAAATCTACAGGAGTCAATACTAACCCCACCTCTGTCATTGACTATGTTGAATTTGCGAAGGAAGCATTCCTTGTTTTTTCTTTGGAGAATTATGCCTCAAAGTTCACGGAGAAGGAAACCATCAAGAAGCATTACTTCGTGGACAACGGACTGCTTCACCTTTTCCTGAGCGACCCCGAAACTGCATTGTTGGAGAATCTTTGCGCCATTGATCTTCACCCCCGACACAATGATGAGCAGTTATGGTTCTGGAACAGGAATGTTGAAGTGGATTTTTACCTTCCTGAAGAGAGAATCGGCATTCAAGCGTGCTATTCCACGTCTAAAGACATAACGACCTTTGAGAGGGAACTTAACGCCTTGATTTCATTGGATAAGGTTCATCCTTTGGACCGTATGATCATCGTTACGTACGACGAGGATCGAATCCATAAGACCGAGAGCGGCAAGATAATAGAGATCATCCCATTATGGAAATGGTTGCTTAGAGCTTAGTGATTGTGTGCTGTCGGCCCAATCCTATTTCTCCCTTCGCTGAATTTGGATGTAATGGCGGATAGGCTGGTTTTATTTATGTTGAATTAATTTTTTGTTGTTTTTTGCCGCTTCTATTGTTATCTTTGTGTTTACACTATGAGAAACTTATGAGAACAGTTAAACAGCTCCTCGATATTACACAACGGACTGCAAATTGCCTAGAAAAAATGCCCGTCAGGTCAATTGCGGATTTCGATAACGAAGCCGGGCTTCTTTTATCGGATTTTACCGAAGAACTAACGGTCGTGAGAGACAATAGCCTTCCATTATTACAGTTCAATTACTTTGAACCAAAAGAAGCCGGTATTGCTGGGATTCTTGAACAGATACGTCACAATGTAAAGAACAGAACTCATGCAGATTTGCTCCCGGATGGACGTTTTACTCATGACGAGTTTAGTTCTCTTGTGCTTGAGATGCCGACGGTGATGACATGGCAGAATAACGAATCAGCACAAAATTTCGTAATCACTTATAATAATTCAACAGAAGATAAGGGACGAAGTCGTCTAAATCAACTAATAACCGATATGCTTTTATCTCTTCCGGGGAAAAGCATTAGGTTGCACCTTGTTGACCTGACTTATTCTGCCCAGTGTATTTTTCTTACCCGTCATCTTGATAATAGCATATATGGTAAGTTGATCAGCTCAAAGAATGAATGGGAGGAAAAGATGAAGGAGATGAGGGCAAAGATGTCTAAATCCGTGGAGGATTACGGTGATGTCGTGTCCTTTAACAAAGAAAACAATAAGATTGTTGTCCCTTATGATGTCGTAGTTATTACGGATTATCGGAAGTCGCTCTCATATCTACAGGATTTAAGACCTCTCTTTGAAAACGGAAGAAAGGGTGGTATATACTTTGTCTTGATGAACAATGCCGACCATCCTCTTTCCGAATATTCCAACGATTCTCTGCTTTCCGACCGAATGTTTTATCAAGAAACAGATGTTCGTGACTTCGTTTCATCAAACCCAAACGCATTTGTCAAGTTCACCCCGTTCCTTCAGAATAAGACCTTCGAGAATCCCCTCTTCAATTACATCAATGAAGAAGCCCTTAAGGATGATACTCCCGAGGTGGATATTGATTATGAGAAGATGATTTCCGAAGATTTCCAACTCATCGGAGACTCCGCTTCCGTTCCCGTGGGATTTACTCCAGACGGCAGAATTGTCAATTTCAACCTGGACACCATCAGTGATGTCCACAATTTCATCCTCGGTCAGTCCGGCACCGGGAAATCGGTTTTCTTGCATAACATCATCCTGGGTGGCATGGCAAGGTATTCTCCCCTTGAGTTGCAATTCTATCTGATGGACTTCAAGATTGGCGGCGTGGAGTTTAACAGATACAAGGGTGAGAAGCACGTCAAAGCACTGTTGGTGGATAATTCGGACGCACAGATAACTCTTGAAATCCTCCGAGAGATTGCTAATCGAATGAAGGAACGTGGTAAACTTCTCAGAAAATGCGGAGTCTCCAACATTGTGGAATACAACAAGTTGAATCCAAATGACAGGATGCCCAGGATCGTTTTCGTAGCAGATGAGTGCCACGTGATGTTTCCGTCCTCTGATGACAGGAAAAATCTTCGTATCAATACGGAGATCGCCAGCATTATGACAAAAATCGCAAAGGAGGGGCGAAGCCAGGGCGTTCATCTGATTTTGGCCACCCAGACTCTTGCTCAGTCTGAGATTCCAAGGGAAATCCTTAACAATATTACAGATTTCTTCCTTCTTAAATGTGCTCCAACGGACTCCGAGATTCTTGTCTCTGGCTCATCGGACATTACCGGCAAACTTAAAACGGGGCAGGTTCTTCATCATGAAGAAACGGATGAAGTTTTCAAGTCCAATTATTTGCCCACCAACGAAGCAGTTCGTATCATTGGGGAGATCAACAAAAAGGCAGAGAGTTTCCCTAGTAATCAATTCTATTTTGTCGGCTCCCAGATTTTCAAATTAGACGAAAAAGTCAAGAATAGCATCGAGGGCAAGGGACCTCTGATGGTTCTGGGTCGCTCAATAGACACGAAGATGTCCGTCGTCTCAATCCCGTTGAAGAATGAATACGCCGACAATTTGATTCTTTTCGGCATCAATGATGAGGGCCAGGTATCCAGGACTACCATATCCGCGCTTCGCTCACTGATGGCATCGACGTCAGGGATGAATCATAGGATAATCGTTATCAACTGCTTATCTGAAGGGAACGAGAACACCGCCGCAACTCTGGATGATCTTTCCAACGAAGGGGCGATTGAACTCATCGCACCACGAGATTCTGGTATCACCCTTCGGGATCTTGCAAACAACATTAAAGACGAATCTGCCCAACCTACAACCTTATTCATACTTGGCCAGGAAAGATTTAGAGAGTTACGAATGGACAATGCCATCGGACTTTCAAAGAGTGAGGCAAAGAAGTCCGATGAGGATAATCCGTTCGGATTTGAAATGATGGATTTCAATAGTGACTCTGAAAGCAACTTCGACACTTACAGAAAGGCATTGGAGTACATCATTCGAAACGGTGCTGAGCAGGGCGTTCACGTTGTCTTGCAAATTGACAAGCCCAAACAGCTGCTTTTCGCAGATTATATGCCGCAGAAGGATTTCTATAACATGTTCAGGCATTTGGTAATCCTAAAGTGCGATGACAGCATTAATACAGAACTGAACATTTCCGAGGATGTCAATTTCGATAACTTATCTTCGGATAATGAGCGACTCAGAGCGCTTTACTATAACGACAACAATAACAAGTGCAGTTTATTCTCCCCCTTTGTTTAACATTAATAACCAATAAATTATGGCAAAAGACGCAGGTGTAAGAAATATTGAGGAGTTGGCCCAGTTCGGTCAGCAGATCAAAAAACTTGGCCAGAATATGTATTCGACCATGCAGGAGGCTCAAAAGCGGATGAATCAGGTCTGCGAAGGATGGCAGGATACGCAAACTGAGAAATTCAAGGTACAGTTTGACAAAAGCGTGATTGATATCCGTAAAATGTCCGAGCAGTTTTCCGCATATTCCGACTACATCTCCAAATTGAAGGCTAAACTCGCTGAAGCGAAGAGTTTGAAGATCTGATCCTATGGGGGAAGACATTAATGTCCGAAGCATTAAGTTGCTTGAGTCGTATCACAAAACCTTCACTGGGTTCTCTTCTACTGTACAGCACAAGATTAACTCATATCTTGCCGTATTAGAGAACTCCGCAGAGCATGCAAAGCAGTTGAAGTATCGTATCCATAGTTTCGCCGAAAGAAGAAAATCATATCTCAACAAAGCTAAGGTGAAAATGGCAGCAGCAGCTGCTGAACAGCCCATTAATCCGATTCACATTGCGGTCGCCATGAAAAGATTGGAGGGGTGTAAAGAGGCCTATAAGACTGCAAAACAATATGACGAGCAATGTGACGAAATGATCAAGAAGATACGCATATTAATTGAGCAGTCTAAGCAGCAAAGTATTAAATATCGCACGGAGATTAGTCTAACTGCGGAGAGCGGAAATACTTTCCTAAATAGCTATATCTCAAAGTTGCAATCTTACTCTGGACAAAATGGATGATTTTACGAGACATATCAATGAGATGAACGATTGTCTGCAGTCTTTTAACAAGAACAACCGTATCCTCTCGGATAACTGGAAGGATGATCAGGCAGACCGTTTTACGCAATCTGTTTTGACTAAAATGACCGAGGCCTCTCAAGGTTTGATTCAAGGAATGGAGAATGACAAGAACGGGATAGGCGCCATGATTAAACAAATGGAAGATATGGAGAAAGAGCTAAAACATCTTGAAGCAGGATGGCCCACACCATAAACTTACAAATTGAGTTATGAACGATACCACAATCCTCTACACCGCAACTCCGGAAGACCTTATCCTCAGAGTTAAGACCGGGGACGGCGAAGCTGCTATGCAAATGGGACTTATTTGTCTTGCCGGCTTTGGGATAAGACAGAATCTTAGCCAGGCAAGTACCTATTTTGCGAAGGCAAAGCAACTGGGTGTAATAAACGCAGATCTGTTCATTGCATACATTCACGAATGCAATGACCGAATGATAAAGGCCATCGAGACTTATGTCGGGAAAGAGATTCCAAACAAGAATGATGATTCTGTTGCGGAAAGAATTGGCCATCGTTTCAAAGCCGTTTGTTCTGAGCGCAAGAAACTGTCCAAGATTCTGAAAGATTATGGTCTCCCGGAATGCCCCTTAAACACTTCGCTCAATAACCTCCTTGAAGATTTAGATTCCGGAAGGAGATCCCTGACCGATATTAGTTCCATCATCTCCTTGTCAGATACAGACGAACAGTGGTGTTATGATACAGCGTGGCTGCTATTTGAAGAAGGCAACTATGGACTGGCTAGCATGTGGCTTAAAAAGAGCCACCCTAATCCAGAGGATGAATTGTTAAAACGACTTCAGGCCAAGTTAGGAGGAGAAACTGTATCCAAAGCTGATGCTGTAGAAGTCAAAGGCAACTCTCTTTTAGATAAAAAATTGACAATCAGAATATTGCCGGAGAATCTCTTTACCTCTGATGACATCGTAAATAAAGCATTAACTGAATGGAGCAGGGAATGTAATCAAAATAAGCTGCTATACCTTAAAGAGCAACGTCGTCTGGAGGAGGAAAAACAGCGTAAGGTTGAAGAAGAGCGACGCAAGGCTGATGAGGAGAGAAAAAGGAAGGCAGAAGAAGCAAGACGAAAAGCTGAGGAAGACGCCAAGAAACGTGCTGAGGAAAGGACCTTCATTGTCGGCAGATATGGCCGCCAGCGGGACGAAATCTCAGATAAGACTGTCAGCCGCCAGCATTGCCGTGTTTCGCTTCTCGATGACGGTATGGTAGAGATTGAGAATCTGAGCAAGTCGAACGGAACCGTGATTAACGGAGAGAAGATAGAAAAAATCAAAACCTCTATGGATGCCGACCTAAAGATGGGCAACTATATAGTAAAGGTCAGGGATCTTTTCCCGCCCAGAAAAAATCCCACGGGGCCGGACAGGCAAACCACAGCATAAGATTATTTGTATATGGAGATAAAGATAGGATTACCTCTTTCTTTCAGCGAAATCGGACAGAAAGACAACCAGGAAGATTTCGTATTCCCTTCACCTTCCGAGGTAAAACAAGATGACCGGGTTTTCATCTTGTGCGACGGTATGGGCGGACACTCTCACGGTGAGATAGCCAGTCGCACAGTCGCAACGGCGCTTGGCCAGTATATGAAATGGCATTTCCCCTCAGATGGTATCATGACCAAGGAGGTGTTCAATGAAGGGTTGAATTACGCCTATGAGCAACTGAATCTGGTAGATGATGATGCCCCCAAAAAGATGGGGACAACATTGACCTTCGTGTGTTTCCACCAAAATGGATGTTTCTGCGCCCATATCGGAGATAGCCGTATTTATATAGTAAGACCATCTGAGAGAAGAATCGTCTATCGCACTGAAGACCATTCATTGGTAAACGATCTTGTTAGAGCCGGGGAGCTTACTCCAGAAGAGGCCGCCGCCTACCCGCATAAGAATGTCATCACCAGAGCTATGCAGCCTAACCAGAAAAAACCGGCAAAGGCTGAGATACACAATATACAGGACATCCAGTCCGGGGATTATGTCTTCCAATGCTGTGACGGCGTTCTTGAAAATCTGGATGAAAACACGTTAATCGACATTCTCTCGACCCCTGGCACGTCAGACGTACAGAAACTTGCAGCCGTCAGAAATGTCTGTTTAGGACGAACAAAAGATAACTTCACTTGCTATCTGACTCCCGTCTTATCCGTTTCAAATATACTTTCCATTGAGGAAGAAGCCCCATTCCAACATATTGATATGTTAGAAAAGGACAACGGTGTTCCATCTTCTCGAATAGATAAAGAGACTGGCATCCTCAACCGAACAATCAGTATAAAGGCCAGGGGGTGGGTTTGGCTGGTCGCTATTATTGCTATACTGGCTTGTGGCTTCTTTATCTTAAAAAACACTAGCCATAAAAAGGAGAAGATGGATACTGAACAAATAGAGAATACTATCTCTTCCGGACAACGGGATCGTGGGACGATCTTTTATCGCGAAGAACCTGATAGTAACAATAATCCTTCAAGCAAACCTTCTCGGCGTTTACGGAAATCAAAAGAATAATAGATAATCATTAATTATGGAATTACTAGCAAATGCCCTTCTTCAGGATGGGAAGTACATAATTTTGAAAACTCTTGGCCAGGGCGGCTTTGGGATCACCTACTTGGCCGAGCAGACGAACCTGGGACGAAAAGTCTGCATCAAGGAGTTCTTCATGAAAGAGTACGGGGAGCGGACCGCTGCGCCGGCTGCCGACAGTGATGCAACTGTCATGGCAGACGACTCAACCGTTCTGGCGGGTAACGCTGCGGCAACTGGCCCTAAGTCCAGCCCCGAGAATGATGCAACGGTCCTCACCGGCGTGAGTGGAATTACTTCCACGGCGGCGGCAATCATGGAGCGTTACAAGGAGAAGTTCCTGAAGGAGGCACGCACCATTGCAAAGCTCGACCATCCGGGCATCGTTCGTATCCACGACGTATTCGAAGAGAATGGCACAGCATACTATGTGATGGACTTCATTGAGGGTGAGAACCTGAATGACAAGGTTAAGCGGGAAGGTGCACTGCCAGAAGAGACGGCTCTTGGCTACATCCGGCAGGTGGCTGATGCTCTTTCTTTTGTCCACGGCCATAACATCATGCATCTTGATGTTAAGCCCGCGAATATTCTTGTCCGCAAGTCTGATGACAAAGCTATCTTGATTGACTTCGGCACTGCGAAGCAATATGACTCGGAGGGTTCGCAGACAAGCACAACACCGATTGGATTGAGTGCCGGCTATGCCCCGATAGAAATGACCAAGCCGGGCGGCGTTCAGACGTTCAGCCCGGAGACGGATGTTTACTCTCTCGGTGCCACTTTGTACTATCTCGTAACTGGACAGAACCCGCCGGATGCTAGTGAAAGGATGGAAATGATAATGGACGGCGAGAAGTTTAAGCTCCCGGAGACACTTTCTGCCACGACGGCAAATGTGATAGAGCAGTCCATGCAGGCCCGGAAGAAAAGAATCCAGAATGTGGATGGTTTCCTGGAACTTCTTAATTCTGATGGTGAGAAGAAACGTCTCGAAGCAGAGGAGAAAGCGGCGAAAGAAGCCGAGGCTAAGCGTCAGGATAATCTGCGCTTAGAGCGAGAAAAAGAAGATGCGGAGAAGAAACGCATTGCGGAGGAGAAAGCGAGAGAAGAAGCTGAAGCCAAGCGTCAGGAGGCATTACGGAAGGAGCAAGAGAAAGCTGAAGCCGAGAAGAAACGTATCGCTGAAAAAGAAGCGCAGAAAAATAAAACGATTAAGTGGGTGCTAATCGGCCTCGCCGCAATTATTGGTGCCGTGATTCTAATCCCCAACATTAGTAATTCAAGCTATTCAGATGGGTATTACTCCGGCGATGGTCCTTCTGAAATGAGCGCTGCAGAATTACTTGGATATAAAGGTACAGAGAATGGTCATGAATGGGTGAATTTAGGTCTTAGTGTCAAATGGGCCACTTGCAATGTGGGGGCCGGGTCCCCTGAAGAATGTGGAGGATATTTTGCATGGGGAGAAACCATATTAAAGAATGACTGTAGTTGGTTAACCTACACGTATTGTAATGATTCCTACGGTTCAACCTTTTCAAAGTATAACAATCATAGTGGTCGTGGATTTATTGATAATAGGACCAAGTTAGATTTCTCGGATGATGCTGCCAGAGCTATTTGGGGAGGTCATTGGAGAATGCCTACAATTGAAGAAATGAAAGAGCTTAAGTCAGAGTGCACGTGGACCTGGACAAACCGAGGTGGGCAAGCAGGGTATACAGTCACTGGTCCGAACGGGGAGAGTATTTTCCTACCTGCCTCTGGCGGCTGGGATGGTACTTCAGTCATCCGTAAAGGGACGAATGGTGACTATTGGACTTCGTCCCTCTATAAAGATGATCCTGAGTACGCAATGTACCTTGCTTTTGATTGGGCAGGTCTCAATACGGATGACAACTACCGCCGCTACAATGGACTATCTGTACGTCCGGTCATAGAATAATGGATTAGTCTTATCTAAAATATTTGATATCCAGTCACGTGATAGTTCATACCTTTTGAAGAGCTATCTGCAAAAGTTTGGGGGTTATAATAATTATTAAATCAATAATCATGAACGACAAAGATATCTTCCAGCATCTTGATGCAATGAAAGGGCAGATTAAGAGGAAGCCGAAGACTCAATTAAACTACCTTGAGGACTACAAAAAGTACTGTGCGCAAATGGTACCAAACGATTCTGAAAAGAAGTTGGAGGAACAGTATTATAAAGAGTATCAGAAATCATCCACAGAGTATGCTAAAGAGTTAGAATATCTGGAAGAAGATGATGACGAACAGAATGAATGACTATAGGTTATTTGTCGGTTAATCGTCTTAATCATAGTAGTATTTAGTAACACACGCGGGATGTTGATATTCAATTATTTTATTGATTTAGAAGAGATTAAATCTGCTTTGGATGAGAAAAACGATCTCATTTTCTGAATTCTCCTCTTTAATTGAGAAGGAGCGCCGGGATAATAATGATATATGCACTTTGATTTCGAATATTTTGTGCTGTGATGGTAAATATAGTGATGGGTACGTAGAGGGATGTATGGAAAAGTTGTTCAAGGAATCATTTGAATCTCATCTACTCACCATAGATGAGCTGCGTTATTTCTATATCATTCTTCATGAGCGATTTTTACCATACAAGTACTTGAGAGATGATATTATATCTATTATTAATACTATGGACCCTCCGATTCTTGATCATTTTACAATAATAGAGCGAAAGCGATGGCTTGATCGTCTACCTGAAACAATGGTTATTTATCGAGGGCTTGCTTCTGATTATGTTGACCTTCAGCATCCTGGTATATGCTGGTCTACTAACAAAGAAAAGGCCATTGCATTTTGCAAGAGTGAGGGAATGTTATTAACCGCACTCTGCAAAAAAAAAGAAGTCAAGTGTTTTTTTCAAGGGACATTTGAATTTGAAGTAGTCCTTACTGAGGAGAATATTCAAGTAATTAGGGTTGAAAGAGTTTTTTCGAAGTCCCAGACAAACAATTAGATAGCTTTAAAATAAGGACGAGTACACAATAATCTAGCATACACTTAGGTCGCTATTTGTTAGTGGATTGCATATGAGTTACACGAAAAGAAATCTTCTTCCTAATGAAGTGGTTAGATACAAAGCCACTCTTCATTGGATACTCTTCATGCCGATCATATTATGGCTGGTGCTAGCATATATCCTTGAGAGTTCCGGCGTTGCCTGGATCTTTATCGTAGTGGCTTTTGTCTCCTTTGGTCGGGCATTATTACGCAGACTCGGATCTGAGTTTATGCTGACAAATAAACGAGTGGTATTAAGGCAAGGTATTATTTCCAGGAAGACAGTTGAAGTTCTTCTTGCCAAGTGTGAAGGAATATCTGTGAATCAGGGCATCTTTGGGCGGATTCTTGGCTTTGGGACACTGGTGGTTACAACCGGTGGCGCGACATCCCATTTCGATTTTGTAAAGAGACCCGTTGAATTTAGAAACAGGGTTAATGCTGAGATTGATGCGTTTTATTCAAGACACGAAAGATATTAAATAAATAGTTTTATATGAGTGAGTTACAGACAGGTTCCCTTCTTCAGGGCGGGAAATACAAGATTGAGAAGTCCCTCGGACAAGGCGGTTTCGGCATTACCTATCTTGCTGAGCAGACTAACCTTGGCCGCAAGGTTTGCATCAAGGAGTTCTTCATGAAGGAGTATGGTGAACGAACTGCAGCACCAGAAGAAGACTCCCAAGAGACAGTCCTAACGGGTGGAGGACACCCTTCAGGGCAGACACCGAAAGATAATGATGCTACCGTCCTCACGGGTGTAAGCGCTGTAACCTCCACTGCTGCCGCTATCATGGGGCGTTACCGGGAGAAGTTTGTCAAGGAAGCACGAACGATTGCCCGCCTGGATCACCCCGGGATTGTCCGTATCCATGATGTCTTCGAGGAGAACGGGACGGCGTATTATGTAATGGACTTCATTGAAGGGGAGAATCTCAATGATCTCGTGAAGCGGGAAGGTGCACTGCCAGAAGAGCGTGCGCTTGGATACATCCGTCAGGTTGCAGATGCCCTCTCATATGTTCACGGACATAACATTATGCACCTTGACGTGAAGCCGGCGAATATCATTGTCCGCAAATCTGATGATAAGGCTATCCTGATTGACTTTGGTACTGCTAAACAGTACGATTCAGAAGGTACACAGACCAGCATGACGCCCGTTGGCCTAAGCATTGGTTATGCCCCGATCGAGATGAACAACCCGGGCGGCGTGCAGACTTTTAGTCCCGAGACTGACGTATACTCCCTCGGAGCAACGCTCTATTACCTGGTTACTGGGAATAATCCCCCGAGCGCTAGCGAGCGAATGGAGATGCTAATGGATGGTGAAAAGTTCGAACTTCCAGAGGCGCTCTCTGTCACAACAGCAAATGTGATAGAACAGTCTATGCAGGCCCGTAAGAAGAGAATACAGACCGTCAGTGGCTTCTTAGGCCTCCTGAATACTGACCAAGAAAAAGAGCGTCTGGATGCCGAAAGAAAAGCTGCTGCAGAAGTAGAGGCCAAGCGTCAAGAAGAACTGCGTTTAGAGCAAGAGAAGGAAGAAGCGGAGAGAAAGCGAGTCGCGGAAGAAGAGGTTAAAAGGAAATCCATGGATGAGCAGAAACGACTAGCAGAAGAAAAGGCAAGGAAAGAAGCCGCTGAAAATACGGAAAAGGAGAGAATACAAAAGAAGAAAATTTCCGCATGGATTATTGGTGGCATTGCTGCCGTTTGTGTTCTAGGTATTGTATTTTTTATTGCCAGACCAAAAGGCTCAGTAAATAACGATTCCTCTATTGCAAACTTGCATTCTGATGTAGTTCACGAGTGGGTAGATTTGGGGCTAAGCGTCAAATGGGCGACTTGTAATCTTGGTGCTAATTCTCCAGAGGAAGTTGGTGATTATTTATCATGGTATGAGCCTCTCCCCAAAAATGAGTACTCTGAGGAAAACCATGTCGTCGATCTTTTTCTCGGCGATGTCGCTAATCATCATTGGGGTGGAGAATGGAGAGTGCCTTCAAAAGAGGAATTTCAGGAATTGCTGGATAAATGTGAGGTTAGATGGACCACGAAATCTGGAATGCCTGGAATTGAATGTATTGGCACAAACAAGAATAGCATTTTTCTCCCCGCTGCAGGTTTTAAATCTCATTTTGACCTCACAAATCTAGGGAGTTTTGGCTGTTATTGGTCAGACACTCGATTTGATGACAGTTTTGAGTATTGTCTGATATTTTATGAGCCAAAGCACGCATCTGTTCTAGGCTACAATGCTGATATTTCCAGTTTTGCTCAATACCTTGGTTGTGTGATCCGCCCTGTCATAGAGTAGTGATCATTAGTTGTTGTATATAATGAGCTATACAAGAAGAAACCTTCTCCCAAACGAAGTGGTGAGATATAAAGCTTCGCTCCACTGGATTATTTATATGCCTACTGTCCTATGGTTGGTGTTAGGTTTTGTTTTTGAGGCTACCGGAATCACTTGGGTATTCATCGTTTTAGCTCTGTATTCGCTTGGTAAAGCGATTCTTCGCAGGCTCGGGTCTGAATTTATGTTGACGAATAAACGTGTTGTCCTTAGACAAGGCATCATCTCTAGGAAAACAGTGGAGATTCTTCTTGCCAAGTGTGAGGGAATATCTGTGAATCAGGGCATCTTTGGGCGGATTCTTGGCTTTGGGACACTAGTTGTTACAACCGGCGGCGCGACATCCCATTTCGATTTTGTTAAGAGACCCGTTGAATTTAGGAACAGAGTTAATGCTGAGATTGATGCGTTTTATTCAAGACACGAAAGATATTAAATAAATGGTTTTATATGAGCGAGTTACAGGCAGGTTCCCTTCTTCAGGGCGGAAAATATATAATTGAGAAAGTCCTCGGACAGGGCGGATTTGGAATAACATATTTGGCCGAACAGACAAACCTTGGCCGCAAGGTTTGCATCAAGGAGTTTTTCATGAAAGAATACGGTGAACGTACGGCGACCAAGGTTTCAGATGATGATGAAACCGTTCTCACGGCGGTCAGTCCTGTGACTTCGGCGGCTGGTGAGATTATGGATCGCTATCGGGTAAAGTTTGTCAAAGAGGCGAAGACAATTGCCCGCCTTGACCATCCAGGAATAGTCCGCATTCATGATGTCTTTGAGGAGAATGGCACAGCGTATTATGTGATGGATTATATAGAGGGAGAGAGCCTCTATGAAAAGGTTAAGAGGGATGGTGCCCTTGACGAAAATCGGGCATTGGAGTATATCCATCAAGCAGCAGAAGCTCTTGCCTATGTGCATAGCAACAATATTATGCACCTTGACTTCAAACCGGCAAACATACTTATTCGCAAATCTGACGACAAGGCAATTCTGATTGATTTTGGAACATCCAAACAATATGATTCGGAAGGTTCGCAAACTAGCACAACACCGGTTGGACTAAGTGCCGGGTATGCTCCATTGGAACTAATGAAGGTCGGTGGTGTGCAGACCTTCAGCCCAGAGACGGATGTATACTCTCTTGGCGCTACATTGTACTATCTCATCACAGGACAGAACCCTCCCGATGCGAGTGAGCGTATGGAGATGATTATGGAAGGAGAAACACTTTCTTTTCCCGCTAACATTTCCAGCGCAGTCACTAATGCCATCGAAAAGGCTCTTCAGTCCAGGAAGAAGAGGCCTCAAACAGTTGCCGAATTCCTAGGACTTTTGCCCGAGAGGAAGCAAACCAGGCCGCAAGTAAGGCGACCGGAATTCTGTCCAGAGTGTGGAGAGAGGCTTGCACCTACGGCTAAGTTCTGCCCTAACTGCGGGACAAAGGTCCAGCTAACGGTGGACTCATCCTCCTTTAGTGACTCTGATAAGAAATCCTCAGATAATACGCCTTCTACTTTTGTTAGTTCCAGCCAAATCATGTCTTCTGGATCCGGAAGCATAATCTCCGATGACATATTTGAGAATATGCCTGGAGGCGCAATTCTCCAGGATTATTCTCGAGCATCTTCTCAATCCGGCGAAAGAACATATGAGATGATTATGGTAGAAGGGGGGACCTTCAATAGTGGTGGTAAAAAAATCATGGATAATGACTACATAGAAAACGTTAGGGTTGGAGACTTTTGGTTAGGTAAGACTCTTGTTTCATGGAAATTATGGGAAGATGTAATGGGAAAAGAACCATCTTCAGTTCCTAATCATATTATAGTTTCAGACGAGAGAAAACCATTATTACCAATAAGCTATATATCTTGGAATGATGCAATAGATTTTATAAATAAGCTAAACAAGAAGTTAGGAACATCATACCGTCTTCCTACCGCTTACGAATGGGAATATGCGGCAAGGGGTGGGAAACATAAAGACCCCTATCTGTATTCAGGAAGTAATAACCTTCTTGACGTGGGGAATTACGACAGTATTCATCTTCACGATTTGTGTTCACTGAAACCTAATTCTTTGGGCTTTTATGACATGTCTGGATGTTTATGGCAATGGACGTCTTCTCAGTGTAATATGCTCGGTTCAATAAAACAGGAGGGTAGCCAAAGGATTGTTTGTGGCGGAGCAGTGAATTTGGGTGCTAAATATAGTTTGTTGTCCAGATGTCAACTATTCTATAAACCGTCAGAATCAGAAGTGTATTTTGGCCTCCGTTTGGCTCATGATATTAATGGATTTAAGGAGATTATATATTAATTCTATTTAATCGGTAAAGGGGAGAGGCCGAAAGGCATCTGCAGTGGGACCCAGTATTGACTTTACTATGTTTTGCAGATAACTTGTCTTTATATGGTCTTGTCAGCTGATCGATGAGCTAAGGCTCATCGCTCATAGCTTCAAATTACTCTCCCCTTTTTTATGCTTGAAGACTTATTAAACAAAGACCTTTGGCAAGATTTTCTCCGTCGCAAAGTGGAGAATGAGTTCATTAGCCCCCGCGAAAAGGCATTCTGGGAGGAATACATTGATTCTGAAACGTATAGGCCTATTTGCAAAGGTATTTACGAAGGCCGGTATTGTTTTTCCGTCCCGTCTAAGCATCTGATCGCCAAAAATTCATCTGGAAAGAAAAGGACCGTATATACCTTTTCAGATGTGGAAATGGTTATCTTGAAGTATCTGTCTTTCCTCCTGTACAGGTACGATTACTTGTTTTCGAATAATCTATACTCTTTCAGAAAGGGCATCGGAGTTAAAGATGCCGTGAGTTTTTTATCGCGAACCAGAGATACTGGCAGAATGTACGGATATAAGCTGGATGTCTCAAGTTTCTTTAACAGCATAAGCCCTTCTCTTTTACTTCCATCACTCAAAGATTGTATTGACGAAGACCTTTTCGTGTTGCTGGCCACATTGCTGGAAGATGATCGCGTGTGCTATCATGGGGAGATAATCAAAGAAGCAAAAGGAGCAATGCCCGGTACTCCGATTTCAAATTTTCTGGCAAATTTCTACTTGAAGGATTTGGATCATTATTTCTGGAAGCGGAAGGTCATTTACCTGAGATATGCGGACGATATCTTGCTGTTTGCTCATTCTGAGGAAGAAATAAAGGAGTATTCATATTATCTTAAAGAATATCTTCATTCGAAGAAGTTGAGCGTCAATCCCGATAAAGAGTTATGGATAAGTCCAGGGGATTCATTCGACTTCCTAGGGTTTTCATTCTCTGGTAAAACTGTAGATGTTTCATCTCATTCGCTTGAAAAGGTGAAAGGAAAGATTAGCCGAAAAGCGCGAGCTTTGAGAAGATGGTATCTTGCTAAAGGTCTTGCTCCAGACGCGGCACTGAAAGCAATGAATCGAATTTTTAATACTAAATTCTACGGGAAAGATTCAGCAGATATGTCATGGCAATACTGGTATTTTCCGCTGATTACAACGGACAGACGATTACATATTATTGACACATATATGCAACAGTATCAACGATTCATAGTAACTGGACGCCACTACAAGATGAACTATGCATATTGTCCCTATGATAGACTGAGAGCCTGTGGATATAAGCCACTCGTCACCGCTTATTATGAATTCCGAGAGAAACAGAAAGAGTAGATTCTTTTGCGATGAAGGCTATCCACATATTAAGTACACTCCCTTCCGGAGAAGGATTCCATCCTGCTTTTTTTGAAGTAGCGGCTATGGCGTTATCTGCTGTTCTTTGGAAAAAGTATAATGGAGAGATATGTTTATATACCGATGATCGATTCTATAATTATCTCAATGAAAATGGTTTAGTTAATCTTTGGGATAGTATTGATCTTACGTTATGTCGGGCACTGCCAAAAACAATAGATTGGTCAATCTTCTGGGCGGGAGCAAAACTATTCGCTCTACGAAATGAAAGTGCGCCGATCGTTCTGCTTGATACTGATTTGTTTGTATGGCGGGATATTCGTGAGTTGTGCTGCAATCATCAATTAATCACGTTGCACCGAGAAGATCTTTTCGACTGCTATTTGCCGAAAAACAAGCTTCCGATTGCAGACGAGTACACCTATCCGGACGGGCTGGATTGGAGCATTCGGCCATGTAATACAGCTTTTGCCTACTTTGCAGGGGATGAATTTAAGAACTTATATGTGCGAGAATCCATTCGATTCATGATAGGAAATACCTTGAAAGCAAATGACGGAAATGCCCGTATGGTATTTGCCGAACAGCGCTTACTCGCAATGCTTGCACACCGGGAAGGTGTTGATATTGAAACGATAATAGGAGATCCATTCTCAACCAACAATAAAGTATTTACACATCTTTGGGGTGCAAAAAGTTTTGCAAGAAGGAATTCAATTCAAAGAAATCGCCTGGAAGAAGCTATTCTTAAGAAGATAGGTATTCTATCTCCTCAGGTCTTTAAACAACTGTCAGAACTTAGACTTCGGCTGTGAAATCACACCAAGTATTGTTTCAAACTGAAAAATCGGCTAGCATTAGCTTCACTTAAAAGAAGGTGGGCGAAGTCCTGTTTTTTCTTGTTTAGTTTTTTGGGAAAACATAAACAAATGCGGCACGTCCTACTTATAGAATTCCACAAGCTGATTCCGGCAGTTGATATCCATGATATGGGCGCACAGGTAGGTCCAGCCGCTCTTTTCCGCAACTCTCAATGATGCGAAGTTGTCAGGATAAATCCACAGCATAGGGATTTCTTCCCCTTCATCGGCCACTTCTTCCGCAAAGCCGTTAGCGCCTCCGTCATATATCCCTTGCAGCGGTGAGAATTTTTCATATAGTAGCCCGGAGGGGAATCGAACCTCTATTTAAAGTTTAGGAAACTTCCGTTCTATCCGTTGAACTACCGGGCCAAGCCTTTACAAAAAAAGCGCTGATTACTCGGCGCTCTTTTCGATGATCTGACGACCGCGATAATAGCCGCACTCGGGGCATACACGGTGATACATCACGGTGGCGCCGCAGTTAGGGCATACGCTCAGCGTGGGAACGGGAGCAAAGTCGTGCGTGCGACGCTTGTCTCTTCTCTGCTTGGAGAGTTTGTGTTTCGGATGTGCCATGGTTCTCTATTTTTAATTGTTTTATTTGCTGTCAAAAAGTCCTTTCAGGGCGGCGAACGGGCTGTTCGCTTCTGCCTCAGCCTCCTCGTCCTCTCGCTCCTCATGGCTCAGAAACCGGACGGTGTCGGGATTGCATTGTCCTTCCGGATGCACCCTTTGCATGGGCAGTGATAGACAGACATAGTCGTATACTGCCTGGCTCAGGTCCCAATCCGGGTCCTCACCGGGGGTGAAGACCTCCGAAGGCGTTGCGTCCACGCTGATTTCCAGGGGCTCCAGGCACCGGTCGCAGGGGACGGTGACCGTGCCGCTCAAGTGAAGATCGGCCTCCACTTTTTGCGCACTTTTCTTGAGCACCCGGATTTCCACGTTTACATCGGCGTCCAGGATTTCCGTGTTGCCAAACTTTTGAAAGAACTCTAAACCTGCATGAGAGAGGAAGTTCCGCTCCCCTGCAGCCCAATCGTTCAGGGGTATGATGAATGGATTCATAGCCACAAAAACAGATTAAGGGGTGCAAAGATACGAATAATTTTCGGAAAATCAATCTTCTGTAGAAGAATTTCTCTTCCGGTCCAGCGGATCCAGGTGGATTTTACGCATACGCATATGGTTGGGCGTGATTTCCACCAGTTCATCTTCCTGGATATATTCCAAGGCCTCTTCCAGCGAGAACTTGATGGCCGGAGGCAGCACCACTTTCTCGTCGGAACCGGAAGCACGCACGTTGGTAAGCTTCTTGGTCTTGCAGATATTGATGTTCAGGTCCCGGTCGCGGGTGTGTTCACCCACCACCTGTCCGCCGTAGATTTCCTCGCCGGGCTCCACGAAGAAGCGACCGCGGTCCAGCAGCTTATTCATGGAATAGGCGATGGCTTCACCGGTCTCCAGGGACACCAGGGATCCGTTGGTGCGCATCTCGATATCGCCTTTGTACGGCTGGTAATCCTTGAAACGGTGTGCCACCACGGCTTCGCCCTGGGTGGCAGTAAGGAGGTTCGAACGCAGTCCCATGAGGCCGCGGGTGGGGATTTCGAATTCCAGCAGCGTGCGGTCTCCGCGGGGTTCCATCCGAACCAGGGCGCCCTTGCGGCGGGTGCTCAGTTCGATGGCGGCACCCACGAACTGCTCCGGCACCTCGATGGACAGTTCCTCGATGGGTTCGCAGCGCTGTCCGTTGATGGTCTTGTCCAGCACCTTGGGCTGGCCCACCTGCAGTTCGAAACCTTCGCGGCGCATGGTCTCGATGAGCACGCTCAGGTGCAGCACGCCTCGGCCATAGACTACGAAGCTATCGGCATTGATGCCGGGCTTGACGCGCAGGGCCAGGTTCTTTTCCAGTTCCTTTTCCAGACGCTCCTTGATGTGGCGGGACGTGACGTATTTGCCGTCTTTGCCGAAGAAAGGGCTGTTGTTGATCATGAACAGCATGCTCATAGTGGGTTCGTCCACGGCGATGGGCGGCAGGGCCTCGGGGTTCTCGAAATCGGCAATGGTGTCGCCGATTTCAAAACCTTCGATGCCCACCACGGCGCAGATATCGCCACACTGGACCTCTTCCACGTTGGCCTTGCCCAGGCCTTCGAATACCATCAGCTGCTTGATCTTGCTCTTTTCCACGATGTCGTAGCGCTTGCACAGGCTCACCGGCATACCGGTTTTGAGGGTACCGCGGGTGATGCGGCCCACGGCGATACGGCCCACGTACGGGGAGAATTCCAGGGAGGAAACCAGCATCTGGGGCGTTCCTTCCACCACGGCGGGGGCGGGAATCTCTTCCAGGATGGTGTCCAGGAGGGCGGTGATGTCATTGGTTGGTTTCTTCCAGTCCTTGGACATCCAGCCCTGTTTGGCGCTGCCGTAGATGGTCTTGAAGTCCAGCTGGTCTTCGTTGGCCCCCAGGTTGAACATCAGTTCGAAAACTTCTTCCATCACCTCGTCCGGGCGGCAGTTGGGTTTGTCCACCTTGTTGATCACCACGATGGGCTTCTTGCCCATGTCGATGGCCTTGTTCAGCACGAAGCGGGTCTGCGGCATGCAGCCTTCGAAGGCGTCGACCAGCAGCAGGACGCCATCGGCCATATTCAGGACGCGTTCCACCTCTCCGCCGAAGTCGCTGTGGCCGGGCGTGTCGATGATGTTGATCTTCACCCCTTTATAGGTCACGGAAACGTTCTTGGCCAGGATGGTGATGCCGCGTTCGCGTTCCAGGTCGTTGTTGTCCAGGATAAGGTTGCCCAGGTCTTCCGGCCTGCGAACCAGGTTGGCCTGATAGATCATCCGGTCCACGAGGGTGGTTTTGCCGTGGTCCACGTGGGCAATAATGGCTATATTTCTGATGTCCTGCATAATACGTCTTCAAAAATCCGGCAAATATACGGAAAATTTTCCACCCTCGCAATAAACGTTTTTTCCTGGATACAAGGGCGTTAAAGGCCGATTTTCCCTCTTTTGTGAGGCCGATTTTTAAAAATATCCGTTTGGTTCGGCCGAAAAAACGGTCTTACAGGGCCTTCCAAGGCCGATTTTGCAATTAAACGTTTCATTTTTCGGTACACCGATAAGATTTCCCAGCTTTGCGCCAGACAAAAAATGTAATGCCATGAAGCGATTTGTAGTTTTAAGTTTGATTCCGCTTCTCGTGCTGGGAGCATGCGAACGCGATGGGGGGCCGGAGGGAGACCCTTCCCGAAACCCGAAAGAAGTGTATCACGGGATGATCCAGTTGGGCGATAAACTGGAAGATCCCTATACGGTGGAGAACATGCAGGAGGCCCTTACCAAGGTATATCCTACCAAGGCCGGCCGGTATGACATCACCGCCACAGACCTGTATGTCCGCTTCCTGCCGGAAGACGACGCCCAACTCCGGCAGTTGAAGGCGAAGGACATCTATCTTATGGACCATCCCTTCGATTACCAAATTCTACGGGAGGGAGACTATTATCAGGACCCCGAAGTGGGGGAGAAAGCCATTACCTGGCAGTATGCGGTGGTTCCGCAGGACTTTTCCTTCCCGGAGGGCATCCGCTACGAACTGTTGGACGAGTGTTATCTGGCCGAACACGACCCTTCCACCCGGGGAGACCTGGGCATTGACTGGAAGCGGGTGGAACAGGAAGCCTTCCGGCTCACCGGAAACGAAGACCTGTGGGTCCCGGAAACCAAAGCGGAGTCACAGGCTCCTTCGGGCCGCATTACCATTGAGGATCCGGATTTCAGCGGCGGGAAGCCGTTCGGCGTGGCCGGCGTAAAGGTGGTCTGCAACGTCTTTGTGAAGATCGGCACCTGTTACACAGACAGGGACGGCTATTACAAGATGGGGAAAACGTTTTCCGGCACGCCCCGCTACCGGCTGGTGTTCCAGAATGAGAAAGGATTCAATATCGGTATTAACTATATTGTGGTGCCTGCTTCGGTGAGCACCCTGGGAACGGGGGGGCCGGAAGGAATCGACGTGAACGTGAACGAGGAAAGCGATCCGGCGCTTTTCCGCCGCTGCGCAGTGAACAATGCGGCCTACGATTATTACAGCCGATGCGTGGACACGGATCTGGACATCCTGACGCCGCCCGATGACCTGCGGATCTGGATTTTCCCCAGCCTGACCTGCTCCAGTACCTGTATGCTGCACCACGAGGCCTTCCTGGGCAATGAGCTTCTGGGAACCTACCTGAGGGCTTGCTTGGAACCTTATTCGGAACTGGTTATCTTCCTGATAAAACTTTTCTCCCCGGATGTCACCATCGGCACCAAGGAGAATGGCTATAAAGAAATCTACGAACACGTGGTGCACGAGATGGCCCATGCCAGCCACTATGCCCAGGTGGGGAACGGCTATTGGAACTCGTATATTGAATACGTAATCAAGTCTTTCATTCAAAACAGGAACTCGTATGGAGCAGGCGGGGAAGGTTCCGGCTGGTGTGAGTTGGGAGAAATGTGGGGTTACTTTATGCAGGCCACCCTGTCCAAAGACCGGTACGGCGGCAATCTGGCCAGTTACGGAAACACGTTCTGGTTCAAGCCCGATATCCTGAGCCACCTGTATAATCGTGGAATCTCCCGCAGTATGATTTTCCGTGCATTGGGACCGGAAGTCACCCATGTGGACAGCCTGAAAAAGCAATTGGTTTCCCTTTGTCCGGACCGGGAAAGAGAGATTCAGGAAACCTTCCGCAGCTATGGGAAATAGAAGGAACGGGTGTATGGGGATGGTCGGCGGAATGCTTTTGACCCTGATTACGTGGACATCCTGCACTGTGGTAAAGGAAGACAGAACCGACTGCCCCTGCGCCCTTTATGTGGAACTGTACAAACTGCCGTCGTGGCCCGTGAACCTTTCCTTCACGGGCAGCGGCTTCCGGGAGGAAATGACGGTGACGGGAGACACCACCTTACTGGTCCGGGTGCCCAAGGGAGGCGTACAGATGCTGGCCGTTGCCGGAGCGTCGCTCCCACAGGAAGACGCCTTCCGCATCCCGCGCGGCTACGACAGCCCACCGCTTTACCTGCACACCGAATGGCTGGAAACACCCGGTGATTCGGCCCGGGTGAGGGTGCAGCTGCACAAGCACTTCTGTACGCTTTCCCTCTCCTTCGACGGCCCGCCCGGCTGGGGAGAACCCTATTGGGCCGAAGTCCGCGGCAGCGTGGATGCCCTTTCCCTGGATGGAACGCCGCAGGAGGGCCCTTTTTCCTGTCGCCTGGATGCCGGGAGCAGTCTCCGCCTGCCCCGTCAGGGGGCCGAAGATGAGCTGTGGCTGGACATTGCCATGCCGGACCGGGTGGTCCGTTCCTTTGCGCTGGGTAATTATCTGCTGGAGGCCGGTTACAACTGGGAAGCGGACGATCTGGAAGACCTGCCCCTGCAAATCCGCCTCTCTGTTACCACACTCAGTTTCCGTACCCGGTACTGGAGTAAGTCCCAAAACGATGCGCGGATGGCGGAATTGGTAGACGCGCTACTCTCAGGAGGTAGTGTCCGAAAGGACGTGTCAGTTCGACTCTGATTTCGCGCACGAAGGATGACTTTTGAAGTCATCCTTTTTCTTTTGTAAAAGTGCCACTGGACCTACTCAGTGGCCGTTTTTTTGGGGCGCTTTTCGGCCAGGTCCTGCTGACGTTTTTCCAGATAATTGTCTGGCCATAACAGTACAAAGTTACACAAATTTTTTATTAACTTTGTTCTCGCTAAAAACTAAACTATGGCACTGGAAAACACATCCCCAGAGCGAATTGAACAGCTCGTAAAAAAACAGAGAGCCTTTTACGCCACCGGCACCACCCGCGATGTAGCGTGGCGTAGAGAGCAACTGAAAAAGTTCAACAAGGGCCTGGCCAAATGGGAAAAAGCGCTTTGTGAAGCCCTCTGGCAAGACCTCCACAAAAGTTACGAAGAGGCCTTTATTACGGAACTGGGCCTGGTGTACGGAGAAATTGGAGAAGCCATCCGCAAGGTGGGCAAATGGGCCCGCCGCCAGCGGAAGGGGACGCCCCTCACCGTGCTCCCTTCTTCCAGCTACATCGTGCGGGAACCCCTGGGCTGCACGCTCATCGTTAGCCCCTGGAATTATCCCGTGCAGCTGCTGCTGAACCCCCTGGTGGGGGCCATATCGGCTGGCTGTACCGCCATCCTGAAACCTTCTCCCTACGTTCCCAATGTCTCCAAAGTTATTGAGGAGTTTGTGGCCGATACCTTCCCGGAAGAGTACGTGGCCGTGGTGCAGGGCAACCGCCTGGTGAACGGAGAGCTGTTCCGACACCGCTACGATCTGGTGTTTCTCACCGGCAGCCCGTCCCTGGGCCGCATCGCTATGGAAGCCCAGGCCAAATACCTTACTCCTATGGTGCTGGAGCTGGGCGGCAAGAGCCCGTGCATCGTGGACAGGGACGCCAACCTGCAGATAGCCGCCCGCCGCATTGCCTGGGGCAAATGCCTGAACAGCGGCCAGACGTGCATAGCCCCCGACTACCTCTTCCTGCACGAGGACATCAAGGATGCCTTCGTGGAGGCCTTCAAGAAAGAGCTGTCCGGGCTATACCCAGGCGGAACGGAAACTTCCGACAAGTTCGTGCACATTGTGAAAGAAAGCGCCTTTGACCGGCTCACGGCCTATCTGGTCGATGGAAAAATCATTGCCGGCGGCCATTCCAATAAGGAAAATCTCTGGATAGAGCCCACCCTGCTGGACGGTGTGTCCCCGGACGCTCCCGTGATGCAGGAAGAGATATTCGGTCCCATTTTCCCCATTATGACGTTCAAGGACCGTCAGGAAGTGGTGGACTTTGTGAGCGGCCGGGAGAAGCCCCTGGCCTTCTATTATTTCGGCAAGGGAGCCGACGGATGGGATATGATTGCCAGAACCACTTCCGGCGGCGCCTGCATCAACGACACCATTATGCACATTGCCAACAGCAAGGTGCCTTTCGGCGGCGTAGGCAACTCCGGTATGGGCAGCTACCACTCCGAGCGCAGCTTCCTGGCCTTCAGCCACGAGCGTGCCGTGATCAAGAGCCCCACCTGGATAGACCTCAAGTTCCGGTATATGCCGTATTCCCTCTTCGGAATCATCAAGAAAATGCTCCTTTTGAGCGCAGACTAAAACCTAATGAAAATACAAGGAAAAAGCGTTCTGATCACCGGAGCCTGCTCCGGGATCGGCAAAATCATGGCCCGGCGCTGCCTGGAAAAAGGCGCCAAGGAAGTAATCATCTGGGACATCAACGAGGAAGCCATCGCCGCCACGGTGAACGAGCTTTCGGCCCTGGGCAAGGTCTATGGACACAAGGCCGATATCTCCAGCCCCGAATCTGTAGAGACCGCTTATGAGGCCACCCGCGCCGCCTGCGGCCCGGTGGACATCCTCATCAACAATGCCGGCATCATCACCAACAACAAGGTGTTTGCCGAGCAGACGGTAAAGGATATAGACCGCACACTGGACATCAACACCAAAGGAGCTATGTATGTGACGCTCCATTACCTTCGCGAGATGAAGGAGAGGGGAACCGGCCATATCTGCAACATCACCTCATCGGCCGGTATGCTGGCCCTGCCCCGGATGAGCCTCTATGCCGCTTCCAAATGGGCGGCCATCGGCTGGAGTGAGAGCCTCCGCATCGAACTGGACCGGGAAAAGAGCCCCGTGAAGGTTACCACCATCGCCCCGTACTTCATCAACACCGGTATGTTCGACGGCATCCGCTCCCTGTTCCGCATCCTGCCGCCGGAGGAAGTGGCCCGCAAGGCCCTCCGTGCCATCGAATGGAACCTGGGCTACCGCGGCATCAACTTCCCTTCGCACTTCATCCGCCTGATGCAGGGCATCTTCCCTTACCGCTGGTTCAACTTTGTGTTCGGAGACCTCTGCGGCCTCTACACTGTGATGAACCACTTCACCGGAAGGAAGGCATAGGGGGCATATAGCGCGTTACCCCATCCCGGGCGGGTTCCCTGACATAGCGGATTTTCAGGGATTCCAGTTTACGGAGTTCCATTTTCAGGTCGTCAATGACGCCCACGGGAACATTGTCAACGGCGACAATCTGGATGATAGCCTGGGGCTCTCCGACCCTGCAACCGCACTTTTTAAAGAGGGGCCGGTATATATCTACTCTTATCTCAAAGATGAGTTGGAGAAAGGGAAGATAGGGTAAAACATCTTTTATTTCCACCTATTTTACATTTTTTTGTTCTTCTTCCGTTAGGAAGCGGGAAAAGGCGCGGAATGTATTTTCCGGTGTGTTCTTGAAATCCAGTAGTACAAAGCCGTCTACGCAGTCGTTGAAATCCGGATCTACATTGAAATCCAGGATGTTGGCGCCGAAGCTGATGTACTTTCTCAGCAGGACGGGCAGGCGGAAGCGGCCGTCCGAGAGGGTACAGACCAGGCGGTCCAGTTCGTCTACGGAGTGGCAGTTCACCAGCAGCTGGTCCGGATCTACCCGGAGAAAATCCGGATGCAGGGGATGCGTGGGCCGGATGAGTTTATTGGCCTCCGGCAGGGAGTAATGCTTGAGGATGAAGTGATAGACCAGGCTCTTGTAGAAGAGGGGAAGGTCATTGGTGGTGCTTACGGGCCCGATGGCGTATCGCATAGTGGTGCCGTGGCGGAATGCCGCCGTAACAATGCCGGATAGCAACAGTTTCAAGGTAATGACATCCCGCTGATAACCCGGCGTTACAATGGTACGGCCCAGTTCCATAGCCTTGGGCAGATAGGGGAGGAGATCCTTCTGGAACTGGAAGAGGGTAGAGGTGTAAAACGCATTCTCCTTTTCCGCACGGGCCATAACTTCGTCACCAAAGCCAATGCGGTAGGCCCCGGCAATCTCCTGCTTGGGAACATTCCAGACAATCAGGTGTTTATAATAGGTGTCGTAGATATCGGTATCCAGCGCGTTGCCGGAACCTTCGCCTACGGCGCGGAAGACAATCTCCCGAAGCCGGGCCAGTTCGCGCAGGGTATGCGGGATATCGGCCGGGGAAGCCAGATAGCAGCGGTAGTCGCCGGATTCGAAGAGGATGCTCTGCGGAATACGGGCCAGTTCTTCCCGAACCAGTTGCGGGTCTTCGGCCGGGGCAATGGCTTCCCGGGGTGTGGCGGGTGTAACGGGCGCATCTGGTAAGCAGCTGGCTTCCAACGCATAAGTGCGGCTGCGAAGGTATTTGCCCAGGGTGTCAATGTCCATATCGGCCAGTTCTGCCGCGGGGATGGGCGTGCCGATGCGCACCTGCACCACTGTTCCCTGCTTGTTGAAGAGTTCGTGGATGAGCCGCACGGTCCGGAGCCGGCGGTGGATCTTTCCCAGGGCGTGGAAGTTGTCGGAATTGGTTCCGTGGAAGTAGATGGGAATTACCGGCAACCCTGACTTCTTGATCAGTTTGATGATATTGGCCGCCCAGGGCTTGTCTTCCACAACGGGTTTTTCACCAATGGCTGTACGGGCTCCCGTTTTTTGATAGGTGGCCACTTCGCCGGCCGGGAAAAAGCCGATGGCGCCGCCGTCGGCAATGTGCCGGAGGGCCGTCCGGATGCTGTTGACACTGCGGGCATCTTGCTTTCCAGAGAGGTTGTCCACCGGCAGGAATCCCTCTTTCAGATTGGGAACCAGCGAGAGCAGGAAGGTGGTTAACAGCTTGTAATCCTTGCGTTTACGTACAACGGTGTCGCAAAGGATCAGGCCGTCGATGCTGCCGAAATGGTGGTTGGAAACGGTGATGAAACCGCCTTCGGCCGGGATGCGGTCCAGCTGCCCTTCCGGAAGCTCATAACGCACGCCCACGTCTTCCAGGATGTGCTTGGCAAAGTCCGGGGCGTTATCCTCGGGATGGCGGGCCTGATAGCTGTTGCATTTGTCGATTTCCAGTATTTTCATCACCAGGCGCGTAAGGCCTGCTCCCAGTTTTCCTTTGAGCCCCAGCATACCCTGGAGCTTCTCCTGGCTCATAACGGCTTCAATTCTTTTCATTGCTTATTGTGCAATAAAGGCATAGGTAATGGTTCCCATCTGGCGGGCCGGCGCAGAAGGGGAGGCCGAGAATTTGGACAGTCGGGCGGCACGCACGGCAAAGGTGCGCAGGCAATTGTCGGCGGTGGATAAGTTGTTGTCCACCTTGGCGTTCACTACGTCGCCCCGGTTGTTGACGGTAATAATGACAGTGACTTCGCCGGCACCGTAGCAGCGGTAGGCCGGGATGGGCAGGTGCGAGGCGTTGCGCCCGTCCAGGCTCCAGGCCAGAACAGAGGGTCCGCTATAGGGACGCGGCTTTTCTTCCTGGTTCTGCGGCGTCTGATCCGACTGCGTGGAGGCGAAGGCGTCAGGGTCTTCCTGCTGTTGTTTCTGGCCGTCTTTCAGCTCCTGGGCCAGCCGCTGGGCATCCTGATAGAGTTTATCGGCGTCAATGCCTTTGTCGTCCTTGAGGGAGGCCCGGTCCACCGCGATATTCTTTACGCCGTTTTGTTGTTGGAGGGCGGCGGCAGCGGCCAGCAGGCGATCCAGGTCCAGTTCGGCCTTTTCCTGTAATTCAGCCTCCTGCTGCTTTCTTTCCTTCTCTTCCTGTTGGGTGAAATCCAGCACGAAACTGTTCTCCCGCTTGATTTCGTATCCGATCCGGACGGCCAGCAAAACGATAATCACCGCAAGATGAACGCTTACGGTGATATAAAGTCCTGCTTTCTGGTCCGGAGTCAGTTTCATTTCCTGTGTTTGCTCTTTTTCTGGGAAAGCGCCTGCTCCACCGTGGTGGTGAGGATGTCGATGGCCACCTTGTTGTGCCCGCCTTGGGGAACGATGATATCGGCATAGCGCTTGGACGGTTCAATGAACTGCAAGTGCATAGGCTTTACGGTATCGCAGTAGTGTTCGATGGCGGTTTCAATGGTGCGGCCGCGTTCGGCGATGTCCCGCACGATGATGCGCATGAGGCGGTCGTCGTCATCTGCGTCCACGAAGATCTTGATGTTCATCTGGTCCCGCAGTTCCTTGCAGGTGAAGATGAGGATGCCTTCCACGATAATGACATCGGCCGGCTCTACGGTAATGGTTTCCGTGGTGGAGCGGGAACAGGTGATGTAAGAATACACCGGCTGCTCAATGGTTTTTCCGCTTTTCAGTTCCCGGATTTGCTGGCACATGAGCTTCCAGTCAATGGCGTCCGGGTGGTCGAAGTTGATGTTCTTCCGCTCTTCCACAGGGACATGGCTGGAATCTTTGTAGTAGGAATCCTGCGGAATTACTACCACGCGGCCTTGCAACTGGTTCACGATGGTCTTGACCACCGTCGTCTTTCCTGAGCCGGATCCTCCGGCAATACCGATTACTAACATATTCCTTTTTTTCTGTAAGTCCTCCCCTACGGTCAGGGGAGGATTTAGGAGGGGTGATCGTAAAAAACTGAATTAAACGATGAATTCGTTAGAATTCAGCGTTTTTCGGGGTACGCGGGAAGGGGATGACGTCGCGGATGTTGGCCATGCCGGTGACGAACAGCAGGAGGCGTTCAAAGCCCAGGCCGAAGCCGCTGTGCGGCACGGAGCCGTATCGGCGGGTGTCGATGTACCACTCCAGGTTTTTGCGGGACATGCCCAATTCCTCGATGCGGGCTTCCAGTTTTTCCAGGGAGGCTTCACGCTCACTGCCGCCGATGATTTCGCCGATCTTCGGGAACAGGACGTCCATGCCGCGGACAGTGCGGCCGTCTTCGTTCTGCTTCATGTAGAAAGCCTTGATATCCTTGGGGAAGTCTGTGAGGATTACCGGTTTGCCGAAGTGCTTTTCTACCAGGTAACGTTCGTGCTCGCTCTGGAAATCCGTGCCCCAGTGCACCGGGTACTCGAATTTCACGCCATCTGCCACGGCCTTTTCCAGGATTTCCACTGCCTGGGTGTAGGTAACGTGCTGGAAAGGAATGCCGATGACGCCCTGCATACGCTCGATGAGGCCTTCGTCGTATTTGTCGTTCAGGAACTTGAGGTCATCCATACAATTATCCAGGGCATACTTGACCAGGAACTTCACGAATTCTTCGGCCAGTTCCATATTGTCCTTGAGGTCGTAGAAGGCCATTTCCGGCTCAATCATCCAGAACTCCGCCAGGTGGCGCGGGGTATTGGAATTCTCTGCGCGGAACGTGGGGCCGAAGGTGTAGATTTCGCCCACGGCGGTGGCGCCCAGTTCGCCTTCCAGCTGACCGGATACCGTGAGGGATGTCTTCTTGCCGAAGAAATCCTTGCTGAAGTCTACGTTGCCTTTCTTATCCAGCGGGACGTTCTTCAGGTCCATAGTGGTTACCTGGAACATATCTCCGGCACCTTCTGCGTCACTTTCCGTGATGAGCGGAGTGTGCAGATACACGAAGCCTTTCTGATTGAAGAAGGTGTGGATGGCATAGGCCATAGCGTTGCGGATGCGCAGGACGGCACCGAAGGTGTTGGTCCTGAGGCGCATATGGGCTACGCTGCGCAGGTATTCCAGGGTTGTGTCTTTCTTCTGCAGGGGGAAGCGCATAGGGTCGCAGTCTCCCAGGACCTCGATTTCGGTGGCCTGGATTTCCACGGCCTGTCCGCTGCCTACAGAAGCTACCAGCTGGCCTTTGACAGCCAGGGAAGCGCCGGTGGTGACCCGTTTGAGGAGTTCTTCATCGAAGTTCTCCGTATTGGCTACGATTTGGATATTATTAATGGTGGACCCGTCGTTGAGGGCGATGAATTTCACTTGTTTGTTGCCTCTCTTGGTCCTTACCCAGCCTTTGGCCAGCACCTCCACGCCCGGCTCCGAGGCGAGCAGAGCCTTGATTTTGGTCCTTTTCACTGTTTCCATAATGTGCGATACTTCAAATTATGCAAATATAGCATTTCTTCCCCAAATCGGCAACCTTTCGGCGGCAACAATGCCAGATACTCTTCGGCATAGGAGGAATCGGAAAGCAGAATCTGTTCCCGCATGCGGGATTTCAGGACACTTACGGCCCGGGCGCTGCTCAGTCCAACCAAACGGGCGGAAAGGTCATTGGTCAATCCTGCCGCCGCGTGTGAAAAAATAAGGAGCTCCTGGGACCGGAGGTTGGGGAAATCGGCTTTCAGACGATCCAGGACGCCATCCATCTCCCGGTTCATCTTTTTCTGCAGCAGTCCCGGCTTATCCGGCCCACCCAGAAGTTCCCTCAGTTTTTCCAGGCATTTTTCCCGACGGAAACTGTCCGTATAGTGGAGGTCTTCGGTCTGGAACCAGCGGGCGGCAAACACAGCCAGGTTTACGGTTTCTTGGTTCATCCGCTTCTTCTGGCAAAAGCGGAACTGCGCCTGGGAAAGGCGCCGGGTTGCAGTGTTTTTCATACATAATAAGGGTTAAAAATTCACTGCAAAGGTAGAGGCGTGCCAGGCGGAAAGGCCGTGACAGACCGTGACATCGTAGAACGTAAATGTTTGATTATCAATAGTACTTTCGGTCAGGTGCGTGACAGAATCGTGACAAAAAAAGCAGCCCCGGAGGAGCTGCCTTTTTCTAGTAGGGTGGGATGTGAATCCTTAGTCTTTCGCCGGCTTGCGGGCGGCGTACATAATCTTAAGGGCGGAGCAGCGACGCAGCTCCTGTTTCACATCTGAGACGATACCCATACGGACATCTTGGTCCACGCGGAGGTTCACGGTCATCTGGGACCGTTCGGCCTCACTCATGGCATCGCGCTCTGCGGCGATGAAGTCACGGATGTCGGCTACTGTCTTGAAAGAGTCGTTGAGCTGGATACGGGCATCGGTACCGTACATAGCCTGATACTGCAGGGTAGGGCTACCGATGTTGATATTGGCGCTCAGGTCTTTTCTCTCCAGCTTGGCCACTTCCGATGCGACGGGCATGGTTACTTTCACTTTTTGCTCGGTTTCACGCATCTGGGTGGTCACCATGAAGAAGAACAGGAGCATGAACACGATATCGGACAGGGAGTTGGACGATGCCTGCGGGACTTCCTTCTTATTACTGGAACTTCCAAATTTTGACATAATGTTTACCTCCTATTATTTTTTACCGGTATCCTTAGGCTCTGCCTCGGAGATGTTCTGAGGAACAGCCTTCTTAACAATATCTTGCTCTTCTTCCGTCAGGCGGGAGAACTTCTTGCCGAAGTTGGCTCTGGAGAAGTCGTCGCGGAGTTCGTTCACGGCCTTTACCAGTTCGTTCTGCACTGCAATGTAGGCCTGGTAGCTGGTGCCACGGTCGTTCTGCAGGGAGATAACGCCCTTGGAGACCATATAGGTCTTGCCTTCGATTTCCTTGGCTTCCTTTTCGGGGAGGTTGGGATCGTTGGTGGGGTTGGTGAGGAACTCTTTGATCTTTTCTTTCAAGTACGAGATATCCATGGCTTCGCTACCGGCAAACAGCTTATCGGCAGAGTTGATTCTGACGATGATGATGTTACGGCGGTTCACCTTCTGGTCCTGGGCTTGTTTTTCGTCCGGGATCGGGGGAAGGCGGCGCTGCAGACCTGACTGATCACCCATGGTTGTGGTCATGAGGAAGTAGCACAGGAGCAGGAATGCAATGTCAGCCGTAGAACCGATTGCTGCAAAATTTCTTCTTGCCATGGTTTACTTTACTTTTTGTTGCGGATGGTCATGAAAACCTCGGACACGATGATGGACAGGATGGCTGCACCGCCAACGAGATAGGCGAGGTTGAGGATGGTATCGGTCATCTTAAGCTCGGTTGCGGTGGGGAGCTTGGCGCCGGAATAACCGACAGCCGGATCACCGGAGGCGAGCAGGTAGCAAATGCCGAACAGGACGGCAGCGGCTACAACTGCAATACCGATCTTAATGAGGCCCTTGGGATTTGTAGTGGCTGTAACATACAGGCCGATGCAAATCACGGAAACAAGTGCGATGCCCAATACGATGTATGCCCAGTAGAGGAGCATATCCGTTGCGGCGCCGTCATTGGCCTCGAATCCCTTGATTGAACCCCAGACCAGCACGCAGATGCTCAGGATCATCAGGACCCAAAGAACAATCTTGATAATTTTAGCGTATTTCTGGTTTTCCATTGTGAGTTGGAATTAAGGGGGTTACTTACTTCTTGTTGTTGTATTTGACCATGGTGTCCACAAAGCGGATGGAAGAGTCTTCCATGTCGATGGACAGGGCGTCGATCTTAGCGATGATGTAGTTGTAGAAGATCTGGAGAATCATGGCAACGATGAGACCACCCACGGTGGTGATGAGGGCCACCAACGGTACCAAGGAATCCGAGGGACGGGGCGATGGAGATGAACAGACCAATCCAGCTGAGGCCGTTCTCCATGAGGCTCATCTGAACGCCGCCATAGGAGACGATGGTCTTTTCTACCACATCAATACCCTGATCTGCGCGGAGCAGGCCCTGATAGAAGATGCTGGCCACGGGGCCACGGGTTTCACGGCATACTTTCTTGGCTTCTTCGATACCACCTTTTTCAAGAGCAGCTTCCACGCTCTCAAGGAGCTTGGTGGTGTTGGTCTTGGAGAAGGCCAGGTACAGAATACGCTCGATAGCGAGAGCCATACCGATGATCAAGCAGATGATGATCAGGGACATGAAGCCTGCACCACCTTCGATGAACTTGGTCTTGAGGGCCTGGTGGAGCGGAACTTCTTCACCGGAACCGGCGAACAGATCCACGACCTCTTCGGCCTCTTCAACCTGTTCCTGAGCGGCGGGAGCGGCGCCCTCGTCCTGAGCGGAAGCAATGTTTGCAGTGAAGGTCACAAGACCGGCGACTGCCAAAAACATGAAAAACTTTTTCATAATCGTTTTTGTGTTGTTAGTTATAAGTTGAATTAGTTAGTAAAAATATATTCCTATTTGGTCGTGCAATTTAGGAATAAAAATCCAAATTGCCAAAGATTATTTCGTTATTTCGCCACAAAGGTTCTTTTCCAACATGGTTTTCACCCACCCGTCGTTGTCGCTCCGGCCCATCAGGGAGAACAGTTTTCCCAGTGCGGCTTCGGTGGTGATATCGCTGCCTGAGAGCACACCGGCGTGTTTCAGGGTGGCTCCCGTGGCATACAGGTTCATGTTCACAGTGCCGGATTTGCACTGGGTTACGTTCAGCAGGATCTTTCCGGCTGCGGCGGCTTCCCGCACGATGTCCAGGAACCACTCCTTGGACAAGGCGTTTCCGGAGCCATAGGTTTCAATGATGCAGGCGCGGGTGAGCGGGTCGCTCACTACCGAACGCATCACCTGCGGGGTCATACCGGGATGTACCTTCAGGATGGCCACACGCGTATCCAGATGGGTCTGTACCCGCAACTGGGCATCCCAGTAGATGGGCTTCCGGATCACGTCCGTGTTGTAGCGGATCTGGATACCGGCTTCGGCCAGCGGCGGACAGTTGGGAGAGGCGAAGGCATTGAAGGCTTCGGCGCTGTACTTGGTGGAACGGTTCCCCCTCAGGAGTTTGGAGTCGAAGTAAATGCACACTTCCGGTACGCGGGCGTGGCCTTCATAGTCTTTGGCAGCGGCGATTTCCACGGCCGATATCAGGTTTTCCTTGCCGTCCGTGCGGGGTACGCCGATGGGCAGCTGGCTGCCGGTGAACACCACCGGTTTGGTGAGCCCTTCCAGCATAAAACTCAAGGTGGAGGCGCTGTAGGCCATGGTGTCGGTCCCGTGCAGGATGATGAAACCATCGTAGTCTTCGTACCGGTCGCGGATCAGTTCGGCCAGGGAAATCCACAGGGACGGTTCCACGTCGGAAGAGTCGATAAGTGGGTCGAACGTATAGGAATCGATCTTGACGTCGAATTTGTTCAGCTCCGGGACTTCCTCCATGATCTGGCTGAAGTCAAAAGGCTTGAGGGTGCCGTCCATCGGGTCTTCTTTCATGCCGATGGTGCCGCCCGTGTAAATGATAAGAAGGGATGCGGTCATATTCCGAACAGGGTTTCAGCGTTATGGGTGGTGATGGTTTCAATTTGTTCCAGGGACAAGCCCTTCACCTCTGCCACCTTGGCGGCGATATAAGGGATGTAGGCGCTTTCGTTGCGCCGTCCGCGATAAGGGACGGGTGCCAGGTAGGGGGCGTCGGTTTCCAGCAGAATCTTTTCCAGCGGAATCCTGGCTACGGTCTTGGGTAGACTTGCATTTTTAAAGGTAATGACGCCGCCGATTCCCACGGAGAAATCGGCCCAGCGATTGGCCCTTTCGTAGATTTCATAGCTGGCGGTGAAGCAATGGAGATTCCCGCGCAGGTGCAGGTGCTTACAATCTGAAAGTACCGCAAAAAAATCTTCCCAGGCATCCCGCAGGTGAATGTTCACCGGAAGGTCCAGCCTCGCGGCCAGCTCGAACTGCAGCCGCAGCACTTCCTTCTGCTCCTTCACATACTCCAGCCCTTCGTGATAATCCAGCCCAATTTCTCCAATTGCAACAATTCCTTTATTCAGATAAGGCTCAAGGGCACTCAATTCTTCCTGCCAGTTTTCCGTCACGGAGCCAGGGTAGAGCCCCAGCATCTGGAAAATGACTCCGGGGTGCCGATTGCCAATCTCCCACATAGCGGGCCGCTCCCGGCTGTCCACATCGGCCTGGATCATCTTGCCCACTCCGGCCTCCAGCGCCCGCTGAACAGCCTCCTCCGCATCCGGCAGCAGCCACTCGTCGTAGAAATGCGTATGCGTGTCCACAAACATATCCACAAAGATACGCAAAAAAACGGCACGTTGGGCCAGGTCCCTTGTTTACGGGCCAGGTCTGATTTTGTGCCCGGGACCGCGCCCGCATTTTCTTGGATATACTCTCCCCAGGGCCAAAAACGTGGGCCAGGTCTCGACGCTGAAATCGGACCTGGCCCAACTATATTCTATTAAGGTGGCTAAATTCTGGCTTCGCGGAAGACCTCTACGATGGAAGGATAAGTATTCTTAAGGAAAGGTGGCAGGGACGATTTGGCCACCCAGGCCGCCTTGGTGATGTCTTCTTCGCGCTGAGGCGTGAGGTTGGTGGGATCCGTGTACAGCATATCGTACCACCAGGTGTGTTTCAGATGCCAAAGGCCCTGGCGGAAATACACGTGGTCCGTGATGCAGATGAGGCGGCGCAGTTCCAGCTGATCCACGCCGGTTTCCTCCTGCACTTCGCGCATGGCGCACACTTCGATATCTTCTCCTGCCTCCTGATGGCCTTTGGGAAGGTCCCAGAGGCCGTTCCGGGAAATGAGCAGATAATCCCCGCGCCGGTTGCTCACCAGGCCGCCGGCCGCATTCACCTCCTTGAATTCCGAGCAGATGCGCCGATAGGCCTTTTCCGTATCCGTTGTGGGAATATAGATACGGGACAGGGTGTCCTGTACCTCGAACATGCGCACCAGGGCATGGATATCCAACACCTCTCCCAGGTGGAATTCCACGGAGTTGGGATCGGCCAGGGCTTCGTCCGACGGGGAACAGATAATGATACAGCGCTTCTCGAAATAAATTTTGTGCATGATTTTTGCTATCTTTGCAGGACTGCAAATGTAAGAAAATATGACGGAAATCGAAAGCAAACACGGGATCGTTTCCCGCCAACCGTACGAACTGTATATGTCTTTTGTGGACATGCAGAATTTTCAGCGCATGCTCCCGGAGGACAAACGGGATATGATTACCGCAGATTACGATACCCTTACCGCCACGGTACAGGGCTTCCATATCGGCGTGAAAGTGCACCAGCGCGTGCCGTATTCCCGCATCGAACTGGTGGATTATGACGCTCCCTTCGCCTTTCACCTGGTGCTGCACTTCGAGCCTGCAGCGGAAGACCCGTATAAGACGGACTTCTGGATCAATGTAGAGGCCGATCTGAATCTGATGATGAAGATGATGCTCTCCGGCAAGATAAAAGAAGCCCTGGATAAAGTGGTGGATGGTCTGGTGGATGCCTCCAACGGCAAAATGCCGGAAGGGTTCGATCCCGCACAGTGGAGCAAATGATTGCTTTCCCGGAAGGATTTCAGGAGCTGCTGGCCGGTTCTGTAGGTGCAGACCGGGCCGCCGGGGTGCTGGAGGCACTTCAGGCCGCTCCTTCCGTATCCATCCGGCTGAATCCGGCCAAGTTATCGGCCTGCCCTTTCCCTAACGCCACACCCGTTCCCTGGAGCCCTTATGGGTTTCTGCTTCCGGAACGGCCTGTTTTCACGCTGGACCCGCTGTTTCACGCGGGCGCCTATTATGTTCAGGATACTTCCGCCATGCTGGTGGGACATATTTTCCGCCAGTTGGAACTGGAGCCCGGAGCCTGCGTGCTGGACCTGTGTGCCGCCCCCGGTGGCAAAACTACAGACCTGGCCGCCTCGCTGCGGGACCGCTTTGGAGACCATTTCACCCTGCTGGCCAACGAAGTAATGCGCAACCGTTATGCCGTGCTGCGATCCAATGTGGAAACCTGGGGAGACCCGCGGGTGGGCACGGTGTCACGGGATCCGTCGGCCTTCGGAGATAGTCCGCTCTTCGACGTGGTAGTGGCCGATGTTCCCTGCTCCGGCGAGGGTATGTTCCGAAAAGACGCCCTGGCCGTGGCGGAGTGGTCGCCTAAAACCGTTGAATTCTGCGCCGCCCGCGCCCGGCGGATTCTCCGGGACATCTGGCCCGTGCTCAAGCCCGGCGGCTTCCTGCTCTATTCAACCTGTACGTTCAACCGCCTGGAAAACGACGATACCGTATCCTGGATAGCCCGGGAGCTGGGGGCCGATATCCTCCCGCTGCCGGAGCAGGCCCCGGCTGTCACTACGGAACACGGGCTGCTGATGCTGCCCGGCCTGGTGCCCGGCGAAGGGCAGTACGTGGCCGCCCTGCGCAAACACGGTTCGCCGGAAACCTGTTTTTCGGGCCGTCCCTTCGATCTTTTCCGCGCCGAAATCCCCGCTTCCTCCGCTCCCGCCGCGGACGCTCCGCGCTGGGAGCTGGACCGCCTATCGGCCTTGCATTACCTGCACGGCGACGCCCTGGTGCTGCCGCCGGAAGCGCCCACCGGCCTTCTCACGCTCTGTTACCTGGGCCTGCCCCTGGGACAGGGGAAAAATCTGGGAAAGCGCTGCAACAACCTGTATCCCAAAGCCAAACGAATTAGAATGGATATCCGATGAAAAAACTCATTACCATAGTATTAGGCCTGGCCATCCTGCTGCCGCTCTGCGCCCAGGAGCCCTACTCCAAGGAGGAATTCCTCCGCCGTTACAACAACCTGGTAGAGCGGGTGGGTCCCGCCGGCGTAGGGGTGGAAACCCTCCTGGACCGTTGGGAAGCCGCCTGGCCCGACGACACCAACCATATGTTGGCGCGCTTCTCTTTCTGTTACGCCCGCTGCCAGTCGTCCCGGATCGTCCAGTTGGATCAGGACCGTTACCTGGGCCAGCCTCCGCTGGTTCCTATGAAGGACTCCCTGGGCAACAAGGTGAACTATTTCGAGGTATTCGACTACGACGACGCCCTCTTCGCCACGGCCAATTCGGCTATCACCCGGGCCATCGCCGCCAAGCAGAACCGCCTGGACTGGCGTTTTGCCAAAATCGACGCCCTCATGGGATACGAGAAGGAGAAGCCGGAGATGACCCTGCAGGAGCTCAAGACCCTGGTGGATTACAACTTCCAGCGCAAGCCCGACTGGGAGCACGAAACCCTGGGCACCGTAACCCAGGATCAATTCAAGGCCCTTATGCAGGATTACTGCGCCGCCTTGTTCCGGATCGGCTCGGACACTTCGGTCGAGGCTTTCCGGAGCTTGTCGGAGCACCTGCTCACCTATTGCAAGGATGAACCTATGTACCTGGACAACCTCGGGTCCTATTATTTGGTGAAAAAAGACTACAAGAAAGCCCGGAAATACTTCGACCAGGTGCTCAAGAAGCATCCCGGCGATATGTCGGCCATCAAGGGCGGCATCCTGATGGCCCGCGCCCAGAAAGACGTCAAGCTGGAAAAGAAGTACTTGAACCTTATGGTCCAGTACGGGGAGACGGAGGCGGATCGGCGCTCGGCCCAGGCCCGGCTGGACGCCTACGGGAAATAACATTGAAACTATTTTCCCAAAAGTACCGTATATATAAAGTATCAAGTTTACGGACTACATGAAACTATCCCAATTCAACTTCGACCTTCCCAAGGACCGGATTGCCCAGGAACCTCCCCGCTGGCGGGACGAGGCACGCCTGATGGTCCTGCATCGCGCCGACGGCAGCATCGAGCACCGTCTGTTCAAAGATATCATCGACTATTTCGGCAAGGGGGACGTCTTCGTCCTTAACGACACCAAAGTCTTTCCTGCCCGCCTGTTCGGCAAGAAGGAAAAGACGGGGGCCGATATTATGGTGCTCCTGCTCCGGGAACTGAACCGCGAACAGCGCCTCTGGGATGTGATTGTGGATCCGGCCCGCAAAATCCGCATCGGCAACAAACTGTATTTCGGCGAGGACGAATCCATGGTGGCCGAAGTCATTGACAACACCACCTCCCGCGGCCGTACGCTGCGCTTCCTCTTCGACGGTTCCTACGAAGACTTCAAGGAGGCCCTCTTCGCGCTGGGCGAACCCTATGTCCCGGAATGGGTAAAGGAAAAGACCACCCCGGAAGACGTGGAGAACTATCAGACCATCTTTGCCGCCCACGAGGGTGCCGTGAGCGCTCCTGCGGCCGGTCTGCACTTCAGCCGTGAGCTGTTCAACCGTATGATCCTCAAGGATATCGATAAGGCTTTCATTACGGTTCATATGGGTATCGGCCATTTCCGTACCGTGGATGTGGAAGACCTGTCCAAGCACCGGATGGACTCCGAGCGCCTGATTATCCCGGAAGAGGCAGCCGCCGTGATTAACAAGGCCAAGCGTACCGGCAAGAAGGTCTGTGCCGTTGGCGCTACCGTTATGCGTGGCCTGGAAACCTACGTGACCACCACCCACGAAGTGAACGCCTACGACGGCTGGACCAACAAGTTCATCTTCCCGCCGTACCAGTATTCCGTTCCGGATGCCATCGTTTCCAACTTCCACCTGCCCCAGAGCACTATGCTTATGAGCGTGGCCGCCTTCGGTGGGTACAAGCCGGTGATGGCCGCCTATGAGGAAGCGCTCAAGGAAGGATACAAGTTCGGCCCTTACGGAGACGCCCTTCTGATTGTCTAAATCGTAAGAAAAAACAGAAAATCACCTGAAACAACACAATCTTTTTTACGATTGTGTTGTTTTTCTTTTTTCCGCCTTATCTTGGCGGTATGAGTACGATAGACAGACAAGTGGCGCTATGCGCCCTGAACAAGCATTTTGGCTTTCACCCCCGGCAAGTGCTGGATGATTTGGATGCCCACATTGCCCGGCTGGAGCCCGATCAGCTGGCGTGGGCGGAGCAGGAACTGAAACAAATCCGTGAGCGGGGCTTCCGCTTCTTATCCATACTGGATGAAGACTATCCCGAAGCCCTCCGCGAATGTCCGGAGCCTCCCTTGGGACTGTATCTGAACGGGACGTCTTCCCCAACGGAAATATTTGCCCTGAGGCCCCTGGTGGCCTTTGTGGGCACACGTGATCTGAGCCCCTACGGAAAGGCTTGGTGCCGGAAACTGGTCCTGGCATTGGCCGATGCTGCCGTGCAGCCTACCATTGTGAGCGGCCTGGCCCTGGGCGTGGACGGTGTGGCCCACCGGACGGCGTTGGAATGCGGTTTGCCCACGATTGGGATTATGGCAACCGGCCTGGACAGCATCTATCCCTGGCAGCACGAACAACTGGCCCGTTCCATGGTGGAAACGCCGGGCTGCGGCTTGCTCACGGACTATCCGCTGGATACACAGCCGGTGGCCCTGAATTTTGTCCGGCGGAACCGCATCATCGCCGGCCTGGTATCGGCCGTGGTGGTGGTGGAGTCCAAAACCAAGGGCGGTTCGCTGATGACTGCCAAATATGCAGTGGAGTACGACCGGGATGTTTTCGCGGTGCCCGGGCGCCTGGACGACGTGCGCAGTGCCGGCTGCAACTCCCTCATCGCCACGCAGATGGCCCGGATTATCACCTCTCCGGAACAGTTGGTGGATGCGCTGGGGCTTGGAGGCTCCCGGCGGCATCGGGACGCCGGCGGATCCTGGGTCACCTATCAGGCGGGCGACCCGCCCGAAAAGGTGCTCCAGGCCCGGCTCACCCGGCAATACGGCGCCGGAGCCCTGCCGGTTGCGGTGGGGCTGGCCGTGCAGGCGCAGCGGGGAATCGGCCTGGAGGAACTCTGCGGGGCCCTTCATCGGCCTTATGGGGAAATCCTCGGCGCCGTGGGACAGCTGGAGGCCGACGGCGTGGTGACCACCGACCTCCTCCGCCGCTGCTCCCTTGCCCCAGGCTGGGAATAACTCGCCTTTGGGCCAGGTCCGATTTCAGGGTCGGGACCTAGCCCACGTTTTCGGCCCTGGAGAGCGTATAATAAAGAAAATGCGGGCGCGGTCCCGGGCACAAAATCCGACCTGGCCCGAAAACAGGGGGACCTGGCCCAAAAAACGAAAAGAAGATGAGAAGGATTGTTGTCCGAATGCTTCCCTCAGGGGATCTTAGAAATGTCCAGCCTTTTCATGTGAGCATGAAGGGGTTGGAAAAAGCTGTCATCTGCAGGGACGAAGAAGATTATGACGTAATGGTCAAATACATAGCCATTTGCGCAAAGAGGAAGAATGTAATTGTAGTGATTTATGCGTCGGTTTCCAATCACTGCCACGTGGCGGTGCTGGCTGTTTCACAAAAAGATGCCGACGCTTTTGGTTTGGAGTTGAAAAGGATGTATTCTCAGTGGTTTAGTGCCAAGTATGGGGAAAAGAGTCTTCTCCGTCATGTAAATGTGAAGGCTGTTACGTTGGATAATGAATGGCATGTCCGCAATGCCCTGGCCTATATTCCCCGGAATGCGCTGGATAACGGCTGTCCGGTACAAGAGTATCCCTGGAGCGGTTTCCGGGCCATGTTTTCCGGGACGCATGCTATTTCGGGAAGCCAAAGAGTGGCAGCCCTGAACAAACGCGAGAAAGGGGAATGGATGCACACACGGGATAGCTTGACGGATGTTCCCTGGTTGTTGGACCCGGATCATCATCTGATTCCGGCCAGTTTCTGTGATGTCGCGTATCTGGAACAGGTGTTTAACAATGACCCCGCTTTCTGGCTGAAGACAATTGGCGGAGTAAATCCGGCCGAAATGCAGGAGAAGTTGGTTGACGGGCCCCGGCGGATGCTGCCGGATACCGAATTCTACAAGGTGGCGGCCGATACCGCCGACCGCTGGTTCAAGTCAGAACTCGGTCAACTGACCCTGGAGAAGAAGAAACGGCTGATCCCGTATCTCTGGCGAACGCATAAAACAACAGTGAATCAACTGGCCCGGGTTTTCGGGATGGAACGGGAAGAGGTGCAGAAGACCCTTGGAAAAACGCCTGATGTCTGATAATTCTTTTTATCTTTGCCAATGGTGTGCAAGATTGTTACTCCGCCTGGGTTTATAGCTAAAAGATATGAATAGTATGAAAAAATGGTTTTGGATGTTGGCTGCAGTGCTGACGCTGATTTCGTGTGGAAAAGATTCAAAAGATTCGGACGAAACCTTTGAGGCCTTTCTGAATAAACCCAGTTATAGCCCCAAGCCGGGTATGATTTGGGATATTTACCCCGTGGAATTCCTTTTTGTGGTGACGGACGCCAAGGGAAACGACCTGTTTGATGAATCCACGCCGGGCAATTGGCTGTCAAAACCATTTTCCGCCACATTTGAAGGCCAGGAATTCCTGTGGCCATCGGCCGCCACAAAAGCCATTGCGGCCAGACTGATAGGTTTCTATATCTACCCCAAGTCGTACACCCAGTCCGATGAGGTGCTTCTTCGCTTCGGGCAACTGGACGGCACCAAAACATGGGACACGGATCTGAAAATTTCCTGGCCCGATGGCAGCAGGGATGTTATCCGGGTCCAGCACGCCTTCCGCTGGGATATCAGTGGCGATCCGGAAAGCTACACGGGATTCAAGGTGAACGGTGTCCCGATTGAAGGCCGTCTCATCCGTCTGACCAAATAGTCTTCTTGGGCCAGGTCCGATTTCAGCGTCGAGACCTGGCCCACGTTTTCGGCCTTGGAGAGCGTAGAACAAAGAAAATGTGGGCGCGGTCTCGGACACATAATCAGACCTGGCCCGGAAACAGGGGGACCTGGCCCAAGGCTAATCGGCCTTGACGGTTTGGGCGGGGTCGATGGAGGCGATGACGCGGGAGGGAAGCCAGAGGAGGGCCAGGATGCCCAGGAAGGCCACGATGTCGGCTATCAGGATAAGGGGCAGATTTACGTGCACCGGCACCCAGGAAACAAAGTAATTGGCCGGGTCCAGCGGAATCAGATGCGCGGTTCCCTGGATCAGGCAGAACAACAGTGCCAGGGCGTTTCCCACCAGCATTCCTTTAAATACGGCTTCGGCCCCAATCCGGACAAAGAGCCGGCCGATGGCGCGTCCGTCCATACCCAGCGTTTTGAGCGTCCCTACGGTGGAAATGTTCCGCAGCAGCATAATGAGCAGGCCGCTCACCATATTGAATCCGGCCACCACCGTCATGAGGATCAGGATAATGACCACGTTGAAATCCAGGAGGTTCAGCCAGTCAAATACCTGGGGGTACATACGGGAAGATGCCGCTGTATACAGATCTTCCTCCTCCGGATGGCCGCTGGCCAGCAATAGGTTGCCGATTTCGGCGGCGGTCTGCTCCAGCAGACCGTCCCGTGTGCGGATGTCCAGGCAGGAAACCTGGTCTTCGGTCCAGCCGTTCAGCCGTTGCATATCCTCCAGGCGGGCGTATACCAGCAGGTTGTCGTCCAGCTCCAGCAGGTCCCGGTGCACCTCGCGGACATGGAATTTGCGTACCCGCACTTTTTCCCCCACAAAATAGACGGTAAGGTCTTCGCCAACACCCACGCCGGTGATTTCCGAAAGGCGGTGGGGGATGGAGACGGCCAGGGATTCTTCGGCCACACCGGGAATCCCTTTCACCACCACGCCGTGTACGATTTCGCCGCTTTTCACGATGCCGGCCCGTACCACGGCGGGAACGATTTCCTTCACGGACGGCAGCTCCAGGATGGCCTGTTCCGACGGAAGGTGGCGGGGCATGGATGTGGGCTCAGCCTCACCGGTGAGGAAGGGGCTGATGCGGACATCACCCGTCATGGCCGCGACGCCTTCCCGGATGCTGTACCGGAATCCGGCGCCAACGGCCACGGCGATGATAATGACAAAGAAACTGACGGCGATTGCCACCGCCGCCATGTTTCCTTGGAATTTCAGTTTACGCGATATGAAGCGCTCCGCTACCAAATGTGCACGCGCTCTTCCTCCGGACGGAACATGGGATCACCTTCCTGGATATCCCAGGCGTCGAAGAAGGTCTGGAAGTTCTTGACGGACACATTTACGCGGTTCACGGCCAGGGAGTGGACATCCAGGTTGGTGAGACGGATCTTTTCCTCTTCGCGGATGTTCTGGGCCCAGATGGCGCCGTAGCTCAGGTAGAAGCGCTGGGCGCGGGTGAAGCCGTCGATCATAGGGTCTTTGGTGTCACCCACGGCATTCTCCATAGCGGTGAAGGCGATGGACAGACCGCCGTGGTCACCGATGTTCTCACCCAGGGTATAACGGCCGTTGGCGTGTACGCCGGGGGCGATTTCCACTTCGTCGAACTGGGCCACCAGCTTGTCTCCCAGGGCGTCGAATTTTGCCTTGTCTTCGGCGGTCCACCAGTTCACCATATTGCCATAGGCATCGAACATGGAACCCTGGTCGTCAAAGCCGTGGGACATTTCGTGGCCGATGACCACGCCGATGCCACCGTAGTTCACGGGCTCATCGGCCTCGGGATCGAAGAACGGCTTCTGCAGGATGGCGGCCGGGAAGCAGATTTCATTGGTGGTGGGGTTGTAATAGGCGTTCACCGTCTGCGGCGTCATACCCCATTCGGTCTTGTCGGTGGGCTTGCCCAGCTTGTCCATGTTGTCCTTCACATACCAGGCGCTGGCGTTGCGGAGGTTCTCATAGTAAGTCTTTTCAGGGTTGATGTCCAGGGTGCTGTAATCTTTCCACTTGTCGGGATAGCCGATCTTCACGGTGAAGGCGGCCAGCTTCTCCTGGGCCTTGACCTTGGTTTCATCGCTCATCCACTCCAGGGTCTCGATGTGCTGGCCCAGCGCGGTGCGCAGGTTCTCTACCAGGGCCACCATCTTCTGCTTGGAGCTTTCCGGGAAGTAGCGGGCTACATACATTTCGCCTACGGCTTCCCCCAGAATGCCGTTGGGAACGCTCATGGCGCGCTTCCAGCGGGGCTGCTGCTCCTGGGCACCGGCCATCTGGTGGGAGAAGAACTCCCAGCTGGCGGTGTAGAAATCGTCGGAGAGGGAGCTGGCCGAACTGGAGACAAACTGGCACAGGAGATAGGCCTTCAGGTCTTCCAGGTTGTACTTCTCCAGCATCTTGGACAGGGCCTCAAAATAGGAAGGCTGCTGCACGATGATCTTGTCCTGGGGATCGATGCCGGCGGCCTTGCAGATGAGGTTGAAGCGGAGACCAGGCCAGGCCTTCACAATCTGCTGGGTGGACATGGGGTTGTAGATGGCCTGCATGTCGCGGTTTTTCTCGCGGGGCCAGGCCACTTTGGCCATGGCGGTTTCCACAATCATATCTTTGTCGGCCACGGCTTCCGGATTCTCGATGCCGGCCAGGGTGAGGACTTTCACCAGATAGTTGCGGTAACCCTCATACAGTTTCTTATTCTCTTCTTTCAGATAGTAGTCGCGGTCGCCCATGCCCAGGCCGCCCTGGCCCAGGTACAGCACCTGCATGTCGCTGTTGGTGAGGTCGGCCTCCACGCCGGCGCCAAAGAAGCCGCCTTCGCCGTAGAGGTTCATCTTGCCAAGCAGGGTGGCCAGTTCATCCTTTGAGCCCACAGCCTGGATTTCTGCGATATAAGGCTGGATGGGCTTGGCACCCAGTTCGTTACGGGTGGTGGAGTCCAGGGCCATCTTGTAGAGGTCGGAAATTTTCTGCTCCACGCTGCCGGGGGTGGTTTCCAGGGTGGTCATGCTCTCGAAGAGGGCGTTCAGGTTTTCCTGGGCCTGTTCACGCAGGGCGTCGAAGCTGCCGTAACGGGAAAATTCCGGACGGAGCGGGTTGTTCTTCTGCCAACCACCGGTAGCATACTGGTAGAAATCCACCTTGGGGCTGGTATTGGTGTCCAGGTAATTCATATCCAATGCGGGGACGCCGTCGTTCTTGGGGGCGCAGGCCGCAAGGGCAAGGAGAGAGAGGATCATTACAAATGATTTTTTCATATTAAAAGTGTATTAATGAATTCAAATACAGTTTGCAAAATTACACAATAATGCGGATATTTGCACCCTCGAAAGCGATTTTTATGAAGCTCAAGGATATCCTCATCCGATATAGTATTTCCACCCTGGGACTCATCCTCATAGCCCTGGGCGTGGGCATTTCCGTCAAATCCAACCTGGGCATTGCCCCGCCGTCGTGCCCGCCCGTAATCCTGAATCTCCGGTGGACCCACATTTCCGTGGGAACCTTTACCTGGATTTCGCATTTGTTTTTTATTCTGCTGCAGGCCATTCTGCTGGGAAAGCAGTTCAAACTCCGTTATCTGATGCAGATTCCGGCAGCCTTTGTATTCGGCTATCTCTGCGACGGCGCCATCTGGCTTTTCGACGCCCTGGAGGCTCCTTCTACCCATTATCTGATCCAGATTCTCCTGTGCCTGGTGTCTGTGTTCCTCACGGCCATCGGCATTAAGATGGAGGTGATAGGGGATAGCTGGATCCTGGCCGGCGATATGATAGTAGCCGTTCTGAGCCGGGTGGCCAAAACGCCCTTCGGCACCATGAAAGTGATCTTTGACGTGGCCATGGTGGCCCTTACGGTCCTTTTCTCCTGGACGGCTTTCGGTCTGTTCACGGGTAACGGTGTCACCGTGGTAATTCGCGAAGGCACGCTCATCCTGGCCTTCCTTACGGGGCTCTGTATGCGCGTGACAGATCCTTGGCTGGACAGATTCATCGGCCCCCTGATTCCCAAGCATGCGTAGGATTACCCGCTTGATACAGGAGTGGATGCTTCCCTGCGCCATAGTGCTGGGAATCGGCCTGTATCTGCTATATCGTGCGATTCCGTCACTGCATGGAATGGGGCCCTGGCTGCATCCGCTGGTGTCGGAAGGACAGCGGGTGGTGATTGCCCTGCTGCTGTTTTTCCAGTTCGTGAAGATTTCTCCGCACGATATCAAATTGAGCCGATGGCACCTGGGCGCCCTGGCCGTGCAGGCCCTCGCTTTCCTTTTGCTGGCGGCAGGGGTTGCCGTCACGGAAGGAACCCTGCGTATGCTGCTGGAGTGCGGAATGCTGTGTATGATCTGCCCTACGGCGTCGGCCGCCGGCGTTATCACGGACAAACTGGGCGGGGACCTGGCCGCCACGGTGAGTTACGTGGTCCTCATCAACCTGGCAGGCACCTTCCTCATCCCGCTGGTGATTCCGCTGGTGAATCCATCGGCCACAATGGGTTTCTGGGCCTATGTGGGGCACATTGCCTGGAAAGTGTTTCCGGTGCTCATCTTGCCCGGTCTGGTGGCCTGGCTCATCCGTTACACCACGCACAAACTGCAACGAAGGCTTATGCGTTGGGCCCCCAATTCCTTTTATATCTGGGGCGTAGGACTTACGCTGGCCATGATTCTGGCCACCCGGGCCTTGCTGAACAGCGGCCTGGGCTGGGGGGCCGTGGCGGGCATCGTGGGAGTATCGGTGTTCACTTGCTTCCTCCAGTTTTTTACGGGCCGGCGTATGGGACGCTCCCGGGTGGAATCGCTCACGGCCGGTCAGGCGCTGGGCCAGAAAAACACCGGTTTCCTCATTTGGCTGGGATACAATTATATGACCCCGGTCACCTCCGTGGCGGGCGGGCTCTATGCCGTTTGGCAGAATCTGTTCAATTCCTGGGAACTATATCAAAAGGCGCACGAACAAACGGAGCGCTAACGCGGAAGTTGCCAGCTGTACTGGTAATAGGTTTCCATCACCTTATCCACATAGGAACTTGTGTGATGTCCCTCCGGAAGCAGGCGGGACACTTCTTCCCAGCGGGTTGAGTCCAAACCGGCGGAACGGGCCTTGGATACCATCCTTTTCATTTTGCCGTCTCCCAGGTTATAGGCGGCCAGGGCGAATTTCAGGGAGTCCGAGGGGGTGGCGGCAGGAAACATCTGTTCCAGTTTCTGCAGATAAGCCGTGCCGATGGAAAGGTTCACGGCCGGAATGAGCAGGGTGTCTTCCGAATACCGGGGGCTGTTGATCTGCATCAGGCCCGTAGCCCCTTTCCCGGATTGGGCGGCGTGGTTGAAACGGGATTCGTGGTACACGATGGCGGCCAGCAGGCGCCAGTCCCAGCCGATTTTTTCCGCGTACTGCCTGAGCAGGGGTTCGTACTGGTTCAAGGCTTTGGGCACCTTCACATAGGTTCGCTCCGAAGCGGGAAGGTCCGACAAAAAAGCTTTTTCCGGCTGGGTGCGGCGGGACCCGGCCGGAAACATCAGGAGAATCAGCACAAGGCCGATGATACAAGGAAGACTACGCCGTTTCATCGGGAGGTGGTTCTTCGGTTTCCGCCGGCACCGCCACCTCCGCCGGCCCCACTGCTGTCGCCGCCGCCGAAACCGCTTCCGGCCCGTTCGGAGAGGGTCTTCTGGGCCCCAAAACGCGGGTAGAAGGGCCAGGAAATACCCAATTTAATTACGCGGGCAGTCTGGATGTACCTGTGTGCGGTGAAGTAGTCGTGCCGGTCCATAGGCCAGCCGTTGCCGGCATTCTCCAGTTTCACGAACAGGCAGCATTTTTTCCACTGCATATTGACGAATACGTCGAAGACCGGGCAGTTGCCGTAGGTTTCCTGGTTCTGCAGCATAAACACGCCGGCCACCGGATTGTAGGAAGGGGCATACCACAACGTGGTGTAGCGGGCATTGACGCCTAACTGCAGCTGAAGCACCTTCGGGTCCACAATATTGAACTGCGCATACCAGCGCAGGTTCAGGGCCAGGGTAGGGAGGGGGAGGATGTCCGGTTGCGAAGACATCTGGAACAAAGCCGCATTCTCCAGATGGACCGGGCCGAAGACGAAGTCCTTGCGCAACCCTACGGTGAGCACACTCACAGCGGGAGCGTGCTGTCGGGCGATACCCAGGGTGTCGTAATACACGTGTCCGGCCAGGAGGGCATAGCCCGCCTGGGCCTGCAGGCGCCACTTGGGAATATCCAGGGTGGCGTGAATCTTGGTGGTGGACGTTTTGGTAAATTTGTTCTCCCAACTGTAGTGGTTGGTGTAGAAATGCTGCTGATAAAAGTCCGGGGTTTGCAGCCGGGTCTCGAAGGTGGCCTTCAGGCTGATGGGGCTGTTGCGCTGCCGCCGGAAGGGGAATACGTTCAGTTTGGCGTTGGCCTTGACGTAAAAGTCGTTCAACTCCTGTCCGGCAAAGTTATACAGACCGGTGGCGTCCCATTCCAGGTAGCGTCCCAGTTGGCCTTCCACACCGGCATAGGCATACACGCTGTTCCACTTGTGGTTGACGGGCTTGTACAAGACTTCCGAGGGATCCTGCAGGTAGAAATGCTGCAGTTTGTGGCCGATGCCGCCTTCTATCTTGGAGACGATGGCATCTTCCTTCCAGGGCTGCAGCCGCACGAAGAGGCGGTTTTCAAGGCGCATGGTGCGCAGGGAGTCGGCGCTCTGGTTGGGGTTGATGTTGAACACGTCGTTGTAGAATTCCGACAAGGATGCGGAGGTCTTGTCCACATACTTTTTACTGTAGGTGGAGTATTCCGTGGAGGTACCGATAAAGCCGGTGGTGATGTTGGTGTTCAGGGTATCGGCCTGGACCCAGGTGGAATCGCCGCGGTGGCGCAGTTTCTCGATGAAGTCGAAGGGGATGCGGTAACTTTGATCGTAGAAGAGACTGATCTTTTTGTAGCGGTTGCTGGCCGCCGCCAGATTTACGTCAATTTCCCGCACATCCACCGTGGTGTCCCGGATCCATTGAGTGTCCTGCATACCACCGCTTTCCTGGCGGGTGGACCGGTTGTAGATGAAGCCGGCGTGGGCCAGGTATTTTTTTCCCAGATAGTTGCCGGTTACGAAGTAGGTATTGTTCTTGGTTTCCTCGTTCTGGAGCGTACCGGCGCCGCCGTAGCGTTTCATCTCTAACGCTATGTTCAGGGAGGGAAGGATGTTCTGGGTGGTGAATACCCGGAAGTTATCGGAACTTAAACTGCTGCTTTTGAGGATGTTGCCGTAATACTCCAACTCCGTGTACGGGGTTTTGGTGTTCCACATCACCATATCGTCGGGCGTGTAGGTCCAGCTTTCCAGACCTTGGTAGAAGCTGGTGCTCTTTTCCGACTGGCGAAGGAAGAAGTTATAGGGCTGTATGGCGCTGCCCGGCATACCCAGCCAGGTGGCGCCCACATCCTTGCGCATAACGGGATAGTCGTAGAAGTGGTAATTGGCCGTGGTGTCCCACTGGAAGGTTTCCACGCTGTTGTACAGGCGGTTGTGCCGCCAGGTGACAAAACGCTTGTAGTAGAGGGAGTCCGGCAGGAAGGCGGTTTCCAGGATGCGGGGCGTGTTTTCGATAATGCTGTCCCGCACGCGCTTGAGACTGTCCTTGGCTTTCAGGACGGAGTCTTGCCGATGCAGGAGCCTGGGAAGTTCTACGTGCTCATAGGTCCAGCGTTTCTGCTCCTTCTTGGTCATGGCGTTCCACTTACGCTCCCAGGCAATCTGGGCCTGCAGGGTGGAATCGGCCCGGAAAAGGGAGTCTACGCGGGGCCAGATGAGGGTGTCGCCTTCGGCCTTCAGGGAGTCCACCACCAGCTTGTGGGTATAGCTGTCTTTGGTGGCTACGTACCACTGATACAGGAAGGGGTCCGTGACCTGGAGACTGTCGGGTACCTTCATCGTGTCCCGGGCCGTAATGGCTGGAACTGTATCCTGGGGCGTTTCGGCAAAGAGATCGAATTCTTCTTCCAGCTTGAGCGAGTCCAGTTTAAGCGAGTCCACTTTCAGGGAATCACGCTTCAGCGAATCGCGACGCAGGGTATCCTGTTTGAGTGTATCGCGCTGAACCTGAGGGAACCACGCATGCAGGCGCGATGCCCGGGAGGCTTCAATCCCCACGGTCTGCGCCAGCACAGCGGTGGCCACGGCAATGGGCACCACAATGTCACTCCATATCTTTGCCATAGAATGCAAAGATAAGAATATTTTTTCTTACTCTTCTTACTCTGCGGGGGAGAAGTCGTCTTTACCTACGCCGCATACGGGGCATACCCAGTCCACGGGGATGTCGGCGAAAGCGGTTCCAGGGGCGATGCCGCCATCGGGGTCGCCCACAGCGGGATCATAGATGTACCCGCAAATGTTGCATACGTATTTCATATCGGTAATTTGTGGTTAAAGTCCAATGGTTTTGAAGAAGTCATTGCCTTTGTCGTCCACCAGGATGAAGGCGGGGAAGTCTTCCACCGTAATCTTCCAGATGGCTTCCATGCCCAGTTCCGGATACTCCACGCATTCGATGCTGCGGATACTGCTCTGGGAGAGCACGGCCGCAACGCCGCCGATGGTGCCCAGGTAGAAGCCGCCGTGCTTCTGGCAGGCGTCCGTGACCACCTTGGAACGGTTGCCCTTGGCAATCATGACCAGGGAAGCGCCGTGATCCTGGAATTCATCCACGTACGGGTCCATACGGTTGGCCGTGGTGGGGCCCATGGAGCCGCAAGGATAGCCTGCGGGCGTTTTGGCCGGGCCGGCATACAGGATGGGGTGGTCCTTGAAATAGGCCGGCATTCCTTCACCGGCATCCAGGCGGGCCTTCAGCTTGGCGTGGGCGATGTCGCGGGCCACAATGATGGTGCCTTTCAGGTTTACACGGGTGCCCACGGTGTATTTGGTAAGTTCTGCGCGCACGGCGTCGATACCCTTGTCCAGGTCTATCTCAATACCCTTAGGGCCTTCACCGGGACGGCGGAGTTCTTCGGGAATAAGCTCTGAGGGGTTGGAATCCATTTTCTCGATCCAGACACCGTCGGCGTTGATCTTGGACTTGATGTTGCGGTCTGCGCTGCAGCTCACGCCCATACCGATAGGGCAGCTGGCGCCGTGACGGGGAAGACGGACCACGCGGATGTCGTGGGCCAGGTATTTCCCGCCGAACTGGGCGCCCAGGCCGATCTTCTGCGCTTCCACCAGGAGTTTCTGCTCCAGATCAATGTCACGGAAAGCGCGGCCGGTTGGGCGGGCAGGCTGCCGTACCCAGGGAACGCATCTTCTCCACCAGGAAGGGGATGAGGGTGCCTTCGTTCTGGATGGTGGCCTTGGTCATGGGGTAGAAGTACGTCTTGTTGGCGCTGCCGCCGCCCTTTGCCACCATAATGAAGCGGTATTCACTGCCCTGGGTGGCCTCGATGTCTATCTGGGCCGGAAGGTTGCACTTGGTGTTCACTTCATTGTACATATCCAGCGGGGCGTTCTGGCTGTAACGGAGATTCTCCCGGGTATAGGTGTTGTAAACGCCCAGGCTCAGGGCTTCCTCGTCCTCGAAGTCCGTCCAGACGCGCTGTCCTTTTTCGCCGTGGATGATGGCGGTGCCGGTATCCTGGCAGAAGGGGAGGACACCCTTTACGGAAGTTTCCGCATTGCGCAGGAACTGCAGGGCTACGTATTTGTCATTGTCGGAGGCCTCAGGGTCCTTCAGGATGGCCGCAACCTGCTCATTGTGCGCGCGGCGAAGCATAAACTGGCAGTCGTGGAAGGACTGCTGGGCCACCAGGGTGAGGGCCTCCGGAGACACCTCCAGGAGGGTCTTGTCTCCTGCCGTGATGGTCTTCACAAGCTTTTCAGAACCGGGAATCTTGTAGTACTCTGTTGTGTCAGGGCCCAGCTGGAACATGGGCGCGTATTTGAACTCTGCCATACGTTAGATATCTAGTGTTTACAAATATAGCGTTTTTTTGTGGATTTTAGTACCTTTGCATATATGAGCATTGTTTTTACGCCCCTGTATCCGCATCAGGGGAATATTTATGACCTGCCAGGTTTTCGGCCGGCAGTAGTTAATGCCTCCTATCTGAAAAAGTTAGGCGTAAAGGCGGAGCCATCGGCTTCCACGCTGGAGGGGTTGGAAAGGGGGTCGGAGCTTTTGGCTCTCCGGCTGCGGAACCACAACTTGATACCTCAGCAGCATTATTTTTTGGATGCAATTGATCCGGACGCGGAAAAACCGGAGATTCATAATTATACAGGCCGATGCCCCACGCTCACCTACGAAATCAACCCCGTGAAGGGTTGTACGGTGGGTTGCCAGTATTGCCTGGTGACGGACGGCGTCCATGAGCAGAACCTGATGGCTCATGAGAATTACCACCTGTATGTGCGGCGGCTTTTGGAGCAGATGAACGGTCCCGGCAGCCCCAACCGGAACCATTATTATTATTTCTCTCCCAAGACGGAGGCGTTCCAGGAAGCCACCCTGTACACGGGCATAGCCCACCGGATCCTGCGGGAGTTCGCAGCGCATTTCCGGCGCTGTCCGGATTCCAATGCCCGGTTGTTCATCGCCTCCAAGGCCGGGGCCCGGCACTTGGAATGCCGGTACCAGGGAGAGAGCATCCTGGACCTGTTCCGGGAACTCCGGGACAAGATGCAGTACAATATCAGCGTATCCATCATGCCGGCGCCGCTGCGGGACCTCCTGGAGCCTTATGCAGCCCCCATCGAGGAGCGGATTAAAGCCGTTCTGCTGTGCCGGGAGCAGGGCATTCCGGCCAATTCGGCCCTGGTTCAGCCCATTTTTACGCCGTGTCTCACGGATGCGGAAATCCGCCGTTTCTTCGATGCCCTGCACCAGGCCGGCATCGTGAACTACAAACCGGAATTCCTGACGGTGAATATGGAGAACCTGGCGCTGCTGGGCCAGTATCTGGGTTATTTTGACAAGGAACTGGAGCGGGCCCTTTATGACGACTATCTGATGCCTTCCAACGCCACGCACCGGAAGCAGCGCGGCCGCACGGCTCCGGACCGCGCCCGCAGCCAGGAGTGCCTCCGGAAGATGATGGCCTATACGGATACCCTGGGGATGAGCACCAGCATCTGCTACTGGGTGCGCCAGCAGCTGGGCATCTCTGAAGAATTGATTCCGCTGGTGAACCGCAACGGCTTCCAGTGCCTGGGTTACCAGCGTGGCCTGTTCAAGGAGCCTTAAACCATGTTCAGCGACTTATCGGCCTATTACCTTCGCTGGTATCATTCCCGGCCCGTGGGCATCTGCAGCGCCCGCAGGGACGAATTGCGCCGTCTGCACCGGGTGCTGTATCGTTCCATCGAGGAGCTGGTGCAGCATTATGAAGATTATGTGCAGGACTGGGGCTTCTCAGACAAGGAGTGGGAGCTCCTGGAGCGGCAAAGCGCCTATCCCTTCCGGGCGGGCACGTATCGGCCCGATTACATCCTTTCCCGGGACGGAAACCTGTTATTGTGTGAGATTACTTCCCGTTTCTTCGCGCACGGCATTTTCATGGGATGGTTCGGCTACCAGGCCGGCCGGAACTTTTGCGCCCGCTTTCCGGACTCCGCCGTGGAGTTCCGCTTCCCGGAACTGATGGCCTGTATGCGTTCCCTGGCCGATGGGAAACGCAGGCTCTATGTCCTGAAAAGCGCCGACCGCAGCGGCGAAATCCGTTTGTACCGGCGCTTCTATGAGGCTATGGGCCTGCAGACCGAAGAAATTGAAGCCCCGGAGGTGGAGGCGCGCCGTAAGGATTGGTCCCGGCCGGACGCCCTGGCGGTGAACGCCCTGAACCAGCGGGATCTGCTGGGCTTTTCTTTGGATACCCTGGAAGCTATGATGGCTTGCGGGATGGTGAGTGAACTCCGCACCACTTTCCTCATCCACGACAAACGCTTCCTGGCCCTGTGGCTGGATTCCCGTTTCACCGGATCCTGTCTGGAGGCCGATGACGCGGCCTTTCTGGCCGCCCATACCATTCCCACTTATCTGGAAATGCCGGCCGATGCCTACGAAAACAAGGACGGTTACATCCTGAAGCCTTATCGGCTGGGTAAGAGCGAGGGGGTGATGGCCGGTCCGCTGGTGAGCCGGGAACAATGGCAGCGGCGGTTGGACCAGGGGGTGGAGGGTTGTCTCTTCCAGCCGTTCATTCCCCAGCGCAGCTTTCCCACCGTTTGGGAAGGAACGCCTTTTCAGGACTATCTCTGTGGCATGATGCTCTGTGTGGATGACCGTTACTTCGATTCCGGCTTTTTCCGCTGTTCCAGCCTGCCGGTTACCAACCAGGGCGACGACCGAAAAGCCTTTGTGCTTCATACGGATGACCCTGTTCTCCTTTCCCAATGTGACCGGCTATGATTCTGTCCAGTAACCAGCCTTATTTCTTGCCCTATTTTCCTTACTGGCAGCTCATTCACGCCGCCGACCTTTTTTTGGTGGCCGATGACTTCAGCTACATCCGGCACGGGTGGATCCACCGGAACCGGATTAATATGAACGGGCAGGAATTCTTTCTCAAGCTGGAGCTGCAGAAGAAAAGCTGTTTCAAGCTCATCGGTGATACGTTCCTTATGCCAATAGCCGTTTCGAATAAACTGCGGACAGTGGAAACCGCCTATCACAAAGCGCCTTTCTTTCAGGAAGGCTATGCCCTGATGGAAAGGATCTTCGCCTGCCCGGAACAGAACCTGTCGCTGTTTTTGACCGCTTCCATCCGGGAAGTGTGCGCCTATCTGGGCATCGACACCCCCATCGGCTTTACTTCCCAGCTGGAGGGGAATGCCCTGCTGAAAAGGGAAGCCCGCATCTACGATTTCTGCCATCGGATGGGGGCCGACCACTATATCAATGCCATCGGCGGACAGCAGCTGTATAGTTTTGAGGAATTTCGGCGCCAGGGCATCCGGCTCAGTTTCCTGAGCAGCCAGGCGGCCGAAGCAGGCAAGCTGTCTGTGCTGGACGCCATTATGAACCATTCCCGCGACGCCCTGCACGCGATGCTGGACCAATATACCCTGATCGATGGATGAACCAGTGGTAACCGTCATTTGCCTGGCCTATAACCACGCCCCTTATATCCGGGATGCCCTGGAGGGTTTCGTGTGCCAGAGGACCACCTTCCCGGTGGAGGTGATCGTGCACGACGACGCGTCTACCGACGGGACGGCCGATATCATCCGGGAATATGCCGCCCGCTATCCGCATTTGTTCCGGCCCATTTATCAAAAAGAGAACCAGTATTCCAAGGGTCTTGCCATTGCTCCCACCTTCTGCTTCCCGCTGGTCCGGGGCCGATATGTGGCGCTATGCGAGGGGGACGACTACTGGACCGATCCCATGAAACTTCAGCTTCAGGTGGAAGCGCTGGAACGGCATCCGGAGGCCGATCTCAGCGCTCATTGCGCGCGGATTGTCCGGGACGGCATTCCCCGGGGATTCATGGTCCCCAGCCTGCGGGATGGCGTGATTCCGGCCACCCAGGTAGTGGAAGGCTTGCATCTGGCCACGGCCTCCCTGCTGTGCCGGAGGGAAAACTACCTAACTATGACGCCTATGCGCGCGGTAAAGGTAAACGACCTGGCGCTGCAATTGCAAGGCGCCCGCCGGGGCGGCCTGGTTTATCTGTCGCGCTGTATGTCCGTGTACCGGATCCAGACGCCGGGTTCCTGGTCGGCCACGCACAGGGGGCTCCAGCGGGTGGAAGATCGGAAAACTGAAAGGAAAATGATGGCCGCGTATGATGCCTGGACAGCAGGGGAGCACCACCGCGCGGTCCGCCGGCGCCTGGACAAACTGGATACCAGCGACTTCTTAACCCAGCATCGTTATCTGAAGCTTCTGGCGCCCCGTTATCTGCCTTATTCGGTCCGCCGCCTGGGGAGAACCCTGCTTCGCCTTTTGAGAAACCTGTACTGTACTATCAGATGGAAGAATTGTTCGTAACCCGCACCTCCATGCCCTCCTTCGAGGAGTACTGCCAGGCCATCCGCCCGCTCTGGGACAGCCATATCCTGACCAATATGGGGCCCTTGCACCAACAGCTGCATGCGCGCCTGGAAGATTTCCTGGAAGGGCCGGTATCCCTGTATGCCAACGGCCATCTGGCCTTGGAGGCCCTCCTGGAAGGGCTGCAGCTGCCCCGGGGCAGTGAAGTGATCACCAGTCCTTTCACCTTCGTCTCCACCACCCACGCACTGGTCCGGCAAGGACTCGTCCCCGTTTTTTGCGATGTCCTGGAGGCCGATGGCACCCTGGACCCCGACGGGGTGGAGGCGCTGCTCACAGAGCGGACATCGGCCATCCTGCCCGTGCACGTATATGGGCATCCCTGTCAGGTGGAGGCGCTGGAAGCCCTGGCCCGGAAGCACGGCCTTCCTTTACTATATGACGCAGCCCATGCTTTTGGCGTGCGGTACAAGGGGGTTCCGCTGGTCCGTTATGGCGATGCCTCCATCCTGAGTTTCCACGCTACCAAGGTGTTTTCCACCATTGAGGGCGGCGCCGTCTGTTTTGCCGATGAACGGTTCCGCCAGCCGCTGCAGGACCTGTCCAATTTCGGCATCCGTGACGCCGATCATTGCGAAGCGGTAGGGGGGAATGCCAAGCTGAACGAATTCCAGGCCGCTATGGGCCTTTGCAACCTGCGCCATTTCTCAGAGGAGGTGGCGCTCCGCCGCACTGCTTTCGAGGAGTACCTGGCTTGCCTGCCTCCGTCGGTCCGCGTCCTTCAGCCCCGGGAAGGAACGGAAGGGAATTACGCCTATTGTCCCGCAGTGCTGGAAAGCCAGACCGCCCGGGACCGCGCCTTTGCCGCCCTGAAGGCCCAGGGCATCCATCCCAGAAAGTATTTCTACCCGCTTACCAGTCAGGCTGGCTGCTATATGGGCCGGTTCCGCGGCCATACGCCCGTGGCCGCTCAACTGGCCAGCCGCATCCTCTGCCTCCCGCTTTTCCCCGGCCTTCCCCCCGGAACCCCCGAAAAAATCGCCTCCCTCGTGGCACGTAACTAGCTGTCCGCCAATCTTTTACAGAAAGTCCTCGTTCAAAAATCGAACGAGGACTTTCATCTAATACACTGATAGTCAGCGAATTAGTTGCCACCTGTAAAAATTATTTGAAAATTTTAGTACTATGTGTTGCAAAGTACCAAGAAATATTTATATCTTTGCATCAACAAATATTTTGAGAAATGAAAAAGGTAATCAATGTCTCGCTGGGCGGACGGAATTTCACGCTCAATGAAGATGCTTACAACAGGCTTCGGACGTATCTGGATCACTTCAAGGCCAAGCTCACCGTTCCTGAATATCAGAAAGGGGAGGTGATGGAGGAGATTGAAGGCCGAATCGCAGAACTCTTCTACCAGGAAGTAGGGGGAGACAGCAACCGCGTGGTTACGCAGGAAATGGTGGAGAAGGTGGCATCGGCCCTGGGAATGCCGGATGGATCGGCCGAAAATGGAAGCACTACCGGTGCGGCGTTCACCTCGGATATGCCCCGGCGCCTGTACCGTGACGTGGACAACAAGCGGGTAGCCGGCGTATGCTCCGGCCTGGCTCTTTACTTTGATGTGGATGTCACCCTCATCCGTATCCTTATGCTGGTGGCACTCATCTGCGGCAGCGCCGGATTCTGGATCTACATCATTCTCTGGATTGCGGTTCCCCAGGCCGATACTCCGGCCAAGAAGTGTGAGATGCGGGGTATTCCTCCCACTGCGGAGAATATGTCCCGTTACGCCCGTGAAACCTATAAAAAGTAATCGGCCATGGAAAACATCAGTGAGAATGTCCGCTCGCAGATGCGAAAAGGGGTGCTGGAATACTGCATCCTGTGCATCCTGAGCCAGAAAGAGGCCTATGCCTCCAGCATTTTGGAAGAATTGAAAGCGGCCAATATGATTGTGGTGGAAGGCACGCTGTACCCGCTCCTGATCAGGCAGAAGAACCAAGGTTTGCTCACCTATCGTTGGGAAGAATCTACCCAGGGGCCGCCGCGGAAATATTATGTAATCACCGACAAAGGCCGCGAACAGCTGGCCGAAATGGATGCGGCCTGGAACGAAATGGTCCAAAGTATCGCAACCTTAAAACAGCAATAAGCTATGAAAGAGACGATCCAATTGAGTCTGGGCGGATACGCCTTCATCTTTGAAAAGGACGCGGCCGATGCGCTGGAGGGCTATCTGAAAACTCTGGAGACGCATTACCTGAAACAGGAAGGCGGCAAGGAAATTATGGAAGGGATTGAGGAGCGGATGGCCGAACTGCTGCAGGAAAAGACCGACCGCGGGACAGTGGTAACCCTCTCCGGCGTGCAGGCTGTCATTGATATCCTGGGCAAACCGGAGCGCATCGAGGCCGATGACCCGGAGCCGGAAGTGGGCGAAAAATCGGCAAAACGGCTATACAGGGACATGTCCGATAAACGCCTGGGCGGTGTCTGTAGCGGTTTGGCCCAGTACTTCGGCATCGAGACCGCCTGGTTGCGGATCGGATTTGTCGTCACGGCTGCCGTGACCTTCTTCTCCGGCGCCCACCATGGTATGTGGAGCCTTATCGTTCCCTTTGTGTATTGCATCCTGTGGATTGCTATGCCGGCAGCCCGCACGGCGCAGGAGCGCTGGGCTATGAAAGGGGACCCCGCAACGGCCGATGACATCCGCCGCAATGTCCAGAGCGGCATCCAGGAGATGGGGAACACGGCCCGCGAGGCGGTTCACTCCGACTTCTTCCAACGTTTCGGGAAATGGATCCTGGTGCTGGTGGGAATCGTCCTGCTCATAATGGGTACTTCCGGCCTGGCCTCGGTATCCGTCCTTTCACTGAAGGGCGAGGATCTGTTCGGCGTGCAAATCAATCAATGGCTGGACGAACTGGCTGCAGAAGCCCCGGTCCTGTACGACCTTCTGTCCACGCCGTGGGTGGTGGCCCTGGCCGCCCTGGCCGTCATCCTTCCCTTCGTGGCCATCCTGTACGGTGGCATTATGCTCATCTTCGGCTTTAAATCGCCTTCCTGGCGGCCCGGACTGGTCCTGTTCGTCCTCTGGCTCATCGACATCATCGTCCTGCTGGTGCTCGTGATTGCCGGCGCTGCCTCGGCCGATATGCTGAATTTCGTGTGACACCCAAGTCGTTGAGTAGTTGCTAGTTATAAGAAAGTCCTCGTTCAATTTTTGAACGAGGACTTTATCGTAAATGATTGCTGGACAGCGGGATAGCTGCCACTCGCTATTTGATGAATTCGTGGGAGGCGGTCATGGCCTTGGGATCCAGGGCTTCGTCCAGTTTTTCCTTGGTCATGAGGCCGTGCTCCAGCACGAGGTCGTACACGCTGCCGCCGGTTTCCAGGGCTTCCTTGGCCACCTTGGTGGAGGCTTTGTAGCCGATGTACGGGTTCAGGGCGGTCACGATGCCGATTGAGTTCTTCACCATCTTGTAGCAATGGTCTGCGTTTACGGTGATACCGTCGATGCAGAGGGTGCGGAGGGTGTTCATCACGTTGATGAGCCAGGTCTGGCTTTCCAGGATGCATTCCACGATGACAGGTTCCATCACGTTGAGCTGCAGCTGGCCGGCCTCGGCGGCGAAGGTGACGGCGGTGTCGTTGCCGATGACCTTGAAGCACACCTGGTTGGTGACCTCAGGGATAACGGGGTTCACCTTACCGGGCATGATGGAGGAACCGGGAGCCATGGCCGGGAGGTTGATCTCGTGCAGGCCGCAACGGGGACCGGAGGCCATCAGGCGAAGGTCGTTGCAGGTTTTGGAGAGCTTGACGGCCAGGCGTTTCAGGGCGGCGGAGTAGCTCACATAGGCGCCGGTGTCGGGCGTAGCTTCCACAAGGTCGGGAGCCTTTTCAAAGGTGTCGCCGGTGAATTCGCTCATCTTCTTGGTGCAGAGTTCGGCGAAACCGGGAACGGCGTTAAGGCCGGTGCCGATGGCCGTACCGCCCATATTGATTTCCTTGAGCAGGACCACGCTGCGTTCCAGATTGGCAATCTCTTCCTCGAGGTTGTTGGCGAAGGCGTTGAATTCCTGACCGGAGGTCATGGGAACGGCATCCTGCAACTGCGTACGGCCCATCTTGATGACATCCTTGAACTCTTCTCCCTTGGCGGTGCTTGTTCATGCGCACGAAAGTATAACGGAAGGCCGAAGGATAGGCGTCGTTGGTGGACTGGGCGCAATTCACGTGGTCGTTGGGCGAGCAGTACTGATATTCACCCTTTTTGTGACCCAGGAGCTCGATGGCGCGGTTGGCGATAACCTCGTTGGCGTTCATGTTCACGGAGGTGCCGGCGCCGCCCTGCATCATATCTACCGGGAACTGGTCCCAGAACTTGCCGTCCACAATTTCCTGGCAAGCCTTGACAATGGCTTCGCCGATCTCTTTCGGGAGTACGCCCAGCTCCGTGTTGGCTGCCGCGGCGGCCATTTTCACATACGCCATGGCAATGATGTACTCCGGATAGTCGCACATGCGCGTATTGGAGATTTTGTAGTTATTGATGGCCCGCTGGGTTTGTACACCGTAGTAGGCGTCGATGGGA
>CACYHF010000027.1 GCA_902774155.1 uncultured Bacteroidia bacterium | reverse complement strand
GGGAACATCACGCCGATGGCGTTGTTCTGCCTGCGTGCGTTCGGCGCGACGGCGCTGTTCTGGCTTTGGTCGCTTTTCTCGGCGCCGAAGGAGCGCATCGAGCGGCAGGACCTCTGGAAAGTGGCGCTTGCGTCCTTCTTCGGACTTTTCCTGACGCAACTCTCGTTCCTTTTCGCGATTACGCAGACGACGGCCATCGACACATCCATTCTGGGCACGCTCAGTCCCATTATGACACTGCTCATTTCCGCGCTGATCGGCGGCGACCGGATTACCTGGAGCGGCGGCGCCGGGGTCGCGCTCAGCCTTGCCGGGGTGCTGATCCTGGTGTTCAACTGCGTATCCATCGGCAGCGGGGCGGATGCGACCTCCTTTGCCGGAATCGCCGGAATGTTGGTCAACACCCTGAGCTTTGCGATGTACGTCGGGGCGTTCAAGCCGGTGATTCAGAAGTATTCCGTGGTGACCTTTATGAAGTGGATGTTCCTCTTCTCGTCGCTGATGGCGCTCCCCTTCGCCTATGGGGCGTTCCGTGCGTCGAACCTGGGCGCCGTGCGTGCGGACGTGATTTGGCAGGTGGTGTACCTGGTCGTCGCCGCAACCTTTATCTCGTATTTTCTGGTTTCTGTCGGGCAGCAGCGCCTGCGCCCGGTGGTGGTCTGTATGTACACCTATGTGCAGCCGGTCATCGCGATGGTCATCGCCATTGCGATGGGGCTGGATTCCCTCACCCCGCTCAAGGCGATGGCTACGCTGCTGGTCTTCACCGGTGTCGGGCTGGTGAACTTTGTGCCTAAGCGTACTTAATTTTTTCGATTTTTTTTGGTTGCAAAATGGTGCGGAAAACACTGCGTTCAACATCTTTGCACGCACTGTCGTAAAACAGCGCAGGATTCCGTTTGAAGTGGAATCCGAGCAGGAAGTAGCGCAGAAAGCGGCAGCCGGTCGCTTTGGCGAATTGATGGATGAAATCCGTGCCGATGCCCAGCGCCGCGGAGTCACGGAAATGAGCCTGGATGAAATCAACGACATTATTCGCGAAACCCGTACACAAATGAGAAAGGAGGGCAAACGATGAAGCATTATGCTGTAATAGACACAAATGTATTGGTATCGGCAAACTTCGAACAGACTTTCTCTGCGAAGGCGACCCTCAGGTTTACTTACCAATTCCCTTGAGCGAGATTGACGCCATTATCAATGAGTACCGGCAAGGTTATTGATTTCGCATTTTGCGTTTCGCATTTTGCGAAATGAAAAACTCCGCGGGCCTTACGGTTCGCGGAGTTTGAATTGATAGAAATGGGTATTACTCTGTTACCTTGGTAACGACCCAGCCCTTATCCGCGTAGTAAGTCAGATAGACATCCATCGTGTCTCTGAAGCCATTTTCCAGATGACGAAGAATGCGTCCGGCATCGTTGACGTCCATCGTGGCAACAATGGCCTCCGCCCTTGCTTTGGACATAAGGTCCGTAATCTGGATATTGCGAACCTTGACCACCTGCACTTTCCCCAACTTGAGAATTTCGTATTGGGGATCTTCAAGATTCAGTGCATGGTAGGCCTTGTAAGCAAGGGAATCGGAAAGTTCAACCCCGCTGTCAATTTTCTTTGGCGTAGATTTCCGGGTCTTGGAAGCGTTCTTGCGTGTGGCAGGCGCCTCGTCATCCAACGAGGACTCCTCTCCTTCCAATTCCGCCGGTTCCACAAACGGATTGGCAATCACAGGCCAGTCCTCACTAAGGTCCTTCTTGCCCCATACATACTTGGAAGCATCATATTCCGCAGAAATGAGATCATTATCCGTATCTTCCTGCGGCTCAGGAATCGCATCAAGGGCAAGCCCCTTTCCTTTTGGGGTTAGTTTCACGGTCACGACATAATGGTCGCGAAAATCATAACCATAGTGACTGCCATAATAAGACCACTTCTTACTCTTTTCCCACCACGCATAACGGGCAACGGAGTACTCGATGAGTTTGGCCTCCTTCAAGGAAGCAAGCACCAGCCGGCTCTCCGCATCGTTGCATTCATACGTACCGACCTGAAACTTTGTCCAGATGGTTGAAATGGCCTGCTTGTTCAGTTCTGCTTTGGCCTGTTTTGCAATCGCTGAAGCCGAGAGTTTGGTTTTGTCCGCACAGCTGCAGACGCAGACCGCGAGCAATACTGCCGAAGCGGTCGCCGTAAATAAAGATTTGAAACGCATAGAATAAATGGATTAAAGGAACATATAAGCTACACCCAGCATGAAGGTATCAAAGGAACGTGCACTGTTCGGATTGTTGGACATCCTCGTAAGGCCGGCATTATAATTCAGGCGAATCTGCAAACCCCGAAAAATTTCCACGCCAATGACCGTGCCGATACCCATTTCAAAGCGATTGGGTTTATATCCGCCGGAAAAATCCGTGTTCCAGTAATTCCACTTATAGCCATCTCCTTGACGATATGTACCGCTGACTCCTACACCGAGATACAAACCGGCTTCGGCAAAGATGGAAAAATTCTCATTGAACGCATACTCATAACCGAAGTTAATGGGAAGGTCAATATAGCCAGGCGTAGCCCTGTCTCTGTCCCAGGTCCACTTGACGCCCTTCTGGGCATAAAGCAGTCCGGATTCAAGGAACATACCATGCCCAAGGCCATAGCTCACCTGCACGCCGGCATCATAACTGAACACAGGGCCATGGGAGGCGGACAGATTGGTGGTACTGAAACCCAGGGCTGCCTTCGGACCAATCCGGAACCGGCCGGATTCGGAAGCATTCTGGGCATTTGCCTGAACGGTTATCAGGCAGAGTGCGCAAAGCGCTGAAGCAAAAATCTTTTTCATACAAAAAAGGAATTATTGTTGATAAGTATATGATATCAGTTTGGGCCGCCCCAGTGGGCAGGAAGAATAGGAGAACATCATGGATGCCCGGGTTGCCATCGGAGAACCCGTATCCGCCGCAATGAACTCATCCAGAGAGAATTCCCGCCCGCACATCGACATAATGCGCCGAACAATGGCCTGTCGGCTCTGTACATTGAAATAGGCAACATTATTGTTCATACAACTGTTGGATTCGCTGCGCCAGACGCCGTAACGGTACAGTCCCCCGCCCTCGAAAAGTCCAACTCCCTCATAGCCTTCCCGCCCGACGAAATCCGACCAGAAACAAGTTCTCACATTCCCGCTCAGGTCAAGGTTCGTCTGATAGCCATAGCCCTGCCAGGTCCGAAGTTCCGATATTTCGCTGTCAGGCATCCGTTTATCATAATAGACATACTCATCCGCCAGGAAGCCGAAGCCGTGTCCCCCGCACTCGTGGTGGACGGCGCCTTCAAAATCATTGGGCGCAGTGCCGACAGTCATGGGGCACAAAGCGACGGAATTACCGTTCATATACATATAGGTCGTTCCGGCATACTTACTGTCGTTAAGCACGACCAGGGCTGTCAGCGGCCCGGTCAGATTGCCGCCGTCGGCATAAGCCGCATATTGCAGGCACAGATCGGCATTGCAGTCTATCTCCGTATCCTTCCCGTATTTGGATCCGAAGCGGTTGTTGACTACCTTGTGCCTGACCTTGTCCCCCACTCCCCTCTCGGCAGACTCCGCATAAATGATATACACATTAAAGCAGCTGCGATAAGAAGAATACGGCTCGACATTGAAGAAGTACTCCGCAGCCTGAAGCATCACGCTGCGATAAGTGCCATCTTTCTCCAGATCCTCGCGGATAAATCCGTCTCCCATGATGCAAAGGGACGGTGCCGGAGAACACGAAGCCCTCTGTATGCACTCCCAGTCTGAATCTGCATACCAAGATGAAGCAGCTCCTTCCTGGAACACCCATACCGTGTCGGAAAGCGTACGGCTTTCATTAAAAAATACGAGCGTCGCACTGCGGCTGCGGCTGACGGTATTTTCGGCCACGGAAAATTCAAGGCTCTCCTGCCGGTAATACTTTCTCACAGCTCCGGAATGATTTCCGCTTTCCGTTCCCTTGAGCTTGAGCCAGTCTTCCGATGAATCAACGCTGTAGATGCAGTTGGTTTCCAGGCTGACGATAAAACTGCTTTCCCCGGATGGGAGGTGCTGTTCCCGCTCCGACAAAACTGAAAGGCGCGGATTCGCAGCCTGGGTGACAGTCAGCGTTTCTTCCATGTTCCCGTCCCCCAGCGTAATGAAGGCTGAACGGGAGCGCACTCCGGAATTTTCAGCTACGGTAAAGACCAGCAGAAAGTCCGGGGCCGTCCCGTTCGAAGTCATCTCCAGCCAGGAAGGCAGCGGGGTAAGCAGCGTCCAGTCCCCGTTGGAAGAGAGCAGGACATTGCGCACCGCACCGGCGGCGGATACAGAGATGGTATTGGTCGAGAGCGTGAGATAAGTGCTTTCAAACCTTTCTTCCCGCTCACAGGAGAGCAGGAAGAAAAGCGAAAGCACTGTTGTCAGTAATGTCCTGTAAGAGGGCATCAATCCTTGGCGCCGGAGAAGGTGTACATATTCCCACCCGTAGTAAGGTAATTGAGGGTCATCTGCTTCCCGCTGACGGTGGTCGTCATGTTATAGACGGTCGCGGAATACAGAGAGTAGACGTTGCCATCCTTGCTGATGTTGAAGTTGGCGCTGAGGTCGTCTCCGAAGAAATCCGCATACATCGTCACTACGGTCGAAGAAACCCTGTTCAGGCGGACGACATACGCATCTTCGATAATCTCCGTACCATAGAGCAATTTTCCGGTATAGACACCGGCTACTGCACGGCCAAAATCAGAGGTGCCTTGGCCTTCATCCTTTTCGCAGCTAGTCGTCAAGAAAAGGCATACTGCGCTTACCAGCGCAAGAATCAAAAATGTGATTTTTTTCATGGTTTTTTAATAGTTGTTAAACAATAGTCATTCTGAGACAGGACGGACAGATTGCGCGTCGTCGCGGCAGCTGCTGAACCAACCCACATGGTCTGAACTGAAGTGCACGTAGGACGCGTAGCTCGGGTCGCCCGAATTGAGGGACGAGGACCAATAGTAGCCGCCGGAGCCCGCACTGCGCAGACTCGTACCACCCGGGTAGCCGGCGGCAGGAAGGAATATCCACTTGTCCGTGTAACCTGCTTTCTTGCTGGTTACTTTTCTACCATATACTCCGTTGATAGTGGTCCAAGTCCATGTGCAGTCGTTTCTCAACTCGTCCTGCTCAGCTTTTGTAGGCATGCGCCAACTGCCGCCGAGGGCGACGGCTGCAGCATCGTCCTCGGGATCAAGAACGGTCTTGCCATCCGTAAAGCCGTTGTAACCATAGCTGGAATTATTACAGTACTTTGTCATTGACGTTGCACTTCCCTTACACCACTTGTAAGTGGACCAGTTGTACTTGGCTTTCGGCGCAGTTTCTCCCCAAGCATAGTAATTCCCGTACTGTTCCGGGCAAGACGCACCGAGGTTGAATGACGCCCACTTGACAGAAAGTCCTAGGTCGACTGCTTCCGGAACAGGAATAGTGTTCACGACCTGAATTTGGCAAGTGGCGGTAAATCCGCCGTCAATGCTTCTTGCCGTCACGGTTCCCGTTCCTATAGAAACAGCTGTAACTATGCCATTGCTGACCGTAACCACTGATTTATCGGAAGACTGCCAAATTACACTCTTCTCTGATGCATTTGAAGGGCTGACGGATACCGGTATCTGCGCCGAACTTCCGGGGGAAAGAACGACGCTGTTCTTTACGAAGGAAATGGATGAGACCGGAATAAAGTCCCCATAAACCGGACGGATTGATCTCCCGTAACTGCGATAATAGCCTCCGCCCGAAGTGAGATTACAGTAACGGGAATCATGCGACAATGACAATATTGATGTTTGATAATGAAACCCCGAGGACCATATCGCAGATTCTTTATATCCTGCAGAAGGCAGGAAAATCCATTTGTCCGTATATCCTTGCACTTTACTGGTATATTTGGTCCCGCTCACACCGTTGATGGTCACAGAAGTGCTTGAACAATTTGCGGCCAGCTCCAGATAGTCGCTGTAGGTAGGAATACGCCATTTGCCACCAAGCGCAACCGCCGCCGCATCATCTTCCGCTTCCAAAACTCCCTTATTGTCAGCATATCCGTTATTTCCATAAGCGGAATCGTAGCAGTATTTGGTTAGCTTAATTTCGCTTCCGTTATAGCACCATTTGTAAGTAGACCAGCTGTAACTGCCGGATTTAGGCTCCGTTTCTCCCCAGGCGTAATAAGCACCGAATTCTTCCGGGGCGGATGCCATCAGGTTGAACGACGCCCACTTTAGACCTGAAGGCAGGCCGAGGTCAACAGCTTCCGGAACATACACGCGGCTATTGACACTTACGTTGCAAGTCGCAGTATATCCGCCGTCAGCACTCTTTGCTGTAATCGTGGCCGTACCCGGTGCTACGCCGGTTACCGCACCATCTGAGGCAGTAGCAATAGATTCATTGGATGAGCGCCAGATAACTCCGGTTTCAGAAGCCGTTGAAGGAGTCAAAGCAGCGCTGAGTTTTACGGTTCCGCCGGTAGTTAGGGTAGCCGAGCTTTTGTCAAGACTTATCCCCGTTACCGGAATCCAGTCACCCTTGACGGCGCGGACAAGGAATCCGCTAGAACGACTACCGGAGCTACTGTAGCTGGTATATCTCAAGCCTAACGCATAATAGGGCTCTAACGAATACAGAGATTTGGACCAGTAAAACATATAACTGGCTTCGGAAATACTTGTTCCCGTTTTATATCCTGCAGCGGGAAGGAATATGCTCTTATCCGTATAACCGTCCTTCTTTCCTGATAATTTATATCCTGTTACACCATTGACCGTCGTACTGGTGCGGTTGCAGTTGTTCCATAATTCCTGCCATTCCGCAGAGGTGGGCATGCGCCAATCACCTCCAAGCAGCACAGAAGCCGCATCATCGTCCGCATAAAGGAAGCCCTTGTCATCCGTGTACCCATTGTTACCGTAAGCGCTTTCCGTACAGTATTTGGTCATCGTCTTATTACTACCCTTGCACCATTTGTAGGTCGACCAGCTGTAATTTACTTTCGGCTCAGTCTCGCCCCAGGCATAATAAGCACCGACCTCTTCCGGGGCAGAGGCCATCAGGTTAAACGACGCCCACTTGAGCCCTGAAGGCAGGCCGAGATCGACGGCTTCAGGGACATATACACGGTTGCTGACGCTGACGGTACAAGTCGCAAAGCAGCCGCCGTCCGCGCTCTTTACCGTAATCGTGGCTGTGCCTGCCGCAACGCCGGTAACCACGCCTTCATTTACAGTCGCAATTGACTCGTCTGAAGATTTCCAAATTACTGCCGGTTCACTGGCATTTTCCGGGACAGCGAAAGCGGTCAGTTTTCCCGACCCGCCGATGGTCAGGGAAAGTTTACTCTTATCCAGTGAAATATTGGTTACATGGATAAAATCACCATACACGGGGCGGATGGAATAACCTATAATTCTGCTATAGTAACTCATACCTTCACTTAGCGAGCTATCCATATACAACCCCCTCGCATTTGTCTGATTCAGGAGATATTTTGATGATGCCAGATAGAAGCTATAATTACTGTAAGCAGATTTACCTGAGCAATAGCCTGTGAAAGGAAGGAATATCCAGTTGCCGGTGGAAGCCTGCATTATCTTCACGCCCTTGACATCTCCAAGCGTTGCACTTGTCCAGCTGCAGTTATTGATCAGTTCCCGCCACTCATTGTACGTAGGCATACGCCACTTGCCGCCGAGATTGGCAGTGGCGGCATCGTCCTCCGGGTCAAGGACGCCCTTGTCGTCAACGAAACCGTTGTAGCCATAACTGGCATCCGTGCAGTATTTGGTGAGTTTCGACGAACTGCCGTTGTAGCACCATTTATAGGTACTCCAACTGTAATTCGCTTTCGGCTCCGTCTCGCCCCAGGCGAAGTAGTCACCGGATTCCTCCGCTTTGGTTGCGCCCAGGTTGAAGGACGCCCACTTTACGGAAAGCCCAAGATCCACCATCTCCGGCACCGAGACCTGATAAGCCACAACGACCGAACACACAGCCTTAAACCCACCATCATTCGTCGTCGCGGTGATTTCCGAAGCCCCTAATGCAATAGCCGTAACGAGACCGTCGGATGATACCGTTGCAACAGATTTATCAGAACTGCTCCAACTGATGCGGTTGTCGGGAGCGTTTTCCGGCGTAAGCGTTGCCGTCAGTTGCAGCGTTGCACCAGCAGGTAGCGTCGCCTCTGTTTTATCCAGGGAAATGCCGTTTACATGGACGACATCTCCATAGACAGGGCGGACAGACCGCCCGAAGTAGCGATCGGAGTTGCTCCAGCCCATATTGACTGAACGAAACCATAAGCTGTATGTGCAGAGATAAGGCTTGTCCGAATTAAGGAACGAGGACCAATAGTAGCCGCTGGAGCCTGCATTGTAGAGACTCGAACCATCACGTTCGCCGGCGGCAGGAAGAAATATCCATTTTTCTGTGTAAGCCTCTTTCTTACTTGTTACTTTTCTACCATTAACTCCGTTGAGAGTTGTCCATTCCCATGTGCAGTTGTTCAGCAATTCATGTTGTTCAGCTTCTGTAGGCATACGCCACTTGCCGCCGAGATTAGCAGTGGCGGCATCATCTTCCGGGTCGAGGACGGTCTTGTTATCAACGAACCCGTTGTAGCCATAATTTGCATTCGTGCAGTATTTGGTGAGCTTTGACAAACTGCCGTTGTAGCACCATTTATAGGTACTCCAACTGTAGTCAGCCTTCGGCTCTGTCTCGCCCCAGGCGAAGTATTCGCCGTATTCTTCAGGGGCCTCGGCACCGAGGTTGAACGACGCCCATTTGACGGAAAGTCCCAGATCCACCATCTCCGGTACGGGCATATCGCTAATGTACTCAAGGCCGGAGTCAATTTTGTCAAGCCGGCCGAATACCGCCCTGCGTACGGAAATTTCTTTTGCAAGCACCCCATTCCCCCGGGTTGTCGCCGTCTTGACGGAAATCCGCAGGCCGTTTTTGTGCGTGACCGGGAGCATAGTGGCGAAATAGGCCTTGCCGGGCACAAAACCGGATTTAGGGGCAAGCACAACCACGGAATCCACGGGGGCGGAGACGTCCGTCACGACCGGGAGTCCGTAATCATCAAAACTGACGCGGGCCACGCCGCTGACGGGAGAACCGTCTGCAGAACGGAATACGGCCCTGCGGATACCTGTACGCTCAACCGTAAAACGGACGCCACCGCCCACAATCCAGAAGGACAGGCTGAGGTTGTCCGATTTAGCCACAGTAGGGAAAGCGCCGGGGGCAAAACTGCCCTCCACCGCCTCCTGCTCCGTGGGGAAACGCAGGGTCACGGAAGCGTCGTCACAGACACTTTCCTCACTGTAGGGATAAACACCCCAGAAAGACAGGGGATTTTGTCCGGTCTCAATGCCGCCGATGGCGGAATCAAAGGTTCCGGTAAACTTGGTTACCGCAACTGCGTTGTCGTTGGAAGACCTGAACTTGCCGGATGCCTGGGAACCATAGAAAATCCTTATGGAATCGGATGGAGACCACCAGATTTTATTATCCTCTTTCACAAGGGTACGGCTGTCATTCCCGTCAAGGGACGCGATAAAAGCCCATTCGCGGGCATTGGATACAGTATCGGGGTCTTCAGCTTCGCTTACGCAGGAAACCAAAGCAGAAAACGCGGCAAAGACAGCGGCCAGCCGTTTAATTCCAGTCATCATATTCAAAATCTTCCGTTCCTCCTTCCTGCGGTGCGGCAGGAAGCACTTTTATATTACACCAGGCGGTCTTCGCCCCGTCAAGGGTTTTTACCCTGATGCTGCATTGTCCCATCGCGACCGCAGAAACCACTCCTTCCTGACTGACGCCCGCAATGCCGGAATCAGTCGTATTCCAATACACCAGTTTGTTGGTTGCAGAAGAGGGCAGCACCTCCGCTGTAAGAGAAATGCTCTCCCCTACGCGCAGAGTCAGTTTGGATTCCGACAGGGAAACCGAGCTGACACGTACGGCAGCTGACTCTCCATAAACGCCGCGAATCTGATAACCATAGCAGCGGGAAAGCGGACTCCAGACAAGCTTACTGGAATCAAAGACGATTCCCAAAGCCATGGAAGCGTTGTCGTCATATAAATCCGAACTCCAATAAACGCCGGCTGTACCCTGTGAGAGAGCAGTCGAGACCTCAAGCCCGCCGCCTGCCGGGAGGAACAGCGTTTTACCGTTGTGAATGCTGGTGAGCATATAACCATACACCCCGTTCACCTTCTGCCATACTCTTGTGGTATGGTCCATCAGCTCCACGAAATCGGTAATGTCCGGGGTATGCCATTTCTGGCCATAAAGTACTGAAACAATATCATCCACCTCATCTGCAGGACTGGAATATTTATAGCTGCTCCAGTCGTACACGGTCTTGGAAAACACATATTGTTCACCCCAGGCCTGATACATCGGATAACCTTCGCGAGAGCTGGCGCCGACATTATGTGAGGCCCAGAGCAGACCGGAAGGAAGCCCAAGGTCCACCATCTCCGGTTCCGTTCCCAGCGGCCATTGGCTGGGGGTACAAGACTCATCTTTTCCGGAAAGGACCATAGCTTCATCATCCACGACCATGGCATAACGGACATCCGAAAGTCCTGAATCCGTCCGGATTCCGGAAATGACGAAAATATCTTCATCCTCTTTGAAATATACAGTGAACTTGTCCTTGTGACCACAGATGAAAACATTTCTTCCCCAGGCAAGGTCTTCACATTCGGATGAGAGGTAGATTCCGTCGAAGTCGATCGTCGCCCGCTCCGAATCCGGATTGGAGAAGCGAACGATGAAATCGCCGGAGGAGGGCGCAGGAGACACGGAGCGGCTCGATTCAGTCATATAGACGATATCCGGCGAAACAACGCGGAAACAACCGCTGATATCGGGAGGTCTGTTGCCCGTATGCAGAGGTATCCACTGGGCAAGTTCCTCCTGAATCTCCGGCGATATTACTGAATCAAGTCTGATGTCTTTCATAGCATCGAAGTCCACCCTGATGACCGTACCGTCAGGAAGAACCATCGTCAGTACATTGTCTTCAAAGCTGACGGAGGAAAACCAGACCTGGCAAAGACACGATACCGTGACAGGAGCACCAGTCCCGTCCGTAAGCAAAGTCCAATGACTGCCGCCGTCCGTACTGAATTCCCAGAAGCCGTCTCCGTTTACGCGCAATTTTGCGGACTTCCCGTTCTCTCCGGTAGCCGGAATCCTGTTTCCAGAAGCATCCATTATCCAGGAGGTTTTCTCCCCTACCGTAAGCGTCCACCAGTAAGTGCCGTTCTCTTCACGGATTCCGACGAAGGCTTCAAGATAAGCTTTGATGCCGGAATCGACATTTCCAATCCACCAGTTCCCGTTTGAACCCACATAAGGCAGGGAACCGTCCTTGCCTCCGGCCGCGATTTTTGTATCCGTATCTCCTATCCACCAGTTTCCGTTCGAGCCTACATAGGGTACCTGACCATTCTTTCCGTCACTGACTGTATAATGTGAGCCGTCGGAGAAATAAATGGTGAAGGTTCCGTCTGCTTTGGTATATCCGGTCATGGTCAGACGACCTGACAGGGCCTGGGCAAGGATGCCGAGGTCCGACAGGTCTTTGTTCAGGACCTCGATCTGCTTCTCGATATCGGAGATCCGTTTTTCAAGAGAATTCACTTTGTTCCACAGCGGCGTGTCATCGTACTTGCCGCATGAGGCAAGTACGATGAAGCCGCAGAGAATCAGGAGTCCGTATTTCAGTTTCATTTGTAAATGGAGTGACCCTTTATATCAGAGATTTTATTGGGTTTCGGCGTTACCTTTCCGGAAGAAGAAGGCATTGCTGAAGTTTTTGAGGATGCGGTGACCGTTACGGTGCAATAAGCCATCTTTCCTCCATCAAGCGTACGCACACGGACTCTTGTACTTCCAGCACCGACAGCCGTCACTACACCATTATCATTTACCGTAGCTACCGACTCGTCTTCCGACGTCCAATAGACCAGTCTGTTGGCGGCATTGGATGGAGTGACCGTCGCGTTAAGGGTCGAACTTTCCCCTACTTTCAAACTGAGGGTGCTGCGGTTCAAGCTAACTCTGGTAACGGAGACAGCCGCGGATGTGCCATACACAGGTCTGACAGAGTAACCATAAAATCGGGCAAGCTGAGACCAGATAATATTGTTAGAGGCAAAAAATATGGCATAGGAATTGACTACATCCTCGTACAGGCTGGATGACCAATAGACGCCGTAGTTTCCTACTTCATGCGGAGAATCCCCTTCCACGCCTCCTGCGGCAGGGAGGAAAAGTTTGTTCCCGTTCGCGGAACTGGTAATCTCGTATCCGTTGACCCCGTTCTTTTGCGTCCATGTCTGTGAGGAATTGTTGAAAAGCTCAATCCAATCCGTTATGGTCGGGGTTCTCCAGCCGGCGCCAAGGGCTGCGTAAGCCGCATCGTCAGCAAGTTCCAAAGTAGTTTTCCCGTCAACGGTACCCCAGTCTTCGTCGGTGCAATATTTGAAGAACTCTTCTGCCTCACTGTCGAACATCGGATAATTATACAAGGTGAAAGAAGATTTGGTTGCGGTCTCACCCCAGGCATAGTAGTTACCGGATTCTTCAGGGGAAGACGCCCCAAGGTTGGTATTCGCCCATTTTACCCCGGAAGGAAGGCCCATATCCACCATTTCGGTTTCCAGAACCGGCCAAGCGGATTTTTCTGCGAGCCCGTCTCCGTCATCGAAAACACGGAAAATACCCTCTTTCATAAAATGTTCGCCGGTGTCACCGTGCTTCTCCGTCATGATGAAAGCGTAATAGCAGTCCTTGATTCCCTGCTCGCTGACAGTACCTGAAATGACAAGCGCGATTTTATAGGTAACACCATATTCCGAATCTTCACCTTCCGTATCAAAATATGCAGTAAAGTAGTTCCCGTGGCCACAGATGAAAGCGCCGTTACCATGTTCCACAATGTCACCCTGGCAGCCGGAATAATCCACTGTATTTTCGAAAGGATTCTGGTTCGTGAAACGGAGATACATGTCGTCCATAATGGTACCGGGGGCATAACCGCCGTCACCGTAATCTTCACAATAGACGCAGGTCTCCGGAGACATAAGATAACACCCCTCAACATTGGGAGGATTGATACCACTATACAGGGGAATGTACTGAGATATCTTTTCCTGCAGTTCGACAGGGACGACCTGGTCCATACGGGTATCCTTCTGCTCGTTCAAATCGAGGGTCAGAACGGTACCGTCCATCAGTACCAGGACGAGTACGCCGTCTTCATAAGTTACGCTCTGGAAGAAAGATTCGCAGCCGCATGTTGCCTTGACCTTGTTGCCGTTGGCATCGAGGATATAATCGAAAGTGCTGCCGCCGTCGTAACTGACAATCCACCAGCCGTCAGCACTTACGCGTAGAATAGGCGTCGTACCGTCGTTGCCGGATACAGGAATCTTATTCCCATACTGGTCAGTAAGCCAGGTGGTGGTACCGCCGATGGTCTGGGTCCAGTAGTACCTTCCGTTATATTCCCGGATACCGATTATCGCCACATCCCCGGTACCGGTTCCGGTGGCGGGGACCCCGGTATCGCGAAGCCCTATCCACCAGTTGCCGTTGGAGCCTATGAACGGCGTCTGGCCGTCGCTTCCGGTAGCGGGTGTTCCGGTATCCGTATTGCCAATCCACCAATGGCCGTTTCCACCGACATAAGGCGTCTGACCATCCTGTCCATTGATAATCTCGTAGGTGCGGCCATCCGAGAAAAGAATGCGGAAGCCCCCGGTAATCGGCGTTACACTCGTAATGGAAACCTGCTTCTGCAGCACATCGACAATGCCCTGCATCTTGATAAGATCCGTATTCAGGTTCTGGAGCGTACGTTCAATCCGGGTCACCCGGTTGTCGAGTTCATTGACCTTATCCCAGAGCGCCGAGTCGTCGTACTTATCGCAAGAGAAAACGGAAAAAGTCAGTAATAGAAGTATGAATCCATTTTTTTTCATAAAGATTACTCTAAAAATTCAAGATCAAGAATCGCATGCTTGACATTGGAAAGCGCAATGGGCTTGGCCGAAGCATTCGGCTTTCCATTGGCCCCGTCAGCTGATTTAAAGAGGAAATATACTCCGTTGAGATACAGGCAGTAATGCCAGGTAACATAGTTACCGTCAACCAGTTTCCACGATTTATTCGTTGCGCCTGCAGCAAGGATTTCGTCCGCAGTGTTGGCAACCGACAAACCTTCAGCCGTCTTGCATACGGAGGATGTCACGGCAAATGAGACTACTTTATCACTCTCGTCGCCCATGGCCAACAGCGTGGCGACATCCTCCTTAAGGCAGCGGATTTCCAACGCACCGTCGAACTGATTTCGATCATATTCTACGCTATCATACAATCCTTTGTAGCTCGCCGGTAATTTGGTCTTCTCGTAATTCGCGCTTAACTTCAGCGGGCCGACTCCGGATTTACTGAAAAGGATGCCTGCTGCCTCCGCCTTGGCCCTGGCTTCTGCAGCGGCTTTCGCTTCGGCAGCTTGCTGAGCCTTTGCAGCAGCGGCAGCGGCCGCCTTGGCTTCGGCTTCGGCTTTTGCCTTGGCCTCTGCCTCTGCCCTGGCCCGCGCAGCGGCCTCTTCTTTCTCTTTTATGGCCTGTAAACCAACCGCTTGTGCCTGTGTTTTCGGGACTCTTGCAACAGCCTCGCTGTGGTTGACAATTCCGTTCACCTTCAGCGCATTGAGTAAAGCCTTGTAGTTAAGGACAAGGATATGGTTTCCGTGAAACTCTGTACCGTCTTTCTGAACCACGCCTTCCAGAACCACTTTCTGGAGGTAAGCATTGTAGGGAGCATTTTTCCCGGCAAAGAACTGTGTTAACCAGTATTTGTTTTCGTGTTCGATAAGCTTATTCCCGTCATTGACGCCTTCCACTCCTTCATAGAGAAGTTTGTAGATAAGTGTTTCCTTGGCGGAAACCAGCACATCCGCTTTCTTTTCGGAAATGCCTTCAACGAGGAAGGTTAGGATATTTCCGTTATCTTCAACTTCCGTGAGCTCTACACTGCCGGTCCGGTTCTGCTGGGCCGACAGTGTGAGCGTCATCAACAAAAGACAAATGAATGAGAGCCGGTATTTCATTTGATAATATTTCCTACTTTGTCAAAGATATCGCCATCATATTTGGTAACAATTAACACGGTCACCCCGGAATTCATCGCATTCTGCACTTCCAAACCGCCCTTGTTAATCTGGCAAAGGGAAAGCGTGCCGCTGGAAATTTCCTTGACTTTCCCGGACCCAATCGTCTTCTTGATCGGCTGCCCCACAACTTCCACAACTTGAAGGACATCGAACTTTGTACCTGCCGTAAGTCCGGCATCGGCGCCGAGCTCAACATAAACAGTCATCGCACCTTTCTTCGGATGGGACTGATCGATCGAAACCACTTTTCCGGTCAGAGGGAAATTCTTTGCAACCAGCTCTTTCATATCAGCACCAATGAGGCCAAAGCTATCTGCGTAGGCCGACTCATAGTTCTTCGTGGACGTGCCGTAATGTTTCTGCGTCGCTGAGCCGGTTACCTGTCCCGTGGCGGCATCGGTGATGGTGACGACATACTCCATTTCGGCTTTGTAGTAGGTCTTTCCATCACTATAGCTGCTGCTACCGTTCATGGAGTTGATTTTTGCAGTAATCAGGTACTGGACATTGTACTTCTGAAGTTCTTCCAGCTTGACACTGGAAGGATTCATTCCAAGATTCTTCACATCCAGCACGCTCAAACGTACCTGCTCCGCAAGCCCGCTGATCATAAGGCTGCGCAGTGCCGTCACCCGCTCGGAACCAACATTCGAACCGCCCTGGACTTCACCCACGGCAACGGTAGTTTTCTGCGCAAAAAGGGTCATTGCCGCAAAGGCGGCGACAAGGGTTAAAAGAACTTTTTTCATAAGTAAATCATTTAATAGTTAATGTGTTAAAAACGTTAATAAAATCAATTGTCAAGAGCGAGGCGAAATCCAATCTTGGGGCTGGTAACATCCGGTTTCTCGTGGGAACGATAGGAAGTATTCAGGAATACTTTATCGTCACTATAAGCACCGCCACGCACCACCTTACGCAAACCGTTTGCCGGGCCGGAAGGATTCACCTGGGGATCCGGGCTATATTTTGACAGCCAGTCAGCACACCATTCGGCCACATTCCCGCTCATGTCGTAGAGTCCGGAGCGGTTTGCATTGCGGGCTGCAACCCGTGCCGTAGAAACACCCTGTACAGCATTCTGCTCAATCCCGCCATCCCCAGCCCAGGCGTCGGGATTGGAAAATGGCTGTCCCGGGCCACAGTATCTGGCCGCGAATTCCCATTCCGCTTCCGTAGGCAGGCGGAAGTGTGTACCGCATCGCCGGTTCAACTTTTCAATGAAGTCAACGGCTTCATACCAACTGATATTTTCAACCGGAAGCTGGTCGCCCTGATTAACGGATGGATTACTTCCCATAATCTTGGTCCAAAGTGCCTGTGTCACTTCCGTCTTACCGATTTTGAAGGGACGCAGGCTAACATTGTGGGCAGGGATGTTATAACCCGGCGTTTTCTTGGTCAGGGAGCCCATCTTGAACTGCCCTCCGGAGAAGGCCACCATCTCATAGGAGATACCGTCAACGGACAGACTGCCTTCCTGCTTCATATCCAGATGGATACTCCCTTTTCGGCGCAACTGGATGGTGAATGTGGTCTTTTCGTTGTTGTAACCGTCCGCCCTGAGTTCCAACAGGTGTTCCCCGTCTCCGCCTTCATAAATATAAGGTACGAAACTGCTCATCTTTTCTCCATCGACATATACATCCACATTACGCACGTTGGAGGTGATTTCCATTTTTCCTTTCGGTCCTTTTACTTCAATCCGGGGAACTTCAACCTGCATGATGTAGGTGACTTTCTTTTCCAGTTTGGGGAATTCATAGCGCAGTGGAAGATACTTCTTACTCTTGATATTGAGCCAGGTGGATCCGTTAAGCATATAAATCCACCACTCTCCGTCTTTGTATTCGGATTTTACAATATCTCCTTCAAAAACAACATCCGTGAGCACAAGCCCAAGCTTGATGAGCGCACACGCTTCCCCATTCAAATCTTTTACCTCATAGATACTCCCAGATGCATCCATCAGATCTGCATGGAAATCCTTGACTGTCATTTCCTGGGCGTGTGTTGAAAATGACAGGGCAGCAAGTAATGCAACAATAATCAGCCTAATTCTCACAACTTGATATCAGATAATGTAAACACTTCGTTTTCAGGAGTTTCCATAGGCTGCCAGGTCCGGACATGAATCTTCGGTTCCTCTTCATTCGAACAATCCCAAACAAGGAAGAGGATACCTTTGTCGCTGTAAGTGCTTGAGTTCCAATGTTGTATCAGGGTAACACCATAGAAGTTCGGTTTTGAACCGTGCCGCATGATTTTTATGTCATCAAAAAGGATGTTGAGATAGGCATTGCGTGCGAACACCCTCCTCAGATTGGCGATATACTGCTGTTTGCTCTGCTTTGTATATTGAATTTCCGGACGGAGACGCACGTCGCTGTTTACACGCTGGATTACCTTTCCCGTAATAATCAGTGCTTCATCGCTGAAGATGGCATCAAGAAAATTGATATCTTTCGTGTTGTATGCAGTCCTGAACTGTTCAACGAAGTGAACAATCTGCAGCCGGCGATCGAGATCTTTAAGCTCTTCTCCTTCGCGAAACAACTGTGCATAATATTGATCTCCCATTGAAAAATTCATATCCGTAATCTTCCCGGACAGATTGAATTGGAGGCAGATTTCCTGATGCTTGTTACCTTTGTATGTGTCGTCGACCGGCATCATTTCAACCTCGATTTTCCGGACTTCATATCCTTTCAGACGGCCGTTGTAAACAAGGCGGAGCGCTTCAGTACAAATCTCATCATCATAGGTGCGGAAACGTGCGTTTTCCCATGTCTGAGCGATGGTAAACGAGGCCATGTCATCGATATCGATGCCGCTGAAATTGACCGCAGTATTGCTTTCTGCAGCACGGTTGACGGCGGTAAGCAGTGCGGAAACCTGATATTCAATCCTCGACCTGAGCGTAGGATTGGAATCAAGCCCTCCTGTAATCTGAAAACTGACATTGGCAGAGCATGGGAAAGAGAGGAGCAGGGCCAGCACCCCAATTACAAAAAGTATTCTTTTCATCTTCAATTATTTACTTAGGATAAACCACATGGAGTCATAATTCTTGTAAGAGGTCAGCATTCCGGTCGAGAGGGAACGGAAGTCCGTCCGGCTACCACCCTGAAGAGGCCCCAGTACGGTCACCACCTTTCCCGCGGAATCGCCAATCAGCCAAAATGCGGCATCCGCATCGCTGCAGGCGGCGGGCACACCATATTTCTTGATTTTGAATTCGCTTTTCATCCGGGTCAGTTTATTCCGGGCCTCGGCGAACGAAGGAGCCGATAGGAGGTCGTCAATGACAGCCTGCTGCCAGGCGACATCGAGTTTCCGCCCGTGTCCGGCGACGGGTTCAACTGTGGCCGGAACAGTTGTAGCGACGGGAACCTGCGTTGGGGCCGCAGGGACAGCTGTTCCCGTATTCTGCACTACGCCCGCAGCAGGAGCGATATCCACTTTCTTGATATACATAAATACCTTGACCATGTCTCCCCGGGGCTGATGGATGGTGTCGCACTTGCTGGACATGTTCTTGATGATAAGGTAATCACCGTCAATCTTTTTCTCGGCGGCATATTCCTTCACTTTCTGCTGAAGGTATTCATTGGCAACCTGATACGCGGCAGCGGCAGTTTCCATCGTCGCCTCGGACCAGAGGTAGTTATAATTCTTCTTGATCTCGTTGATTCTCCTCGCAGTTTGACCCAGCGAGGGCAAGGCGGGCAACAACGTAAGGGCAAGGAACAGGATAATTCTCTTTTTCATATTTATGATTTGGTTTCTTCAAATAAATAGCGGAGGCTGTGCAGGGGAATATAGGGGACCAGCCGGCAGCGGATTTCCCCTTTACCGTTCCGGAGGGTTTCCAGCGGGGCCACGACACGCAGGACATGGTCATAGCCGCAATCCTCGTTGTGCATGATCCATTCTCCCGTGAGAACTCCGTCCTGGACAGATACAATCCCCCAGAAAGGCGTACAGCCGCTTTCAAGGCAGAAGGAGAGCCACTGGTCAAAGCTTACGGTAAAATACGATGATTTGAACCCGTACTTTCTGATTTTCACAGCAAGGGTGAAGACATTGGGAATACCGCTCCCCGTAAAAAGGTTTGCAGTGTATGCTTTCAAATCATCCGGATTGTTCAGCAATGCCAGTTTTCCATCATCGCCTGAGATGTAGTAGCGATTGGAAGCCAAAGACTCCAGATAGTAGCAGCCTGCGCTGTAAACATAAATGCCATCTGCCAAGACTTCCGGCTGAATTTCAGGGACAGGACGTGGGACAAATGCGCCCGCGGCCCGTACATCGTCAGGGAGCGCGTCTTCATTCTCCATCATATTCCGCCCGGAAATCAATTGCCAGTCTATCGGAAATACCAGCCGGCCCTTTCCTGCCTTGCCGCTCCATTGAAAACAATAACGTTTTCCCAGAATATTATCCAGGTTCTTGGAAACAGCGGCCGAATCGGCACAGAGGGATTTCAGCATAGCGGTCATATTCCCGTCAAGGAATTCCACTCCGTCCTCAAACATCTTGATTTCGGGGCTGCGTTCCTCGTCAATGCCCAGCATCAATTCCAGCGGGTAGCGTTCCATGAATTCCAACACAGGGACAGGGAATGCAGCCCTGTCTTCTGCATCGAACATACTGAACCCTATATGCCCGACTTTACCGCCGTATTTCCGAACCGTAAGCGGATAGCCGGCATAAGATAATGAGCGGAAATGCGTCCCGTCGTCCAAGGCTGCAATCGTTTCTTCCGCATCAAGCGCCGCTACCATCTTCTCCAGCAAGGGAGAATGATAGTGCAGGATAAGCGCTATAAGCAGAAGAAGGGGTTTCATTGCGCTCAGATACCGATGTTAATTGCCTCCTGGCGGCCGTCCCTGTACTTGATGACGCCGTAAACCAGTTTTCCATCTACGAACTTGCAGTTGACGATACGGTCACCCGGGCTGACTTGTTTTGCGTCTGCTCCGCTTTTCAGGTCGATGGTGTGATACTTCTTCACCTTTACCTCTCCCTGGATACCATGAGGACGTCCGTTCTTCTTCGGGCCTTCGTATATACCCCAGCCGAGGGAATATTTCCCATCTTCTGTAGGCAGCACCTTCGGCTTTTCCTTTACGGTAAGGATGTACGACGATGTTGCTGGGGCTTGTTCTTTACTCCCTGCAAAAGAAGCGGTAATCATCGCTTCGCCGGCACTAAGCGGTTTTACCTGCCCATCAGCGGAGACGGAAGCAACCGCTTCGTCAGAAGAAGTGTAGACAATCTCGAGTCCTTCCGGAACCGCCGTCAGCACGGGCAGCTGCGGAATATCTCCCAAAACATGAGACACCTCCGCCGCCGACCAGCTGAGTTGGGTTTCTTCCGGAGTCTTCTCCTTGAAGATTCCGGACTTCACGACACCGAAGACGGCTCCGCCGAGGACGAGGATTCCTGCGACAATGCCAATGACCGGACCTTTCTTCGAGCCGGCTCCCCTGGATTTCTTACCCTTGTTTTTGGAGACGACATCGACAAGAGGTTTTCCACATTCTTCGCACACGAACTGCGTGCTTTCAGCCTCCTGGACGATCTTTTCCTGCGCAAGTGAACAACCATCCACATTCTTGCAAATACCTTTTTTCTTTGCCATGGAACCAATAGATTATAGCAGTGTTAATTCATTCTCAAGAATATCAAGGGCAAGCGCTTCGTACTTGCGATATTCTTCATTGTATGTATTTCCTCCGAACAAAGGCAGGATACGTTGCTCCAGGACATCCCCCAGTGCCGCCTTGAGCACCGATTTCTGCTCATTGGAGTGGCATTCTTTCAATTTTTCCTCGATTTTGCCTTCCACCCTCATGGCCAGCGCGTAATTCTGGCTCAGTTTATCCAGCGTATCCAGGATGTTTTTTCCAAGGGGTTCCCAAGCATCTTTGCCAAACTGGTTGGGAAAAGATATTGCATCGAAATTTGCGCCGGTATCCGGGTTGGTTTGCGGACAAACCAGCCCCATCGCATAGCCCATCAGGATTGTTCGCCCCATCACCTTTTTAATCTCTGCAGGAGTCATTTCATACAGGGACGGAAGCGGTTTTTCGAAGGTTTCTCCGTAGAGGCTCATCCGGGCCAGATCGCCGTCTTTCAAGATCTTATATTCCAATTTCTCCTTTAATACCGATACATTGGCCACATATCGGAGCGGGAAGCCGGCAGAGGCGGAAACGATGACAATCTGATTGCTTTTCATATTCACCGAAAGATCCGTGTCCGGATTGAACCCGGGGAATTCAGATTGAATCGCCTTGACCAACTGGCCACGGAAAGCATCGCCTTCCATTTCCGGAATCGCAACTTGTATCATGGACATCATTGTTCCACCTGCATTCCGGAAATTCATAGCCTGATGCTTTGCATCCATCGGGAGATAGGTCTGGGCCTCCTGCTTCCATCCCCTGACCAGATTCTCAAGTTTCAGATCGGTGTTATACTCTTCCTTAAGTTTTTCAAGGATATTTACTCCTACCATCTTGAGGGTCGGATCCGTTTTTGATGCTTCAACCATGGCGTCCCTCGCATTGGCCCGACACACTTCATAGATCAGATCAGACGCGGCATCTATGCCGAGTTTGTCTGACAGTTCGCCGAAAGCGTGACGCGCCGTATCCCCGTCACCCAGTTCAGCGACCATCCTGTGACGTATCGTATTGGCGTTATTCCTTTGATAGTCCACGTTGGTCGTAACACTCTTCGTGAAGGACATGACCAGTTCCGGATTGTACTTTTTGGTAATCATCTCGTCACCGGTCGTCCTGCATTTCCCGGCCGCCTGTTTGCGGGCAGAATCCAGGATGTCATTCAGTTTCGCCTTGAAGGCAAGCAGACCGTTCAACATGGCGTTCAGCTGAATCCCAATCTCCCCGATCAACTGGATAGCATAGGCATATCCCTCCTGGCGTGTCAGATTAATGTAATAGTCCCTCTTGTGATCGCGGTATCTGGAAAGGATATTCCTTGAACGGTTGGTAATGGCATCCATCAGCCAGTTTATGCCGTTCCAATCCTGTGTATCTTCCCTGATCGCCGCATTGATACCATCCAGTTCAGCGTTCAGTTCAGCAATCTGATGTTCAAAAGAAACCGCCCTCTCTTCCAAATCACCAATCAGGAGTCGGGTATATTTCTCCACCTCCAATACACTCTTGGTCCCGGCATTCCATTCATCAAACAGTTTGGTCTCTATATGCCTGCGTATAAATGAGGCATAAGCTTTCTTTTCTCCACTCTGGATTTCATAGAACCGCTTCACGCCGTGTACCCGGTAATTCTTGGCGAAATACTCCTCGCACTCTTTGGAAAGCTCCGAAAGCCAGGTCTTCTTCTCCCGTTCAGCCATGACATCATTCATGAATTCCTGGGTCCTGGTCTCCCATGTACTGTCGATATCGTTCCAGAGTTTACTTGATTTCGTCTCTATGATAAGCCTGGAGAGCGACAGATGGCCGTTGGAAATCAAAAGTGTTTCCCGGGTCCGGATGTTTTTGATTTCATCCAAAAATCCCGTACCAACCTCTTCAAGCGCACGCTCGCCATAACCCAATCCGTCACGCCAATAATTGTACTGCAGCTGCTCCGCAGCCTGCTCCGCATATCTGAGCGTCACATAATCACTGATTTCCGTTTCCGGATACTCGATTCGCTTGATGCCGAAAGACATGAACTTACGGCTCCGTGTGGCAGCACCCGACTGGTCATATTCCGGACCAGCACCATCATTTTCACACCCGGTAAGACGCCCCATCCGGGCATTGACGTTCTCACCCGGGGCGATCGCCTTCTGATAAATAAAATCAGCGACGGCGGCCGGCAGGGTGGTATGAAGGTTCAGCACATGGCCGGCGGTATTGACATTGGTATAAAGGTATGCCGCATCAAAAGGGGTATCTGCCGCAAGGCGCTTCACTTTCCCGGTAGCCGGGTCGATTTGCCCGGTAATATCCAGCGGACGGTACTTACCTACGGACAATGCATTCAATTCCTGTAGCGCCGCATATCCGTTCGATTGATAAAAACCGTCCTGATCATGGGCCGGGTTCACCACATTGATTTCCGGCACATAAAGGTAAAGGAAAATCTTGTAGTCTGAGGAAGCGTACTCTTTCCGTATTTGGGAAATAACATCCACAACGGTTCCGGAACCGGTTCCACCTGCCAGACCGGCACAAATATGGAAAACAACAGCCTGAGTCCCGGAACCGCCTGCACCGGAGGTCAGTTGCGAGACTTTGCTCTTTAACCGGATGACGAAGTTATTGGAATTCGTCGCATCATTGATGGCAAGATTATTGGCGATCAAAGTCCGTCCCAGACGACGCCGCTGACCCCCGATGCCCGCGGTTACAAGCGGGCCGAGTTTTTCTTTGAAGAGTGCCACATCCTCATTCGTCAAAATAGCCTGGATGCCGGGATACTGGCCCAACTGGTCGAACATGCTCAGGGAGATTCCGTGGATGGAGAGTTTCTGGTCCGTCTTCAGATGCACGGATTTTCCGAGCACCTTCCACCCTTCCCGGTCATTGAGGTCGTCATCCGAAGAATCGACATAAAGATATTCCACATACAACCCGTTATCCGGTTCGTTCGATCCGAATTCCTCATAGATCCGCTTCCTAAGTTCACGAAGGACTTTTCCTCCCGTTCCGCCAAGTCCGATAAACAAATGATTTTTTTCAAGCATTTTATAAATAGGTATTAAAAATTGTCTTTTGAAGAATAGGTTGAGCCGTACTTTGAGCCGCGACGCTGCCTTTCCCGGTCCTGCTTCCTTCCCTGACGCTGAAGGAAAACAAGCAGCAGGATATTGACCAGGCCGCTCAGGCAAAAAGCAAAAATCAGGGTAACGACCAGCTCCCTGTGCTTTTCCTTACGCCAGTTTTCCATGGACTGTCCCGCCAACTGGCTTAGAGTACTACCGTCAGTACCCAGAATTCCGTCCAATATTCCGGCGCAAGTGGAAACTGTCTCGGTTTTCTGGTCTATGACTTTCAATCCCTGTATGGAACCTATCGCCGTGGAAATGGCCATGGTACTTACGATGACGCACGCGAGAGTAATCAGCCAATGCAGCCCTTCCATCTGGAAGCGGGCATAGGTTTTCTGGGTAAGTACAACAATCCCTACCCCTACCATCAAGGAGAAGAACAACGCAATTAGAACAGTCACGGCTGCCTGCCTCTATTGCCTGGTGGCCCGACCAGGCAGTTTCATAAACGACAAAAGTGTGAGCCACCTTAACTTGATTTCCCCCGGTGGGCTCTGGACTGCCTGATAGAAAGAAAAAGTTATAAAGGAAACTCACACTTGCCAATAGTGGCAAAAAGCCACGAATAGCCGTGTGAGCGCCCGCTTTTTCCGTTTCCATCGAGAATTGTCCAGATTCACCAGGACGGACAAGCTAAACGCTTTTGTATGTATGTTTCGCAATGAAACACACAAATTTCACAATAATTTTCAAAAAATCAAATACCTTTGCAGTAATGAACACATCTTCTTATATCATCCGCAGGGCGGAGGCGCGGGACCTGGCGGCCGTGGGAAGGCTGCTGGAGCAGGTGCTGCAGCTGCATCACGCGGGCCGGCCGGACCTGTTCAACGCGACGGGAAAGAAATACACGGACGCGGAACTGCTCGCTATCTTCACCAACCCCCGGACGCCGGTTTTCGTCTATGAACGGGAAGGCGCCGTA
>CACYHF010000026.1 GCA_902774155.1 uncultured Bacteroidia bacterium | reverse complement strand
GGAGATGCCGGGAACTCGGACGGAGTCACCATCTATGAGATTTCGCCTTCCGGTTTCTTCCTGAAGGGCATTATCTTGAAGGGGAGTTCCGTTTTCCGTGACGATACCTATCATCGGGAGGTCCAATGGCATGAAATGACACACTATTGTTTTGGAGCGTCCATTGACTATAACCAGCGCGTTAATCTCCCTATGTGGTGTACGGAAGGAATTGCCGAATATACGGGTATCACAGGAAGAAGGCCGCAGCTTGGTCCACAGGATATTGAAATGATGCGGAAGGATTGTGACCTCAGCGCACCTTATTTCCCATACGTATTTGAGGTCTATACGGGCGGCCACACTATCTTCTGCCACATGGAAGACAGATATAAGGTGTCCGGGGTAAAAGCGTTCCTGCAGACGGTATATACCAAGGGTATCCCGGCCTCCATGGAAGAGAACTTCTCCACAACAGTCCCGGCCTTCGAGGCCGACTGGAAAGCGAACCTTGATAAATTCAATCCTAGACGAAAATAATTATGGCAAGTGCAGATATCAAGTCCATCGGCCTGTTCATCGATGGCAACTACTTCAAGCTGATTGATAAGGGCCTTAAGGCAGAAGGACGGAGGGTTAATATCAAAGGCCTCATCAAATACATTCAAAAGAGTATTGCCGAAAAGTATGAGCTGGAATCGAGTGCTTGCGTAGTAACAGAGGCTCATTTCTTCCGCGGCCGCTATAAAGCCTATGATGCCAAAAAACTCAACCTCCTTCTGGATGACAGGAAGTTTGAAGACCGCTTGATTGAAAACGATATCGTGCTCCACTATAAGCATGTGTATGACCTGCCGGACGGTACTCCTCATGAGAAAGGCATTGATGTCTGGTTTGCGTTGGAGACACTTGAGATGGCCATGTACCGCGGTTTTGATTTCGTGGTCATGATTACCGGCGACGCAGATTATGAGATGCTTGCCCGGAAACTCAAGTCCCTGAAGATTCCCGCCATCTTGCTTTCCTGGCACTACGACGACCAGGACGCTACCGCCAAGGCACTGAAAGATGAGATTTCTTTCCAGATGAATATTAACTCACTGATGAAGGCCGATGAAACCCTGAAGGGCTTCATCACCGAAGCCGCCAGTTATTAGCCTATGACCGACCAGGAAATCATTCAAGGTCTCATTGACCGCAATGAACGCATTACGCAGGACTTCTTTTTCCGGCGCTGCCAGCCGCTTATCTTCGCGCTAATCAGCAAGTTTTATCCGCAGGGGGCCGATTATGACGAATTGGTGAATGAGCTGTACCTGCACCTGATGGAGAACGAAGCACGCCGTCTTCGCCAGTGGGAAGGGCGCTCCTCCATTTACCAGTGGCTGAAGATGGTGGCAAGGAATTTCTTCCTTGATAAAATTAATCGTGAGCGGGTGATAGAAACGGAGAACGATAAACGTCTATTAAATAAAGCGAACGATTATGCTACGGCGGACAACTCCGCCAATGAAGCCGTGATGGATGTGGCCGCCATATTGGATCTGATAGAGAACGACAACTACCGACTCGTGCTCCAGAAACACGTCATCGAAGGGATGAGCTTCGATGATTTGGAAAAGGTCACCGGCATCAAGAAAGCCAATCTCTACAACATAAAGAAACGCGCCCTGAATGCAATGGAAAAGATTGCACGCATCGCGCGTTCCCGTGGAGACGTGCTCTGTGCGGTCCGTTGTGAAGAGTTCATCCTGCATTGCTTCGGCATCCATAAGGCGCTCCCTGAACTGCGTGACCTGGCCCTTGACAAAGGCTGGCTTACCGATGACGGCGCCTATGTCCAAGACCTGGGCAACACGGCGGCGCATTTCGGCCTGAAGGTGGAAATACAGGAAGACGCCACGCTGCAGGACATCATCAAGGCCATTGACGAAGGGAAGCAGGTGATTGCCGCCGTGGATGGGGGAGAGCTCATCGGCGACCCGCTGGAGGAACGCATCGAGGACGTGTTCGTGGGCAAGATAGTGGACCACTGCGTGGTGGTCTTATCGGCCTCCGTTCAAAACGATGAAGTGGCCCTTTATGACCCGGCTTTCGGCCCTATCCCGCTCACCGTTTCCATCGCCCATTTCCTGGATGCCTGGGAAGACTCCAACTATCACTGCGTTTTGGTTAGCAACTAAAGATATTTTCAGGCCGAGGTGATAGATTCCCTCGGCCTTTCCGTCTTTACCCTTGCAAACACATTAAACAAACCAAACGCTTATGAAACAACCTAACACCATCAATCGCACTCTTACCCTCTCCAAGAACTACGGTCGGCTTTGGATGCTGGACGACGTCCAACCCTTCTACAAGAAGTTCCAGACCCACTTTGACGAAAAGATGGGGCACGACCTTCTGAAACTCACCGTGGGCGTGGTGGGAAGCAAGGTCCTGGATATCCTGGCCGATGGAGCCACGGAAATGGCCGTCGAACTGGTGACTTCCGACGAGCGGCTTCAGCTGGCCGATTATGTGGAGTTCGAATTGGTAGAGCAGGGCCATCTTGCCGCCAAGTATTATGTGAACAACTGCCCCGGAAAGCCCCAGATGGAAGCCTGGTTCAACACCTCCGTCTGGGAAATCATCAAGGCGTTCCCCGCCTTTGCCTATATCCGGAAAAAGGCCTAAATTTGAAAAAGGTATATCCTGGATTAGAAGAAGGTAGCCCCGCATTCCTGCAGGAAATTACCATTTATCGTAGTGGATGTACTCGGGCTTCCATTTGTCCTTGGGCTTGTCCTGGCCGGCAGGATGGCCGATAGGAACGATGCAATAGGGCGTGACGTTTTTCGGCAGGCCCAGCGCCTCTATGGTGGGATTCATCCGGTCATCATAAGGATAGCAGGCCGTCCAGACGGCACCCAGTCCAAGGGCCTCGACCGCCAGTAACAGGTTCTCCGTGGCGGCGGCACAATCGGCCGTCCAGTTATGATTCTCTCCACCCATCTTTCCCGTGGTTTTACCGCAGACGACAATGACAACCGGCGCCTTGGCAATCATCTTGTTGAAGCCAATTGCCAACTTGTCCTTGATGGCCTGTTCCCGGACCACCACAAAGCGCCAGGCCTGCAGATTCATCCCGGAAGGAGCCGCCATGGCCGCCTTCAGGATGGTCTCCACTTGTTCTGGGGTTACGTCCTGGTCTGTATAGGAACGGACACTTTTGCGGGAGAAAATGTTGTCCAGAACAGCCTGGCTGTTATCCTGGGCAAAACCGGTCATACAAGTCATAGCGATAAGGGCAGTAAGAATAATTTTTACGAGTTTCATCTGATTCAGTTCGTTTCTACAAATATAAGGATTTCTTTGTATCTTTGGGATTGATTTTTAGAGAATTGAATCTATGAAGATAGCCATCATCGGAGCGGGTAATATGGGCGGGGCTGTAGCCCTGGGGCTACACCGCTTTGCAAAGGATGTATCCCTTATCGTCACCACCGCGCACGCTTCCACCCTTGAGAAATACGCCGCCCTTGGAATGGATGTTACGCTGGACAACGTTTCCGCTGCAAAAGAGGCCGATGTCATCATCCTGGGCGTGAAGCCCTGGCTGGTTCAGTCCGTCTTGGCGCAAATCGAGTCCACCCTGGCAGGAAAGGTGCTTCTTTCCCTTGCGGCCGGCATCCCATCGGCCCAGATGGCGCAGTGGCTCTCCGGGGCCAAAATCAAGGCGGCTTATACGGTGATTCCTAACCTGGCAGCGGAGATAGGGGAGAGCATGACTTTCGCATCGGCCATTCTGGGACAGGCCGATGAAGTGGTCAAGTCCCTTTTCGATCGACTCGGAAAAACACGCATCGTGGACGAGAAACGCCTGAAGGCCGGAATGATGGTGGCCTCCTGCGGCACTGCCTTCGCACTCCGCTACGCCCGTGCCGCTATGGAAGGAGGTGTCCAGCTGGGTCTGTATCCCCACGAAGCCTTGGAGGCCGTTTACCAAACGATGAAGGGGGCGGTGGACCTGGCCGAAAGTCGTGGTACCCATCCGGAGGCCGAAATTGACCGGGTGACCACTCCCGGCGGCATCACCATCCGCGGCCTCAACGCTATGGAAGAGGCTGGCTTCACGGCTGCCGTAATCGCTGGATTAAAATGAAATACCATCTCCTGGCCCTGGCTGTCGTGGCGGTGTGGGGTGTCACTTTCGTGAGTACGAAGGTTCTCATCGGGGCCGGAAAAAGTTAGGTACGTGGGCGCTCCTTCATAAATAGCGGGGAACGTTTTTCTTATAGTCTTTGTACTCCTGACCGAAATCGTCCTCCAGGCGCTTCTCTTCTGAGTGGACCTGTAGGGTCAGCAGTATGACTTCTACCGCGAAAACGGCTATCGGCCACCAGCTTTGGAGCCAGATAAGCACGCCGATGTCATAAATGTAAATGCCCACCAGCATGGGATTGCGGGTAAATCTGTACGGCCCGTCGGTCATCAAATGTTTGGTCCTGGGTGCCACTTCGTGGTTGTAGGCGTCGAAAGGATTGCCTTCACCCACCTTTTTCATGTGTACGATGGACCAGATACTCAGCGCCAGGCCGGGAATCATCAAAAAGAGGGCAAGCAGGGTCCAGGGGAGTGCCGGAGCCCACGGGAAAGGTCTTCCGGACACCCACCACATCAATGCAGGAATCCCGGCCACAAAGACCAGGAATCCAAGAATATATCCAAATGCGTTTCTCATAAGCCCAACGGGTGGACTATTTATTCATCCCTTTGGTACGCAGGCCTTCCGTGATTTGGGAATCATCCGTGACCATCTTGGACAGGACCCAGTGCTGGCGAGTGCTCCCGGAATCCCCCTTGGACAATTCCTGGACGATGAAGACTTCTTCCAGATCCCAACCTCTGCGGGCCATATAGTTGGCGGCATCCAGGGCGGAGTTGAAACTGATGGTCTTACCCTGTTCGTCCACCAGCTGGCGGTCTGCACTCCAGAAATTGGAATACTGGCCGAAGTCCAGTTCTACTGTAGTCTTGTTGGAGAAGAATTTCGGGGTGGCCACAATCTCACAATAAACTTTGTAAGGTTTTGCTGCCTGCTGCACTTCCAACAGATTCTGTTCCGGCGTTTGCTCAGGTTCCTGGGCGAATGCAATTGTACTGGTGACAAAGAACGCTGCCAGCACCACGAAGGTTGTCAATAGTTTTTTCATAGAAGAATTATTTTATTAGTATAATTTCAGCATAATGGCATTGATGATCCTCCCGCACTTGAATCCTTCGCGACGGGCGGAGAAGTATGCCTCTCCAAGATCGTATTTCAACAGCGAGTCAAACATCCTTTCTCTTCTTTTTCACTGCTAATATACTTATTTCTTGGCTCAAAGTAGATACCTTCAAGCAGAAAAAAACGGATTTATGCAACCCGGTTGCTAGAAATTATCTGTACCTTTGTATCCGTGAAAGAATTCCTGTTATCCCTTCTGCACGTTGTCTGCGAGATGGCCCCGTATCTGCTGCTGGGCTTTCTCATCGCAGGTATACTGCACGTATTCGTGCCGCAGGGATTCTATCGGAAATATCTGTCAAAGGATAACAAGTGGGCCGTTTTATGGGCTGCGCTGTTGGGCATTCCGCTGCCGTTGTGCTCCTGCGGGGTGATTCCCACGGCCATCGGCCTGCGGAACGAGAAGGCGTCCAAGGGCGCAGTGGCCTCCTTCCTGATTGCCACGCCGCAAACGGGTATCGATTCCATCCTGGCCACGTTCTCGCTGATGGGACTGGGCTTTGCCATTGTCCGGCCGGTAGCGGCACTTGTCACCGGCGTATGCGGCGGTTTGCTGGTGAATCGTCTGGTTCCCGAAGATGACGCTGCTATTTCATCGGAATCCTCCTGTAGCGTGGAGACTGGGAACAAGATTTGGCGCGTGCTCAAGTACGCCTATTACAATATGATCCAGGACATCGGTGGCCGATTGGTTATCGGCCTGCTGGTGGCGGCGCTTATCCAGGTGGCCATCCCGGACGAGTTCTTCCTGCATTTCGGCAGCCAGCCGTTGCTGCAGATGCTGTTAATCTTGATAGTGGCCGTGCCGATGTACATCTGTTCCACCGGCAGCATTCCCGTGGCGGCCGCGCTGATGATGAAGGGCCTGTCTCCGGGCGCTGCACTGGTGATGCTGATGGCCGGTCCAGCCGTGAACCTGGCCTCCATCCTGGTGGTCAGGAAGGCTATGGGAAAGCGTTTCACCTGGATTTATCTGCTGGTTATTGTTAGCTTTGCCATCATCTTCGGCCTGCTGGTCAATGCCATCGGCCTATCCGTGAAGCCTATGGCTGCCATAGACCCGTGCTGTACGGAAGAAGCAATGATGCCCGTCACTTTCAAACTCATTTGTGCCATTATTTTAACGCTCCTGATACTATTCGCTCTCACTATGAAACTGTTTGAACGCTTCACCCACAAGGCCGAAGATCCGGATACGGCCGTCTATACCGTTGAAGGGATGCACTGCAGCCACTGCGAGGCCGCCGTCTGCCGCGCCGTTGAGGAGATTCCCGGCGTGGAATCGGCCAAGGCCAGTGCCTCCCGAAAGACCCTCACCATCAAAGGTCCTGCGGACGAGGAAGTAATTCGCACTGCCGTAGAAAAGGCCGGCTATACTTTCAAAGGCAAGAAATAATCACGCAAAATGGAAACACGCAAACATCTGGCAGCGGAAAAGAAGCGCTGCAATTCCCATAATTGCGCACAGGCGGTTGTGTGCACGTATTGTGACTTAGTAGGTCTCCCTGAGCAGACGGCCCTGGACATTGCCGGCGCATATGGTACCGGGATGGGGAATATGGAAGGCACTTGCGGCGCGCTGGTTGGTGCAGGTATGATTGTCGGCCTGGCTACCAAAGACCGGATCCTTTCCCGCGCCCGGATGAAACAGATGATGACCAAATTTCAGCAGCGCAACAGCGCCACTCAGTGCAAACTGCTCAAGGGTGTAGGAACCGGCAAGGTGCTCCGCGACTGCCCGGACTGCGTGGCCGATGCCTCGGAGTTTTTGGAAGAAATCCTTTCCGAGGCGCAGGAATAATTGAAAATATCGATACTTGGAAATAAGAAGAATAATCCATAAATTTGTAAATAACCGTAAGCTGCTTGATTATTAGGATTTATGTGGGTTAAACCCTGGAATATGAAGGAGGGCTTCCTCATTGGAGGAGGCCTTCTTTTTACGGGCATTCTGCTGCAGGTTGCTATAGGCCCCATCCGGTGGGAGCTCTTTGTCTGGCCGGTCAATTTGATTGTGCTGGTCCTGCTACTGGTTGCCCTGAGCGTGATGTTTGCGCTTCGCCGACGTGTCTATGCTTTCGAGTGGATGATGCACGCGGGGGCGGCCGTACCCTGTCTGGTGTATGCTGCAACGCTAACCATCCTGATGGGCCTGTTGCCGCAGGTGCGCGAGGGCGGAATGCCTTGGCTGAGCCAAATGCTGCGCTTCTGGCCCTTCGTGCTCATCTGGACCTGGATGATGATTATATCGGCCTTGGCGGCGCTGAATCACATCTTCCGCTGGAAGATTAAGGAGATTCCGTTCATTCTGAACCATTTGGGCGTTGTGGTGGCCATTGTGGCCGCTACGCTGGGGAATGCCGATATCCAGAGCCTTCAGATGACGGTCTTTACGGGAGAGCCTGAGTGGAGGGCCGTGGATGACGCTGGAACCCTTCACGAGCCCGGTCTGGCCATTGAACTGCACCGGTTTACTATGGAGGAGTATGCCGATGGCACCCCCAAGCGCTTCGCTTCGGATATTTCTGTCTATACGGAAGACGGAAAGACGGTTCAGGGAACGGTGGAAGTGAACAAGCCCCTGAAAGTGAACGGCTGGAAGATTTATCAGTACGGATATGACGTAAGAATGGGCCCCGAAAGCACTTACAGCGTGTTCCAACTGGTGCGCGACCCTTGGATCCTGTGGGTATACATCGGCATAGGCATGATGCTGGCAGGCGCCCTGTGCCTGATGCTGTTTATGGCACCCCGGCAAGTTCGGCGGAAGCGTATCGTTCAGGTTATTATTTTCGTGGTGTTATTGGCGCTGGTTTTCCTGGTCCTTACCTGGTTCAAGTCCGGCCTTCGGTTAAAGAGCCTGATGCCGGCGCTGCAGAGCCCCTGGTTCGCTCCGCACGTGGTTGTATATATGTTCTCCTATGCGCTGCTGGGCGCTGCCACCATCATGGCTGTCTATATGCTCATCCGCAAGCGGGCATCGGCCTCGGAGATGAACCTGACCGATAATCTGGTATATGTGGGCCTGGCCTTCCTTACCTTTGGGATGCTCTTCGGCGCTTTATGGGCCAAAGAGGCCTGGGGAACCTACTGGGCCTGGGATCCCAAGGAAACCTGGGCCGCTGTCACCTGGCTATGCTATCTGGTGTATCTGCACCTGCGCAAGGCCAAGCCAGGGGATTGGCAATCGGCCTGCTTTATCTTACTGCTGAGTTTTGTCTGCCTGCAGATTTGCTGGTGGGGCATTAACTACCTGCCTTCCGCCCAGGGCCTTTCCATTCATACTTACAATGTAAAATAAGCCTATGAAGAGATTCTTGACACTATCTGTCATCTTTGCGCTCACCGTTTGCTGCGGAAGGCCTTCCGAGGTTGTAGTCGGCCCTGAGCTGCCCAACCCCATCCTTCCAGGTTTTCATCCTGATCCTTCCATTGTGGCTGTGGGGGACGACTGTTACATTGTAAACTCTAGTTTCCAGTATTTCCCCGGGGTTCCTATTTACCATAGCCGGGATCTTGCGCATTGGGAGCAGGTTGGCAATGTCCTGGACCGGCCGTCCCAACTGCCGCTTCAGGAAGCTACTTCCTGGCTGGGAATTTATGCCCCTACCATCCGTTATGACAACGGGATTTACTATATGATAACCACCAACGTGGGAAACGGCGGGAACTTTATGGTAACGGCAACAAACCCCGCCGGGCCGTGGAGCGAACCCGTCTATCTGGAGCAGCAGGGCATAGACCCTTCGCTATATTTCGAAGGGGATAAGTGTTATATGGTGTCCAATCCGGACGGGGTCATTACTTTGTGCGAAATCGATCCCGCGACAGGAAAAACGCTCAGCCCCTCAAAACCCATTTGGACGGGTACCGGTGGCCGATATCCGGAGGGCCCGCACATCTACAGGAAGGGAGGCTGGTATTATCTTCTCATATCAGAAGGCGGAACGGAACTGCCTCATAGACTTACTGTTGCCAGGAGCAAGCATATTTACGGTCCTTATAAGTCCAATCCTGCAAATCCCATACTCACCCACTGCAGCCAGGCCGGGCAGGACAACATTATCCAGGGAACCGGTCACGGGGATATGTTCCAGAGACCGGACGGTTCGTGGTGGATTGTTTTCCTTGCCTACAGGCGCTACGGAGGAGACTTTCACCACTTGGGCCGCGAAACGTTCATTGCCCCCGTCACGTGGGAGAATGGTTGGCCGGTGGTGAACGGCGGAAAGCCCATCAAGGAAAACAAGCCGGAAGGGGTTTCTAAGCGATATTTGTGGGATACGATCGGCCCTGAATGGATGCACTTGCAACATCCTCAGAAAGAGAACTATGCCCTCGCCGAAGGCAAGCTCATCCTTACAGGAAACGGTGACGGATTTGACTGGGGAAACTGGCATCCCACGGCGCTCCTGAGGCGTCAGGAAGGGGCCGATGCAAGCATCTGCACCAGTGTAAAGCTTTCCTCAGACGGTGAAGCCGGATTGGCCTTATACCAGATTTTCTGCGGCTTCGCAACTCTGTCCGTAAGAAGAACCGGTGCCAAGGTCGAAGCCGTGGTGCGCTTCAAGGTGAGGAGTATCGATAAGGAGGAGGCTGTGATTCCGCTTCCAACGGCCGAAGCTACACTTGAAATACGCGAGGCCGGTGAAATGTACAGCTTTCTGGTAAATGGCCAAAGCATAGCCAGCCTGGAGAGTCCTCTTCTTAGCTCCGAAGTGGTGGGCGGCTTCACAGGCGTTACCTGGGGGCCCTATTGCAAGGAAGGAGTGGCCTGCTTTGGCCCATTAGAGTATGAGCACAATGAAAACCGGATTCAATAAACACGATATCGCACGCGACGCGTGCCAGCTTTTCGGCGCCCAGGCTCACCAGGGTTATGACTGGTGGTGGCATTCCTTCACCGGATATGACGCCGAAACGGGCGAGGCCAAGCCCTTCTTTATCGAGTTTTTCCTCTGCAACCCCGCGCTGGGAGGGGAGGAGCCCGTCTTCGGCCAGATGCCCGGCAAACCGCAGAAGCCATCTTACCTGATGGTTAAGGCCGGTGCCTGGGGTGCGGATGCCGCCCAACTGCACCGATTCTGGAGCTGGAAGCGCATTATGGTGGATTGGGGCGTGCCCTTCAGCGTAGAGGCCGATGATTGTTTCCTCACGGAAGACCGCACCTACGGTCACGTCAGGGTAGAGGCTTCCGCGGAGCACCCCGAATGGATGTGTCAGGACGGCGAAATGTCCTGGGACCTAAAGATTCGCAAAATCACGGCCTTCAACGTGGGATTTGGTGCCGACGAGGTATTCCGACACGCCGAGGCGTTTGAGATGTTCTGGCATGCCGAAGGAATGAAGTCGGAATTCGAAGGAGAGGTTGCATGGAATGGACGCAAATACCTCGTCCGTCCGGAAGACTGCTACGGCTATGCCGACAAGAACTGGGGCAGGGATTTCACTTCACCCTGGGTGTGGCTTTCTTCCAATAATCTTACCAGCGAAATTAGCGGTAAGAAACTCACGGACAGCGTTTTCGATATCGGCGGGGGACGACCGAAAGTGGGCCATATAGCCCTTCCGCGTAAACTCTTATCGGCCTTCTGGTACGAAGGCAAGCCTTATGAGTTCAACTTCTCCAAGGCCTGGACGGGCGTGCATACGGAGTTTGACTGCCAGGAGACAGAGACGCAGATTATCTGGCACGTAGAGCAGCACAGCACCTCAGGTCGGATGATTACGGATGTCACCTGCCAGAAGAAAGATATGCTCCTGGTGAACTACGAATCTCCGGACGGAGCCAAACGGCACAAGCGCCTCTGGAACGGCGGTAACGGCGTGGGAACCATCCAGCTATTTGATCGTCACGGAAATCTCGTAGACCGTATTCACGCCGAAAATATCGGCTGCGAATACGGCGAATACGACAAATCATAGCTGATCCATACACCAGGCAAACGCCCGGGCCAGACGTCCTTCGTTATTGGCGAAGTGGCCACCTTCTTCCCAGACCAGCGTGCAATGCTCAGCCCCGAGATGTTCTTGCAGCAACGCATACTGTGCCCGCAGGTTATCTCCCACGCGTGCAATGGCCTGGTTCTTCACGTGCTCTTCCTGGTCTCCCAGGCTCAGATAGATGTAATCTGCCAGGCTTACGTGCTTTTGGGCAAAAGACATCCAGTTATGAATCCAAACGGAAGGGGAGGCGGCGGCTATGGCCTTGAAGGTATCTGTCTGCATCGATGCCCAGATGGCGAATAAACCACCGAGGGAATAACCGCCAAGGATGATGGGCAGGGGGCCGTAGCGCTGCAGCAATTCCGGAACCAGGGCCATCAGGACATAACTCAGCGTTTCCTGTGTGTGCTTCCCGGTTTCCGGGTCGCGGGACACATTTCCGTCCGGCCACGGCATCAAGTCGGCCACCCAATCCTCCAACTCAATGGTTGCCAGCACAAAAGGAACCTTGGAAAGCACCGCTATCTGCTGTGCCTCCGCCTCCAATGTCGCATTCTCGTGCCTTGCCGATGGCTGCACCAGGATGCACCCCGGATTCTCGGCCCCGAACAGCCGACACGTTCTGCCTCCTACGGTCAGTCCTTCAGCAAGCATCATAATTAAACCTGTCTCTTACCACTGAATACCGGCCAGCGACTGTCTTCGCCATAATCCTGGCCGATGCTCTCCAATGCGGCCATATCTTCATTTGAGATGGTGAAATCCAGCTGGACGTTGGAACGGATATGCTCCGGATTGGAAGATTTGGGTAGGGAAACGGTTCCCAGTTGGAGCGTGTATTGGATGCAAAGCTGCGGGATGGTTGCGCCATACTTGGCGGCTACCCGGGCCAGATCTTCGTTCTTCAGCGCTGCACCGTGGGCGATGGGGGAGTAAGCCTCTACCAGAATGTCGTTCTGCTTGCAGAATTCTACCAGAGAAGAAGGCGTTTCGCCAATGTGCAGCAGAATCTGGTTCACCATAGGCTTGATCCGACAGTCTTCCAGGATGTTTACCAGGTCGTCAATCAGGAAGTTGGACACGCCGATGGATTTGACTTTGCCAGCCAGATAAGCGTCTTCCAGGGCCCTCCAGACCTCTTTATTCTCCTTGAAATAGCGCTTGGCGCCCCGGAATTCAGCCCAGGGCTGCGGGCAGTGGATAATGATAAGATCGGCCGGGCCGCAGTCCAGCTTTTTCAGCGATTCGCCGATGGATGCCGCGGCCGACTCGTAAGTCTTGTTTTCGGCTGCAACCTTGGTTGTGATAAAGATTTGCTCCCGGGGCACGCCGCAACCGCGGATGCCTTCTCCCACGCCGCGTTCGTTGCCATAGGCCTGAGCCGTGTCGATGTGCCGGTAGCCCAGTTCGATGGCACTTTTGACGGCAGCCGCCACTTCATTGTCAGGAATGAGCCAGGTGCCCAGGCCGATTTTCGGGATGGCCAGACCGTTGGAAAGGGTGTATGTTTCGTTGCGTATCATAGTTACAATTTTCTGATTACTTTGCACGGATTTCCGGCGGCTACGACATTAGCGGGTATATCTTTGGTTACCACGGATCCGGCACCGATGGTTGTGTTATCGCCAATCGTCACTCCGGGAAGGATGGTGACGCTGCCGCCAATCCACACGTTGTTCCCGATTTTTACGGGCTCGGCCCATTCCCGCCGGCTGTTGCGCTCGACCGGGTCCGTGCTATGGCAAGCGGTGTAAATACTGACATTGGGGCCGATAAAACAATCGTCCCCGATGGTCACCGGAGCTTCGTCCAACACCGTGAAATTGAAGTTGGCAAAGAAACGTTTGCCCACGCTGATCTGTTTGCCATAGTCGCAGTAGAACGGCTGGTTAATGCAAATTTGTTCATCGCCTATATGGCCCAGCAGATCTTTCAGGATGGAACGCAATTCCTCTGTCTGTGAAGGAATTAGGGCGTTGTATTGGTGAATCACCTCCTTGGTGGCATTCAGTTCCCTCAAAAGCTGTAAATCTACAGCTGAATAGGGAAGTCCGGATTGCATCAGTTCTTTTTCTGTCATAATCTACAAAGATAACAAAAATTTATTCATAACTTTGCTATTATGAAGAAGATACTTACCATCCTGGCCGCCATTTGCGCCATTGCCTGCACCGGCAGCAAGACCACCATCTACGATTTCAGCGCCGAAACCAATAGCGGCGAGCAGTTGAACTTTTCCCAATACAAGGGGGATGTTCTTCTGATTGTAAACACCGCCTCCAAGTGCGGTTTCACCCCGCAGTATGACGGTCTTGAAGCGCTCTACCAGAAATATGCCCCCGAGGGCTTTGTTGTCATCGGCTTCCCCTGTGACCAGTTCGGCCATCAGGAGCCCGGTTCCAACGAGGAAATTGAGGAATTCTGCCGCGTCAACCACGGCGTGACCTTCCCGCTGATGGCCAAGTCCGACGTAAACGGCGAGAATGCCAACGAGGTATTCAAGTGGCTGTATTCCGAGAAACCTTTCGCCGGATTCGGAGACAGTGATACCGGAAAATTCATGGATAGGATGCTCTCCAAAAATGATCCGGACTACGCCTCCAACCCCGACATCAAGTGGAATTTCACCAAGTTCCTGATTGACCGCAAGGGCAGAGTTGTTGCCCGCTTCGAGCCGGTGGTGACTCCTATGGAATTGGAATCCGAGATTGAAGCCCTGCTGTAGATATTCATTTTATCTTCTAGGTGGTGATGAAAACCTTTCTGAAAATAAGCCCCCCTAGTTCTGGTTCAGCAGTTTTCGATGCTGTAATCCATATGCATACCCTGGTAATCGAAGCAGGGGACGTTGCCGCTGCCGCATACGGGCTCCTGAACCAGCGTCTCAATAGTATCGGCCTTGAAGGCACCCTTGAAGGAGCTACCGATAAGCTGGGTCTTGGTGACACCGTTCATCATACCGAAAATGGCGTACTGGAAGTTATATTCGCCGGTAACACCGCCAAAACGGACTTTCTTCAGACCGGAAGCCTCAATCTGAACGCTTGACTCGCACCCGGCGACGACACCATATCGCTCGCTTCCGGAGATGCCACCGATGACCACCTCACCGAGGCCGTTATTGCCATTTACTTTAATACTTCCTTTGGAACGGCTGTTTTCCATAAAGGTGGAGCCGCCCTGCAGGCCGCCAATATAGGCAAAAAGGTCGGCGGTAGCATCGGGCCGGTTAAAGCTTACAACGGTATCAACGTCGGATTTACTGCCGATGGTTTCGCAATACGCTTCACCGGCAAGCCCTCCGACAAAGAGGAATGCCGTTCCCTTGGCGGTATTGAGAACGTTGATGTTTCCGCTTACCTCGCAGCCGCGGATGGTACCTTCCCAAAGGCCGCCTACAAGCGATGCAACTGCTGCGTATGAGAAAACATCACTGTCAAGTTCGGCCTTGATGTGAGCCTCTTTTACGCGGATGTTCTCAAGTATTACTTCGCGTCCCTTGTCACGCCTTACGCCGCCGGCTATTGCGCCGATGTAAAGCTTGTCGCCCTTGGCTGAAATGACGGGCGATTCTATGGTAAGGTTATAAACCTCGGCATTGGCCATAGCACCGAATATCCCAAGGTGGTAATACTCACCTGCGCTCTTGATGCTGAGGCCCTTGATGGTGTGACCATTGCCATCCAGACGGCCCTTGAAAGCATTTATCCACCATTCGGCATCGGCATATTCATAATCGGTCTCATATTTTCCGATGGGATCCCAGTCCTCAAAGGCAGACAGGTCGATGACGGCATCCAGGACATACCATCCGTAGAGGTCTTTGCGGATGGCGTCAAATTCTTTTGCCGTGCTGATATGCACCGGAGATGCCCACCTCGCGTAGAGGGTCATATCTTCCTTTACGTCCATCCACTCGGTAGGCGGCTGCATGAACATGGGTGTCTTGGCGCCGAAGATCCATTCTTTTGTGCATTCAGGGTCTTTATACCAGCCGGCAAAACGGTACCCCGGACGCACCGGAATGGGTTTTTGGGCCAAAGGTATGTAGGTGATCTCCTCAAAAGAAATGGGCGCAGGGTTCTGCTCTGTGGTGTTGTAATTAAGGTTGAAATGAACTGTTTTCATATTGTTTTGGCTATCTGTTTCGTTTTGTAAAATTACTCCAATATTATGGCATTAATGTTAGCATTAATTCCTAAATGTTGTACGATTTTTCCAAAAAACTGTTCCTAAGAAGAAAAATTGCTCAGTCATGCAGAAAAATTGCGCAAGGCACCTCCGCTTCGACCAAGATTCTCTTTTTCAGATAAAATATGTAAATTTGCGGCCACGGGAAATGCAATATACCCTTCAGTTATCAAATGAAAAAGATTTTCGTAACGTCATTTATTCTTACAGCCCTGCTATTGGCCTGTAATACGACTCCTAAGGATCGAACAATCAAATTTGAGGGCATAGAAAACGCCCGCGAACTGGGAGGCCTCAAAATGCAGGACGGCCGAATCATCAAGGAGGGGAAACTCATCCGCTCCGGAAACCTTTCAAAGGCTACAGATGCCGATGCCAAAGTCTTGAAGGACCGTTTTCGCCTTACCGACGTAGTTGATTTCCGCTTTGACGCAGAGGTAAAAGGTGCTCCTGACCGTGAAATTGAGGGCGTTCAGTACACACACCTGTCCACACTTCCCAAATCCATCATTGCCGGCTTTTCCTCTGGAAGAACGGATGCTGCAGAGATGAAGTCTCAGGATATCGGAGAACTCCTCGCAAAGTATGCCTCCTATCCTCAGGCGCAGGAAATGGCCCAAAAGCTGTATCCGACCATTGTCACAGACTCTCTTTCCCAGAAATATTACGGGGAATTCCTCCGCACTGTCCTGAAGGCCGAAGGCGGAGTGCTTTGGCACTGCTCCCAGGGCAAGGATCGCGTAGGGTGTGGCACTGCCTTCCTTCTTACCGCCCTGGGCGCCAGCCGTGAAACCATCATCGAGGACTTCGATCTTTCCAACGTTTCCTATGCTCCGTATGTAGAGAAGTTAAGCGCCCAAATCAAGGAAAACGGCGGGGGAGAGAACGAGCTTGCTTTCATTCAGGCTATGATTGGTGTGAGCACGGAAAACTTCACCAAAGCCCTTGACCTTATTGAGACTCAGTATGGCTCGCTCCAGAACTATGTAACAAAAGCCCTGCAGTTCTCTGAGGAAGAGCAGGAGCTTCTGAGGGAAAAATATCTCAGATAAAGCAATATTACTATGAAACACTTTTACCTTTTCCCTCTCGCCCTATTGTTGGCCGCCTGCGGCAATGAGGCTCCGAGCATCGACGATTTGAAAGAAGACTCCTATCCGTTGGTAGAGCAGGTGCTCACGGAGGACGACACTGATGCTTTATCGCATCGGCTGGATCGTTACACGCTGGACAAGCATCCGGATGAGTTATCCTATACCGGCACCGCCAAAGTCACTGAATTTAAGAAAACGACCGCCGAAGACGGCACCGTCCAAGTGGACAGCACTAAGTACTACGTCGACGTCGTCATCAACTTCCACGGCACCGATTACGACAAATATACGGTGAACGTGTATAAGGACGAATAGGGGGGAGCGTTAATACTCTGCCCGCAGAATTTCGGCTATTTCCTTTCGGGCTGCCTCGACTTCAGGGCAGGGCAGAATGGGATAGACGTGCGGTATCTTTTCGCCTACGTGCAGACGAACGTCCACACCTTCGGCCTTCATCTTGTCGCACGTCTTGACAACGTCCGTATAAAGCACATCCCAAGTCCCGGCATAGAGGTCTGTGGACGGCAAACTGTGCATATCGCCGTACAGGGGTGAGACTTTCGGGTTCTGGATATCATGGCCTTCGGCTCAGTCCTGGCCGAAGCGGGGAAGTCCGGCATCCCGAATCTCCTGTGCCAGGGCCAGGCTGAAGCCGCCGCCGGCGGAATCTCCGGAAATTACGATGCACCCTCATCTCGACACTTTAAGTAATTATTTACAATTACTCCAATATTATGACATTTATGTTTGCATTTATTCCAAAATGTTATTCGATTTCTCCATAGAATTGTTCTATAGAAGAAAAATTGCTTAGTTTTGCGCCAAAATTTTTCCAGGGCACTTCGCGTGAAAGAGCTCACACCCGTAACATAAATCCGGAGATGGATATGAATATGTTTTACCATTTGAAAAAGAAGATAATGTGCAAGGCGTTGGAAAGGAGGAACGGTCAGACCCCTTTTGATTACCAATATGCCGAAGCTTTCACTCTGGACGGGGTGGCAGATTCACTTATTAACAACTCCTATTATTTTTCTGCCCACAACGCTAAATTGTCAATCTTTGTGCGCCTGGGAAGGCGTGCAGACAAGGATGAGACGTGGTTCGCGTTGTTTTGGGAGAACCGTCTTTATATGTTGACACAGGAGTATTTTCCTGCGGGAGAGTCTCCGCTGCGGGTAGAAAAGAACAATGAAGAGGGCTGGATGGTCTCTTTCAATGGCATTCTCAATGAAAATAATCAGGCCGTCTTTTCCGCAAGATTTATCCCCACGCAGCAGCCCATAGATTTTACCAGTAACATGCCACCGTCCAGAATGGCCACCGGTATTGCCAATGAAAAATGGAGCAAACCCTTTTTTGACTCCCTCCAGAATGTAAGCGGACAGTGCCATTATGAGCAGGAGGGCCGGCTGGAAGGCAACATGGTTTTAAACGGATCATCTGTCACGTTCAATTTACCCTGCATAAGGGATCATTCCTTTGGGAAAAGGGATTGGAATTATATGAACAATCACTTGTGGCTGATGGCCGTCTCTCCTACCTGTCAGTTTAACTATTCCCTTGTCTCTTACCCTGTTTTAAGCGTATTGGAAGTGGGTTGTTACAGAAATGAAACGGGATTGCGCTATATGTTGAAGGCCAATCTTGACTTCCGCCAGATCAGTACCGGAGACATCCCGAAGGAACTGGAATTTGACGTCCGGCTGGACAATGGCCGCACTGTCCATGTCGTCTCCCGGGTCATTACGGGTGTGACTTACCATTTCCAGGACGGACAATACATCCTCTATGAAAACATAGCAGAGTTCCGTATAGACGGGCAGGTGTGCCGGGGAATTTTTGAAATAGGCTTCAACTGTGACAAGGGGAGATATTTCAACCAAAGGAATCTAAACAGCATTATCCGATGAGAATATACCAGTTGGGACAGTTGCCGGAGGAATTATATCCGGCTGTAGGAGGAAAAGCCAAGGGGCTGGATTTGTTGGTTAGACACGGGTTTCAGGTTCCCCGCGGTTTTGTAATAACCGATATAGACCATCTGGACGAAGATGCTGTATATCAGGCATTCGACAATTTAGACACCCCGTTGGTGTCGGTGCGGTCATCGGCCTCTAATGAAGATCAGGCCGGGGCTTCCAATGCCGGCCAGTATGAAACCTGCCTCTTTGTAGACCGCCTTCATCTAGTTGAAAGCATAGGCAAGTGTCTGGAGTCGGCATCGTCTCTTCGCGTAAAGGAATATGCCAGCCATTTTAATCTGGGTACCATGGCAATGAACATCGTGGTCCAGCAGATGGTAGACAGCGAAAAGGCGGGGGTGCTTTTTACGGCCGCCCCCGGCAACGGCTCGGCCATGCTGATAGAAGCTGTGGAGGGACAGGGCGAACAGCTTGTGTCCGGGCAGGTTGCCGCTCACCAGTACCATATATCAAGGAAATGCTATCGTCCTTGTGCCGATGATTTGATGGAGGAGGACGAGATTCGGAGGCTCTATGAAACCGGCAAACGCGTAAGGGCGGAATTCGGAGAGGATAAAGACCTGGAGTGGGCCATTCACGGCGGAGAGCTGTATTTTCTGCAAATGCGTCCCATTACAACGGAGATCATTGACATTGAGGAGTTTGACCGGGACGATGACCTGACGGGACATCTTTTTACCAAAAGGAATGTAGGAGAAATGATGCCGGGGGCGGTCACCCCGCTCACCCTTTCCACATCGGCAAAAGCCATCGACTACGGGATGCGCTACATGCTGGCGCTGGCCGGGGTGTACTCCTCCCCGGAGGAGGAACAGCCCCTCCGCCTTATCTCTTCCATTTCGGGGCACCTGTTCTTCGACATGAACCTGCTGTACAACATGCACGCAAGGGTAGGGATTGCCAATCCTCAGTCCATGAACCTGTCTATCATGGGCGAATACCACGACTACCCCGGAGTGAGCGCCCCTTATGCCAACCCTCTGGTCCGCGCAGTCAATTCTGTCAAGTTCCTCAGGTATGTCCTTTCAGGGCATAGGGCAATGAAAAAATTTGACGAACTGCTTACAAGGATTCATTTTACGCAGGCCGATTCTGCCAGGGAGATATACAGGAGCATTGACGGGAATCTTGCCTTACTGGACGAAAGCCTTGTCTATCATTATGCCTCATCTGCTTATTCTGGTAGCGCCACCAGCACCCTGTACATGATGTTGGACAAGTATTTCCCGGACAAGAAGATTTATCAGTCTTTCCTTTCGGCGCTGCTTTCCGGCATCCCGAATATTGAAAGTGCCGATATCCTTTCACGCCTGCAGGAGATGGCGAAAATGATTCTGAGCCAGGAGCCGGGTGCCGTAAAGTTCAGTGCCCGGGAGCTGCTGGATTATATTAACGGCCACCCACAGGTGAGGGAGAAGTACCAGGAGTTCCTGCAGCTTCACGGCCATCGCTGCGTAAAGGAGGCCGAAATGCGCAGCAAGCCCTGGCGGGAAGATGAGATTCCGCTGATGAACTATCTGTCCAGCGTCATGTCTTCGCCCATGAATCTTGTACAAGAGGAAAAACGCATCAACTACCGCAGGGAATTCACCTTTGTCGGAAATCCTCTGTTGAAGGCTGCGGCCATCGCCTATGCCAAAAAAGCACGGCAGGCCGTTGTGGATCGCGAATATACCAAGTCCCGCCTGATCAAGGTAATAGACCTGTTCAAGACCCAGTATGCCTGCCTTGCCGAAAAGCTTGTGGCCGATGGCCTCCTTCCGGACGTGGATTTGATTTATTTCCTGACACACAAGGAGATAGGCATGCTGTTTACGGATGCACCCCGCTACGGGGCCCTTGCCGCAACCCGGCGGAAAGCCTTTGCCATTCAAGAAGAATTGTCATTTGATGATATCTATATTGGCAAACCGCAGGCTAACAGTTATGAATTGGAGCCGGATGACGGTGTCATAACGGGCGTTCCCGTTTCCAACGGCGTATGCGAAGGCATTGTACGCATCGTCATGACCCAGGAAGATGCCAATCAATTGCAGAAGGGAGAAATCATGGTGGCCCGCTTCACGGATGTGGGCTGGACACCATACTATTCAGTTGTAAACGGCCTTATTACTGAGATAGGATCGTCCCTTTCCCATGGGGCCGTTGTGGCCAGGGAGTACGGGCTTCCCACCCTTGTGAATGTCAAAGGCGCCACCAAGCGCCTTAAGAATGGGGATCATATTATCATGGATGCCGAAAAAGGGACTATTTCGCTTTGCTAAAGCAACAATAATTTAATTGAACGCACCAAGTTCTACGTCGACGTCGTCATCTACTTCCACGGAACCAATTACGACAAGTATACGGTGAACGTGTATAAGGACGAATAGGGGACCGCTGTCGCAAAAGCGCCAACGGTCCCGTCCACAACAACAATAAAAGGATAATTAAAACCTATATGGTGGCTGTCACAGCTAACCAATGCTTTTGTTCGTCCCGCTTTACGGTGATGTCCTTGAATCCCGCTGCGGTCAGATGCTCTTTCAGTTCATCCGGCCCCAGAAGCCCTCTGGTTTGCGGGTATTGCTGAAAATCCTGCTCAGGAGTCCCATATCTCGTGCTTTATTTTTCCACCTGCAAAGTTACTGCCCGTTTTCCACCTGTGAAATCACCAAAAATGGGGATTTTTCATTTCGCAACGACGGTATCCTACTGTAAGCGTGTGAATCGCACGTGGCCCTGGTTTCCTAAAAAGATCTTATCAAAGGAAGTATAAGTCCTAGACCTGATCTTTTTCTTTCTAATTTATTCCACAATAAATGTCGACCTTTGAGGCAAATTCGTAGGCGCGGCCGTGTTCTTTAGTATCGGCATCTGCCATCCTGCCGTCATTAAGATGGAATACTATCTGGGCAAGAAAAGCTGGTGGATCTGGCTGGTCGTGGGTATCCTGGAAATGCACCAACAGGAGCATCGCGTAGTCAAAGGCTGGTTCCCGGAGCAGGAAATTGATGCACGATACCAGCATCGGTATGTCATTCAGCGGCAGATGGTCCATCTTATCGGATAAAATGCATCGCTTCCCGGGGCTCGTCGCTGCCTGGCATCGGCTTGCCGCCGGTGGCTTTCAACATAGCGGCCAGATTGTTGGCCAGTGTGCGCATTGTCTGCAAGCCCTCGGTATCCAAAGCAGCCTGACCGGGCTCGCGGCCATAGACGATATTCCAGTACTGAGAAGGAACAACAGGCATATTCATCAGCATAAATGGCATATTCAAGGTCTGAAAAGCGGCGGTGGCACCCCCTCTGCGGCAGACGGCTACGGCAGCGGCAGGCTTGCCCTGGAATGCCGCGCCATTGGAATACAACATCCGCTGGACGATGGCCATCAAGGCTCCGTTGGGCTGGCCATAATATACAGGAGAACCAACGATGAGTGCATCGGCCTCATTCATCTTGGCCGATATGCCATTGCAGACGTCATCGTTGAAAACGCAGGCGCCGGGCTTTTCCCTGCACGAGTTGCAGGCAATGCACCCCCGAATGGGTTTGTTGCCAATCCAGACCATTTCGCTCTCAATGCCATGCTTTTCAAGTTGCTTGGCAATTTCTGCCAGAGCGATGGATGTATTGCCCTTGGGACGGGGGCTGCCGTTTATCATCAAGACCTTCATAACAATGCGATGTTTCTGACTATCTGCAAATTTAATCAAAATCTGCGCTCCTACCAAGATTCTCTTTTTCAGATAAAATGTGTAAATTAGCTGCCGCAGGAAATGAGATATTCGCCCTTCAATTATCAGGAGCGCTACGGCCTCCGCTTGCAGCGTCTGGCACTGGACGGCGGATTCACTTGTCCCAACCGCGACGGGAAGGTGGGTACGGGCGGCTGCACTTTCTGTGACAACAGGGCCTTCCATCCAGCCTATACCCAAGGAAAGAGCATCACGCAGCAAATTGAAGCCGGCATAGCGTTTCACACGCAGAGAGGCCGAAAGGCTGATGGCTATCTGGCCTATTTCCAAGCATTTTCCAATACGTATGCACCACTGGAAGTGTTGCGTGCGCGCTATGAGGAGGCGCTCTCTCATCCGGCGGTAAAAGGCATCGTCACCGGCACCCGTCCGGACTGCGTAGATGACGCTAAGCTGGATTACCTTGCCGAATTAAAGCGCCAGGGGAGCATCGTGGAAGTGGAATATGGCATCGAGTCTGTCTATGACGCGACGCTGGAACGGGTAAACAGGGGACACTCGTTTGCCTGTACGAAGGACGCCATTGCAGAAACTGCCCGAAGGGGAATACCCGTTGGAGGCCACATCATCATCGGCCTTCCCGGAGAAACGCGGGAAATGGTTCTTGGGGAGGCATCCGTGTTGAACAGCCTTTCCATTTCGTCTCTGAAGATCCATCAGTTGCAGATTCTGAAAGGAACGGCTATGGAAACCGAGTTCAAAGAGCATCCGGCAGAGTTCCTGCGCCTTGGCCCGGAGGAGTACATTGACCTGCTGGCCGATTTTCTGGAACGGCTTCGCCCGGACATTGCCATCGGCCGCATCGTCAGCAGCGTTCCGCCGTCCTTTACCGATGCACCCTGGGGCCTGCTGAAGCAGGAAGAACTGCTGAAAAGGCTGGACAAACGCCTGGAAGAAAGAAACGCCTGCCAAGGAAAAAAATATCTCAGATGAATCAAACAAAATTACGCCCAGGAAGAACTTCCACAGAGCTTGATTTAAAAGTCTATTCACGGGTGTTCTCATCATACATCAATTCCGAAGAATACTACTTCCGGTCCCGTCGTTGGACCGGAAGTAGCAGTTTAACAAATTTCGTTTTATCGGCATAAATATAGTCATTTTCAGCGCTCCAGCACACAATTAAAGGAAAATGCTTAAATTAGATGGCTTAATATTCAGAATTATGGCAAAGGACCGTTTTGACATTCAAGAAAAAGAAGGGGTATCCTTCATGACCGATGCCCTTGTAATCGTTGATAAAGAAACTGGCGTTAACTACTTATTCGTGTGCCGTGGCTATGGCGGTGGTCTCACTCCGCTCCTTGACGCGAATGGCAAGCCCATCATAACCAAGGACGGCTATAAGAAGTGACCCGAATCCAGTAGGTTCCATCCGGCGTGGAATTATTATTTCTTTGCAAGACTGATTTTCGTATGGAAGCGTTAATTGCCATTGCAGCCATACTGCTTGGGGTAATAGGAATAGTTGGAAGCGTGGCTCCCGGCTTGCCCGGACCGCCACTAAGCTGGCTGGGTATGCTCATTATCTATATATGGGGCTCAGGAACTAATGCGGCGGGTGAACCGATGTCCACAACTACGCTGTTGGTATGGCTGGGAATAGTAACAGTAATAAGTATAATTGATTACGTGGTTCCGGCTTACTTTACCAAACTCACTGGCGGCAGCAAGTATGGAGCCTGGGGTGCAATTGCGGGGCTAATAGTTGGCTTGATTTACCCGCCGGTAGGCATGATTTTGGGTTCCCTGCTGGGCGCTTTTGCGGCTGAATTTCTTTTTGCCGGCAAGAATGCAGGTGCTTCGCTAAAATCGGCCTTGGGCGCATTCGTGGGCTTTTTGGCCGGTACCGGCATTAAACTTATCTGCGCCGGTGTAATGATGTTCTATATAATCATCTACGCCTTCTAGCAATGGAAATAGCTTTCGTATTATAACAAAAGCCCTGCAGTTCTCTGAGGAAGAGTAGGAGCTTTTGAATGGTGTGCCTATGTATGTACTGGTATCTTCTGTTGGTGCCAATTCCAAATCCAAGGTCTTCTACACCAAGATGAAAGGCGCGCTGGACGATGCCGTTCAGAAACTCGGCTTTCCCGCCTGCTTCATCCTCCAGCCGCCGTCCCTGATTCGGAAGGGGAGTGACCGCTTCGGTGAAAAGGTGGGCGTTTGGGCTTTGAAGGCTTTCAACGCCATCGGCCTAATGCGCCAATACACTCCTATGCCAACCGAGGCTGTCGCCGCTGCTATGATCCGCCTCGCCAAATCCGGCCGCCACGGCGTTGAAATTATTAATTCTCAAGAGATCCTAAAGGCATAAAAAAGAAGGACAGCCATCGTCGGGGTTGATGTCTGTCCTTTTCAAACGCTTGCGGTCATAAACCTTCTTCGATTTGTGGAGCGCCGTGTATGAAACCGGCCTCCCGTGCTCGGCAATCTCTTCCATCCGAGCCGCCCTGCGCTGGGCCAGCATATAGTCGGCCTCCGTAATGCGCAGTTTCTTCTCCGACCAATCGCCCGAAGAATCGGGCGATCCGTCTCCGCTCAAAACAAAAGCGGGACTGTTGCCGCAAGCGCCAACAGACCCGCCTCAATCACGCCGAAAATTCGAATTTACTGGTCTTTTGTTTTGATTTAATGGCCTGCACAATCTCGAATACTCTTCTTATGACAAGAATGGGAAGCGTGATGAGAAGGACCACGCGGAACCAATCCATCGGCCGATGGAGCATCTGTACGAATAAGTTAACGAAAACAGCGATGACAAACAGAGACCAGAAGATAAGCCATCCTCTCGATTCAAAAAATGCTTTTGTCTTGTTCCAGAAACTGCCCATGGTATTAAGTGGTTGAATTACGATTTTACGAATTCAAATTTAACACTTTTACCTCAAATACGAAACCGGAGCCCCGCGTGAATAGGACTCCGGTTATGTTTGATAGGCTACTGTACTTTCCATCTGACCCACCAGCGACCATCGTGATTGTCGTGGCTATTCTTTCGCGGTGGTTATTCCTTGGTACTGCATCGCTTTTCCTCCGAGCAGGCAGTGGAACTCAATGGCAGAGCCGTCGGCTTTGCCTTGCAGTTGCGTGACAATGCGTTCGGGCTTGGGTTTGCCGTACATCGTGGGAACGATGCCATCCCCAGACAAAACGGTTACGCTACTGTGGGAAGAACCACATCCACCCGCATCGGCATCATACGCGCGAACTTGACATGATAGAGCGTCAGGTTACCTTGCTCATCCAAGCAGACGCGCACATTTTTCAGCGTGTAGCCGCTTGCCATTTGCAGTGTTCCGATGTATTCTGTTGCCGAAAGAGACAAACAGAACAGCAAATTCAATAGCACTATCAGTTTCTTCATAGGGTCCCATTGAGGCTAATCTTTCACAAAAGGCTTCAGACCCTTGGCGGCATCGGCCGCAGTAATCTGCTTCCCGCCGTTGTCCAGGTCGATGAGGATGTATTTGTCATGTCCCATGCCCAGTTCCTTCATATAGGAGAGTTGGCGAAGGCCATGGCGCGTCTCGATGCGCTCTACGATGTCATGGTGTTCCTCGGCTGTCATGGCATAGATGATGTCGATGCAGGCCTGGTCCACGGCCAGAATGTCCGTCGAGGACAGGATGCCGACATTGGGCGTGACCACCGGCGCGGCGCCAAGTCCCTCACAGTCGCAGGAAACTGACATGTTGCGCATCACATTCACGTAGGTGACCTTTTTGCCAAAATGGTCGATGGTGGCTTTGGTGCTTTCCGTCATACGCTCCATGAATTCCTCTTCCTTGATGTCCCACTGGTTAGGCTGTCCGGGCGTTGTATGGATCCAGGCCTTGCCGATGCGACCATCGGCACAACCTATGCCGATGTTCTTGTTAGAGCCGCCGAAACCGCCCTGCGTATGGCCCTTGAAATGGGTGAGCGCCACCATGGAGTCATAGTTGATGAGGTGGCTGCCGACCGACATCTTCTTGAACCACTTACCGCCCTTGACAGGAAGGGTAAGGGTGTCTTCTTCATCGATGATATCGACAGGGGAGAAGGTCCAGCCGTTCACCTGAAGGGTCTTTCGATGGGCGTCGGTGGTGTATCTGTCACCTTTGTAATAGGTATTCGTTTCAATGATAGTGGCATCCGGAAGGTCTTTTTCAAACAAGGCCTTCACCCATTCGCGGGGAATGATATTGGGCCCGTTCTGCTCACCGGTGTGGAGTTTTACCCCAACCTTTCCGCTAATATCACCGTTCACTTTCTCATAAGCGGCTATCAGTCCTTCGGCCGACAGATTACGGGTAAAGTAAACAACCGCTTCTTCTCCGTCCCGCTGGGAGTAGGGGATATACTTGTTGCCATCCTTGACGGATGAGTTATTGGTGGTTCCGCAGGCTGCGAGGATAAGTGTGGCGAGAATAAAACTGAACTTCTTCATGATTATAAAGCTAATATTCTGCAATTTAAGTATTTCTTTGGAATCCTCCAAATAATCCGCTCCGTTCCCATTCTCAGGATAATCCGTATCTTTGCATTCGTGATAACACTCATCATCATAGCCGTCACAGTAATCGTTAGCCTGCTGTGCTTCTACGGCGTTCTGGATTTCAACGCCTTGAAGTTCAGCGCATACGACGTATGGCACCACGGGAAATGGTGGCAGATGCTCACGCACGGCTTCGTTCACGGCGGCTGGGGCCATCTCTTCTTCAATATGCTCACCCTGTTCTTCTTCGGCAGGGTAGTGGAAGCGTATTTCGCTGCCGTCTGGGGCGTGCCGGCGGGGCAAATTCTCTATGTGGTCTTGTATCTTACAGCCATCGTCGCCTCTTCTGTCTGGGATTTGGTCAAATACCGTGACGACTGGAATTACAGCGCCGTGGGTGCCTCTGGTGCCGTATCGGCCATCCTTTTCGCAAGTATCCTCTTCGAGCCGAAGATGGGTATTTACATCTACCTGATTCCCATCCCTGTTCCTGGCTACATCTTCGCACCGTTTTACCTGCTCTACTGCTGGTATATGGCCAAGCGTAATGCCGACAACATCGGCCACACCGCCCACTTCTGGGGCGCCGTTTACGGTCTCCTCTTTCCGCTGGCCCTTCGTCCCGACATCTTCCAACACTTCCTTCGCCAATTGGGACTATGACCCGCATCCAGTATACCGGTTCCAACTACGACGAGCTCAAAGCCATCCTCGGCGACCGTCTCCTGGCCCCGTACTTTTGTATGGGCTTAACGATGCTGTCTATCCTCACTGACGATGGCCCCATCACCGTCAACGAAGCCGACTATGTGGTAATAGGGGAGAACGGGGAAATCTCGATAGAATAAATGTCTATTCTATCGAATAAAGGGCCTGCTCCAACAAAAAAAACCGGCAAATCTGCCGAGCTTTGGGGTGGAGCATAGGAGAAGCGAGAGAAGGACTTTGTGAGACAGGAACTTGCGAGAGTTCGCGCCACAGCGATGGAGGGATTGTTTGGAACGCAGAAGGAGCATTACTCCTTGCGTCGGATCAAGGCCAGAAAGAAGGAAACGGAGATCTTGTACATCTTCTTCGGCATTCATACGGCGAATGTAGTGCAGCTGGCGGAGAGGCTGATGGAGCAGCAAACAAGGGATGGCTCCCGACCGGCTCAAATAGAAAACATTAAACGACAATCCCTACATAAATATTAGATTTGCAAGGACTTTTGCGGAAGATTTCGTAAATTAGCAGAGTAATCATTTGTACAATATGGCAGAACAAAAATTTCCCTGCGAAACTTGCCGTTTCAGGGCAAAGTACGACAAGAACCCCAAATCGGCCCTGGGCCGCTTCTGGCGTTGGCACATCAACTTCTGCCCCGGCTTCAAGGGCTACTTCACCCATCAGGATGAGGAGACCAAGGCCGCTTTAAGGGAGAAGTATAACTTCAAAAAGTATCAGTAATGTCCAAACGCTTCCAGATCATCAACGTTCTCCGCAAACCGCGCAAGTGCCCGAACTGCGGAGAGGAGGTATGGGACATCAACTACGGAACCGGGATATGGAGCCCTGGGAGTTACTTACGGAATACCGTAAATCGGCTTCTATGGGCGGGGACAATATTCCAATCCTGCCACCGGTGTGGGAATGCTCCTGCTGCAACACGCGTTTCCGCAAAATAAAACCGGATGGGACAGACGCCCCGGTTAAGATACAACTGCTTGCAAACATTAAACCGGCTCCGGCTACGCGAATTATCTGGTCTTCGAGTACCGTGGAACCTACGTTGGAGAATCATTGCCACGACTTATTGAACTACTATTTGGTGGATGTGGAAACCGAGCTGGAGGAACGCGAGACCTATCGTGCCACGGCACTGAGTGAAGCAGATGCAGAGCAGACTATCCGTGAGGTGGTGGAGCATGGTCACTCGGGCTTGAAAGGCAGCATATGCGTGTCAGTCAAGGCAAGAATGATAAATGATGGATATTTCACAAAAGAAATTTGACCCCGAACGCCTGGAGAAGGCTCACCGGCTGATGGAATGGAGCAATATCATCGTTATTGCCTGTTCCGCTCTGAGCATCACCGCGTGGTTTACCGCACACTTTGTCCTGTTCTATATCCTGGGGAGCTTTGCCCTGGTTCTCTCCCTCATTTTTGCGTGGGGGCCTGTGTTCCTTGGCCTTTCCGGGCCCGGAGAAGGCAGGATTGTCAATGGTATACTGTTCATTGTTATCGGCATCCTGGTTACGCACAGATTCTGGGCGGGCCTTCTGCTGGGCGGTTGCTTTTTCGGTCTTTTCAATATGGCACCGTTGGCAGTGGATTTGTGCAAAATGCGCCGCGACAAGAAAAACAAAGAGGGGCGTGATGCATGTGAAGAACCGGCTCCTGTGATGGAAGAAGGCCGGGATGAGCGCATCAACCAGATGAGTGCTGCCTACAAACGGCTGAGCGCAGTAACGGGAACACTGACTGACGGTGCGGAAGAATTGAAGAATCTGGCGCCAGATGTGGACCTTCTCAAAGATTACATCAGTTCAGGTCAGTGGCTCAAGGATTTTGAGGCGGATGAGCGCGGAGAAATCGGCACTGACGTGGACCGGTCTGCCCTGTCTGAAGACGGACTCTACAATCTGATGGAAGACCTGGATGATCTGATGCATACATTTGAATGGCTCCAGGATAAATTCGCCGCTGATCCTGATCTGGAATTGAAACTGCAGGACTAAACCTTGCAAAGATTTTGGTGTTCAGATAATCTTTAGTATATTCGCAGTGTTGTTGCGGATTTTCTGGAAATATCCGCAATCTGTTTGAGGAAATTTAAGTAATATATGTACCACAGGATATTTGATATTGAACACCGGCTGGATGAGGCAATGTTCCTCTTTGG
>CACYHF010000025.1 GCA_902774155.1 uncultured Bacteroidia bacterium | reverse complement strand
CTGCGGCCAGGAAGAGATGAGGGACCAGATGGTGGGCATCAACTGGTTACGCAGCCTGCCATTTGTGGACGCCTCCCGTATTGGCGTGCACGGATGGAGTTATGGCGGTTTTATGACTATCAGCCTCCTCACCACCTACCCGGATGTATTCAAGGTGGGCGTGGCCGGCGGTCCCGTGATAGACTGGAAATGGTATGAAATCATGTATGGTGAACGTTACATGGACAATCCGGAAACCAACCCGGAAGGCTTTGAAGCCACATCCCTGATCAACAAGGCCAAAGACCTGAAGGGCAAGCTCCTCATCTGCCAGGGTGCCATTGACGATACCGTAGTATGGGAGCATAGCCTCAGCTTTATCCAGCAGTGTATAGACCTGGAGATTCCCGTAGACTACTTCCCCTACCCCACGGCCAAACATAACGTCTACGGCCGCAACCGCATCCACCTGATGGACAAAGTCACACAATACTTCGAAGATTATTTGTAGAATTAGATTTTTTACCCTATCTTTGCAGTCCTTTTGAGGGCATAGCTCAGTTGGTTTAGAGCGCTTGCTTGACAGGCAAGAGGTCCGCAGTTCAAATCTGCGTGTCCTCACAAAAGAAACCGAGGCAGACCATCAGGTCCGCCTCGGTTCTTTGTTATTTCACTACCATCTCATCCACAAAGAGCCATTCGCGGGTGCGGGTGGCTTTGAAGCGGATATAGCGGGCGCGGGCGTCCAGGGGAACGCCATACAGGATGTAGGAGATCACGGGGTCCTTCATTTCGTTCAATGCATGGCCGGCCAGCGTGAAATCCTTTCCGTCAGTTGAGGTCCAAACCTCTACCTCTTTGGGCAGATAGATGCCCGGACCGGGATTGCAGAGGAAAGTAGCTCCTACGTAATGGATATCCCTTTCGGCCTCCAGGTCGATGGTGACGTCCACGTTGCTCAGGAAACCTTGCCAGCGGCCGTCGCCATAGGTCCAGCCGCCGCCTTTTCCGTCTGTTAAGGTGGCAGAACCAGCAGCAGGATAACTCCTGTGCCAAGGAATGGTATAGCTCACCGGTTTTCCCAGCGCAAGATGCTGGATGCCCGTTTTCCAGGCTTCCCGTTCGCCCCTTTCTTCGTGCAGGTTGAACGCGTGATAGCCAGCGGCTATGAGGGCATCGTTCCAGCGGGTGACGCGCTCGCGGAAACCGCCTTTGTTTTCGGGCTGTGACCAGCCCACTTCTGCAATGGCAGCCACACGGGGATACATCATATATTCCGTGTGCTCCGGCGTGGGAATCATCTCGTGCCAGAGATTTCCCTGAACACCCAGCAGATGATATTCCTTGCCTGCGGGCACCTCGGCCAGTGGATCATAGGAATGAACCACATCCAGAGGCAGGTAACCACCAAAGCCTTCCGGTTCCGTAAGCGGGCAGTCCTGTACCTTGTCCAGATAGCAGTAGTTGCCGGGGGTCATCACTACGTCGTGATCCTGCCGGATGGCTTCCAGTCCTCCCTGGGTGCCCCGCCAACTCATTACGGTGGCGTTCGGAGACAATCCTCCTTCCAGGATTTCATCCCATCCCAGCAACTGACGGCTATGAGCGTTCAGATAGCGCTCAATGCGTTTAATCAGATAGCTTTGTAGTTCCTCCACGGAGGAGAGCCCTTCGGCCTTCATCCGGGCCTGGCAATCTGGGCAGGTTCGCCAATCCTGTTTCCCGGCCTCATCGCCGCCGATATGGATATATTCGGAGGGGAAAAGTTCCATTACTTCATCCAGGATGCCTTCCAATAGAGTGAATGTGGCTTCCTTGCCGGGGCAGAGTTCGCGGCTACCTTCCTTACAACCCACTTCGGGATAGGCCGATACCACTTCGCGGCTGTGCCCCGGCATCTCGATCTCCGGAATCACCGTAATATGCAGGCGTTCGGCAGCCGCCAGGATTTCCTTCACATCGGCCTTGGTCAGATAACCGCCGGAAGCATCCGGAGCTCCTTCGCTGGAATACTGGCTTCCGCCGTTCACCCATTCCCGCCAGGTAGCACCCACACGCCAGGCCGCTTCAGATGTTAATTTGGGGTATCGGTCTATCTGCAAACGCCAACCGGCATCGTCGGTCAGGTGCAAGTGAAGCCGATTGATCTTCAAGCTGGCCAGCGCTTCCATCTGCTTGATGATAAAGTCTTTATCCCGGAAGTGACGGGAAATGTCCAGCATAAAGCCCCGGTACTGAAAACGCGGATAATCGTACACCGTACCACAACCTTCCATCTGTTTCAAGGTCTGAAGGGCATTGAAATAGCCCGTTTCCGTATTGGCCTCCACCCGGTATCCCTTGGATGTAACGGTAAGGAGATACGCTTCCTCCCTGGCATGCTCCGGCAAAGCAGCCGTCCGACGCGCAAAGGCCGCCTTCCCCACCTTTCGGGAAAGTTCTTTGGTGAGATTGGGCATACCGGTCTGGACTTCCACCTCTACGGGAGCCGGCACCACCGAAAAAACCTGCGCCCGGACAAAACCTGTAGTCAGAACTATGGCGCAAATAAGAACAAGGACTGTTTTCTTCATGGGATAATGCGTTTCTTTCGCGAATTTGGGGATTTTTCCCCGATAAAACAAGCATCCGCTGTACAAGGCTGGTTTAAGTTTGACCAACCCTGTACGCCAGAGTAACCCCAAACGCATTTTAGCGTACAAGGCTGGCCGAGTAAAAACCAACCTTGTACAAAAATCGGCCAATAACACACGCCACGGCTTGTTTTTACCGGATCCTTTCGTTAGATTTGCATGAAGAAAGAGCTGCCATAACCTTAAATCTTTATGTATGAAAAAGATTCTGGAAGTTCTTCTGTATGGAGACAACGATCTCCGCTTCAACACAGACCTGGACAGGTCTGATTTACGCGACCTTATTCCTACCCTGGCCTCAACCGCCGCTATCACCATGGTCACCAAACTATGGGGTGGTAAAGAACCTTACGTGTTAGCCGCCATCCGCGCCTTATCCATCGCCGATCTGGCCGTTTCAGTTAACCGGAAAGAAATGATCCGCCAACTGGACGAGTGCTCTGAGATGCTGGTCCGTTCTTTTCAGGAAGCAAAGGCACAACTCGAAAAAAATGGCGGGAAGGTAATAACTTTCGCGCCGGGAGTCAATCCGCCCAAAATGCCCAGTTAAGCATGCAGCGCATAGCCATACGGACCTTGCCGGACGGGAGTGTCTGCAAGGTCTACCCTTATCATATCTGCATCAAGGGATTGGAACAGACTGTCCTTTGCCGGGATTCGGATGATTACGATGCTATGGTAAAGGTCATTTGCTTGAGTGCTCGAAGAAAGAATGTCATCGTCATCATTTATGCCGTTGTCTCCAATCACTGTCATGTGGCCATTCTGGCCGCTTCCCAAAAGAATGCGGACGCTTTCGCCTATGATCTGAAAAAAGTATATTCCATGTGGTTCTCCAGGAAATACCAGGAACGGAACGTTCTGCATAGGATTACCGTCCGGGCTTTGTATCTGGATACTGACTGGTATGTCCGTAACGCACTGGCGTATATCCCCCGCAATGCACTGGACAATGGCTGTAACATCCAAGAATACCTATGGTCCGGCTACCGGGCCATGTTCAGCCGTGAACTCCCCAAAGGATTGAAACCAGTAAACTCTCTATCCCGTCGTGAATGCCGGGCTATCCTTCATACCGGAGACAAACTGGACCAAGTGCCTTGGCTCATCAATTCCGACGGCCAACTGGAACCGCGCAGTTTCTGTGACTGCCTTTACCTGGAGCAGGCATTCAACAATGACCAGGCATTTTTCCTGAAAACCATCGGTGGACAGGACACGGCGCAAATGAAATATGATCTGGAAGAAAAACCTTACAAAATGGTCAGTGACTCAGAAATGCAAAAAGTAGCAGACGAGGTCTGCCTGCGTTGGTTCCAGGCCAAACCGGCAGAAATCAGCACAGAGAGGAAAACCCGCGTGCTCAGTTATCTCTACCATTCCTGTAAAACTACAGTGGTCCAATTGTCCCGGGTCCTGCAACTGCCCCGGGAACAAGTAGCACACCTGTTAGGAATAACCTGAACGTACAAGGTTGGTTTAAGATTGTCCAACCCTGTACGCCAGAGTAACCCCAAACGTATATTAACGAACAAGGTTGGCTAGATAAAAGCCAACCTTGCACACTATCGGGCAAAAAATGCTATTTTTCCAATTTTTCCTGGACGTAATCCTTCGTGAGGTGGAAGGTTTTTTTACGGGAAGAAGGGGCTTCGAACATTGCGTCGGCCATCAGGCGCTCGCAAATGCTACGCAGGCCGCGGGCTCCCAGCTTGTTCTTCAAGGCTGTATCCACAATAAGGTCCAGGACCTCCGGGTCCACCTCCAGCTTCATGCCATCCAGCTCGAAAAGCTTCTCGTACTGCCGCAGAAGGGCGTTTTTGGGTTCGGTCAGAATCCGTTTCAGCGATTCGCGGTCCAATTGGTCCAAATAGGTAATTACCGGCAAACGGCCCACAATTTCGGGGATAAGACCATAGGCCCGGAGGTCCATCGCATCCACGTATTCCAGGAGGTTATCCTTATCGATGCGTTGTTTTTCCTCGGCCCCGAAGCCGATAATCTGGGTGTTCTTCCTCATGGCGATATGCCGCTCGATGCCTTCGAAGGCACCGCCGCAGATGAAGAGGATGTTCTGCGTATTCACGTGGATGAACTCCTGCTCCGGGTGCTTGCGCCCGCCCTTCGGCGGAACGTTTACAATGCTACCTTCCAGGAGTTTAAGCATAGCCTGTTGAACTCCTTCTCCAGATACGTCGCGCGTGATGGAAGGGTTGTCGCTCTTCCGGGCAATCTTGTCGATCTCATCGATGAACACAATTCCCCGTTCTGCTTTCACCAGGTCGAAATCGGCCTCCTGGAGCAGGCGCGTGAGGATACTTTCCACATCTTCGCCCACATAGCCCGCCTCCGTGAGTACGGTAGCATCCACGATGGTGAAGGGCACGTCCAGCATTTTGGCGATGGTGCGGGCCAACAAGGTTTTACCCGTACCAGTGGGGCCCACCAACAGGATATTGGACTTCTCCAGTTCCACGCCGTCGTCGGGCTTCTCCACCAGATTGTGGTTCACCCGCTTATAGTGGTTGTACACGGCTACGGCCAGCACTTTCTTGGCGCGGTCCTGGCCGATCACATATTGGTCCAGATAGTCCTTGATTTCTGTGGGCTTGGGTGCCGGACCCAGCGCGGGAGCCGGGCCCTGCGGTCTGCCTTCCAGCTCCTCCACGTAGCGGGCGGCCATTTTGGCACAGTCCGAACAGATGTAACCATTCAGACCTTGCAGCAGGAAAGGGACCTCTGCGTCCGAGCGGCCACAGAACAGACAATGCTGCGTATCTCCGTTACCCCGATTGTTCTTCCTGGCCATTAGCGCGTCCGTTTACGAAGGATTTCGTCCACCATACCGTAGGCCTTGGCTTCTTCGGCGGTCATCCAATAGTCCCTTTCTCCGTCGGCTGCCACCTTCTTGAAAGGCTGACCGCTGTGCTGAGCAATGATGTTGAAGAGCTCCGTACGGGTTTTTTCGATTTCCTTGGCGGCAATCAGAATCTCCGTGGCCTGTCCCTGTGCACCGCCCAGCGGCTGATGAATGAGCACGCGGGAATGCGGCAGAGCGCTGCGCTTGCCCTTTTCGCCGGCACAAAGCAGCACGGCACCCATAGAGGCAGCCATACCCGTGCATACGGTGGCCACATCCGGCTGCACCAGCTGCATGGTGTCGTAGATGGCCAGACCCGAATGCACCTGCCCACCGGGAGTGTTCAGATACATGGTGATGTCCACGCCCGGGTCTTTAGCCGCCAGGAACAGCAGCTGGGCCTGGATGATGTTGGCCACGTCGTCGTCGATGGGGACGCCCAGGAAGATGATGTTATCCATCATCAAACGGCTGAACACATCCATCTGGGCCACGTTCAGGCGGCGTTCTTCCGTGATGGTGGGATTGATGTAGCCATCATAGACGGAAGTATAACGAGAGAGGGTCATCGAACTGATGCCCCTCCCCTTCACTGCAAATTTCTCGAAATCGGTCATTACTTCAATTCCTTGAACTTATCCTGGGAAATCTTCTTGGTCTGGAGGGTGACTTCCTCACGGACTTTGGCGATGGTGAGGTTGTCCTCACACTGCTCTTCCAGGCGACGATACTGGTTCTGGTCCTGGAGCATATTCTCGGCCGAAGACTTGATGAGGTTGTCGGGCACGCCGGCCATCCCGTACATAGCGTACTGATAGGCCACGAAGCTTTCGGCGGCGGCCTGGATATCGGCCTGGCTCACCTTCAGGTTGAATTTTTGCATAAGGTAGCCGCGTACCAGCTGCCACTTGAAGTCCTCGATAAAGGCGGGGAACTCTTTCTCAACCTGCTCTGCGGAGAACTTGCCCTCATTGGCGTACAACAGCCAGCGCTTGAGGAAAGCTTCCGGCAGTTCCAGACCGGCCTTCTCCACAAAGTACTTGCGGACATCGGTACCGAAACGGTAATTGGCTTCCTGCTCGTGGCCGGCCTTGATGCGTTCCGTCACTTTTTCCTCGAACTGTTCGGGGGTGGTTACCACATCCTTGCCGAAAATCTTGTCATAAGTCTCCTGGTTTTCCTCCGCGGCCTTGAAAGTTTTCACATTCACCACGGTGAAGGTAAACATAGGATCCAGCGTGGCCAGCTGCTCTTTTTCCACCTTGAGCATAGCGGCACGGTCGGTTTCGTTCTCGAAGGCCTCGTTCACATTCAGCTGGAACTTATCCCCGGCCTTCTTGCCGATGAAAGCACCGCGGGCAGCCTCTGCCACGTGAGAAACGGACACATACACGCCCTCGGCCTTGTGACCCTCGTTGGCGATATCGGCCACGATGTAGTCCTGCTCACCGGCCTTGTTGCCTTCCTGCAGAGAACCATACTGCTGAAGCAGCTGCTCCTTCTGGGCCTTCTTCTCTGCAGCGGTGATGTTGATCTCGTAGTAAGGGATCTTATCGTCCTTGTCCACGGTGAAGTTGAGTTCCGGGGTCTGGGCCAAGTCGAACTTGAAGGTGAAATTCTCACCGGCTTTCCAGGAAAGCTGCGGCTGGTCCTCCGACGGAAGCGGTTCGCCCACCACACGGATTTTCTCCGTCTGGATGAACTGGTCCAACTGCTCCGACACCAGGCCGTTCACGCTCTCGTAAAGGGCTTGGTCGCCGTACAGGCGCTGGATGAGGCTAATGGGAGCCATGCCCCGGCGGAAGCCTTTGATGTCGGCCTTGCGCTTGTATTCGTTCAGGCGCTTGTGCAGCGGTTCCGCATAGTCGGCGGCCGCGATCTCGATGGTTACCTGATAGTTCAGGGCATCGGGCTGAATTTTACTGACGTTCATAAGTATCTATTGATTATTATTTCGTATAAAGGGCCGCAAAGATAGTTAAAATTTGCCGAACTTTCAACCATTGCGCTTGGGATAGGCCACCCGTCCGTGGAAAATCTGCTGCAAATAGGTCTTCAGCATACGTTTCATCAGCGTAAGGTCGTGAATTGTGATGTCGGCATCCTCCAGCTGACCAGCCTTTTCCTTCCCGGCCACGATGCTTTCCACAAAGCGGTCATAGGCCTCCGGGCTAAACTCCTTGAGCGTGCGGGATGCCGCCTCGATGGAGTCGCAGACCATTAGGATCACCTGTTCCTTGGTGGTGGGTTTCTGACCGTGATAGAAGAAGGCCGATACATCCTTGGGATCTCCGCCTTCGTTCAGGTAACGGTTCAGGAAATAAGCCGTACTGGAAGTGCCGTGATGGGAGTTAATAAAGGCCTTGATCACATCCGGCAGGCGGTGTTCCTCTGCGATGGCCAGACCGTCATCTACGTGACGGATGATGTCCGCAGCGCTTTCCTTGGGCGTTTTCCCATCGTGATACTTGGCAGCACCCGGAGCCGACGATTCATTCTCGACGAAGCAAAGCGGGTTCATCATCTTGCCGATATCGTGGTACAGGGCAGCGGCGCGCAACAGGGGGACATCGGCATCCGTGGCGCGGCCCACGGCGTCCACCAGGTTCATCACCTGCAGGCAGTGCTGGAACGTACCGGGCGCCTTGGAAGCCAGTTCCTGCAACAAAGGATTGCTGGTATCGGCCATTTCCACCAGACGGGTTCCGGAAACCAGGTTGAACACTTTCTCAAAGAGGAAAATGAGCGGATACAAAGCCACCGTGGCCATAGCACCCACGAAAATAAGGGCCATATCCACCCACCAGGTGGCGGTACTTCCTACGTCGATGAAGCGGAAGCCCAGATACACCACCACTTCCACCGCAAAGATGATGGCGGCGTTCAGGAACTGGCGCCAACCTTTGCTGAAATAGCCGAAGGTTTCAATGGTAACCACGCCGGCCGTCAGGAACATGACGAAGAGTTCCATGCCGTTGCCGCAGAAAATCAGGAGCGGCAGCAGATTCACCATATACATAGGCAGCACCATCTTCTGCCGGAAGAAAGCCAGCAGATACAGGGCAAACACCGGGAAGGGCACCATAAACAAGAAGGACGGCACCGTACGTTCCACCACGAAAGTGAGCAAGGTGGCCAGCAGGAACACCGTGAGGATGTAATAATACTGGTTGCGATGCTCAAACACCGGGCTGCTGGTGAAATAGATCACCAGATACAGGATGACAACCAGTGCCAGTGCCAGCAGGACATTACCCAGGTACAGGAAGATACGCGGGCCGGCATAGCCGAAAACCTGATTATACTCTACCTTGTAGCTGTCCAGGATCTGGGCGATCTCCGCCGTCACAATCTCCCCTTTCGATACGATTTTCTCATCGGCCTTCACATAGCCCAGCGTAGGAGACACGTAATCGTCGGATTCCGCGTGGGTGAGTTCCGTCATGGCTTTGTCGTACAGGAGATTGGGGACAATCACCTCATATACGCCGGTGCGCCGGAACAGGGAGTCCAGATTTACGGAGGGGTAGTTTTTGGCCAGCATCGCCACCAGTTTGTCACGGGCATCGGCCACGCGGTACACTTCCGAGCGGGGGTACTGCACGGCGCGCTTGTTCCGCTGGATGTAAATGAGGTTTTCCGACACCTGGGCCGATCCGTGCTCCAGCTTCACCTTGCCGTCCGAGATGACACCCTTGGAGTAGATGTCGCTCAGACGGGTGACTACGGAGGGACGAAGGCTATTGAAACCGCCCAGGTCCAGGCTCTGGGCATTCTTCACCACCGACGAAGTCACCTCTTCCGAGTAACGGTAATAGGGAATCACGATGGTGCCGGCCTGCTCACGTTCCGCCTGAATCTGTTCCTCTGTCTTGAGGATGGGGAAATCGAATTCTGAGATTAAGGTCTCGTAGGGCCAGGGGGTTCCTTTCTTGTAGTCATAATTGAATTTCGCGGTCCTGGGCATCAGGAGCACCAGGACTGCGAAAACAATAACCAGCGGCAGAAACTTCTGCGGAAACTTAGGCATCGATGTTGGCATAATGGGCGTTTTCTTCGATGAAGGCGCGACGCGGCGGAACATCATCTCCCATAAGCATAGAGAAGGTGCGTTCTGCATCGGCGGCGTTTTCGATAGTAATCTGGCGCAGCACGCGGCGGGCCGGGTCCATGGTGGTTTCCCACAGTTGTTCGTCGCTCATTTCGCCCAGACCTTTGTAGCGCTGCACGGTGACGCCTTTGTCGGAGCCGCGGCCCAGTTCGGCCGTGGCGGCCTCCCGCTGGGCATCCGTCCAGCAGTAACGCTCTTCCTTACCCTTCTTCACCAGATAGAGCGGCGGCGTGGCCAAATAAACGTAACCGTTCTTGATCAGGTCGAACATATAGCGGAAGAAGAAGGTGAGGATGAGGCAGGCGATGTGGGAACCGTCCACATCGGCATCCGTCATAATGATCACCTTGTGATAACGGAGCTTGGAAAGATCCATATGCTTTTCGCCGGATTCATCTTCCTGCGCAACGGTAACGCCCAGGGCGGTGTAGATGTTGCGCACTTCCTGGCTCTCGAACGCGCGGTCCTGCGCGGCTTTCTCTACGTTCAGGATCTTACCTCTGAGGGGCAGGATGGCCTGGATGCGGCGGTCGCGGCCCTGCTTGGCGGTACCGCCTGCAGAGTCACCCTCCACCAGGAAGAGTTCGCATTTCTCGGGATCGTGATCAGAGCAGTCGGCCAGTTTGCCAGGCATACCGGCGCCGCCCATAGGGGTTTTGCGCTGCACCATTTCGCGGGCCTTGCGGGCTGCTGCGCGGGCCGTAGCGGCCAACACGATCTTCTCCACGATGGTCTTGGCCTCCTTGGGGTGCTCCTCCAGGTACTGGTCCATGGCAGCGGCGGTGGCCTGTGAGACGGCCGATGTGGCCTCCGGGTTGCCCAGCTTGGTCTTGGTCTGACCCTCGAACTGCGGTTCGGCCACCTTCACGGAGATGACGGCGGTGAGGCCTTCGCGGAAGTCTTCCGGGCTTAAATCGCCTTTGAACTTGGCCAGGAGGTTGTTTTTCTCTGCGTAGTTCTTCAGGGAACGGGACAGGCCCATCTTGAAACCCTGCAGGTGCGTACCACCTTCGATGGTGTGGATGTTATTGACGTAGGAATAGATTCTCTCGCTGAAGCCGGTGTTGTACTGAAGGGCGATATCGATGGGAATCACCTTGTCCGAGGTAACCGTGATAGGATCCGGGATGAGCTTGGGAGCGCCAGCGTCCAGGTAATCGATGAATTCTTTCAGGCCTTCTTCCGAATAGAAAGTATCGGTTCTGAAAGCCATAATGCCGGTTGCCTTTCTTTCACCGTCTTCGGCGGTGATGAACTGCTCCACCTTTTCCCGGCAGTCCGTGAGGGTGATGCGGATGCCTTTGTTCAGGTATGCCAGTTCACGGAGACGGTTGGCCAGGGTCTCGTATTTGTAAACGATGGTCTGGGTGAAGATGGTGGCATCCGGATGGAAGGTGATGGTGGTGCCGGTGTCATCGGCCGTTCCCACTACCTGCACGTCCGTGATGGGCTTGCCCTTGGAATACTTCTGGACAAAGATTTTGCCCTCACGGTGGATTTCGGCCACCAGGAGGTCTGACAAGGCGTTTACGCAGGAGACGCCCACGCCGTGCAGACCACCGGACACCTTGTAGCTGTTCTTATCGAACTTGCCACCGGCGTGGAGCACGGTGAGCACCACTTCCAGGGCGCTGCGGTGTTCTTTCTCATGCATGCCCGTGGGGATACCACGGCCATTATCCTGTACGCGGATGGAATTGTCTTCCAGAATCTTTACATCTATCCCGTCGCAGTATCCGGCCATGGCTTCGTCGATACAGTTATCCACCACTTCATAGACCAGATGGTGCAGGCCGCGTTCACCTACGTCTCCAATGTACATGGACGGACGTTTGCGCACGGCCTCCAAGCCTTCCAAAACCTGAATACTGTTGGCCGAATACTGCTGTTCGGCCGCTCTCTTCTCTTCGTTTTCGATCATTTTCGTATACTGTTTTTACTATTTTCCAAATCACACAAAATTAAGCATTTTTCCACAAAAAAACAAGTCCCCTATCAAAGATAGGAGACTGTTTTTGATGCCGGAAAAACCTTACAGGCTCAACGTGGCGCCCACGGTGAAATAGATTCCCTTCTGGGCGTAGAACGGAACCCGCTGGATGGTCTGGTTCAGGAGGTTTCCGCCTTTGAGCCAGAAGCCCAGACGGCTGGTCATCTGGAGTTGAGCTTCAAGTCCCAGGTCCACGTAGCCGGGGATGGCTTCCTTGCCGGGCAGCTTGGAACGGGCGTCCAGCGTGAGGCCAGCCTTTACGCGGCTGCCCCAGATGTAGAAAGCGTGTGCCTGCGCCTTGAAAGGAGCCGGTGCAAAGAGAATGCGCCCGCCCAGGTCCGGAATGGGCGTGTAGCCATAATAGATATGCGTGCCGATATCCAGGATTTCGTTGTTGAAACCTGCATTCAAGTCCACGTAGAAGGTATGCAGCGGGCTGGCATAGTCCATATAAGGCGGAGCGGCCATTCCCGAATACAGATTTACGTTCCTAATATCATTCCTACCCCAGGTCCATGCATTTTCATCCCAGCGGTAGCCACCTTTGAGGTCGTAATGGAAACGCTCCGCTATATTGCCCCGGACGCCCAGGCTGGCGTTCACACGGGTGATCTGGTTGTCCGTGTGCCAGCCGAAATCGGCCATGAAGGGATTCATGGACAGGAGCTTATCGTAGGAAATGATCTGGTCTCCGCCAGTGACCGATGCATACAGCACCGCCACATCCGGCGCCAGGTCGAAGGAGATGCGCACATCCGGGAACACCACGCCGCCGGGATGCGGGCAGAAAGCGGGATCCGAACGGAAGAGGAAGGATACTTTCACGCCCAGATCCATGTGGAATTTTCCGGTATTCAGGATGTAATGCGGTGCCAGGGCCACGTTTCCCACGAAATCGTCCCCCTGCCCCACGGTTTCGGCCAAGAGGCCCAGCCTCACGTTATGAACGCCGAAGCGCGTTCCCAGGGAGCCGTCCGTCACCGTATGGAACTCCCGGAAATCTCCCACGCCGATATAGGCCAGACGGGTGCCGGCTTCGTAAGCCATCGCCGTGCCAGGCGCACTTTTCACCCGGGCACGCAACTGGCCGATGTTATGGGAAGCATCCCCTCCCATAATGCCGGTTCCCAACACGTTCTTATACTGCACATCGGCCGCCAGGACACCGCCCGTCCAGGTGTAGAGGGCATCGGCCCCCAGGGCGCTGCGCATTTCCTTCCCGTTACGGAAGGTCCCGTCGGCCACGTACATCCCGCCGTCCAGGGCCACGTTCCGGTACTGGCCGATATAGGAAGAATGGTCCCCGAAGAGGTTCAGGCGCAGATGCTCCTTCTTCACGGGTGTCCACACCACGGTGGCCTCCGGATGAAGCCCGTAGCCGGCGCCGGCCCGTACGAAGAGCGTCCCCTCCGTGGAAGGACGCGGCTGGGGACGCAGCTGCACCAGATAGGGTTTGAATTCATACGATCCCTGATACGGAGTAGGATTCACCGAGTAGTCCATATCCAGGTTGAAGCGGAGCACGGAATCCGGCATTTCCAGCAGCTGGGAGGGCTTTTCGATACCCGTGGCTTCCCGGGCGTAGGTGTTGGTCACCTCCACGGTGGGGTTCAGGTTCTGAGCCTCTACGCTGACGCCTGCCAGCAGGATAACGGCAGAGAGTATAGTTTTCTTCATAATTTACTGCAGTTTACGGAGTCTGAGTTCCACCTGGTCCAGGACGTCGTCCTGCGGACCTTCGGAAGTATAGCCATTCCGGATACTTTCAAATGTAGCCTTAGCCTGCGCCAGATTGCCTTTTTCGGCGAAGCTGTCGCCCAGCACGATGAACGCCTTGGCCAGCCAGTAGTTCTGTCCGCCGGCTTTTTCGGCGAAGGCATACACCTTGTCCTGGATGCCTTCAAACTGGCCGCGGTCGTACTGGTCCTGGATGAGGAGATAAGCAGCCTCTGCACCTTCGTTGGTGGAAGGTTCGGCGGCCAGAATCTGGAATTCGGCCAGGGCCTCTTCACGCCGGCTGGTGCTCAGGAAGGACTTGCCGCGAATGTAACGGGCTTCGCGGAGCAGGTCTGCGTTATCCTTTTCCGCATCCATCACCGCCTGGGCGTCCTTCAGGGCGTCGTCCCACTGGCGGGCGCGGAAGGCCGAACGCATCAGGCCGATGAGGGCCGTGCCGCGGTTGGCTTTCAGTTGGGCGCTGTCGCGCAGGCGCAGATAAGCGCTGTACGCCTTGCCGTAGCTGCCCATTTCGTACTGCAGGTTAGCCATCTGCAGGAGGGCGCTTTCGGCCAGGGCGCCATCCAGACCGGCGTCCAGGGCTTCCTGGTAGAGGTCGGCGGCTTGTTCACGCTGGTCCGTGAAGCGGTAGCAGTCGGCCAGGTAGAAACGGGCCTTGGCACCGAAGGTGGCCTGCGGGTATTTCTGCAAATAGGCCTGCAGGGCGCCCTGCGCCTTGGCGTAATCGCCTGACATATAAATCTGTTCCGCGCTGGAGAAGTAGACTTCCTCCTTCTGGGCGTCTGTGCGGTGGGCGGCGTCGCCCAGGTCGTCGATGTAGTCCAGATAGGCCTCGGGGTCTTCCCGGGTGCGATAGATGGCTTCAATGGCCAGGAGGGCGTCTTCCATATATTCCCCACCCTGGGCCACCACCTGTTTGTAATAATCCAGGGCTTCGTTGCTGCGGCCGGCATTGCGGGAAATCATACCCAGCTCCAGCAGCGCCTTGGTGGCCAGGTTCGGGTCCGAGGTGCTGCTGCGCAGGGTGCGGAAGGCGCGGATGGCGTCTTCTTCGTCGCGCAGGGAGACATAGGCCCGACCCAGTTCATACAGGGACTCTCCGTAGTACGGAGCCTGCGGGCTGGCCAGTTTGGCATCTTCCAGGAAGTGGACCTTGCGGGCATTGTCTTCCAACAGGCCGCAGGCCACGCCGGCCCGGTAACGGGGATACAGGTTCTCCGGATCCGGATAAGTGGCCATCTGGCGTTCGTAGGCCGCCACGGCCGTAGTGTAGTTGCCGCTGAAGAAATAGCAGTCTGCTATACGGGTCTGGGCATCGGCCCCCATCAAACGGGCATCGCCGTCCAGATAATTCTGGAACCATTTCAGAGCGTTGGCATAATCGGCCTCCTTGAAATAGGTGTAGGCCAGCTGGTAGGAGATGAGGCTTCCTTCGGGCCGATGCGGCAGGGCCGACAGGTTATACAGGTCTGTGAGGACGCTGCGGGCCTCGGCCCATTTTCCGTCACGGTACAGGGCTTCGGCCTGATAATAACGGGCCAGTTGGTTGAAGCCGTCCTTGCGGGAACTATAGTACGCAGCAGCCTTCAGATGCGGCAATGCACTGCGCCAGGAACCATTTTCCATCAGTTCGCGTGCCCGCAGGAAATAGGCCTTCATATAGTTGGACTGCATGCCGGGATCCAGCTGGTCGATATGGTCATAGGCGTCCACCGCGGCTTCATAGTCGTGGTTCTGGAGGGCCACCATAGCCATATAGGAGTAGATCTGGTCTCCCTTCTTGCGGGTGTCGTATTGCTGGAGGTACTCCTGGAAGGGAGCGGTATCCCGGCCCAGGTCGAAGGCCAGCTTGGCATAATTGAAGAGGGCGTCTTCCTGGATGTCCGGCGTGTAGGACTGTTCGGAGGCCTCCTTGAAAGCCTGCATGGCGGCCACCTTGTTGTGCAGCTGGATATAGCTGTAACCCAGTTGATAATTAGCCACCTGCCCCAGGGAGTCCGTCTTGTCTTCCATCCGCTCAAAGTTCTCCACGGCACCTTCCCAGTTCTCTATCAGGTAGTTGATTTCCCCGGCGTAAAAAAGATCGCTTCGGTTGAGTCGGCCCTTGTTGCGAAGGTTCTTTTCATAGTAGGAGCGGGCCTTGTCCACATCTCCCAATACCAGATAGCTTTCGCTCATAATGCGGGCCATGTGGGGCTGCCTGTCTTCCGGAACCTTGTCGAAGAGGTCTTCGCCGAATTTGACTACATAGCGATAATCCTTCTCGTTGAAACGGCATTCCAGGATGTAATAATTGGCCAGGGCACTGAAGCGGTGGTCATCGGCCGCCAACTCGAACCATTCCGAGGCGCCCTTGAAGTCTTTCCTGGCATATTTCATATAGCCCAGCGTATAATAGGCCGGGGCCGTATAGTCTGAATAGGGCAGGTTGCGCATACGCTCCAGCAGGCTTTCGGCGCGGTCCCATTCATCCTGGGCGAAGGCACAGTAACCCAGTTTGTACACATACTCTGCCTGCTGCGACGGGAGGATATCACTCTGGGAAATCCTGTTGAACTGGACCAGGGCGTCTTCGTAGCGCTCATGGTCGAAATAATCCAACGCCAGCAGGAAACGAACCTGGGGAACCAGGATGTGTTCGTGATTCTTTTCCACAAAGGCATTGGCCAGGTTGTAGGCGTTATCCGAACGGAGCTGTAAGGCACAGAGGGCACGGTAGCCTTCCGCCATGGGAGAGTTATTGCCATGTACCAGCCGGACGGATTCCGAATACATTCCCGCCTGGTACAGCTTCTTCACTTGTTCCCAGTCTTGCGCAAAAAGGCCCGTGGCCATGAAAAGAGCAGCGGTGGCTGCAAGTATTTTTTTCATGCCGAGTATTTAAAAACCAACTAAAAATACAATTTCACAAATTTACAAAAAAATTGGTTTATATTTGTATGATTTTGGATTAATTCTATGGAATCTCTCATACATTTTAAAGACGCCGATATCCTGAATGGCGAAAGCGTAGTCCTTTATGGTCTGAATATGGATGTGCAGGCCGGAGATTTCGTTTACATCGTGGGGAAAGTGGGGTCCGGTAAAACCTCCATCATCCGCACCATTACCGCCGAAAACAAGCTGCTCAAGGGCGAAGGAGTGGCCTGCGGCTACGATTTACGCACTATCCGGGAACGGGACATTCCCTTCCTTCGGCGCTCCCTGGGCGTGATTTTCCAGGATTTCCAACTGCTCACAGACCGCAGCGTGGAGGCCAATCTGGAGTTCGTCCTCCGGGCCACCGGCTGGAAGGACCGGGAGCGCATCGACACCCGCATCACGGAAGTGCTGGAGAGTGTAGGTATGATTACCAAGGCGCACAAGATGCCCCACCAGCTTTCAGGCGGTGAGCAGCAGCGTATCGCCATTGCCCGCGCCCTGTTGAATAAACCCCAGGCCATCCTGGCCGATGAGCCCACCGGCAACCTGGACGGCGAAACCGCCGACGAAATCCTCCAGCTACTGATGGACCTGAACCAGGAAGGCACGGCCATCGTCATGGTTACCCACAACCGCGCCATCTTCGAGAAATACCCCGGCCGCGTCTTTTCCTGCGAGAACGAGCGCTGTCAGGAAGTTGTCGACGAGGGCATTGACGTTACCCTATGAGTATCGAAGACCGGTACGAAGCCATTGTCGGCTGGTTCTCCCAGAATCGGCCAATAGCACAGTCGGAACTCGTTTTTGCCAATCCCTACCAGCTGTTAGTGGCCGTCATTCTGTCGGCCCAGTGTACCGACAAACGGGTGAACCTGGTTACGCCGGCGCTGTTCGAACGCTTCCCCACATCGGCCTCCCTGGCTGCCGCCTCCTTCGACGAAGTATTCCCCTTCGTAAAAAGCGTCTCCTACCCTAACAGCAAGGCCAATCACCTCATCGCCATGGCCCAGATGCTGGAGGCCGATTACGGCGGCACCGTTCCCTCCGATATCGATGAGCTTATGCGCCTTCCCGGCGTGGGACGCAAAACCGCCAACGTGATAGCCTCCGTGGTGTACGACAAACCCGTGATTGCAGTGGACACCCACGTATTCCGGGTGGCGCATCGGCTGGGCCTCTCGGACGGCACCACCCCCCGCGCCGTTGAACTGGACCTGGAACGGCACATCGCCCCGGACCTCCGCCCCATCGCCCACCACTGGCTCATCCTCCACGGCCGCTACACCTGCACCGCCCGTAAACCCGCCTGCGAGCGCTGCCCCCTCTCCCCCTGGTGTCCCTCCTTCCCCGTGGCAACCAAGTAACTGAAACTCAACAGATTATACGATAGCCCTCGTTCGATTTTTGAACGAGGACTATATGTTAATTAAATGAGAATCAATTGATTATCTGTCACGAATTCTGACAAACCAGGAGGCCGTTGCCGTCCAGGGCATCGATGTGCAGGCCGAAAATGTGGACGCCTCCACCGGAGCGGACTTTCAGCTTGGCTTTCAGGGCCTCGGAAGTGAGCGGAATGTTACGTGCGGTGACTTCGGCCTGCGGATACCGCTTGCCGATTTCCTTGAAGGAGGCCTTGTTCAGGGGGAGCATTTCCAGAATACGGAACACCTTGCCGAAAGGCTTCAATTCCTCCGGAACCGACTCACCCACATACAGATGCGTATGCCGCCCCAGTTTCTCCAGACCATAGTGACAAGGCAGTTCAAACGCCCCCGCCTTCAGTAGCGCCTTCCCCGGTTCGAACAGGATCTTTCCAGTATAAATACCAGGTCCAATCAGGCCTTGGACCTGGTCCACCGGGTTCAAGGCCATTACGGCATCATCTTCCACAACGAAGGTGGTCCAGGGGCCTACATAGCCGCGTTCCAGCAGGAGCAGCAATTCCTTGCACTCCCCTTCTGCGGCTACCACATGTACTTCCCGCACGCAGGACAACTGCCTACATACCAGCGAGATATCCGCCATAGGAGACAGTTTCATCAATAGGAGCGGACAGGCCGATAACAACTCCGGCAGCAGCTGCAGCACCGCCGGCTGACAGTCTTCCAGACGGAACACTTTCCGACCGTCTTCCGAACGTCTTGCCGGATCCAGAAAAATAATGTCAGGGTTGAACCCGGCCAGGACATCAGCTACTTGACCCGGCCGCAATTCCCGGTTCCGGACCGAAATGTTGTCTGCCCCCAGTTTCCGGAAGTTCGCAGAAGCGGCAGACGCCAATTCCGGCCGCATCTCATTATACAAAACCTGGCCGAACACCTGCGCGAATGCCCAGCTGTCCACGCCCAACCCACCGGTGAGGTCCGCCAGGCGGTTGGCCGCTCCACAGGCCGAAAGCGCCACCCGGGCCTTGTACCGGGCCGTAGCCGATGAGGAGCACTGCTCGCCGGACAACCGCAGCGGATAGCATAGCGCAGGCACGGCATACCACTCCGGGACCTTGTCCCGAAGCTTCCGCCGCACCTCTAAAGTGGTAAGAGCCAAGTCAAAATCAAAAGGCTCTCCCACATACTTTTCCCTGGCCAAAGCCAATGCCCCTAAATTATCCCCCTCGTGCGCCAATATGAATTGTCCGAACTCCATATTGCAAAAATACAGATTATTCTTTATTTTTGTATGCTTCCCATAGTAGAAGACAAAACACTAAAACTACCGATATGAAAAATTACAAAGAAGTAGCACAGAGCTGGCTCACCGGCAATTTCGATGAACAGACCAAAGCAGAAGTCAAACAGCTGATGGAAACGGATCCGGTTGCGCTGGAAGACGCATTCTACCGGAATCTGGAGTTCGGTACCGGTGGCCTCCGCGGCATTATGGGCGTGGGCACCAACCGTATGAACAAGTACACGGTGGGTATGGCCACCCAGGGCCTTGCCAACTACATCAAGGAACACGTGGAAGGGGCTGCCAGCGTATGCATCAGCCACGACAGCCGCAACAACTCCCGCCTTTTCGCGGAGATTTCGGCCCAGGTGCTCAGCAACAACGGCATCAAGGTGTATCTGTTCGAAGACCTGCGTCCTACGCCGGAACTGAGCTACAGTATACGCATCAAGAACGCCACCGCCGGCATTATGGTCACCGCCAGCCACAACCCCAAGGAGTACAACGGCTACAAAGTGTTTTGGAGCGACGGCGGCCAAATCACCGCCCCCGTGGACAAGGACATCGTGGCCGAAGTAGCCAAGATTGAAGACCCGGCCGACGTCCGCTTCGCCCCCGTTCCCGGCACTCAGCCCGCTCCCATCGAGATGATGGGCGCCGAGGTGGACGATTGCTACCTGAAAGACCAGCTTTCCCTGATGCTCTCGCCCGAAGCCGTGGCCAAGCACGCCGATATGAAGATTGTTTACACCCCGCTCCACGGCTGCGGCGTGAAACTGATGCCGGAGGCCCTGAACCGTATCGGCTTCAAAAACATTATCCATGTGCCGGAGCAGGATGTAAGTGACGGCAACTTCCCCACCGTGGCATCGCCCAACCCGGAAGAACCCGCCGCCATGAAGATGGCCCTGGAGAAGGCCGATGAAACCGGCGCCAACTTAGTCCTGGCCACCGACCCTGACGCAGACCGTCTGGGCATTGCCGTCCGTAACGACGAAGGCAAGATGGTCCAGCTCACCGGCAACCAGACCTGGAGCTTCCTCACTTACTACATCCTCAAGCGCTGGAAAGAACTGGGCAAACTGAACGGAAATCAGTATTGCGTCAAGACCATCGTCACCAGTGAACTCCTCGCCGCCATCTGCGAAAGCTTCGGCGTCAAATGCTACAACGTGCTCACCGGCTTCAAGTATATCGCTGAAATCCAGAAACAGCAGGAAGGCAAGACCGAATTCATCTGCGGCGGTGAAGAAAGTTACGGCTTCAACCTGGGCTCCTTCGTTCGTGACAAATGCGCCCAAGTAGCCGGCTGCGCCGTGGCCGAATGCGCCGCCTGGGCCGCCGAACAAGGCCTCACCCTCTATCAGCTGCTGCAGAAGGTGTATAAAGAGTACGGCTTGTACGTAGAAAAGATGGTATACATCGTGCGCAAGGGCAAATCCGGCGCCGAGGAAATCCAGAAGATTATGGCCGATTACCGCGCCAACCCGCCCCAGGAGATTGCCGGAAGCCCGCTGGCCAAGGTCATCGACTACAACAAGCCCGAAGAAACCGGCCTGCCCAAGAGCAACGTGCTGCAGTTCTTCAACCAGGCCGGCGACGTAGTCACCGTCCGTCCTTCCGGAACGGAGCCCAAGATCAAGTTCTATTTCGGTGCCAAGGGGGCCGATGCCCCGGCCAAGATTGAGCAGCTCAAGGCTCAGTTCATCAGCTAATTATCGCTTGGTCTGGAGGAACCGGGGTGCAGCCCGGAACATAATCCAGCCCCAATGCAATTCCCTTTTACCGGAGGTGCGTTTCAGCACCTCCATTGTTTTTGTACCCCGCATGAAGGTATAGCCCAGGCTGATGCTCATAGTGTGCCCCAGGTCGTAGGAAGCGCTGAACTCCACCTCGTGACCAAGGGGCATATCGGCGTTTCTCAGTTTGGCGGCCGTTGCCAGGAAATGATAGCCCAGGTCCAGCTTCAGCTGAGAAACAGGAGACCACTGCGCATTGACATAAGCGTTCTGCAAGCCCGGCGTGAAGCCGCCGTAGTAGTCACTCAGATAGAAGAAATCCATGGCCCCGTAAAACTTGTGGTGGGAACCATAAAGGAGGCTGAAACCCCGGATGACGTCGTGACGCTGCATGCCTAAATGATGACCCGGCGGCACGGCAAAATCCTTGTCGCCGCTCAGGTAATCGTAGCCCCCATAAAACTTCCACTGTTCGGATGCAGTGAAAGATACTTTCCCACTGGCCATCCAGGCCTGGATAGGCACACCATGTTCCTCCTTACCCATCTGATAGTAGCCGGCGGCTTCCACCTCCCATTTCTTGGGATGGAACAGAAGATATCCGCCAAACATTTGCTGATTGAATACCCCTTCCATCTTCTCCGCCGTCGTCGATACAGCCTGTGTGGTTAAATTAATACCCAGCAGCGAAACGCCCAGAGGAATCCAAGGCATGTCCCAGTGGTACCAAAGGGCCGCCATGGCTTTGTAGGGCTGCAAACCACCGGCATAATAGGTTCCACCGTTCATGTTCTCCGGATTCTGGTTGAAGGCGCCAAAAACGTGCACCTTATGCCCCTGTCCCTCATAACCCAGCTTCAGGGCATCGTGCGAAAGGCCCGTCAGGGACCAGTCGTCCGAGCCGAAAACACGCTGGTCGTCGTAGGAGAGGGACTGGCGCCCCAGCTTCGCAAAGAAACCGGGACCGAAGTTCAACGCCGCCCAAGCCTCATACGCTTCAAAGGACAAGGGAGAACCCATACCCCAGGTACCGCAGAACTGACCAGAGACGTTTACCTCCAGCAGGGGCTTCTCCTGCTTCTTTTTCGTAAACAACTGATAGCCTGCCGTAACACGGGCTCGGCCTAAAAGAAAAGCCGCAAAATCTCCCTGTGGATCATCAGGATCCACATTAGCAGTCCCGCCTTTGCGAATCTCGCCGCGGGTCAGGAAATCCGAATCCAGATTGAACAGATGGGACTGGGCCGATGCCGCCAGAGGAAGACAAAGCCCTACAACAATACAAAGCCAGCGTTTTTGCATGAAATCCAGGTTATTATGTTTTAGCAAAGATAATAATTCAGGGCAACTCTTGCAACTTTCCGGGAAATGGCGTATTTTTGCAATCCTTTTTCGGGGTATTAGCTCAGTTGGCTAGAGCGATAGGTTCGCAATCTATAGGTCAGGGGTTCGACTCCCCTATACTCCACAAAAAAACAGGTTTTCTCAACCTGTTTTTTTTGTGGAATAATAATCGTTTCACTCTCTGGGGGCCTAATCCCCCAGACCCCCTGGGTCGGCCTTCGGCCTCCTTATCATCACTTCGGGCCAACTTTCATACCTTTTTAATCGCCGTAGGGGTTTCCTTCTTTCCATTCGCGGAGTTCGTCTCCGTGGCGGGCTACGCAGTGGGTGTAGATTTTCTCCTGACGGGCAATATCCAGGCCATTCCACCAGGCGGTGCAGGCAGGGTATGTCTGTTCGGTACCGGATCCCTTCTTGGCAATCCGTTCTTTTTCGCTGATGGGGAGGGAGCTCCACCAGACTTCCAAATCTCTTACAGTCATAACAATATTTATTATAATTTAACTTCTACAACAGCCGGGAAGATATAGGAAACGTCTCCCCGTGCATTGAGGGTGGATAACATATTCTGCGGCGTACGCTTCACCATCCCTTCGAACAGGACCTTATCTCCGCTGACCACCTTCACGGGTTTATCCAGATTGACCAGCAAATCGTTCAGATAAATAGTAAGCCCGGAATAATCGCACTTTTCGATGGTGACCGTATTGTCCTGGATACGCGCCGTGACCATCTTGCCTTTCTCCGCTTCGCTGCGGGGAATGCCCAGCCAGTAGAAATAGGACTTCATGGCATCGCCCTGTACCCACACCACCTTGTTGGGATAAGGATTGCGCGTGAACTTCTGCATCCACGGAACGGCGGCTTTGTCCACTCCATCCATCCAGTGTTCCTTTCCTTCCACGATATGACCGTCATGGATATACCCCTCAGGGTCGGCGGCCTGTAGGGCGTCCATCTCCGCGATGCGGGCCGCGCATTCCTTATTGCGGTCATAGGCTGCATCCAGGGCGCCGCACCAGATAGCGAAAGGCGTATTGCGAAGGCTTTCCAACCGGACATCACCGGGGTGACCGGCCATCATGGATGCGGCGGCCCAGTGATCGGCCATACGGGGACCCAGGCGCCACACGCCGTCACCGCCGGCCGAATAACCCATGATATACACCTTGTCGGGATTCACATCCAGGGCCGAAACGGCATAGCGGATGATGGCATCGTAGAAAGCGTCCGCTTCGTTCACAAAATGCAGGTCCCAGGTATCCTGGATGGCGCGGGGGCAGAGATACACGGCATCCTTCGGCTGATACAGTTTCTTCTGGTTCTCCCACTGGCTGTTGTTCAGGGCCGCAGGGGCGCCACCGCCGCCGTGAAGGGAAATCACCAGCGAACGTCCGCCGGCCGGCGTGCTGCCGTAGGTGGTCCACCAAACGGGCATCTTCTTGTTGCCGATGATGATCTTGCCGGCTTTGAAGGACTCTTCGTATGCGGATTTGACGGCCGATTTCCAGGCTTCGGAAAGGGCTGTCTTAAAGCTCTGTGCCTCATCTGCGGTGAGACTCTCCTTGGCAGAGAGCGGATTGCCCGCAGGGGCCAGAATGGTGACTTCGCTGATGGGTGCCGGATCTTTCTCGGGTTCCGGAACGGGATCCGGCTGGGCCGATGAGCCGCAGGACAGGACCGTCAGGCCAATGAGAATGGGAATGAAATAATGTCTCATATACAGTTTATTGCGTTTTTACTTTCAGTTCGTTAATCATAGCCCTGGCCACAGCGTCGGAAGCACCACCACCGCCCAGCAGGGTGCGGATTTCGGCGTAATCGGCCTGCATCTTTTGCCGATAAGGTTCATCGGCCCACAGACGACGGACTTCGGCCTCCAGCTTCACCAGGGTGAAATTTTCCTGCAGAAGTTCCTGGAAGGCCAGGCGGCCCAGAATGAGGTTGGCCAGCGATACATACGGCACTTTGATGAGCCGGCGCATGATGATGGCGCTGAGGGGAGCCACGCGATACCCCACCACTTGCGGAGTGCCGATGAGCGCCGCCTCCAGTGAAGCCGTGCCGGAGTTGATGACCGCCGCCCGGGCGTGACGAAGCGCGGCATAGGTTTCCCCGAACACCACCTTCACATACGGCCGTCCTTCGATGTACGTTGCATAGTCTTCCGGCGTACGGGACGGAGCCGCCGCCACCACGAAGTGGCAGGAAGGTTCCTGCGCATGCCATCGGTCGGCCAATTGCATGAAAGTGGGCATCATCTGGCCGATTTCCATGTTGCGTGAGCCTGCCAACAGAGCGATGTACGGTGCATCGGGCAGACTGCAGCGCTGGATGAAATCGGCCCGGGACTCCTGCAGGGCAGGACTCTGATCGATGGCATCTACCAGCGGATTGCCTACATAGGTAAATGGGACGCCCTTCCCCTCGAAGTACGTTTGCTCGAACGGGAAGATGATGAACAAACGGTCCACCCAGGCCTGCAGTTTACGGATGCGGCCTTCACGCGAAGCCCACAACTTGGGTGCTATATAATAGAAGACCTTAAATCCGGCATTGTGGGCAAATTCGGCAATTTTGAAATTGAAGCCCGGATAGTCGATGAGGATTACCACGTCCGGTTGCCAGGCAGCAATATCGTCTTGGCAGAATTTCACCTTCTTTAAAAGGGAAAAAGCCTTTAGGAATACTTCCAGATAACCCATCACGGCTCCGTCGCGGTAGTCCTTCACCAGGCCCGTCCCGCTTTGGTGTTGGCGGTATACGGCATTCATCTGTTCCCCACCCCAAAAGCGTATATCGGCCTGAGGGTCCTGCGCATACAGGCCCTTCATCAGATTGCTTCCGTGCAGATCCCCGGAAGCTTCGCCGGCAACGATGTAGTATTTCATCCCCACAAAGATACAAAAAAACCCGGCTTGCGAAAAGCCGGGCTTGAAAAACAGGCGGAATAGGATTAGGCCATAATGACTTTAGCCATTTCGCAAACCTTGTTGCTGTAACCCCACTCGTTGTCGTACCAGGCGCAAACCTTCACGAAGGTCTTGTCCAGCTGGATACCGGCCTTCTCGTCGAAGATGGAGGTGCGGGCGTCACCACGGAAGTCGGTGGAAACCAGGGCTTCGTTGGTGTAGCCGAGGATGCCCTTCAGTTCGCCTTCGGAGGCTTCCTTCATGGCAGCGCAGATTTCCTCATAGGAGGCTTCCTTGTTGAGCTCGCAAGTGAGGTCTACGAAGGAGACGTCGGAGGTGGGAACACGCAGGGACATCCGGTGGAGGAAGGAATGATGTTCTCCAGGATACCGCGGCCACCGCGCCAATCCTTCTTAGAAGGACCGTCAACGGTCTTCTGGGTAGCGGTAGCAGCGTGCACGGTGGTCATAAGGCCACGCTTTACACCGAACTTGTCGTTGAGCACCTTGGTGAGGGGAGCCAGGCAGTTGGTGGTGCAGGAGGCGTTGGAGATGATGGTCTGACCAGCATAGGTCTTGTGGTTCACACCATAGACGAACATAGGAGTGGCATCCTTGGAAGGAGCGCTCATGATCACCTTCTTGGCGCCGGCCTTGATGTGGGCCTCGGCCAGTTCGCCGGTGAGGAAGAAACCAGTGGACTCAACGACCACGTCCACACCCAGGGCACCCCAAGTGATGTTGGCGGGATCTTTCTCGCAGAAGACCTGAATCTTGTTGCCGTCTACGATAAGGTAGTTGCCTTCCACTTTGATATCGTGGTTGAACTGGCCGTGTACGGAGTCGTACTTGAGCATGTAAGCGAGATAGTCGGGGTCCAGGAGGTCGTTGATACCTACCACGACGATGTCCTTACCAAAGTTTTCGACGGCGGCGCGGAAAACCATTCTGCCGATACGGCCAAAACCGTTAATACCAAGTTTAATCATAATGTTTGTGTTAATTTATTGTTTGTTAAATGTTCTGCATTTAAAAGCGCCGCAAATATACGAAAAAATCCTTTAATATCATAGAGATAATTCAAATGTTAAAAAGATTTAACAGGCAGAAAAACTTTCGGCTATTTTTTTTACCTTTGTGGATATGGAAAGGAAGCCACCCATCTATCTGTACACCGACGGAGCGGCCAGCGGCAACCCGGGTCCGGGGGGCTATGGCATCATACTCCGCTGCGGAAAGTATGAGAAAGAACTTTCCGGAGGCTTCGCCTGCACCACCAACAACCGGATGGAACTGCTGGCCGTCATCCTGGGCCTGGAACAGATCAAGTGGGACAACGCCGAAGTCCATGTGTGGAGCGACTCCTCCTATGTGGTAAAGGCCCTCAACGAAGGATGGCTGGATAACTGGAAGCGCACGGGCTTCAAAGGCAAGAAAAACGTGGACCTGTGGCTCCGCTTCGACACAGTATTCCATCGGCACAGGGTGGCCTTCCACTGGATCAAGGGGCACGCCGGACACCCGGAAAACGAACGCTGCGACCACCTGGCCGTGGAAGCCTATCACCAGCCGAACCTCCCGGAAGATACCGGTTACATCAACGAAAACAAGTTATTATAAATATGGCACTCCCTAAATTGGTCGTGGGCATCACCCAAGGTGACAGCAACGGCATCGGATACGAAGTTATTATCAAGTCGCTCGCCGATGAGCGCATCCTGGACTCCTTCACTCCTGTGATTTACGGGTCCTCCAAACTGCTGGGATTCTATCGCAAGACCATCCACAATATCGGCCCCATGGACGTGAACGTCATTTCTTCTGCGGCCGATGCCCGTCCCAAGAAAATCAACCTGGTGAACTGTCTGCCGGACAGCATTTATGCCGAACCCGGCCAGAGCACGCCGGAAAGCGCCAAGAACGCCATTTCCGCCCTTCAGGCCGCCGTTAAAGACTTGAAAGACGGTCAGATAGACGTACTGGTTACCGCGCCCATCAACAAGCGCGCCATGAACGCTGAAGGCTTTTCCAACACCGGTCACACGGAGTTCCTGCAAAAGGAATTCGGCGTGGACGATGTCACCATGATCATGGTAAGCGACCGCATCCGGATTGGTGTTGTAACGGGTCATATTCCCCTGCGGGATGTTCCCGGAAGCCTTACCCAGGAAGCCATCCTGGGCAAGCTGCGCATCATGAAGGATTCCCTGGAACGGGATTTCGGCGTACTGGATCCCAAGATTGCCGTCCTGGGCCTGAATCCCCACTGCGGCGACGGCGGCCTGCTGGGCGACGAAGAACAGCGCATCATCCTGCCGGCCGTTCAGGCAGCGCAGGCCGAAGGCATCCAGGCCTTCGGTCCCTACTCCCCCGACGGTTTCTTCGGCCTGGGCAATTACAGCCGTTTTGACGCCACCCTGGCCATGTACCACGACCAAGGCCTGGCTCCGTTCAAGGCCCTCGCTTTCGCCGACGGCGTGAACTACACCGCCGGCCTTCCCATTGTGCGCACGTCACCGGACCACGGCACGGCCTATGATATGGCCGGCCGCGACGAAGCCGACCCCCGCTCCATGATGAGCGCCATCTACACCGCCATCGACATTTTCCGCAAGCGCCTGCAATACGACACCCTGCAGGAGAACAAGCTGAAATAACCAATCTGTCATCACAGCCCGCCGCCAGGACCGGATTACAATGAATACCGTCCTGGTGCGATGCTATAGCCCATGGTCAGGACCCCAAAAGCACGATTTCGGTTTTGATGGCGGGCTGGACCTTACTCTTGAATGGAGACAAATACGGGTTTGGGAAGGCCGATGCGGCGCCCGGTGTCGGTAAGCAGGCCGGAGGACGGATCCCGCTGGTAGATTTCCACCTGGTCCGTGTCCCGGCAGGCCACCAGGACCCAGCGGTCCAGTACAGTGAAGTTCCGGGGATGGCTGCCGGTGTTCTGATAGTCCACAAGCGAGAGGGTGCCGTCGGCCGATACACCAAAAATGGCGATGCCGTCGTTCTGCAGGCGCAGGCTGGCGTAGAGGAAGCGCCCGTCGGGGCTCAGGTGGATATCGGCCGCGCCGCGGGCGTCCACCTGGTCGGCTTTCACTACCTGCTTCAGCCCCATAGTGGGATACTCCAGGACGGCTACGTCGCCGGAGAGTTCACCTATACAATAAAGCGTGTTATCGCCCAGCAGCAGGTGCCGCGGGCCGAAATCGGCGGGTAACTGCACCGCCTGTCTGTAGTTTTCCACCCCAAGGGGTGTGACATCCAGCGAGCCGATGGCATCGGCGCTGAATTCGGTGAACAGCAGTTTGTTATCCGGTGTGAATAATGCGCAATGAACGTGGGGGCTTTCCTGTCGGCTCAGATCCGGACCGCCGGTGCTGCTATATACCAGCGAGTCAAGCGGGGCGATGACGCCGTCTTCCCGCAGCTTGTACACGGCCAGGGTTCCGCCGCTGTAATTGGCTACGGCAAGAAGTCGGCCGTCCGTAGCTACGTAGCAAGGGTCCTCTCCATTTTCGGGCAGGCCGGTGGGTTGACTACCCAGTAATTCAAAACCGTTCCCCCCGTAGCGCCAGGCATACACGGCGGCGCTGCTGTCCGGCATTTCGCTCACGGCATACACTTTGCTGCCCCGGATGGCCAGAAACGAAGGATTGGGCATGGGAGCCTTGGCCACCGAACCATATTCCCCATCAGATGGAATCACACATCCTTTTTTCAAATTAAAAACAAAGGCAAAGAACCCGTCCGAATAGGTGCCCACAAAAAGCGTGGCCGCTGGCTGTGAGCAGGCGGAAAGAAGCACTAGAAGAAGGGGGATTAGCTTTTTCATACCCACAAATTTATATAAAATCTGGCGATTATAGGCCAGTTCATATAAAAATCAAGACCGCTGTCTTATCTTTGTAGGCGAGCGGTCGTCGCCATCCGGCGC
>CACYHF010000024.1 GCA_902774155.1 uncultured Bacteroidia bacterium | reverse complement strand
TAAGCTTGTCCCTGACATCCTAGTTTCTCTAAAGAAACTGACGCTCGTTTAAATTTGCTTGCTTGTACTTTTCCTTTCAGTCTTTTCAAAGATCTTTTTAATAACTCCAGCCTTTCGGCCTGGGCGTTAAAAACCCGCTCTTGTTTGAAGCGGGATTGCAAAGGTACGAACATTTTTTGAATTGCCAAATTTTTTCGGCATTTTTTTCGAAAAAAACCGCAATTTTTCACCTGGAAAAAGCGTAAGAAAATCGGAACGACTTATAAAAGAATGTATTATCTTTGTAAAAATTTTTATGATGGAAAAGAGCATCTACTTTGCCGGCGGCTGTTTTTGGGGCACCCAGCACTTCTTTACCCAGGTAAACGGGGTGAAAAGCGCCGTCTGCGGCTATGCCAACGGACATAAGGACAACCCCTCCTATGAGGAAGTATACACGGATACCACCGGCTTCGCCGAAACTGTCCACGTGTGCTATAACCCCGCCCGGGTCAGTCTGGAGACCCTCACGGAGCTGTTTTTCTGCATCATCGACCCGCTGAGCCTGAACCGGCAGGGACACGATGAAGGGACCCGGTACCGCACCGGCATCTACTATACGGATGCTGAGGACAGGCCCGTCATAGAGAAAGTATACGCGCGCGAAGAAGCCAAGGCGGGCGTTCCGCTGGTGGTGGAACTGGAGCCCCTGCAGAACTTCTTCCCGGCCGAGGAACGCCACCAGGACTATCTGGACAAAAACCCAGACGGCTACTGTCACCTCCCCCTGAAAACCTTCCGCTACGTAAAACTATATCAGGACACGCAACTGATCCTGGCCGATGAACCGGACCCCATCGCCCGGATGGCCGAAATGGCCGCTCTCATCCAGGAGCGGATGGGTTTCTTCTGGACCGGCTTTTACCGGGTGGTGGCCGATGAACTGGTGTTGGGCCCGTTCCAGGGACCGTCGGCCTGCCTGAGGATCGGCTATGGAAAGGGCGTCTGCGGCAGTGCCTGGAAGCAGAACCGTACGCTGGTGGTGCCGGATGTGGAAGAATTCCCCGGGCACATCGCCTGCAGCAGCCTTTCCCAATCGGAGATTGTGGTTCCCGTCCGGAAAGACGGAACCGTCACCGCCGTTCTGGACATCGACAGCCGGGAATTGGCCACTTTTGACGCCACAGATGCCCTGTGGCTGGAAAAGATGGTTTCCATCTTATAAAAAATGACTATATTTGCAGAATGGACCGGAAATTAGTCATCATTCCTACCTATAATGAAAAGGAGAACATCGCCGACATTATCGCCGCGGTGTTCGCCCTTCCTGGCTCTTTCCACATCCTGGTCATCGACGACAACTCCCCCGACGGAACCGCATCCATCGTAAAAGAACTTCAGGAAAAGTTTCCTGAGCAGCTGCATCTTTTGGAGCGTAGCGGAAAGTTGGGGCTGGGAACGGCCTACCTTACCGGTTTTCAATGGGCGCTGGAACACGGCTATGATTACGTCTTCGAGATGGACGCCGATTTTTCCCACAACCCCCAGGACCTCCTGCGCCTGTACAGAGCCTGCGAAAAAGGCGGCGCAGACGTGGCGGTGGGATCGCGTTACTGCAACGGTGTCAGCGTGGTGGACTGGCCCATAAGCCGCATTCTGATGTCCTATTTCGCATCGGCCTATGTGCGCGGCGTCCTGCGTATGCACGTATATGACACCACCGCTGGCTTTGTCTGCTATACGCGCCAAGTACTGGAGACAATGGACTTAAATGCCGTAAAAATGAAGGGTTACGGCTTCCAGATTGAGATGAAATACACCGCCTGGAAGCTGGGATTCACCATAGAAGAGGTGCCCATCATTTTCACCAACCGGCAAAAGGGCACCTCTAAAATGAGTGGCGGCATCTTTGGCGAAGCCTTCTGGGGCGTTATCGCCCTCCGTTTCCGCAAGATAGCACCCAGCCTCCACCAGGAGCAAGGTGAATCTTAACCTTCCCTCCCTTCAGTTCCACTTCACACTTCTTGTAGTCACGGGCGGCTTTGTGGGCATTCACACCGTCCTGGAACACCACGGTTTTGCCGGCGGGCAGGAAGCTGAGGTCGATCTCCAGATCGCGGGGCGTCCAGTTGTTCAGCGCGCCCACATACCAGACGTCTCCCTTGCGGCGGGCCATCACCACATACTCCCCTATCTGGCCATCCAGGGACACGGTCTCATCCCACACGGTGGGGATGGCGGCAATCCAGTCCGTGCACTCCGGCTCCCGCAGATAGTTGGACGGGGAATCGCAGAGCATCGAAAGCGGCGCATCGAAGATCACATATTCGGCCAGCTGGTGGCAACGGGTGCCCTGTGACATAGGTTCGTCGCCCACCGGACGATAGTTCTCCCGCTTGGCGTTGCGCATAGCGCCCTGGGTATAATCGGCCGGACCGGCCACCAGACGGGTAAACGGGATGGTGACGTCGTAGGTGACCTGATCCACCGCCGGATTCCCCCACTTCATATTCTCCAGGCCGTACACGCCTTCGTAGTTGAGCACGTTGGGATAGGTGCGGGACATGCCCACGGGCTTGTAGGCGCCGTGGAAGTCCACGAACATATGGTACTTAGCGGTAACCGCGGCGGCATTCCGGTAGAAATGCACCATGTTCTGGTCGTCGTGATCCATAAAGTCTATCTTCCATCCCTTGATGCCCAGGGCCGAATACTGGGCGCAGAGGTCTTCCATCTGGTCTTCGAACAGGCGGGCGATGGTCCACAGCACGATGCCCACGCCCTTCTCCTGACCATAGCGTACCAGTTCCGGAAGGTCTATCTCCGGACGGGTCTCCTTCATATTCAGCACCGTATTCTTGGCCCAGCCTTCGTCCATCACGATGTATTCGATACCCTTGGATGCGGCGAAATCGATATAATACTTATAGGTTTCCGTGTTGATGCCGGTTTCGAAATCCACGCCGTACAGGTTCCAGCCGTTCCACCAGTCCCAGGCCACCTTGCCGGGTTTGATCCAGGAGACATCGCCGATGGCATTGGGGCTGGCCAGGCGCCAGGTCATATCGCTCTGGGCCAGTTCTTTGGCTTCCTGGGCCACGATGACCGCGCGCCAGGGCATCACGGACACATTCTCCGCAATTACGTCCTTGCGGGCAGCGATGATGCGCTGGAAGGTTTCGCCATCCTCGGCCTCATAGGCGGAGGGAACCGGAGCAAAGACGCCCTTGAGCGACAGGCCGGCATAGGCGTTATAGAGGTACATACCGGGATAGTCGATCAGATCCGCCTCTACGATGCAAAGCTTGATGCCGTTGGGCGCGTCCACCGTGATGGGCAGGAAAGCCAGTCTCCTATTGTTCCATTCAGAGATTTTTTCGTGGTTGTAGTGGGCTTCCTGCGAACTGAAGAACTGGCTGTCAAGCGTTTGCGTGTGCTGATTTACATAAGGGATATAGGCGGTCCAGTCTTCGGCGAAGGTGAACAGAATATCCTCGGCCTTAACCGTAACCGGCTTCACCGGCTCAAAACGCCAGGCGATGCCGTCGTCGTAGGCGCGGAAGACCAGGCGGAAATCCTTGGCCTGCAGGGCCAGTTCGTTGAAATGGTCGCGCACGGTGGCCCGCTTGAAGAGCGGCGCCTCCACCGTGGTATCCACCGTACGGGTCACTGCCTTGGTGAAGCGTGCATCCGGGCCCCAGAGGCGGCCATCGGCCAGGGTAAGCTGCAGGCACGACGGCTTGATGAGCATCAGACCGTCCCGCTGAATGCTGTAGGTAAGCGTTTTGCCGGCATCTACCACCACGCTCAGGTGGCCGTCCGGAGAAACCAGCGTGTATTCCTTGGCTGTGAGGGAACCGCACGCGGCGACTAGCGCCAAAACTAAGAGGAAACGTTTCATGTGTTATTGAATTAATCTGAGTCCGATGCGATTGCGTTCCAGGTCTACGGACAGCACCTGCACCTTTACGTGCTGATGCAGCTTGAGGACCTTGGAGGGGATGGCCATCCCTTTCTGCCCCATCTGGGACGCGTGGATGAGGCCGTTTTCGTGCAGGCCGATATCTACAAAGGCGCCGAAAGCCGTGAGGTTGGTGACGATGCCGGGCAGTTCCATCCCGGGTTTGAGGTCGTCTATTTCGCGGATGTCGTTGTCGAAGGAGAACTCCTGCGCGGCCTCCCGCGGATCCCGCCCGGGCTTCTGCAATTCCAGGAGGATATCGTTCACGGTGGGCAGGCCGAAGTCTTTCTCTACATAGCGTAGGGCCTGGATGCGCTGGCAGGCCGTTGCATTTCCCACCAGTTCCTGCGTGCTGATGCCCAGGTCCCGCGCCATTTTATCTACGATATGATAGGCTTCCGGATGCACGGCGGAATTGTCCAGCGGGTTGGCCGCCCCCGAAATACGCAGGAAGCCGGCGCACTGCTGGAAGGCCTTGGCGCCCAGGCGCGGCACCTTCTTGAGCTGCTCACGGCTGGTGAAATCTCCGTTCTGCGTCCGGTAGTCCGTGATGGCCCGGGACAAGGCCGGGCCGATGCCGCTCACATACTGCAGCAGATAGGGGCTGGCGGTGTTTAGCGCCACGCCCACGCTGTTGACGCAACTCTCCACCGTATTGTCCAGTTTCTCTTTCAGGAGCACCTGGTCTACGTCGTGCTGGTACTGTCCCACGCCCAGCGACTTGGGGTCTATCTTCACCAGTTCTGCCAGCGGGTCCATCAGGCGCCGGCCGATGGAAACCGCCCCGCGCACCGTGACGTCGTACTCCGGGAATTCTTCCCGGCCCACTTCGGAAGCCGAATACACGGAGGCGCCGTCTTCGCTCACGGAGAAGATGCGGATCTCTTCCGGCAAGCCCACCTTCCGCACGAAGTCTTCCGTTTCCCGCCCGGCGGTGCCGCTGCCGATGGCAATGACCTCTATCTGATATTTGTCCACCAGATCGGCCACTTTGATGATGGCATCCATTTTCTTGGCTACGGGCGGATGCGGATAAATGACGTCGTGGGCCAGGAGATTGCCCTGCTGGTCCAGACACACCACCTTGCAGCCGGTGCGGAAACCGGGGTCTATGGCCATCACGCGATTCTGCCCCACCGGAGGCGCCAGCAGCAGCTGCCGGAGGTTCTCTCCGAACACCTGGATGCTCTCTTTATCGGCCTTTTCCTTGGCTTCCCGCAGGATTTCGCCGGTGATGGAAGGGTCCAGGAGACGCTTCCAGGCGTCGTCCACAGCCTGCCGCACCTGCGTGTGCGAAGGATAGCCGTGGGCCTGGCAATAATCGTAGTAAAGCTTATTCCCGCATTTCTCTCCGTCGGCATCTATCTCCACGCGCAGGAAGCCCTCTTCCTGGGCCCGGAGCATAGCTAACAAATTGTGCGAAGGGATTTTGCTGATGGGGCAGGAATAGTTGAAATAACTGCGGTATTTGGCGGCTTCGGGGTTTTCCTGCCCGGCCTTGGTTACCTTGGAGCACACGCGGCGTTGCCGGTACATCCCCCGGAGGGTTTCCCGGTTGTGGGCGTCTTCGCTCACCCTTTCTGCCAGGATGTCCCGGGCGCCCTGCAGGGCTTCCTCCACGGAAGCCACCTCTCCCTTTACATATTTGGCGGCATCGGCCTCCGGATGGCGGCTCTTGTTGTCCCAGAGAAGGTTGGCCAGCGGCTCCAGACCTTTGGACACCGCCACCGTTGCCCGCGTTTTGCGCTTGGGCCGATACGGCAGATATAAATCTTCCAGCTCACTGGCCACCATGCAGTTTTCGATCTGATCCTGCAACTGCGGCGTGAGTTTCCCCTGCTCCTGGATGGTGCCCAGGATGGACGCCTTCCGCTTTTCCATTTCGGTGAAGACATCTACCCAGTGCTTCACCTCCGCCACCTCCACGTCTGTAAGGCCACCGGTGCGTTCCTTGCGGTAGCGGCTGATGAAAGGGATGGTGCAGCCTTCCGCAATGAGTTGCTCGCAATTCTCTACCTGCCAGGTTTGTATTTTGAGTAGCCGGGCTATCTGCCCGATATAAAGGTCTTTCATATTTCCAAAAGTACAATTTTTTTGGTATTTTTGCAACCTATACGGGCTAATAATTCATTATGAAGAAGGAATTCGGCATAGGCTATCAGTTGGGCAAGCTGTATTTCAGGATTGCCATCAACGGCATCTTCTACAGGCGCTATTACTGCCTGGGCAAGGAGAATATCCCGGCCGAGGGTACGCCTGTTCTGGTGGCCATGAACCACCAGAACTGCCTGAACGATGCCCTGGGCGTGTTCTTTGCCAAAAACGACCGGAAATTCCACTTCATCGCCCGGGCCGACGCCTTCGACATCCATCCCCTGCTCACCCGTTTTATGCAATATGCGGGCGTCCTGCCGGCCTACAGGCTGGACTACCAGGGAGAAGAGGCGCTGGCCGATAACAACAAAACCTTCGAGGAGGCCGAACAATGTCTCCTGGACGGGCACACGGTGCTCATTTTCCCGGAAGCCGGCCACCAGGACAAACACTGGCTGGGCACCTTCTCCTACGGATACACCCGCCTGGCTTTCCAGGCCGCAGAAAAATGCGGCTTCCAACGGGAGATCTTCATCCTTCCCGCCGCCAACCATTACAGCGCCTACACCGGCCTGCGGAACCGTATGCTGGTGCGCTTCGGCACCCCCGTCTCCCTGCAGCCTTATTATGAACTGTACAAGGAAAAACCGCGCACTGCACAACGGGAGGTGAACCGCCTGGTGCGGGCACAGATAGAGGCGATGATGCTGGACATCCAGGACCTGGACCACTACGCCGACATAGACTTTGCGCGCACCCTGCTGCCGCGTCCCAACCGACTTCCCGAGCAACTGGAGGCCGATCAAGCGCTGGTCCATCGGCTGGAAGGCTTCGATTTTACGGCCGTGGGCGCCTATCGGCAGGCCTTGGAAAACGACCGGCTCCAGGACAGCCAGTTCACTGACCGTCCCAACTGGGGCTTTGTGGTGGCGGACATGCTGCTCCTGCTGCTTTTGCTGCCGCTGGCCATCCTGGCCCTGTGGCCTTCCCTCCTGTGCTGGTACCTGCCCAAGTATTTCAGCAACCGCCTGGGCGACGTGATGCTCCAGAGCAGTTTCCACGTGGGCTTAAACGTCCTGGTGCTCCTGCCGCTGTCCTTCTGCCTCACCTGGCTGGTCACCGGACTGTGCGCCGGCTGCTGGATAGGACTGGCACATGCCCTGCTTATCGGCCCGCTTTGTATCTTTGAATGGTACTATGCCAAACTGCTGCGCGACGTGTGGCGGGACATCCGCTTCCTGCGGAAAGACACCACCTCCCTGGCCGCTTTACGGGAGCAGGCACTATCTTCCTTGAAAACAGAATAAAAGATGAATATTCAAGAGCTTAACAACGCTATAGCACAAGAATTCGAGATTGATGCCAGTCTCATCACCCCCGATGCCTCCATCAAGGAGACACTGGAACTGGACAGTCTGAGCCTGCTGGACCTGGTGGCCGTGGTGGGCAAAGTAACCGGCATCAGAGCCAAAGGCGCGGATGTGTATCACATCGCCACCTTCGGCGCCTTGTACGAATATTTGGAGAATGCCGGGAAGTGATTATATGTTTCCCACCTCGGTGAAAGAGGTGCAGGCGCTGGGCTGGGATTCCATCGACATCATCCTGTTCAGCGGCGACGCTTTCATCGACCACCCCTCCTTCGGAACGGCCGTCATTGCCCGCTGGCTCCAGAAATGGGGCTATAAAGTGGCCGTGGTGCCCCAGCCCAACTGGCGGGACGACCTCCGCGATTTCCGCAAACTGGGCCGACCGAGGCTGTATTTCGGCCTCAACGCCGGTGCTATGGATTCTATGGTGAACCATTACACCGCCTCCAAGCGCCTCCGCCACGACGACGCCTATACCCCCGACGGCAAAGCCGGCGCCCGTCCGGACTACGCCGTAACGGTGTATACCCAAATCCTGAAAAAACTGTTCCCGGACGTGCCGGTGGTCATCGGCGGCATCGAGGCCTCCCTCCGACGCCTCACCCACTACGATTACTGGAAAGACTGCCTCATGCCCTCTGTCCTGGTTTCCTCCGGGGCCGATTATCTCTGCTATGGGATGGGCGAAAGGCCGATGTTGGAACTGACCAAGGGCATCGAAAAAGGCTGGTCCCGCCACCGTATGCTCCAGATTCCCCAGCTAGCTTTTTATGTAAAAGGTAAATTACCTGCGGGTACACCCTCCGGTTATTTATTATTACACAGCTTCGAGGAGTGTTGTAGGGATAAGCGGGCGTTCGCGGAGAATTTCCATTGGATTGAGACGCACGCCAATATGATGCACCCGGACACCATCATTGAGCCGGTGGGAGAAGGGTATGTGCAGATCAATCCGCCTTATCCGCCGGCCACCACGCAGGAGATGGACAGCTTCTGGGATCTGCCGTTCACCAAACTGCCGCATCCGCGGTACAAGGGGAAGCGCATTCCGGCGTATGATATGATCAAATTCAGTGTGAACACGCACCGGGGCTGTTTCGGCGGCTGTAACTTCTGCACCATCGCCGCCCATCAGGGCAAGTTCATCCAGAGCCGGAGCGAGAAGTCCATCCTGAAAGAGGTACAGGACCTGAACCAGCTGCCGGATTTTGCGGGCAATATCTCGGATGTGGGTGCGCCCACGGCCAACATGTACGGGATGCACGGGAAGAACCTGGAACTCTGCGACAAGTGCAAGCGGCGCAGCTGTCTCTTCCCCAAGCGCTGCCCCAACCTGGAGTGCGACCACACGCGCCTAATGGAGTTGTACAAGCGTATCGACAACACCAAGGGTATCCGGCACAGTTATATCGGCAGCGGCATCCGCTACGACCTTTTCCTCACCGAAGACGGCTTCGTGGACAACAGTTCCAAACCCTATCTGAAGACGCTGGTGCTGGACCATACTTCGGGCCGACTGAAGGTGGCGCCCGAGCATACTGAGGACCACGTGCTGCAGAAGATGGCCAAACCCAGCTTCAAGCTGTTCGAGCACCTGAGAAAAGAATTCGACCATATCAACCGCGAGGCGGGGACGCACGTGGGCCTGGTCCCCTACTTCATTTCCTCGCACCCCGGCTGCACCTTGAAGGATATGGAGAAGCTGGCCAACCATCCGGCCCTGAAGGGCATCTGGATGGACCAGGTGCAGGATTTTACCCCCACGCCCATGACCACATCGTCCGTGATGTACTATTCGGGACTGGATCCGCGGGATATGACGCCCGTGTTCACCGAACACGACCCGGAGAAAAAACAAAGACAAAAATCCTATTTCTTTAAAAATTCTTCGAAAAAAAGCGAAAAGCGCTTGCAGAGTTCAAAACAAAGTCCTAATATTGCAGCACGAAAACCTAAGCATAAATAAACGATATGGCAGACAGCAAGAAAAGACACGTGGTGAGTTTTGAGAAGATGGCCGGACACCCGGACTTAGCCGCCGCCTTCGCAGAAAAATACCCTAAAGGGTTCAATGATTACCTGACGGACCTGGTGAAGTACCCCAAGCCGGACGGTACGTCTTTCTATGCTGTTACGGTGAACACCGCAGATGCCATCTATCTGGTGAAAATCAACGTCAAAACGGACGATCTGGAAGACGTAGCCCGCTGGCTGGAAGGCGAAGAAGATGCTGAAAATGAGGCCGTTGCCGGCGGCAGCGCAGATGCTTCGGACGCTGCAGGAGAAACCCTTCCTGACGACAACATCGCCCAGTACTCCACCGGCGCAGACGACGAATAACCCCATGGCAAACCGTGGCGGCATCAAATGGATATGGGGTCCCGTGCGGACCCTTTTGCGTAAGTTGCCGGAATCCACGGCCCTCCTGATCCTTTCGGTCCTCACCGGCATCCTGGCCGGATTGGCCGCCGTCCTGCTCAAATTAGCCATCCACGGCATCCAAAGTCAATTACAGGTGTGGCACGCAGACGCCCGCTGGGCTTTTTTTCTGCTGCCCGGCGTGGGGATGCTGCTGAGCCTGCTCATCGTACGGTATGTGGTGAAGGACAATATCGGCCACGGCGTCACCAAGGTGCTGCAGGCCGTTTCCAAGAACGAATCCCGCATCAAGAAGCACAATTGCTGGAGCTCGATAGTCACCAGCGCGCTCACCATCGGCTTTGGCGGCTCCGTAGGTGCCGAGGCTCCCATCGTGTACACCGGCGCGGCCATCGGCTCCAACCTGGCGCGTTACTGCGGAATGTCGTACAGGGGGATGACGCTTATGCTGGGCTGCGGCGCGGCCGGGGCCGTGGCCGGCATCTTCAACGCCCCGCTGGCCGGCGTGCTCTTTACGCTGGAAATCCTGCTGTTCAACCTGTCAATGTCCGGCATCCTGCCGCTGCTGCTCAGTTCCGTATCGGCCACCCTTACCAGCTCCCTGTTGCTGGGATGGGCCAGTCCCTTCGAGGCCACGGTGATTCCCTTCCGGATGGCCAATGTGCCATTCTACGTGCTTCTGGGCGTGTTTTGCGGCCTGGTCTCCCTGTATTTCATCTACACCACCCTGAACCTGGAAGACCGGATGGGCAAGATCCTGAACCCGTATGTGCGCTGGGCCATTTCCGCCGTTGCGCTGGGAAGCCTCATCTTCCTGTTCCCGCCGCTTCACGGGGAAGGATACAACTTCCTTTCTCCCCTGCTCAACGGTAATGTGGTGGATTTCGGCGGGCAGACACCACTGTCACACCTGTTGCAATGGCGCTGGGCCATTCCGCTTTTCTTCCTGGCGGTGATGCTCCTCAAGGTGTTCTCCATGACCTTCACCAATGCGGGCGGCGGCGTGGGCGGAACCTTCGGCCCCACCCTCTTCGTGGGGGCTATGGCCGGCTTCGTCCTGGCCAGCACCGTGAACCTGATCAAGGCCGATTCCGTCCCCGTCTCCAACTTCGTGCTGGTGGGGATGGGCGGGCTCATGGCCGGCGTGATGCAGGCCCCCCTCACGGCCATCTTCCTCATTGCCGAAATCTCCGGCGGTTACGGCCTGCTGGTGCCCCTGATCCTTACGGCCACCATTTCCTATGGCTTCACGCGCATTTTCGAAAAGTATTCCATCTATACCAAGCGCATTGCCGCCAGCGGCGAACTCATCACCCACGAGGCCGATAAAGCCGTGCTCACGCTCCTGAAAAGCGGGTCCCTGCTGGAAACGGACTTCCAGACCGTTCATATAGACGCTACGCTGCGGGAACTGGTGGAAGCCGTCTCCGCCTCTGAGCGCACCCTGTTCCCGGTGCTGGATTCCCACAGACGCTTCCAGGGCTATGTCTCCCTGGCCGATATCCGGAAAGATATGTTCCGCCAGGAACTGTACGACACCCGGCACGTGTACAATTATATGCGCTCGGCACCCGAATACATCCACGTAGATGAGCCCATGGACTCCGTGATGCGGAAATTCGAAAAGACGGGGGCCTGGAACCTGCCGGTAGTAGATGACAAACGCACCTACGTGGGCTTCTTGTCCAAGTCCCAGATTTTCAATGCCTACCGGCAGGAGCTGAAAGATTTCTCGCGGGATTAGTCCCCTACTCCACGTATAACAACAAGCCCTTGAGGTACTCGCCTTCGGGGTGGAAGATATTCACGGAATGATCGGCCGGCTGGTTCAGGCGGTCCAGTATGCGCACGCTGCGGTGCACCTGGGCGGCGGCCGAGAATACGGCCAGGGCAAAAGCCTCCTTGTCCACCACCTGGGAGCAGCTGAAAGTAAAGACAAAACCACCGGGCGCCACCTTGGCGATGGCCGATGCATTGAGCCGTTGGTACGCCCGGAGGGCGTTTTTCAGGGCGCCGCGATGCTTGGCGAATGCCGGCGGGTCCACGATGATGAGGTCATAGGCACCGTCCGGGACATTCTTCACAAAATCGATGGCATCCGTGCAATAGGAAGTGTGCTGCTCCGCGCTGAAGCCGTTCAGGGCCACATTGCGGTCCACCATATCCATAGCGCGCTGGGAACTGTCCACGGAATCCACGTGGACGGCGCCGCCGGCCAGGGCATAGATGGAGAAGCCACCCGTGTAACAGAAGAGATTCAGCACCCTTCGGCCTGCGGAAAGCCGCCCCACGGCGGCGCGGTTCTCCCGCTGATCCAGGAAGAAGCCCGTCTTCTGGCCCTCGCACCAGTTCACCAGGAACTGGTTGCCGTTTTCCCGCACCACTTGTTCCTGGGCCACAAAGCCCGGGGCCTGCCACAGATAGCCGTCCACCAGGTCCAGCCCGGCTTTGAAGGGAGCGGTACCGGAACTCTTGTCGTACACAGCCTTCAGGCGCTCCCCGTACAGTTCGCGCAGGGCATCGGCAATGGCCATCTTGGCGCGGAACATCCCCACGGAATGGGCCTGGAGCACACAGACGCCGTCGTAATAATCCACGATGAGGCCCGGCAGGCCGTCGCCCTCTCCGTGCACCAGCCGGTAGCAATTGGTGCTGGCCGATGTGGCCAGGCCGCAGGCCTCCCGCAGCTGATAGGCGCGCGAAAGCATCTTGAACCAGAAATCGGCCTGGGTGGGATCCTCGTCGAAGCTGAGGATGCGCACGGCGATGGAACCGATCTGGTAATGGCCACAGGCCAGCAGCCGGCCGTCTGCCGCGCAGACGCTGACGAGGTCTCCTTCCGCAGGGTTTCCCTGCACCTGGGCGATGGCGCCGGAAAAGACCCAGGGGTGATAGCGGAGGAGCGATTCCTCCCGGCCGGGTTTCAGGATGAGCTTATCCATTGTCTTGAAATCTTTCGGGGTGAAGTTGCTGGGGCGTGAGCGGATGTTTTTCGGCCCGGGAGAGCCGCAGGTACATTTCCCGGCACACCCAGGCATCCGTAGCGGCATATTTCATTTGGGATTCCGATAAATGCTCGGCCTCCCAATTGGAGAGTTGCTGTGCCTTGGAAATCTTGACGCCCAGGATGATGGCCGCCATTTTCTTGACGCTCTTGTCCCGGATGCCGTATTCCCACACGATGTTCTGCAGGTCTACGAAGCCCTTGGGGGAAAAGCGGGTGAGCTTCTGCAGCCCCCGGACATCGTCCAGCGTGGCGGCCCCCACTTTCAGGATGGTGGGATTGGCCAGGATGGCGGCCAGGGAATGCGGAAGTCCCAGTGTCTTGAGCCGGAACAGAAACGCCTTGCTGCCGCCGGAAAGCTGCAGGAGCGCCGTTCCGTTGGAATGCTGGTCCGGCGAAAAGGTGGGGCGGGTTTCCGTGTCGAAGCCCAGCACGCGCTGGCGCTTCAGATAGCGGATGGCCCGCTGGAATTCCTCCCCGTCCTGGTCCACCAGCACGATTTCCCCCGGAAAGGAAGCCAGTTCCAGGGCACCTATTTCCTCTGGACTAATGGAGATTTGGAACATAGGTGTGCTGCACATAGGCGGGCGTCACTTTTTCCAGAACCGGCAGGCCCTGGGCCGATTCGGTGGTCTCGTAGTATAGGATCAGGGGACGGGAAATGCGGTGGGTGAACAGCCGGCGCTCCCGCAGGATCTGATACGTGGCTTGCAGGATGGCGGCCTTAGGCTCCAGGAATCGGAAGTTCTTGGAAAGCATCCGGTCAAAGGAAGCGTCTTCCTCCGTGCCCACCTGGCGGATGAGGATCATCTCCGAGGAAAGGTAGCTGGGGTCGAAGTCATAAGAGTCCAGGATCAGGACATCCAGGCTCCGGTTGGTGGAACGGTACTGCCGAAGCAGGTTGCGGAACTCCGTGCGAACATCCAGGGCCGGGTCCGGGGAAAGGACGGACAGGGTGGCGTCAGGCCAGCCTTTCCGGGCAAAAACGGCCTCCCAGGCACCGGATTTCCGGATGGTGCGGTTGGTCCAAACGGCCATATGCCGGGCGCCGCTTTCATAGGCCTGGTCCAGCAGGATATCGGCCGAAGAGAGCAGGATGCTGGTGCCACCTGTGAGCTGCTGCAGGGTATCTACATCGAAAAGACCGTATTCGGCCTGCAGGGAGGAGGTATAGATGAGGATTTTGGACGGGCTTTGGACCCGGGTGCTGTCCCAGGCGAAAAGGGCGCACCGGACCGCCGCTTCCCGCAGGCTGTCCAGCTGTTCCCCGGCCTCCGGGCCGTCTCCCACGAAGTGTTCGTAAGGAGCATTGTAGTTGTCCAGGATCACCTGAAAACGCTCTCCGGCGAAATCCGGCAGGGAATCCCGGACGGAACGACCGTCCACGTTGTCCATCTTGTCGGCCGAGAGGAAGTTATGCGCAAGGGCCAGGGCATCCATCGGGTCGCCGATGATGGAGATGGCACCATCGGCACCGCAGGAGCCGGCTTGGGCCGCCACGCGGGCCAGACCGGTGGTATCGGCCAGGATATTCAGGACCATAGGGATGGTGGGACGGGGCGCCACTACGCTCCGCTTGCAGGAGGCCAGAACGGCCAGGGCAGCCAGTCCCAACAGGACGAATTTTTTCATCTTACTCATAAAGTGCAAAAATACACAATTCCCGTTATTTTTCCAATCCCAGCACCTGCCGGATGCGGGGAATCAACAAAGAGTCAATATATTCCGCCTCCATAAAATGCGTGCCGTCGTATTCCGTATAAGTTTGGCCGAAATAGCGCTCCCAGAGGTCTATGCGCACGATGCCGGACTTCTTGTAATGGTCCTGCCGGCCGAAGAACGCATAATAATACCCGCCGGGCTCGATGGCGGCGATGGCGGCCTCCCCGTGGGCCTTGTACTTACGCAGTACCTCCGAGGTAAATTTGAGCTCCTGGCGGTCTCCTTCCTTAGTGGGATAGTGGTGGTGCAGGTACCACCGGAAAGGAGGGAAAGCGGCCAGGCGCCACGCCTTATACAGCTGCGCCGGAGCCCCCAGCGAAGGGGAAACGAACAGGTGCGGGATGCCCTGGATGCGCAGGGCCTGGATGGCGCCCAGGGATTCGCCGATGATGAGGTCCGGGTGCACTTCCTCCACCCAGGAGGCAATTTGCCGGTGGCCGATTTCCGGGTCGAAATCATAGGTGCGGATAACCACCTGGATGCCGTCCGGAAGTAGCAGCGGCTTCAGGTAATTGGGAATGCGGCTATCGCCGCCCCCGCCCATACCGTGGATATAAAGAATGGTTTTCACGGTTGCAAAATTACAATATAATCTTTATTTTTGTAGGAAACATAATTAATTCGGCATGAAAAAATCCATTCTTTCTGTAGCGCTGGTGGCCGTCACCGTCCTCGGTGCCCAGGCCCAGCAGCGCCCCGCTGCCCCGGTGAATCCCAAGGATTACACCTTCACCGTGGTAAAGGAAAACCCCATTACCTCCGTCAAAAACCAGAACCGCAGCGGCACCTGCTGGTGCTTCAGCGGCCTGTCCTTCCTGGAGAGTGAAGTGATCAAGGCTAAGGGACTCAAAGACCCGGCCCTGTATCCGGATTTCTCCGAGATGTACATCGTGCGCCGTTCCTATTATGACCGCGCCATCCAGTTCGTCCGCCTGGACGGCCATATGAATTTTGCCGTGGGTTCGGACTTCGGAGATGTGCTGGAAACCGCCAAGAAATATGGTTTGGTGGACCAGAAGGCGTATTCCGGTCTCCAGTACGGCTACGACCTCCCCGTCCAGGGAGAGCTGGACGCCGGCCTCAAGGGCTATGTGAACGCCATCGTGAAGAACCCCAACCGCAAGCTCACCAAGGTGTGGCCCAAGGGCGTGGACGGCATCCTGGACGCCTATATGGGAGAAGTTCCCGAAACTTTCGTAGTGAACGGTGTCACCTACACTCCGGAAAGCTACCGTGACGCTCAGGGCCTGAACCTGGACGACTATATCGGCTTCACCTCCTACACCCATCATCCTTTCTATACCGCCTTTGCCATGGAGGTGTGCGACAACTGGCGCCAGTCCCTTTCCTGGAACGTTCCCCTGGATGAACTGATGGCCATCATCGACTACGCTGTTGATAACGGTTATACCGTGGCCTGGGGCGGCGACGTCTCCGAACCCGGCTTCACCCGCAACGGCCTGGGCATCCTGGTAGACACCGAGGTCAAGGCCACTTCCGGCTCAGACCAGGAGCGCTGGGTGGGCAAGGCCGAAGAAAAGCCCGTAGAGAAAGTTGCCGTGAAGGAAATCAAGGTGACGCAGGAACTCCGTCAGGAATGGTACGACGAAAAGACCTCCACGGACGACCACGGCATGCACCTGTACGGTATTGCCAAGGACCAGAACGGTACCAAGTACTATATGATCAAGAACTCCTGGGGAGAAGCTGGTGAGTACAAGGGCCTCTGGTATATGAGCGAGGAATTCTGCAAGGGCAAGGTCCTGAACATCCTGGTGAACAAGAAGGCTGTTCCCAAGGAGATCCTCAAGAAGATCGGCATCAAGTAAATGACGTTGCGTAAATACATTCCCAATACCATCACCTCTATGAACGCCCTCGCAGGCAGCATAGGGGTGGTGTTCGCGTTACAGGGACATCCGGAACTGGCCTTCCTCACTATGCTAGCAGCGGCCGTGTGCGATTTCTGCGACGGCCTGGCCGCCCGCCTGCTGAACGCCTATTCCCCTATGGGCAAGGAGCTGGATTCCCTGGCCGATATGGTGAGTTTCGGCCTGCTGCCCTCGGTGATGCTCATCGGCACTATGCAGCACTTCCAGGTGGACAGCTGGACAGAGATCATCCCCCTCTTCCTGGCCGTTATGAGCGCCCTCCGACTGGCCAAATTCAACGTGGACGAACGTCAGCAGTCGGATTTTATCGGCGTGGCCACGCCTACTGCCGCCATGATCTGCGGCTCCCTGTGCTACTTCGTGATCCAGCACCCCGGCACTTTCCTGGACAAGTGGGTTGCCACGCAGTGGTTCCTCCCGGCCGTGGCCGTGGTACTGGGCCTGTTGCTGGTAAGCGAGATTCCCATGTTCGGGATGAAGGTGGCCAAAGGACACAAACTGCTGGATGCCAAGCGCTGGGTATTCCTGGCCGCCGTTGTGGTGGCCATCCTCCTGTGCATCGTGTTCGGTCTCAACTGGAGCCTGGTGATCCTGAGCGCCTTTGTGTTTTATTTACTGGAAAATCTGGTGCTGTACCTGTTCCAACGGAGCTAGAGAGCTTCCACGTCTTCATCGGACAGGCCGAAATGCGCCGCTACATCGTCTGGGATGTCATGGAAATCAATGGCGTCCCAGATTTGTTCTATCTCCCGGCGGTCCTTCTTGGTGGGACGTCCGGCGCCGCGGTCACGCGTAAGGAAGAAGCTCTCCACGGGGGCGCGGAGCTTGTCCAGCTCCTCCTGAGGAGTGAGGTTCTGGGCGAAATTGGGCACCAGCTTAGCCCCTACCCGGTGTTCGGTGGGCTGTACCACCTTGTACACGAACGTGATCAGGCCCTTGCGCACATGGATTACATCGCCCACCTGCACCAGCTTGGAGGGTTTGGCATTCCCGTTGCCGATTTTCACCTTGCCGCCTTTGCAGGCATCGGCGGCATCGGTGCGGGTCTTGAAGGCCCGGATGGCCCATAGGTATTTATCAATCCTGACGTCTGCCATTATGCCTCCTCCTCCGACTGTATGTCCGTCTCTTCGCGCGGGTCCATCCGCACTTCCAGAAGCTCCGTCCCCTTATCGGCCGGCAGGAGGAAGAAATCCGTTACCTCGGCGGGGACCAGCACCAACTCTCCCGGCTTCAGGTTGTAGTTCGCGCCCTCGGATTGCAGGACGGCGGCGCCGCTCACGCACAGATACACCAGGAAGGTGTCTTCTTCGTCCCGGTGGCTTTTCAGGGCCTGGGTGAGCGAAATGGCGTTCACGGTGAACTGATCGGTGGCGATTTCGTCCTTCCCGGGGAGGGCACGCGTTTTTCCCTGCAGGTCAATGATGTCGAAGGCCTCTTCCAGGTGGAGTTCGCGCTCCGTGGCGCCCCAGTCGTGCAGGCGGAACCAGAGTTCGGAGGCCTCAGCTATCTCCAGCAGGGTTACATCCTGGGCCGCGTGCAGCAGACCGGGCTTGATCAGGTAGCGTTCCCCCGCCTTGGGCTTCACCACTTGCAACAGTTCCTCCACGGTTCCGTCCAGGCAGGCCTTGTAGAAGGATTCGGCACTTACCGGGCGCTTGAATCCCAGATACAGCCGGGCATCGGGGCCGGCAGCCTCCACATACCAAAGTGCCGTCTTGCCGAAGGCGTCGTAGCGCTGTTCGGCCGTTTCGTCGTCCGGGTTTACGTGCAGGGAGGTGCGTCCTTTTACGGTCAAGCGTTTTACCAGCACGGGGAACTGCGTCCCGTACCATTCAAACGCCGTCTCCCCCACCACGCGTTCCAGATAAGTTTGCATAATGTCGCTCAGGGTGTTTCCCTTGAGCCAGCCTTCGCAGGCCATCGAATCCACGAAGCCTAAATCGGCCAGTTTATATTCTACGGTGCCCCAGGGCATTTCCTGCACCTCCGGCAAGAATTTCATAGGGGTTAAAGACTTATTCTGATCATTCATGCTGCGAAGTTACGTTTTTTTGAGAAGAATTCCCAGCCAGTCCCGCCGGGGTGTGCGCTTCATCGGCCACCCCGTTCACACGGCCGCTGAATCCCTCTCCCGAACCCTGGACCTCCACGTCCGTGGTGGGCGGGATGCGTTCCAGCGCGGGCAGGATAAAGCCGGGAATGGCTTTCAGCAGCGCCGGTTCTGCCACAAAACCCGCCAGCGGGTTGGACGGGTCCACGAAACCGGGATTCTCCGATGTCATCCAGTTGTCGCTCATATGGGAAATGAAATTGGCGGTTCCGCTGATGTCGTTGTTATAGATATGGTCACTCCAAATCACTTTCTCGAAAGCCCAGCGCACGTTATAAAAGACATTGCGGATGAATTCGTTGCGCTGCGGTTCGGCGGGGTCTCCCTCGTAATAGGAAGCGAATTCCGGATAGTGCGCCCGGAAGGCAGGGCCATCTACCAGCGCCACGGAGTCCCGGTGGGCGATGAGACGGTCGGCCCCCCAGGTCTTGAGCCGGCCATCAGTCTTGACGGCGGCACAGGGCAGGTCCATAAAGATGTTGTCGTGATAGCGGATGTCACTGCCGCCGCCAATCTGCACGGGCGGAGATGTGATGTTACGAAAGATGTTGCCGTACGCTTCTACGGCGCCGGAGCCGTCGTCGTGATACAGGGCGCGGACATTGAACGGCACTTCGATGTCGTGGAAGTAATTTCCGCGGATGACGCTCCCCCGCTGGGCGGGATTGCGGCCGTGATAGAGCGCTCCGTTGTCTTCGATATCCAGGCACACGTGGTGGACGTTGTTATACTCCACCGTCTGGTCGTTTCCCAGCATCAGGATGGCCATGGTGGCCGACTGGTACAGTTCGCAGCCGGAAATGCGGTTGCCCAGCCCGCTCATCGCCACCCCTACCCGGTACTGCTGCTCGATCCGGTTGAAATTGTGGAGTTTGCTGTTTTCTACATAATTGTCGCCGCGGACGATGTTGCGCCGGTCGCCGCCGCCCAGTTCCACCCCGCCGGCCGCCAGGTCGTACAGGTCACAGCCCGAGAGGCCGCACCGGCGGCAGGCCGCGTCGATGACCACCGCCACGTGACCCATTCCGTGGATGCGGCAGTTCTGCAGCCGGCTATCCTGGCAGTTGCGCATCACCACGGCGTCCCCGCGGGAGCAGGAGAACTCCAAGCCTTTCATTACTACGCCGCTGCAATCGGTCATCCGGACCATCGGTTGAGCCAGCAGGCTCAGTTCCACCTTCCGCGTTCCTTTCGGGAGCAGGAGCCACGCGCGCTTCCCTTCCGTGTCCAAGGCGTATTCGCCCGGAAGGGTCACTTCTTCGGGAATGTTCAGGATCTTCCAGCGCTGGAACTGTTCGCCTTCTTGCTTGCCGAAGCCGTAATTGGTGAGGCTTCCGGCCTCGAGGGTCTTATCGGCCCCGATGTGGGCGATGGAAACCATTTCGGTGGTCCAGCCGAAGCGGAAACAGCCCCAGAGCCAGCCCAGTTCGGGATGCTGCCACTCCAAAGGGCGGTCTTCCCGGAAGCGGATCACGCCATAGCCGTCTCCCGTTTTCGGACGGATACGGCCCCGTCCCGGAACCAGCACGGAATCCAGGGGAAGCGGTCCTTTGTCGGGCCATTCGCTCAGGCGCATGGGCACCCCGTCGGCGTAAAACTCCGACCAGGAGACTCCCGTCAGGCTTGGATCACCCTTGGGCGTGATAGGGCCCGGTTCATATCGGCTCAAATCCAGTGTTTTCACGCCCTTTGCGTAGCCGCGGGCCCGGTGCAGCCGCCAGCGGGGAATGCGCACCCCGCCGCTCAGACGCGCCCCTTCGCCCAGGATTACCAGGTCTTTCTTCCCCTCGATGCGAAGGGACTCCTTCAGGCGATACACTCCTTTGCGGAGCACCAGGGTGTCCCCTTCTGCCGCCTCGTTGACGGCCCGCTGCAGCTGCGAAACCCGGCGCACCCGCACCTGCCGGGCCTGAACATCGGCCCCCAGGGCGAGCAGCAGCAGAATCACCAGTCCGTATTGTATCTTATGCATATCCTTATCCTTTCTCTACAAAGTTAGGCATTTTTGTGAGCATTGAAGAAAATGATTACCTTTGTTAAGGTAATTTTATAAAGATGAAAGCGAATCTGATTGTCGGCCTGATCGCAGCAGTTGTCATCGGCCTTTCTGCCTGTACGGAGAAACCCATGAAAGTGGTGCTGGAACCGCTTCCTATGCAATACGGAGACACTTCCCGGTCTCCTATCCCGTTTGCCAAGGACCCCACCGTGATCCGGCACGGGGACCAGTATCTGATGTACTATTCGGTCACGGCTTTTGTCCCGGACACCCTGCCGGGAAAGCCGCCGGTGTTTACCAACTGGCATTCGGCTATTGCCCGCAGTACAGACCTGGTGCACTGGACCCGGCTTTGCGATCTGGACCTGCGGGACAGCAAAGGCAATCCGCTCTTTGGCGCCGTGGCTCCCTGCGTTAAGAAACTGGACGGGAAGATCCACATCTTTTACCAGATGGCCTGGGAAGGGACCGACGGCGTGAGCAACATCTGGCACGCCACCAGTGAAGACGGCATCACATTCGTCAATACCTGCGACAGGCCCATCATCGTTCCGGAAACCAACTGGTCCATCAAGCGTTCCATCGACGCCGAGGTCTATCCGGTGGGCGACAAACTCATTCTCCTCTTCGCCACGCGCGACAAAACCGCCACCTACCAGATCATGGGAATGGCCGAAGCCCCTTACGGCAGTGATTACGGTCCCGACAAATGGACCCTCCTTTCCACGGACGGCCCGCTGATGCAGCCTGAATATCCCTGGGAGATGAGCTGCACCGAGGCCCCCACGGTAATCAAGCACAAAGGGATCTGGTATATGTTCTACGCCGGGGCCTTCAATCACGAAGGACAGCAAATCGGCCTGGCCACCTCCACGGATGGTTATCATTATCAAAGGATAGCCCCCGATGGCCTATTATTCACCCATGGGGCCGAAGGGACCTGGAACGCAGGCGAAAGCGGGCATCCCGGGGTCTTCCAGGACGACGACGGACAGGTTTACCTCTTCTTCCAGGGGAAGGCCTCCCTTTACGAGACCTATTACCTCTCGGTGTGCAAGGTCCATTTCGAATAAGCGGAACATTATGAGTACCAATTTATTAGGAATCGATATCGGCGGGACCAAATGCGCCGTCATCTATGGCATAGACCACGACGGCCAGATAGAAATAGCCGATAAGGTGCGCTTCGATACCACGGATGTGGACACCACCCTCTCCACCATTCTCCAGGAGCTGAAAGGGCTCTGTGCCAAGCACGGGCTCAACGCCTCGAATACCCAGGGCGTGGGCATCTCCTGCGGTGGGCCGCTGGACAGCCGGCGCGGCGTGGTGATGTCTCCCCCGAACCTGCCCGGATGGGACAACATCCCCATTGTCCAGCTGGTACAGGATGCCTGCGGCATACCGGCCGTCCTGCAGAATGACGCTAATGCCTGCGCCGTGGCCGAATGGAAATACGGCGCCGGACGGGGTACCCGGAATATGGTGTTCCTCACCTTCGGAACCGGCCTGGGCGCCGGCCTGGTGCTGGACGGGAAGCTCTATTCCGGGACCAACGACAATGCCGGCGAACTCGGACACATCCGCCTTTCGGAATTCGGCCCCGTGGGCTATGGCAAAGCCGGCTCCGTGGAGGGATTCGCCAGCGGCGGCGGCATTGCCCAGCTGGCGGCATCGGCCGTGAAAGAGAAACTGATGATGGGCGGAAAGGTGGCCTGGTGCCCGGACGGAGATTTGGCCGGCATTTCGGCCCGGACGGTGGCCGAAGCCGCAAAAGCCGGTGACGAACTCGCGAAAAGCGTGTACCGCACTTCCGCCACTTACCTGGGCAAGGCGCTGGCCCTGGTCATCGACCTGCTGAATCCCGAAGTGATTGTGATCGGGAGCATTTTTGTCCGTGCTGAGGAATTGATCCGCCCCTTTATGCAGGCGGCAATCGAGCGCGACGCCCTGCCGGGAGCGGCAGCCGTTTGCCAGGTGAAAGCCGCCCAGCTGGGAGAATCCATCGGCGACATCGCCGCCCTGTCGCTGGCCGCCACCCTTGAATAGAAATTACCTATGAAAGAACTGATTAACAGAGACTTGCAAGAGGCCCGAGAGGAGCTGGAGCGCTTCCTGGCCCAACCGGATTCGGTGCCTTCCATCGAAGCGGCCGCAGGCCTGCTCATCGATGCCCTGAAAAACGGGAAGAAGATTATCAGCTGCGGGAATGGCGGTTCCCTGTGCGACGCCACCCATTTTGCCGAAGAGCTCACCGGCCGGTATCGCCGCAATCGCGCCAGCCTGCCGGCCATCGCCATCAACGACCCCGCCTTCCTCACCTGCACGGCCAACGATTTCTCCTACGAAGAGGTTTTTGCCCGCTATGTAGAAGGGGTCGGAGCCCCGGGCGATGTCCTGCTGGGCATCAGCACCAGCGGGAAATCGGCCAATGTGCTGGCGGCGGCACAGGCAGCCCGGGCAAAGGGAATGAAGGTGCTGGCCCTCACCGGACCTGCCGGCAATCCCCTGGCCGAACTGGCAGACGTTGCTGTCTGCGCGCCGGCATCGGCCTACTCCGACCGCATCCAGGAAATTCACGGAAAGGTCATTCACATCCTCATCCACGCCATCGAGACAGGACTGGGGGTAAACGCATAAGGTATGAAAAAGAATTCCCTCTCGCTTGTTCTGCCGGTGATGTTCGGCTTCCTGGCCATGGGCTGGATCCGGGATGTCTCCGGCTCCCAGATTGCCGCCATCATCGCCATTGTAGTGGTCTGGCTTTATATGCTCTGGCTCAACCGTAGGATTCAACGTATCTAAAGTATGAGAAAAGTATCGCTGATCAGTATGGCCGTCGTGCTCCTGCTGGCAGGGTGCACCGTTTCCCCCGCAGAAAAATGGAGTGAGGAAGAGGCCAATGAATGGTATGCCGCACAGCCTTGGCCCGTGGGGTGCGTCTATATGCCCTCCTATGCCGGCACACCCGTGGAAATCTGGGGAAAGGAGTATTTCCAGCCGGATGTTGTGGACCGGGAACTGGCCTTGGCAGAGGATCTTGGATTCAATGCAATCCGGCTCTTCCTGTGCGACATCGTATGGCAGGAAGATCCGAAAGGCTTTATGGATCGGCTTGAAAAAACGATGCAGCTGGCCGATAAGCACGGAATGCGCATCCTGATGACCTTCTTCACCAACGGCGGCACCATCAAGAACCCCTACACCGGCCCCCAGCCGCAGCCGGTGCCCGGCGTTCACAACTCCGTGTGGATGTCATCTCCCGGTCGGGACGTGGTGAACAATCCGGAAAAGTGGCCGGTAATTGAGCGTTATCTCAAGCAGGTGATGAAGCGTTATAAGTATGATCCCCGCATCCTCGCCTGGTGCCTGTATAACGAGCCGGAGAATACCAAGGGATTCGATACGCTGCCTTTCCTGAAGGAGGTATACCGTTGGGCAAGGGAGGTGAACCCCTCTCAGCCGCTCACATCGCCCATCATAGCCCTGCCCACCTGGGGTTCCTACAACAAAGACATTTCCGATTTTGTCCTGGAGAACAGCGACATCATCTCTTTCCACTGCTACAACGCGCTCCGCGACTGCATCCGGTTCCACGAATACTGCAAGCCGTACGGCCGGCCCATCCTTTGTTCAGAGTGGATGGCCCGCACACGCGGATCGGATTACCCCTCCATCCTCCCCTACTTCAAGGAGAATAAGATAGGATGCTTTAGCTATGGCCTCGTGAACGGCAAGCAACAGTGCCAGTATCCCTGGAACACAATGGAGAACGGCCAGCCCATTCCCTTCCCAGAAGAGCCGGACCTCTGGTTCCACGACCTCTTCCGCCCGGACCACACCCCCTACAGCAAAGAAGAAATCCGTTTCATCAAGGAAATGACGCGTAAGCGATAGAATAAAAAAGGAAGAAGGCTCGATCGGATGATGGAAGGGAAGGCACTCCCGAGGGCTTGTCCCCCCCCGGGAGTGCCTTCCCTTCCATCCTTTTGGTGTAACCACCAGTCTTGGAGCAGGTCAGTAGGGTAAGTGGAGCAGGTCCGATTCAACACCACTGACCGGCGCCGCATATCGGCATTCTAAGCGTTCTGGTGGCGCCGGTCCCCCACATCCAATCGGACTTGCTCCGCCTACCACACCCTCCTGTACCACTCGCGTTACCGACCTGCCCCGGTGATGGCACTGACTCGCACCGCTAACATTACTGACCAGCGCCAACTATGATCAGACCAGCAAAAACAGGAGGACAGAACGGTCCCCAAACGTCGCAGGTCAGTAAAAAATGGCTAACCTGCACATATACGCGCTATATGGCCGATTTGCGTAGCAGGTGAGGCAAAAAAAGCGGACCTGCGACACGGATAGACAAAAAAAGAGTGACCTCAGTCTTTGACCCAGGTCACTCTTTTTCTCATAACCACCCGAAAAATCAGTGGCAACTATTTGATTATCAAATTAATATTCTTCTTCGTTCCAAAAACATTACAGTATGCTCTGCAGTGCCTAGGAGCTTGATATTCACGTGTTGCGGTAAATTTTGCGGTAAGTTTTCGTGCCACTATATGCCGCTGAATGCCGTAGAATGCCTACTCTCGTATCGCTGCGCTCACCGAGCTTTTGCTGGAACCATTGAGGTTAATCGCACAAAAGTGCCCTCGAAGGTTAACGCAAATATACTTCTTTTGTCTGAACAAGCAAAGAGAACATCTCCGAAGCGATTGCAGGAGCGTTGGCCCGCATTACACTGTCATCAGCATTATGGCGGCTGCCTGCAAGTTCTATACTGCCAAACCATAGAAGTGACCGGTCAATGATAGCAGCGCGTAGTATCCGAGATGCTCTCTGTATTACCTTAACCCCCGCCAGCGAGAAATCAGCATCACGGGCAGAGCTTTTACGTACAAACACAGAGCATTCCACTCCACGTAAGCATAGCTCTTGCATAGCCCTGGCCAAAGGACCCTTCACATACTGCAGTGTATCACAGGAGAGCACTACCGAGGACTTTGCTGACTCAACATCCTCCACCAAGGCCGCAAGATAATCCGAAGGTCCGAAAACAATGTTCTGGGGATTTGGCTCCAGCGCATCTGACACCTGCTGTGCATATCCGATAGGGGCATAACACTTCAGTCGCTTACCGTACATATTAGCTAGCGAAGGTACGTGAATATCGATGTAATCATATACCCGCACCTCTGTCTTCCCTTCATAATCTCGATGCAAACGGCCGGTATATTGCTGGACGATATTGGGGTATGCAACCGGAAGAGCAATAAACAGTGTATCAAGCCTTGGATAGTTGAATCCCTCGCCAACGAACTTCCCCGTTGCTACAATGACCATCGACTCATCGGCGGGGATACTTTCCAAACGCTCCATCGCCAAACGTTTTTCTTTGGCCGATACCGTACCCATCAGAACGATGACATTCTTGCAATGCGGTCTAAGCATTTCGGCCAATAGCTGGATATGGTCCTTACGCTTAGTTAAAATAATGGGCGTACGCCCCTGATTTAGTTCAGCAATGACATCAATAATTATCAGTTCATTACGCGCCTTATCCTTCGCTAGATCACCAAGATACTGAAGTGCTGTCTTCTCTTCCAGCGCCCGATAGGCAGTAAACCTCGGAACCAGCACGCGGGAGAAAGACTGCCGAGCCATTTGCGCTTTGGCATCGGACTTAAACCGAATGGGGCCGCACTGCATGAAGACAATCGGCGTCATCCCATCTTGTCGCGTCGGAGTTGCCGACAGACCATACACATAACCGGCGTTGACATATTTCAACACGCGTTCATACCCAAGAGCGGCGGAATGTTGGCACTCATCGGCAATGACCATCCCGTAATCCCGAACAAATGGTTTAACGCCTGTTTCGGTAAGGGCTGAATTAAAAACAGCGACATCTATGATACCGTGAAGCGTATTCTGACTACCATCAAGGATGCCAATGTGAGAATAGGCCTTCTTCCGTCCGCGTCCTTTCTTCTTTTCCGGCTCCGGCTCGTTGATAACCAGAAAGCGCTCACACTCCTTCTTCCATTGCTCGAGCAACGTCCTGGAATGAACAAGGACAAGTGTATTAACCTTCCGGCGGGCAATCATGCCGATAGCCGTAACCGTTTTTCCGAATGCCGTTGTTGCCGCCAGAACGCCGTTATTACTGGCAAGCATCCTTTGAACGGCATCTTCCTGTTCCGGCCTCAATTCTCCAGAAAACTCGACATCTATCTTTCGGCCAGGATTGGTTTGATCATCCTCCTCCCAAGCTGAGAAATTGCTTTGTATCAAATTGATGACCGCATCCTCACATCCGCGGGGCAGCATCAGGTAGTCATCGTTCATCTCATAGCAACAGACCAACGATGGGGTGTTATACAACGGCTTCCGGGCATTCAGCAACTCATAGTACTTTGGATTTCGAAAAGATGCAAGACCCTTGAGATGCCGAATGCCCGGATTAATTTAACCGGGCCGTCGAAATCTTCAAACGAAAGTCTGTCCGGCTTTGGCGTCTCCCACGGTTTGGTGTCGGATGAGGATGAGAGTTCCAGGCAGCTATCGTGTTGAGAGAGAATTATCGACACCTCGGTTGCGGATTGCTTTTGAACCGAAGCCAATACGGTCCACTGATGCTTGTATGGGACGAAGCCCTCGTCCACGAACAAACTGTTCCCATTGTGCTTGGCCAGTCCTTGCAGCGGCAGTGCAACCAGATTGCCAAATCCTCCTTTAGGCAAGAAGTCCTGATTCGGGAAGAAACGATCATAGGATTTCATTTCCATCCGGACATCGTCTTCCATCGCTGCACCTAAGATGGCGAATCCCAATTTCCGGGCCTTTGCCGCCATAATCGGTTCACTGAAGAAAACCCATACATGAGCTCCGTTCCCGGACCGCGACCGCTCAATATAAGCCGGAATTCCCCACTCCTTACAGACGTGGACATACGACAGAACATCGTCCCTATAACCGTGTTCGCAGTTCTTATCATCGAAATCGGCACAAAGAAAAAAACAGGTATTGTCCTCCAGGATGGGATACAGGCCGATGACATCAGTCTCTTTTGCATCCTTATGCAAATGCCGTCGGACTATCGCATCATCCAAGGGAATTAAATCCCGGCATCCGCATCCATCACATTTGTATTTGTGCGCCTTGCAATCATAGGACCAACGATTCCGGCAAGCCGGTTGATAACCTCTCCTGCCGTCCTTTGCAACAAATCGTTGAGCATATGTATCCTCACGTCCACGGAATAATGAACGGAAAAGCGTGACCCGCCGCTGCAGTTCTTCTTCCTTTTCGTCCTCCGTCATTGCCCTACGAAGCCCATACACCGGCGGCTCCGATTCGTACAGCACATGCGCATCCAAGCCTTTCAACCGGGCATTCTCCTGCTCCAACTCCCGGATACGTTCCCGAAGGCGATGGTTCTCAGCAAGTAGTTCTTCGTATGTCATATGTGGTTAACTAATTATAATCAAGGATCTATGCCAATACCATAATCTCCTATAGTATAAAGAGTTATCCAAAGACTGACTGTAACTTTGATGCTTCCGCAGTTAATTTGATTGGATTCTGTTTCTTAAGTTGTTGGAGATTCAGTAGTTTCCATTGGACGGAGGGGTAATCTTTGAAATGCTTGAAGTCGAAGATATCCCAGTCGGGCTCACCGAGCTCGAAACTGACGAGGAAAGATTTGTCGCTGGGCGTCATCAGAGCGCATACGTTCTTTATGAGTTGGGCGCGTGTCTGTTCGAATTCTTCGTATGTGAAGGGGACGCCGGTTATTCCGTCGAACTGGTTGGTGAGGGCGTCATGCTGGTCGATGAGGTTGGGGGCGAAGGATTCGTGGAGGGGACGGTCGCTTCCAAGGAGGCAGAACAGAAGACCCTCACGAGTTTCCGCCAGTGGGTATTCCATATATTTGACATCAAATAGGTCCCGGGGGTGCTGGCGGGAAAGGGCTGCTGCAATCTTGCCGCCGTAGAGGAGAGTCATAGGAACAATATCGGCCTCGCAGTACATACCGAATTCATCCTGAGCTTTTTTGCATAGCGGAAGCGTCTGCACGTCGCCGCCGATGATGCCGCGCTTAGTCTGGTTGACTTCGACTTTGACCTGTTTTCCCTGGTATTCGCAGAGAAGTTTACTGGTATTCAACTTTGGAACGATGTGCATGCCGTGGAAAGCACGTTTAGCCTTGTCGACAATGCTCATGAGATGGTTATTGATGTGCTCCAGGCTCTCCTCCCTTCCCTCTAGGGGGATATAGGTAAGGTCTATATCGACTGAGTACCGTGGTAGGTCCCGGACAAAAAGATTGATGGCCGATCCTCCGTGGACGGCGAAGACCTTCTCGTCCATCACGATAGGAAGAAGCCTAAGGAGGACTTCCACTTTCTCTGCGTATTCTTTATTCATAGTTGGCCAGTTCTGTTGGGATGATTATCTGATATTTGCTGTCGAAACGCCCGGTGGCGGATATGTTCCTAATGCCTTTGCCGAGGTTCACTTTGGAGAGGTCAAGGGAATGGATCCAGTTGTGGCCGGCCTTTTCTGCCATGTATAGGAACAGGCGTTTCACCTTGATAGATGTGCATTTTTCCAGCAGTTGCTGGACCAGAGCGGGACGGAGTGTTGTCATCATTTCCATGACATAATAGCTGTCTAGCAGGGAGAACTGCTCCGGGGATAGGTGCAGGCATTCCATGAACGCTCGTTCCGGACCGGATATGAGCAGTTGAGCGCCGTTGTAGTCATATAATTCCAGCCCTGTATCTCCGCCGAAAATAGATGTGGTGAAGTACTTTACCGTCATGTCCCACTCCACGGAGCCGAACCAGCCCGGCAAGCGGGATTCCTTATCCGTAAAAAGATAGGCAGAGGGTTTGCCCATGGAAACGAAATGAGAGTATCCTCGGAGGTCCAGCGCGGAGGACGCCCCAACGTGGCAGGCCTTGCCCAGTTGGTTGTTGTATGAGGCAACAGCGCCAAATAGCGTGGGGCTGCTCCCAGCTATCTTGTAAACGCCTTGGGCCACCCTTTCCAGCCAGCCGCTGCGCACATACAGTGACTGCTCCTTCCGGTCTATTCCCTGTGCGGCCAACCAGGAGGAAAACTGCACTGAATCTCGGGGAGTAAGATCAAGTATCTTCTTTATTTTTGTAGCCATCGCGGTAATATTTACCGCAAATATAAACTAAAATATTGACAAATGATAATTAAATATGAAAAGCTGGACTATTTTCAAGTCTCACATAATTCCTCTTGCAAAAATGCGTCTGTTTTTGCGTCCGGTTATGCGTTCACTTATTGTTCCTCAGTATGCCCTAGAATGCCTTAAAATGCCATCGGGCACGATTC
>CACYHF010000023.1 GCA_902774155.1 uncultured Bacteroidia bacterium | reverse complement strand
AGGTCTTCGTCGCGGAAGCAGCGGACAATCTGGAAGTAGCGGTCATAGCCGGCCACCATCAGGAGCTGCTTGAAGGTCTGGGGGCTCTGCGGCAGGGCGTAGAACTGGCCCGGATTCATACGGGAAGGAACCACGAAGTCACGGGCGCCTTCCGGGGTGCTCTTGATCAGGTACGGGGTCTCGATTTCCATGAAGCCTTTGGCGTCCAGGTAATTGCGGACCTCATGGGCCACTTTGTGCCGAAGGGCCAGAGCGCGCTGCAGCGGGCCGCGGCGCAGGTCCAGATAGCGGTATTTCATGCGCAGGTCCTCGCCGCCGTCGCTCTCTTCCTCGATGGTGAAGGGCGGGGTGACGGATTTATTGAGGATGGTGATGGCCGATACTTTGATTTCGATATCGCCGGTGGGCATCTTGGGGTTCTTGGCCTGGCGTTCCACGACTTCGCCGCAGGCCTGGATCACGAATTCGCGGCCCAGGGAGGTGGCGGTTTCCACCAGATCGGCGGGGGCATCGGCCTCCACGACCAACTGGGTGATGCCGTAGCGGTCTCTGAGGTCGATGAATGTCATGCCGCCCAGTTTGCGGGCTTTCTGTACCCAGCCGGCCAGGGTTACCTGCTGTCCTTTGTTCTCAATGCGGAGTGCTCCGCAGGTGTGTGTTCTGAACATAGTTTATGTTAATTATTATCTTATACACGCATTAACCTACAAAAATAGCAAAAAAATATGAGTATCTTTGCCGGAAAGTGCAGTAAACCGATGAAACGTTTCGTTTATTTTCTCTTTGTGGCCCTCGCGGCCGCCTGCCAGCCCGCCCGGCAACTGGAGCCGGCCTCCTGGGACCCGGCTGTCCGGGAGTCCCTGAATGAACTGATGGCATCGGCCAAAGGAGGGTATGCCGTCTTTGACTTCGACAAAACCACTATCGTGAACGATATCTCCCAGGCCGTCTGGGTGTACCAGATTGAGCATCTGTGTTATGCCGATGCTCCCGCGCACCTGTTCCTGGACGGCGTTCCGGATCCGGACCGCCTGCTGCCCGGAACGGACGTGAGCTTTGCCCAGACGGGCAAGGTGCTCCAGGTGGAGTACAAGATGATGCGGGCGTGGAAGAACCTGGACAAAACCTGGGCGCAAATCCGTAACACGGAACTGTATCTGGATTTCCGGGCGCGGATGTACTCCCTGCTGGTGGGACTGGACCAGGTTTTTGGCCCGTCCGTGTCTTACCTGTGGATGCCCGGACTGCTGGCCGGTTTCACCGAAGAGCAGGCCCGCGCCGTGGTACACGAGGCCATCCTGGAACACCTGGGTCAGGAAAAACTGGGCGTACAATCCTGGATTTCGCCCGACGGGCTCTGGGGCGGGCCGGTGGAGCGGGGCATTTACCTCTCCCCGGAAATGAAAGATCTGTATCGCTGCCTGGCCGATAACGGCGTGGACGCCTATATCTGTTCCGCCTCCCTGGAACTGATCGTGGAAACGCTGGCCTGCGATCCGCAGCTGGGTCTGGGCCTGCCGCCGGAACGGGTTTTCGGCCTGCGTTTTGTGCCCGAGCAACCCCTGACGGCCATCTTCGATTCCACGTATGTGCAGCCCATTGGACCCGGGAAAGTGACTTGTATTGAGACGTTTATCGCGCCTTCGTATAAAGGAGGCGGACCTGTATTGGTGGGCGGCGATTCCAACGGCGACGTGCCCATGCTCACCGCCTTTCCGGACACCCGCCACGGCCTGGTCATCGACGTAGGCCGCAAGGCCTCTTCGCCCATCGGCGCCCTGGCCGAAGAGGCCCGTGCCGCTGACAACCGGGGTAAATACCTGTTGCAACCCGTTTTCGTCCCCGTTCCCGACGCCATAGAAGGAGGAGGAATCTGATATGGAAGTACGTGCCAAAAAAGCCCTGGGGCAGCATTTTCTCACCGACCAGAAAGTGGCCCGCGCCATAGTGGACGCCCTGCACGGTGGACTACCCGTCTTGGAAGTCGGCCCCGGAATGGGGGTGCTCACCCAGTATCTGCTGGAACGGGAAGACATTGACCTGCGGCTCATCGAGATTGACTCCGAGAGCGTGGAATACCTGCTCACGCATTTTGCGGGGATGCAGGGACGGCTCATGGAAGGAGACTTTCTGCAGCTGAAGCTGGAGAAGATTTTCCCGGAGCGCTTTGCCATCATCGGCAACTTCCCTTACAACATTTCCTCGCAGATTTTCTTCAAAGTGCTGGACTATAAGGACCGGATTCCCGAAGTGGTGGGCATGGTACAGAAAGAAGTGGCCGAACGCCTGGCCGAAGGACCGGGTTCCAAGACCTACGGCATCCTCTCCGTGCTGCTGCAGGCCTGGTACGATATCGAATACCTCTTCACCGTAGGCTCCGGCTGCTTTGCGCCGCCACCCAAGGTGGAAAGCGCCGTGATCCGGCTTACCCGTAACAGCCGCACCTCGCTGGGCTGTGACGAGGCCCTGTTCAAGACAGTGGTGAAAACCGCCTTCGGCCAGCGGCGCAAGATGATGCGCAACCCGCTGAAACCCCTGGCCCGCGCCAAGGCCGAGCGCTGCGGTTGGTCCGAAGAACAGCTACAGGCCTTCCTGGCGCAGGAGGTCTTCTCCCTTCGGCCCGAAAAACTATCCGTAGAAGATTTCGTAGCCCTCACCAATCTCCTGGCTTAGAACTGGAAGTAGATGAAGGACTGGAGGTCGGCGGTGATGAATTGGTAGAAGAAAACAATGATCAGAACCACCACCACGGCCATCACCGGCAGGGGCAGCGAGGCGAAGGCCAGCCGATAGCGGCGTTTGAAGCGCTCCGGCAGCCAGTGGATGATCATCCCGATGACAAACAGCAGGAGCACGGCGCGGTGCTGCCACGCCATGGCCGGCACCAGCGACAAGTCCCAATGGCCGCCGATCTGGTTCACCATATTCTTGGCCGTATTCCAGGCTTGTTCGTTGGCCAGGGCCGGGTCCAGGTTGGAGCCGCTGCGGAAGAACAGACGTGTGAAGGTGATGAACACGAAAGTCTGGAAAATATCCCAGGCCCGGGAAAGCCACAAGGCGGCAGGGGATTCCCGGTCAGGCCGGGAATGACGGATAAGCGCCTTGATCAGCGTGCCCACCAGGATGATGAGGGTCCAGACGAAGAAGAGGTTCCAGACGGGATAATGGAGGGTGAAGGACAACGTGCCGCAGAGGAGCGTTACCGTTCCTATTATGAGCAGTTTCACCCGCATGCTGCGTTTGGTCCAGATCTTATAAATGACCATGCCGATGCCGTTGAGGCCGCCCCAGATCATAAAATTCCAGCTGGCGCCATGCCACAGGCCGCCCAGCAGCATGGTGTTCATGGAGTTGATGTTGGTGGTGATGAGCTTGCGGTCACCGGGCCGCAGCCAGGCCCACGCGCCGATGCCCGCAGCCAGGACGAACACCCCGAACGCCACCCACCAGGAGCCGCTGAGGAAACTGCCGAATACCGCCACGGCCAGGATGATGATGAAGGTTCCCGGCGTGGCATTCCGGTTGCCGCCCAGGGGGATATAGAGGTAGTCGCGGAGCCATCGGCTCAACGTCATATGCCAGCGGCGCCAGAACTGCTGCGTGTTCACGGCCTTGTACGGCGAATCGAAGTTCTTGGGCAGATAGAAGCCCATCAGCAGGGCCACGCCGGTGGCGATATCCGTGTAGCCGGAGAAATCGGCATACACCTGGAGGGAGTAGCAGAACAAGGCCGATAAATTCTCGAAGCCGCTGTACATGAGCGGATTCTCGAACACGCGGTCGCAGAAGTTCACGGCCAGATAATCGGCCAGAATAAGCTTTTTCAAAAGGCCGTTCATGATCCAGAATACGCCGATGCCGAACCAGCGGCGCGAAAGGTTGAACGGCTTGTGCAGCTGCGGAATGAACTCCGAGGCGCGCACGATGGGGCCGGCCACCAGCTGCGGGAAGAACGAAAGGTAAAAGCCGAAATCCAGGAAGTTCTGCACCGGCTGGATGCGCTGCCGCTTCACGTCCACCACATAGCTCACCGCCTGGAAAGTGAAGAAGGAGATTCCCACCGGCAGGATGATGGCATCTACCCGGAACAGGCTGGTTCCTGTAAGGATGTTGAGCCACTCGCCCAGGACATCGTGCACCTCCAGCTGCAGGCCGAAGAGGTTGTTCACGAAATCCGTGAGGAAGTACGCATACTTGAAATAGGCCAGGATACCCAGGTCCACCACCACGCTGAAAGTGGTGAGCGCCTTTCGCCACCCCTCCTTCTTGAGCCGATATAAGCCCTTGGCGGCAAAGAAGTTATAGATGATGACGAAGAGCAGCAGGGCCAGGAATACGCCGCTGGTCTTGTAGTAGAAAAAGAGCGATGCGGCGAAAAGGTAGGCGTTGCGCAGCAGCACTTTGGAGTGTAGCAGCGAAAAGCCCGCGAACACCAGCGCGAAGAACGCCCAGAAATAGAACTGGGTGAACAGCAGCGGGTGGGCCTGGTCAAAAGAGAACAGGCTCACGAAGAAATCCCGTATGATTTCCCAGAGGTTCATCGGCCGTAATAGGCGTCCATCAAGGCGTCGAAAAGAAGGTCTCCCACCAGCTTGTAGCCGGCCGGGGTGAAGTGGATTTTATCGGCCTGGGCCAGGCCCGCCTCCTCCCATCTGGCCATGGAACCGGCGCCGCCCATGACGCCGTACCAGTCCCAGAAGGCGGCGTCGAACTCCTGCGCCAGCTCCTGGAAGGCTTTTTCGGCGGCCGCGGTGTGCGGATTTACCGCTCGGTGACGCCAGCTGTCGTTGATGCCTGTGAACAGGATGGCACAGCGCGGATTCACCCGCCGGACGCGTTTGATCAGTTCGCGGTAATTGCCCTTGAAGCGGCGGGCATCAAAATCTTCCCCCTGGATATCGTTGATGCCGATGGAAAAGATGACCAGATCCGGCATCACGCGGTGCATTTCCTGTTCCCAGAGGTTGCAGCGCAGCCAGGAATGGGTGGAGGCTCCGTTCACGCCGACCTCGCTGAGCGAAAAACCGCCATACGGTTTATCCAAATAGAGGCCGCGCAGGGAATAGCGGCCCTGACCGGTGAAGGCCAGCTGAACCCAGTCTGTGTAGTAGGGGATGTCGAAATGCCGCAGGTTCTCCGTGCCGATGCCGCGCAGGGTATCGCGGCCGTTCAGCAGGAGGATGGGTTCCAGGGTACCGCTGCCCAGCACATCCACGCGGTTGAAGACATAGCGCTGTTGGAGCAACTGACGCTCGCGGGGCACCAGGTCCAGAATGACCTTGGCCGATGTATCCCGCGCCATCACGGCCATACCGGTAAGGCCCAGTTCTTCATCGGCCGGTTTCAGGCAGGTGGCGCTTTCCCAGCTGCCCTGCCAGGAACTGCTGTAGCTTACCGGGGTGTTGGTGCCGGCAGCAGAAAAGGGAAAAACAAGCCCCCTGCCGCCTTCCATACCGTAGCGCAGACTCAGGAAATGGCGGCGCAGGCGGTCGCTCAGGGTTCCGCCCTGTACGTGTGAGCCGCCCACGTGGAGGACACGGACATCCGTGGAGGACACGGACATCGCCTCTGCCGGTAATGAGCAGGGTGTCCAGTTTGCGGAAAAAGTGCTGGAGTTCCGGGGATTCGCCGCTGGGGGTCTGCAAGACGTTGAGGTCCGGGCGGATAAAGGGATAGCGAGGCTGCCTGCGGGCCGGAGCCGGCAAGACCATTAGCAGTATAAGGAGGGCTAAAACGGTCTTTCTCATGGCTGCAGGGCCTTTTTTACCCGGTCTGCGGGCAGGGTCTTCCGCAGTTCATAGAAGTCGTAATAGGTAAGGAAGGAACGGGACAGGGCCTCTCCCACCTTAGTGGCACCCGTCGGGGTAAAATGGATATAGTCCGGACCGGCCAGGGCGGGGACGTGTTTTACCCACTGGGCCATGGAGTTCTCGCCGCCCATCATGCGGTACAAATCCCAGAAAGCGGCGTCATTGCGCAGGGCTGTGGCTTTGAGCGAATCCACCATTTCCGGCAGATGGGGCCAGGTGACCATACGGCCGCCCACGGATTTGCCCATATCGGACGGGCCGATGAACAGGATTCTGGCCTCCGGCGCCGCCTGGTGGAAATACTGGATCTGACGGGCAATTTGCTCCTGATAGGTCTCGATGACTTTGGCACTGTGCACCATAGGCATCATATTGCCGCCGAACTGCAGGATGATGAGCCGGGCGTCCGTAAGCGCCAGGCAATCCTCCATAAGCGGCTGGGAAATGCGGGTGAAAATGGTGCCCCGTTTTCTCCATCGGCACCGATGGCATAAATTTCGGCATTTCCCTTGAACTGGAGCGTGGCTTTCTGGACCGGCCGCCCGAAATGCCAGGTGACCAGCGTGGCGCCGTTCTTACCCTGTTCCACTACCGGTTGAGGTTTTAAGGTGTCCGAAGTGGCTTTTACCTCAAAATCCTGCGGGCGTCCGTAAAGCACGGAAACGCTTTCGAAGGTGCGGACACCTTCCCGGGCCAACTTGTTTTTGGTTCCCCGCAGGCTCACGGTACCGCCGCCGGTGAGCTGTACCACCTGCGCCAGCATACCGTAGCGGTTATGACCGGCGCGTTGGGTGGTGGAATCGCCGTACATGGTATATTGTACGAATCCGCCGGAGGCCGATTTGGAAATGCTGGCCGAAGGAACATTGCTCAGGGCCGGAAACTGACCCGTTCCGCTGCCGCCGAAACGCTCCTGCAAAGCCTGCCGGAGATCCTGGGAAATACGGTCCAGTTCAATTTGGGAATCGCCGTAATGAACCACGCGGACCCGGCGTTTTTGAGCCTGATCCATTTGGCGGAAAACGACATCAAAGTAATGGAAATCGTCGTTTGGGAGGTAAATCCGATCCGGATTCTCATAGAAAAACTTCCGGTAATACTGGAGCGTATCGTCCTCCATACGGAAGCGCGCCTCCACGGCCAGCAGCACGGAATCCACATCCACCTTGCGCTCTCCGGCCTCCCGCACCATACGCTGGTAGGAGGCGAAGCGGAGGTTCAGCGGCCCCAGGTTCACGCCGTCGGCCGGGACGGACAGCCACAGCACGCCCAACATAGCGAACACCCCGCAGAGGAATATGAGTACCTGCTTAGCTTTCATAAGATTGCAAAGGTACGGATTTTCTGAAAAGTTTTTGCATCTTTGTAAAAACTATAGCCAATTTATGAAACGGATTTATCTTCTTCTGCTCTTCTTGTCGGCCTACTTCTTCCCGCTGCAGGCCCAGGATAACCCCCTGGCCAATCCCCAGGCACAGGTAGTGGCCGGCCAGGCCCGCTTTACCGTCCTGACAGACCGCCTTATCCGGATGGAATGGAGCCCGGACGGCGTTTTCGAAGACCACGCCACACTGGCCATCGTGAACCGGAACCTGCCGGTGCCGGCCTTCCGCGTGCAGCGAAAGGGCGAAGGGCTTAGCCTGAAGACATCGGCCCTTACCCTGGTGTATAAAGGAGGTGCTTTTACGGCCGAAAGCCTCCGGGTGAACTTCCAGCTGAACGGAAAAACCGTAACCTGGTACCCCGGGGCCGATGCCTCCGGCAACCTGATGGGCACCGCACGCACCCTGGACGGATGTGAGGGGCCGGACAAGATTAACTTCGGAGACCCTATGGAGGCGGGCATCCTGTCCCGCGACGGCTGGGCGCTGGTGGATGAAAGCACAAGGCACCTGCTGGTGAAAGATGACTCCGACTGGGGCTCCTGGGTGGCCGCGCGGCCTTCTGCATCAGTAATTGACTGGTATTTATTTGCTTACGGACACGATTATAAAGCCGCCCTGGCCGACTATGCCCGCGTGGCCGGCCGCATTCCCCTCCCGCCCAAATACGTTTTCGGCTACTGGTGGAGCCGCTACTGGGCCTATACAGACCAGGAGTTCCTGGCCCTGGGCCGGGAGTTCCGGGAGCGGAAACTCCCCATTGACGTGATGGTGATTGACATGGACTGGCACGAAACCTGGCCCCACGCCTCCCGGGAAGAACACGACCAGGGCGTGGGCTGGACCGGTTACAGCTGGAACCGGGACCTGATTGCCCAGCCGGAAGATTTCCTGGCACAGGTGCACGGGCTGGGGCTCAAGACCTCCCTCAACCTGCATCCGGCCGGCGGTATGAGCCCGCGCGAAACCGCCTATCCGGATTTCGTGGCCGATTATCTGTCCCGCACCCGGGATTATGACGGTCCTCAGGGTTACCGGACGCCGGAAGGATACCGGGTACGGGTACCTTTCCGGATTTCCCAGCGCGCGTGGACCGACGCCTATTTCAACTCCGTGATTCACCCGCTGGAACAGCAGGGCGTGGATTTCTGGTGGCTGGACTGGCAGCAATGGCGGGAGAGCCAGTATCTGCCGGGGCTCAGCGTAACCTTCTGGCTGAATCACACTTTCTTCAACGACCGGGTGCGCCGGGCCCGCGGTTTGGCGCCTGAAAAAGCGTCCCGTCCGATGATCTATCATCGCTGGGGCGGCCTGGGCAGCCACCGGTACCAGCTGGGCTTCTCCGGAGACACCAAGATCAAGTGGGAAGTGCTGGGCTATCTGCCCGAATTCACCGCAACGGCCTCCAACGTCCTTTACGGCTACTGGGGACACGATCTGGGCGGCCATATGCAGGACAACGATGTGCCCACCGAACCGGAACTGTTTACCCGCTGGCTGCAGTACGGAGTATTCTCCCCTATCTTCAAGACGCACAGTACCTCATCGGCCATCCTGGAACGCCGTATCTGGATGTTCCCGGAGCATTATGAGTATATGAAAGAGGCGCTGGAACTGCGCTATGCCCTTACCCCTTATATCTATGATATGGCCCGCCAGGCCTATGAAACGGGCATTTCGCTGTGCCGGCCGCTGTATTACGAGTACCCGGAAAAGGCCCAGGCATATCAGTGGAAGCAGGAGTATTTCTTCGGGGACAACATCCTGGCCGCTACGGTTTGTGAGCCGGTGGGGTCTGATGGAACCGCCGGCCGCGAGGTCTGGCTCCCGGCCGGGGAGTGGTACGATATGGCCCACCACAAACTCCAGAAGGGCGGCAGCGTCCGGCAGTTGCGTTATACCCTGGCCCAGAATGCCTGGTTTGTCAAAGCGGGAGCCATCCTCCCATTGGCGCAGGAAGGTATCCAGAACCTGCAGGAAAGCAGCAACGCCTGGCGCATTTATGTAGCGCCTGGAAAAGGCCGCAGCGAATACGTACACTATGAGGACGATGGCGTAAGCCAGGCCTATCCCAGCCAGTATGCCACCACCCGCATCGTCAAGCAGGCATCGGCCCGCCAGGTGGTGGTGGAAATCGGCGCCCGTGAAGGTTCCTACAAGGATATGCCGGCCACGCGCTGCCTGAGCCTGGTCCTGGGCGGAATGCAGGGCTGCCCTTCGGCCAGCCTGGACGGCACGGCGCTGGAGTGCCGGTACAATGCGGAAACGCTGGAAGCCAGTATCGTCCTGCCTGAGCATCCGGCCGATCAAGCGGTCAAAGTGATCATCCGTATCCAATAATTTGCTATCTTTGTTGTCCTAATAAAGGAATAAGACTTAAAACTATGACCTACCTGTTCTATTTGGTGCCGGCAGCGGCCGTGATTGCGCTGCTGTTTGCGTACATCTTCTTCTGTCAGATGATGAAGGAAAGCGAAGGCACCCCTACCATGAAAGAAATTGCCCAGTACGTGCGGGAAGGCGCTATGGCCTACCTCCGGCAGCAGTACAAGGTGGTGATTGTGGTCTTTATCATCCTGGCAGGGCTGTTCGCCGTCCTGGCCTATGGCTTCGGCGTGCAGAATCCCTGGGTGCCGTTTGCCTTCCTGACGGGTGGTTTCTTCAGCGGCCTGGCGGGTTACGTGGGTATGAGAACCGCCACCTATGCCAGTGCGCGTACGGCCAACGCCACTATGCGCAGCCTCAATTCCGGCCTGAAAATCGCGTTCCGCAGCGGCGCTGTGATGGGACTTACCGTGGTGGGGCTGGGCCTGTTGGATATTGCCATCTGGTGGAGTGTCCTCAAGATTTTCTATGACCCCTCCGATGCCCAGAATCTGGTGATTATCACCACCACTATGCTCACCTTCGGGATGGGTGCCAGTACGCAGGCGCTCTTCGCGCGTGTGGGAGGCGGCATCTATACCAAAGCGGCCGATGTAGGCGCCGACATCGTGGGGAAAGTGGAGCAGGACATCCCGGAAGACGACCCCCGCAACCCCGCCACCATTGCCGATAACGTAGGTGACAACGTGGGCGACGTGGCCGGTATGGGCGCCGACCTGTACGAAAGCTACTGCGGCAGCATCCTGGCCACCATGGCCCTGGGCGCATCGGCCTTCTTTGCCGATGGCACCGACGTGCAGCTGCGCGCCATCCTGGCGCCCATGGTGATTGCCGCCATCGGCGTAGTACTCTCTATCTTAGGTATTTATACGGTCCGCACCAAGGAGGACGCCGGCTTGAAGGAGCTCCTGAAATCGCTGTCGGTGGGCACCAACCTGAGTGCCATCCTCATCGCCATCCTGAGCTTTGGCGTGTTCTACGTGCTGGGCTTCCCGCAGTGGTGGAAATTGTCCCTGAGCGTGCTCAGCGGTTTGCTTTCGGGCGTAATTATCGGCAAGGTGACGGAATTCTACACCTCCCATTCCTATCGGCCCACGCAGAAACTGGCCGAGGCCGCCCAGACGGGATCGGCCACGGTAGTGATCAACGGGGTGGGCCTGGGTATGCGCTCCACCGCCATTCCCGTAATTACCATTTGCTGCGCCATCCTGCTGGCCTATGGCTTCTGCACGGACTTCGAGTTTAAGGCCTCCACCCTCAGCTTGGGTCTGTACGGCATTTCCATCGCGGCGGTGGGCATGCTTTCCACGTTGGGAATCACCTTGGCCACAGACGCTTACGGTCCCATCGCCGACAACGCCGGCGGCAACGCCCAGATGAGCGAACTGGATCCTTCCGTGCGTGAAAAGACGGACGTGCTGGACGCCCTGGGCAACACCACGGCCGCCACCGGCAAGGGCTTTGCCATCGGATCGGCCGCCCTCACCGCCCTGGCGCTGCTGGCTTCCTATATTGAGGAGATTAAAATCGGCCTGGGTCACGTGGGCCGGTCCGTGCTGGAAATCGGCGGCCGTACCGTTCAGACGGTAAACGCCAGCATCACGGACGTAGTGGAACTGTACGACATCACCCTGATGAACCCCCGCGTACTGGTGGGAATTTTCCTGGGAGCTATGATGGCCTTTCTCTTCTGCGGCCTCACCATGCAGGCCGTGGGACGTGCCGCCTCCAAGATGGTGGTGGAAGTACGCCGCCAATTCCGCGAGATTGCAGGTATCCTGGAAGGAAAACAGCGCCCGGACTATACCTCCTGCGTGCGCATTTCCACCAAAGCGGCCCAGCGGGAGATGATTTTCCCCTCCATGCTGGCCATTCTGGTGCCTATGGTGGTGGGGCTGTTACTGGGACCGGCGGCGGTGATCGGCCTGTTGTCCGGCGGCCTGGGTGCCGGTTTTGTACTGGCCATCTTCCTGGCCAACTCTGGCGGCGCTTGGGACAATGCCAAGAAGTATGTGGAAGAAGGTCACCACGGCGGGAAGAACTCCCCTGCTCACAAGGCCACCATCGTGGGTGACACCGTGGGCGATCCCTTCAAAGACACCTCCGGCCCGTCCCTCAACATCCTCATCAAGCTTATGAGTATGGTGAGTATCGTGATGGCCGGCCTAACCGTTATGGTCCACTAAGCCCGTGACAGTTATCTGACTTATTCTCAGTCATTTACAATAAAGTCCTCGTTCGAAAATTGAACGAGGACTTTATTGTAATCTCTTCTAAATCAGGCGATTAGCCGTCACTTACACCTCCGTGGCGGTGGCGAATTCGCCCAGGAAGCGCATATCGTTCTCGAAATAGTGGCGGAGGTCGTTCACCTGCCACTTGAGCATCGCGATGCGTTCCACACCCATACCGAAGGCGAATCCGGTATATTCATTAGGATCAATGCCGCTGGCCTTGAGCACGTTGGGGTCTACCATACCGCAGCCCATAATTTCCAGCCAGCCGGTGCCTTTGCAGATGTTGCAGCCCTTGCCGTGGCAGATGTTGCAGCTCACGTCCACTTCGGCCGAAGGTTCCGTGAAGGGGAAGTAGCTGGGACGCATGCGGATTTCCGTCTCCGGACCGAACATCTCGCGTGCGAAGAGCAGGATGGCCTGCTTCAGATCCGCGAACGTAACGTCCTTGTCAATATAAAGGCCCTCCACCTGGTGGAAGATGCAGTGGGCGCGGGCCGAGATGGCCTCGTTGCGGAATACGCGGCCGGGGCACACCACGCGGATGGGAAGCGGCTGCGTTTCCATGGTGCGGACCTGCACGGAAGACGTGTGGGTGCGCAGGAGCAGCGGGTTCAGATGGCCCGTGCTTACGAAGAAAGTGTCCTGCATTTCGCGCGCCGGATGGTTGGGCGGGAAGTTCAGGGCCTCAAACACGTGGTAGTCGTCCTCGATTTCCGGACCCTCGGCCACGTCGTAGCCGAACTTGCGGAAAATGTCCACAATCTGCTGCCGGACGATGGAAACCGGATGACGGGAACCCAGGGGGAAGGCATCGCCGGGCATGGTGAGGTCTTCCTTGGGAGCATCGGCCACGGCCGATTCCTCTGCCGCCGCTTTCAGTTCCTCGATGCGGGCGGTGGCGGCCTTCTTCAGTTCGTTCAGCTTCTGACCGTATTCACGCTTGAGTTCCGGCGCCACGGAGCGGAACTGCTCCATCAGGGCCGTGATTTCACCTTTTTTGCCCAGAAAACGGATGCGGGCTTCCTCGGCTTCCTTGGCCGTCTGGGCCTTCAGTTCGTTCAGCTCTTTGAAAATCTGTTCAATCGCTTCCTTCATATCTTTTATTTTTTCTTGTTTCTCTTGTCACGGGCGTCTTTTGCACGTTTTCCGCCGCTCTTCATATACTTTTTCCACTGCTCTTCCGTAAAGAAGCGCTGGTAGCTGTCGTCTATCTGCTGCATCCACTTGTCCTGCACATTCACGTACAGGTCGCGGTTTTCTACCTTGGCCTTCTGCATTTCTTCCATCTCCTGGGTCATGGCTTTGTAGTCGTGCGTGAGGGTGGAATCCACGTAGAACTCCTGCCAGTACTCCAAATCCAGCAGCGTGCTCAGGCGCTCAACCTCCTTGTCAATGAATTCCAGGAGCTGTTTTTCCCTTTCTTCCGGCGACTGCGGCGGCTGGTTCTGGGCCCCGGCCACAAAAACCGACAGGCATACGGTAACGAGGACGCTTAATAAACGATAAAAATTCATACCTTTGTAAACTGTTGTCAAACGACAAAATTACGCAATAAATCGAAAAAGCCCAAAATACCATGAGAAATTCGCTCTTGAAACTTGTGGCCGCCTTCTCCGCCGTCCTTCTTGGAACGCTGGAAGGCAATACCTGCACCAACGTGATCGTCACCCGTGGTGCCAGCCAGGACGGGTCGGTGCTGGTCTCCTACGCGGCCGATTCCCACTACCTCTTCGGCGAACTGTATTACAAGCCCGCTGCAGACTGGAAGCCGGGTTCCATGCTCAAGATTTACGACTGGGACACCCACCGCTACCTGGGAGAAATCGAGCAAGTGCCCCACACCTTCCAAACGGTGGGCAATATGAATGAATATCAGGTGATTATCACGGAAACCACCTGGGGCGGAAGGCCGGAGTTGGAAGACAAGAAGGGCGGAATCGACTATGGTTCCCTCATTTACGTAACCCTGCAGCGTGCCAAAACGGCCCGCGAAGCCATCGACATCATCGTGAATCTGGCCAACGAATACGGCTACGCCTCAGAAGGCGAGTCCTTCTCCATCGCCGATAAGAACGAAGCCTGGATTATGGAGCTCATCGGCAAGGGCACGAATATTAAAAACGGCGTCAATGTGAACAAGGGCATCGTCTGGGTAGCCCGCCGGGTGCCGGACGGCGCCATCTGTGCGCACGCCAACCAGGCGCGTATCGGCCAGTTCCCCCTGGACGACCCCGACAACTGCCTCTATGCGCCGGATGTGATTTCCTTCGCCCGCCGAAAAGGCTACTTCGACGGCCTGGACAGCGAATTCAGCTTCAAAAAGGCCTATAACCCGGTGGATTTCGGCACCGTCCGCGGCTGCGACGCCCGGGCCTGGAGCGCCTTCAACATCCTCACCGACGGCTGGTTCTCCTTCTACGACGAGCAAGGAAACGCCGTCACGCGCGACGCCTTCGCCTACCTGGACTACGTAATGGGCAAGGACCTGGACGGCGACTTCCCGCTGTTCGTCTATCCCCGCAAAAAGGCCGGCGTGAAAGATGTGGCCGATGTGATGCGCGACCACTTCGAAGGTACGCCCATGGATATGACCCAGGATATCGGCGCAGGCGGAAACGCCCTGCCGTACCGCTGGCGTCCTATGGAATTCCAGGACAATGAAGGCCGAACCTACGTGAACGAGCGCGCCATCGCCACCCAGCAGACCGGCTTCTGGATGGTGGGACAGGCCCGCAACTATGTGCCCGACGTAGTGGGCGGTATCCTTTGGTTCGGCACGGACGACGCCGCCACCTCCTACCTCACGCCCATCTACACGGCCACCACCAAGGTGCCGGATTGCTTCCGGGAAGGGAACGGAGACCTGCTGCATTACTCGCCCGACGCCTCCTTCTGGATCAACAACCGCATCTCCAACGCCTGCTACAAAATGTACAACGTGATGGCTCCCTACGTGCGCGCCAAGGTGGATCTGTTCGAGATCGACCAGATGGAACGCCGCACCCATTCGGTGGACAGTATGGCGGTGGTGATGTACAACCAGGTGGCCGTGAAGCTACAGAAGAAATTATCGGCCAAAGGCGACGTGATGGTGTCCCGCGACCCCTTTGCCAAGGTGATCAAATACGTGACGGACTATTCTGTGGAAACCGCCCAGAAGCAGTTCAACGCCTGGCGGGCCCTGGAAGTGGAGCTGCTGGTGAAATATATGGACGGCAACGTGAAGCCCCAGGATGCCGATGGCAAATTCCTGCATTCCAAGGAATCGGAAGGCCTTCCGGACCACATTGAACAGCCCGGCTACACCGAACTCTGGAAAGAGACCGTAGCCCAGGAGCACGGCGCCATCATTCGCGTACCCCAACAATAGCCTATGAAACGCATCCTTCTTTTCCTCCTGGCCCTTCTGGCCATTTGCCCGCTCCGGGCCCAGCGCAACACCCGGGAAGAGATTGCCGCCGACATCGAGCGCACCGGCGGCGTGCACTTCCTTTATCCGATGGATCAGCCCGCTCCCACGCCGGCGCCTAAAGGTTATAAACCATTCTATGTAAGTCATTTAGGCCGACACGGCGCCCGCTATGCCCTGGGTGGCCGGGTCTATGAGGAAGTACTGGCCGTGTGGACATCGGCCCAGGAGAAGGATCTGCTGACGGAAGAGGGGAAACAGTTTTTCGAGGAATACCTGGCCATTTATCCCACGATTGCCCGGCGCGAAGGCATCCTCACGCAAAAGGGCCAGGCGCAGCACCGCTATATCGCCAGCCAGGTTTACAAGAATTACCCGGACGTGTTCAAGGGACCCACCCGCGCAGAGGCCGTATCCACGGAGTCGCACCGCGTAATCGTGAGCATGTTCTCCTTCCTGAGCCAGCTGGACGGCCTGGATAAAGACTTCAGTTTCAAGGCCGATTATGGCCAGCCCTACCAGGCTTACCTGCTGCCGGCGGTCATCGACTCCAATGAAGAACGGGAAGGCGAAGCCCTCACCAAATTCGGCCGTTTCCTAAGCGGCGTACTGGATTTGGACGCCATCCTGGCCCGCTGGTTCACCCAGCCCGGCAAAGTGGTGAAGAACAAGTACAAGTTCGTCTTCGATATGCACACCGTGCTGTCCACGCTGGACAATCTGGACGTCCCGGTTCCGGAACATCTGTATCAGTTATACACCCCCGAAGAGCGTTACACCCTGTGGCGCGTGAACAATTACCGCGATTACCAGCTGCTGGGCCTCTCGCCCGACACCCGGAATCTTCGGCCCAAAGCAATGAAAGCTTTGTATGAAGACTTTGTGAACAAGGCCCAGGCCGACTGGGCCGACGGCGTTCAACTGCGTCTGCGTTTTGCCCACGATTCCACCCTGATGCCCTTCATGTCCCTGCTGGGCATCAACGGGATGGGCGAAGTGGTGGAGAATCCCTTTGAAGTGGAGAATTACTGGCGCAATTACGACGTACCTATGGCCTGCAACCTGCAGCTCATCTTCTTCAAAAGCAAAAAGAGCCCGGAAATCCTGTTCCAGATTCTGCTGAACGGTCGGGAAACCACCCTTCCGCTGGAAATGGCCGCCCCCGGCAGTTTCTACCGCTGGGAGGACTTTAAATCTATTACAATAAAGTCCTCGTTCGATTTTTGAACGAGGACTTTTGCACAAATAATTGACAACCAAACAATTAGCTGTCACGGACAACCACCTCGCCACCGGCGGCGTCAACGGTGATGACGGAGTCTTTGTGAACGCTGCCGTCCAGGATGGACTTGGCCAGGGTGTTCACCAGCTCGCGCTGCATCAAGCGCTTGATAGGACGGGCACCGTAGGACGGATCGTAGCCGTGTTCCACCATATGGTCCTCGAAGGCCGGCGTGAACTGCACCGTAATGCCACTTTCGGAGAGTTTCTTTTGCAGTTCAGTTTCCTGGATGTGCAGGATTTCGCGGATATCGGCCTTGGTGAGGGGATCGAACATAATGATCTCGTCGATACGGTTCAGGAATTCGGGCCGAACGGTCATTTTCAGCACGTCCAGCACCTTTCCGGCGCATTCGTCCAGCAGGCTCCGGCGGGTGGCGATGGCCTGCATATCCACGCCGTCCACCTCCGGCAGGCGCTCCATATAGCTCTGGATGATATCGGCCCCGGCGTTGGAGGTCATAATCAGAATGGTGTTCTTGAAGTCCACCGTGCGGCCTTTGTTGTCCGTGAGCCGGCCGTCGTCCAGCACCTGCAGGAGCACGTTGAACACGTCCGGATGGGCTTTTTCAATCTCGTCCAGCAGCACCACGGAGTAAGGTTTGCGGCGCACGGCCTCGGTGAGCTGACCGCCCTCGTCGTAGCCCACATATCCCGGAGGCGCACCTACCAGGCGGGAAACGGTGTGCCGTTCCTGGTACTCGGACATATCGATACGGGTCATCATATTCTCGTCGTTGAACAGGAACGCAGCCAGGGCCTTGGCCAGTTCGGTCTTACCCACGCCGGTGGTACCCATAAAGAGGAAAGAGCCGATGGGGCGCTTTTCGTTCGAGAGGCCCGCGCGGTTGCGGCGCACGGCATCGGCCACGGCCCGGATGGCCGGCTCCTGGCCCACCACGCGCTTGTGCAGTTCGGCCTCCATCCGCAGCAGCTTGTCCTTTTCGCTTTCCAGCATCCGGTTCACGGGGATGCCGGTCCATTTGGCCACTACCTCAGCGATATCCTCAGGCGTAACCGCCTCGGTGACAAGGGGATCCTTGATGCTCTCCGCCTTGGCGGTGAGCTCATCGATGCGCTTCTGGGTGGCGGCCATCTTGCCATAGCGGATTTCGGCTACCTTGGCATAGTCGCCGTTGCGCTCGGCCGTCTTGGCCTGGAGACCCAGCTCTTCCAGTTCCTGGCGGGCCGTCTGCAGGCCGCTGAGCGTATCCTTCTCCTCGTTCCAGCGCTTCATAAGGACGTCACGCCGTGCCTGGAGATCGGCTAATTCAGCCTCCAATTTGTCTTTTTTCGCCGAGGCGCCTTCGCGCTTAATGGCCTCACGCTCAATTTCTTTCTGGCGAATGGCCGAATTGAGGTCGTCGATGGGTTCCGGCACGGAATTCATCTCCAGACGCAGCTTGGAAGCGGCTTCGTCCACCAGGTCGATGGCCTTGTCCGGCAGGTAGCGGCTGGTGATGTAGCGGTGCGAAAGGTTCACGGCGGCGATGAGGGCGTCGTCCTCGATGCGCACCTTGTGATGGTTCTCGTAGCGCTCTTTCAGACCGCGCAGGATGGCGATGCTCTCTGCGGGCGAAGGTTCGTCCACCAGCACCATCTGGAAGCGGCGCTCCAGGGCCTTATCGGCCTCAAAGTACTTCTGGTATTCGTCCAGGGTGGTGGAGCCGATAGTACGCAGTTCGCCGCGGGCCAGGGCCGGCTTCAGGATGTTGGACGCATCCATGGCGCCGCTGGAGCGGCCTGCGCCCACCAGCGTATGGATTTCGTCGATGAAGAGGATAATTTCACCGGCACTGTCCACCACTTCCTTCACCACGCCCTTCAGACGCTCTTCGAATTCACCTTGATATTTCGCACCCGCGATCAGGGCGCCCATGTCCAGGGAATAGACTTTCTTGGATTTCAGGTTTTCAGGTACCTGCCCGTTCACGATATTCTGGGCGATGCCCTCAGAGATGGCGGTCTTGCCCACGCCGGGCTCGCCCACCAGGATGGGGTTGTTCTTGGTCCTGCGGCTGAGGATCTGCAGGACACGGCGGATTTCGTCGTCCCGGCCGATCACGGGGTCCAGTTTGCCCTGGGCCGCGCGTTCGTTCAGGTTGATGGCGAAACGCTCCAGAAAATTGCTGTTGTTATTGTTGTCTACCATAATTCAGTTCTCCTTTTGCCCTTATAAACACAATCTCCGTTCCTTTGAGGATTTACTGACAAAATGGCAGACGCGAAACAAACGCAGAAAAAGCCGCCTGTCCGAAGACAAACGGCTAGTAATTAGCGGGTAAGGCCGAAATTATTCGGCGATTTCCGGATTCTCCTGGGAGATAGGGAAGGCGGGAGCTTCGTCGGCAGCCTGTTCGGACTGGTTCAGGATTTCGGTGCTGATGGCTTCGTTGGTGCCGCCACGGGTGTTGCCGCGGGCCACGAAAACGGTGATGATGGAAACTACCAGGATGAAGGCTACCAGATACCAGGTGGCCTTTTCCAGGATGGTGGCCGTCTGACGGACGCCCAGGGTTTGGTTGGCGGAGGTGAAATTGGTGGCCAGACCGCCGTCCTTGCCGTTCTGCAGAAGGACGACAGCAATCAGGAGAATGGACGCAATGATGATAAGAACGACCAATACTGTAAACGCTGCATTCATATATTTTTACCTTTTAATTTTCCAATTTGTCGATAAGGGCTGCAAAGTAAGCACTTTTTTCCGGGATTTCCAAAATTAGACGGGAATAAATGCGCCTGGCCTCCTCTGTACGGCCCTGTTCGGCAAAAATCCGACCCAGGGTTTCGGTGGCAAAACGTTCGGCCATTTCGCTTCCACCTTCCTCCCCCGAAGCGTTTTCGGACCGGGTTTTGGCCGCGAAACGGCTGAAAATATTGTCGCCGCTGCGACGAACTTTGTCATATTGGGCTTGGGAGAAATAATCGCCGCCGACCACCCGCACCGGATGGGCCTCCTCCTGGACGGGCGCCTCCGGCTCCAGGTAGGAGTTCAAGAGCATCTGCAGATCTTTGTCCGAACAATCGGCCGACCGGCCCTTGCGGATGAGGGAGGAGATTTTCCCACGGTCGGGCACATACAGGGCTTCGGCTGCATACTGTTCCTCGCCCCAGTCTTCGCCCATGCCGGCCATCCGGCGGCACAATTCCACCCGGGCGGCCCCGTACCAGGGATACAGATTCACCACGCCCACCAGTTCGTCCAGCAGGAGCGTATGAATGTTGATATAAGAGGAACCTACCATTGCGCTACCGTTGCGTTAAAGATGTCTTCTACCAGTTTCTCTATGATGGATTCGCACAGGCCGGCCTCCACGGCATCCAGGGACAGGGTGGCGTCGAAGTCTTCGTAGGCGCTGAACGTCTTGTTCTGGAATTCCTCCTCCGAGTGCTTCCGGTTGATGAAATCCACCTTCACGGTTACGGTAAGACGGGTCTGGGAGGCCAGTTCATCGGCCGTGACGGCGGTAGCCTTGGTATCATAGCCGGTTACCTCGCAGATCACTTCCAGGTCTCCGTCCACGTCCACTTCCTCCAGGCGGGTGAGCTTGCGGAATTTCTCCTTCAGGGCTTCCGTGAGGTCATTGGACAGGGAGGGATTCACGCGCAGGGCCCGGTATTCCACGTAAGGGATGGTGATGGTTTTCACATCCGGCTGGATGGAGGTGCCGGAAAAGGAATAGATGCCGCAGGCCGATACCAGCAGCACCCCTAGCAATATGAGGGCCCAGCGTTTCATTTTTTACGGTATTCGGGAGGAAGTTTGCGGTATAGGGTGCGTTCGCTCATGCCCAGTTCCTCCGCCGCTTTCTTGCGGTTGCCGTGGTACTTTTCCAGAGCCTGGCGGATGAGGCCTTCCTCCTTGCGGCGCACGCTCAGGGACTCTTCCGGCTGCGGAAGGGGCTCCTCTTCCTCCTGTCCCTGCCATTCGGCTTCCTCTTCCATCGGGACGGGGGGAATCACCGAAGGAGGAGCGGGCAGTTCCCGGCGGTCCATCCGGGCCTTGAGCACCTCCACTTCCTGCTTGAGGTCGAAGATGGCCTTGAAAATGGCCTGACGCTCCTCTGCGCTGAGGGACGAGGAAGGCTGCGGGCCTTCATACAGCATAGGAAGGGGTTCGCCCTGCTCCTGCGGCATATAAGGCAGCAGTTCCCGGGCGCCCAGTTCGATGCGCTGGAGGGTGGGGGTCACCTTCACGGAAATCTGCGCCGTGAGGCTCTGGGTAAAGCCCTGCAGCTGGCGGATGTTGCCGGGCCAGCGGTATTGCTCCAGCAGGCGGATGGCATCCGGCCGAAGGGAAATCTTGCACATCCCGTTCACCTCCGAAAAGTCCGAGGTGAATTTGCGGAACAGCAGGTAGATGTCGCTTTTGCGCTCCCGCAGCGGCGGGATGCGGATCTGGGCGGCCGACAGGCGGAAATACAGGTCTTCGCGGAACTTGCCGCGCTTGACGGCTTCGTACAGATGAACGTTGGTGGCGGCCACCACCCGCACGTCCGTGTGTTCCACCTTGTTGGAACCCACCTTGCGGTATTCGCCGCTCTGGAGCACGCGCAGCAGCAGGGCCTGGCTTTCCAGCGGAAGTTCGGCAATCTCGTCCAGGAAGAGGGTGCCGCCATCGGCCTCCTCAAAATAACCCTTGCGGGTGTCTGTGGCGCCGGTGAAAGAGCCTTTGACGTGGCCGAAGAGCTCCGAGTTCACCAGTTCCCTGGGCAGCGCGCCGCAGTTCACCACGAAGAAGGAACCCTGCCGGCGGGGGCTGTACTGATGGATGATGCGGGCAAAGCTTTCCTTGCCCACGCCGCTTTCGCCCTGAATGAGGACGCTGAGCCCCGTGGGGGCGAATTTCACGGCCGTTTCCAGCGCCTGGTTCAGCGCAGGGTCGTTGCCGATGATGTCGTACTTGTTCTTGAGTGCCTGCAAATCCATAGTCTTGCAAAGATACTAAAAAAATAGTATTTTTGTGATTGCCTATGCGTCTTCGATTACCCATATGAAAAAAATAGTTTGCCTTTTCCTCTTGACGATGAGCGTCACCGCTATGGCCGGTCCGCTCACCAACTGGACGCTGCAGCGGCAGGGGCACAAAGAAACGTACTCCGTACAAGTTCCCTGCACGGTGGCCGGCGCGCTGAATGAAGCCGGCGTCTTCGGCCCGGACGTGCTGGACCAGGACCGGTACAAAGCCATCGACAAAAGCGTTTTCGACGAAACCTGGGTATTTACCACCCGTTTCAATGCCAAGAAAGGGCTGCGCCATGTGCTACGCTTCGAGGGTTTGAACTATTACGCAGACATTGAGCTGAACGGCCAGCTGATTGCATCGGCCGACACCACTTTCGGCCCGTTCTGCGTGCGGGAAATCGACATCACTTCCCTGGCCCGGAACAAGAATACGCTGAAGGTGAGCCTGCGCCGGGCCCAAAAAGGCGATCTGAACGCCGGCTATGTGGACTGGAACCCCCGTCCCGTGGACGAAAGTATGGGCATCATCCGTCCTGTCACCCTCATTTCCACGCCGGACGTGCAGGTGCAAGACATTTTTGTGAAGCCCCTGGTGAATCCGGCCGATCTTTCCCGCGCACAGTTTGAGGCGCAGGTCACCCTGGTGAACCGGAGCAACAAGGCGGTGGAAGGCACCGTGGAAGGCAGCTATGAAGGCGGCCGTTTCTCCGTGCCCGTCTCCCTGGCCGCAGGCGCCACCAAAGTGGTCTCCGTCGTTGAGACGGTGGAGAATCCCCGCATCTGGTGGACGGCCGAACTGGGAAAACCGGAGCTGTACCACCTGGACGTGGCCTTCTGCAAAGGCAAGCAGGTTTCCCACAGCGCCGGCATCGTCTTCGGCCTGCGCAGCATTGAGAGCGAAATCACGCCTTTCGGCCATCGCCAGTTCATCCTGAACGGCAAAAAGGTGCTGGTCAAGAGCGCCGGCTGGACCGACGACATCTTTATGCAGGACACCCCGGAAAGTCTGGAGGCCCAGGTGAAGATGGTGGCCGATATGGGACTCAACAGCATCCGCTTCGAGAATATCTGGGGAAAGGATTCCACCATTTATGACCTTTGTGACCAATATGGCCTGATGGCCCTGGTGGGCTTCAGCTGCCAGTGGGAATGGGAAGACTATTGCGGCCTGCCGGAAACCAAGGGCTACGGCTGCATCAACGACCCCGCCTCGGAGGCGCTGGCCGTCCGCTATTTCCACGACCAGGTGGTGTGGCTGCGCAACCATCCCAGCGTGATTGGCTGGCTCACCGGAAGCGACAGAATTCCCAACCCCCGGCTGGAGAAGCAGTATCTGAAAGACTATGAAAAACTGGATTACCGCCCGTATGTGTGCTCGGCCAAGGCCCTTACCAGCCTGGCCGGGCCGTCGGGCACCAAGATGGAAGGTCCCTACGAATACGTGGGCCCCGACTACTGGTGGATCGACAACCGCTGCGGCGGCAACTTCGGCTTCAATACGGAAACCGGACCCGGCCTGCAGATGCCCCAACTGGAATCGGTTAAGCGCATGGTGGGCGAAAAAGACCTCTGGCCCGTGGGCCCCAACTGGGCCTATCACTGCACGGCCTCCGCTTCCGTGATGAACAACACGCGGTTCCTGGAGAACGCCATGAATCACCTGTATGGTCCCGCCCAGGGCTTGGAAGACTGGATGCGAAAGGCCCACGCTATGGACTATGACGCCACCCGTTCCATGTTCGAGGCCTTCCGCGCCAACGTGCCCACAGCCACCGGCATCGTGCAGTGGATGCTCAACAGCGCCTGGCCGTCCCTTTACTGGCAGCTGTACGACTGGTATGGCATCCCCACCGCCGGCTACTATGGCGTAAAGACCGCCAATGCACCGGTCCAGGCCGTATACAATTACGGTAACGGCAGCGTGTGGGTGGTGAATGACGGCGCCAAAGCCGCAGACTACGTAGTCAGTGCACGCATATACGATGCCGACAGCCGGCTGGTCCGCTATGAAAAGACTTCCGTCACCGCCCGTCCCCGGGATCCCTGGAAGATTTTCAGCGGCGTGGAAGGCCCTTGCTTCCTGGCCCTGGAAATCATCGGCCAGGATTACACCGCCACCAACTTCTACTGCATTCCGGCCGAACTGAACCGCTACACGTGGAGCAAGGCCGACTGGTGGGGCATCCCGATGGACAAGTACACCGATATGCGCTTCGTCTCCCAGCTTCCCGAAACCACCCTTCAGATGCAGGTCAAGCCGGTGGAAGGCGGCTACGATGTAACCCTGACGAACAACTCGCAAGTTATTGCTTATCAAAATATCGTGAAGGCCCTGGATGCAAGCGGCCAGCTCATCCCGGGCACCTTCTGGACAGACAATTTCTTTACCGTGCTGCCGGGCGAAAGCCGCACCGTTCACTGCACCCTGCCCAAGGGTTGCACCGGGGCGGAGATCGGTTTCTCCGGCTGGAATGCCAAAATCGCTGAATGATGAAGAGAATCCTTTGCATGATCCTGGCGCTGAGCGCCCTGCAGGCTTTTGCCCAAACGCCTGAAGAACTGGACCGGGACCGTTCCAAGTACGCCACCTATTCCTTCTCCAAGGACGATCAGTACAAGGTGGAAACGCCCTACCAGACCGTTAACGTGACACAGCCCAAGGGCAAAAAGATCAAAAACGTCATCTTTATGATTGGCGACGGCACCGGCCTGAGCCAGTGGAGCGTGGGCTGGGTGGCCAACGGCGGTGCCCTGAACATCGACCAGATGCCGGTGGCCGGTTATTCCCGCACCTATGCCACCGACCGCCTTATCACCGATTCCTGCGCGGGCGGCACGGCCCTGGCCAACGGGACAAAGACCAAGTATGGATATATCGGCCTGGGACCCGACGGAGACAAGGTGGAATCCAACCTCCAGTGGGCCAAACGCGTGAAGGGAATGAAGACGGGCGTTACCGTCACCTGTCGCATCAATGACGCCACTCCGGCCGATTTCTGCGTTTACGGTCCTTCCCGCAAGGACGAGGAAGGCCTCGCAGCCCAGTATGTGGACGCGGGCGTGGATTTCATCAGCGGGGGCGGCACCCATTTCTGGGACCAGCGTTCCGACGGCCGCAACCTCATTGAGGAAATGAAGGCCAAGGGCTACACCTATGTGGAAAAGCTGGAAGACATTGCCGACGCCCCCGGGGACAAGTTCCTGGGCCTGTACGACGAATATGACCTCAAACCCGCCCTGGACCGCGGCCCCATCCTGATGGAAAGCACCCTGAAGGCCATTCAGATGCTGGATAACAAGAAAGGTTTCTTCCTCATGGTGGAAGGCTCCCAGATAGACGACTGGTGTCACCGTAACAAAGTGGGTTATGCCATCGAGGAACTCTTTGATTTTGACAAAGTGATCGGCGCCGTGCTGGAGTGGGCCGAAAAAGACGGACAGACGCTGGTGGTGGTAACGGCCGACCATAACACGGGCGGCCTCACCCTGCTGAAAGGCAGCGTGGAAGAGCGCGAGGTGAAGGTGCACTTCTCTACCAGGGGACATGACGGAATTGTGGTCCCGGTCTTTGCTTATGGCCCTGGAGCAGAAGCGTTTGCCGGCGTGCACGAAAATGGCGAGATCGGCCGGATAGTGAGAAAACTTATGACCAAATAATAGCTATAAACAAAGTAAAAAAATAAATTGTATATTTGCAATTACGTATGATTGGAAATCAATTATAATCTTATGAAAAAACATCTGTTCTTTTTCGTCTCCGCCGCGCTGGCCGTAGCCTGCGCCTCCCCCGAGAAAATGGCCAAGATGGCCGAAAATGTAAAAGTCACCTGCAACCCCACCGTCCTGGAAGTGGTAAACGGTACCATCGATGCCACCGTGAGCGTCACCTATCCCAAGGATTACTTCAATCCCAAGGTCATCATGGAGGTAACGCCCGTTATCGTCTATGAAGGTGGCGAAGCCGCCATGAAGCCCTTCAAGTATCAGGGTGAAAAAGTGAAGGACAACTACAAAGTGGTCTCCTCCAACGGACAGAAAGTCACCGAAAAAGTGCACTTCGACTATGTGGAAGGCATGGAAAAGAGCTATCTGGAGCTCCGCGGCAAGGTGATCGCCGGTAAAAAGACCGTGAACCTGCCCACCAAGAAAGTGGCCGATGGCGCCAACACCACCTACATGCTGGTGAAAGACGCCGGTACCGTGACGCCCAAGGCCGACAACTACCAGGAAGTGATCTCCAGCACCACCGAAGGCCAGATCAAATACCTGATCAACAGCTCGGACGTGCGCAACTCGGAGCTCAAGGGTGATTCCGTGAAGGATTTCCTGGCCGCCCTGGACAAGATTGCCGCCGATGAACGCACCAGCGTCACCAGCACCGAAATCGTGGCCTATGCCTCCCCGGACGGCGCCCTGGACAAGAACGAACAGCTGTCTGACAAACGTTCCGCATCGGCCTCCAAGGCTTGGGACAAAGTGACCAAGGGCCACGAAGCCGCCGATCCCACCGTCCGCAGCGTGGGCGAAGACTGGGAAGGTTTCCAGCAGCTGGTTTCCCAAAGCTCTCTGGAAGACAAAGAACTGATCCTGCGCGTCCTGAGCATGTACTCAGACCCGGCCGTCCGTGAAAACGAAATCCGCAATATGTCCCAGGTGTTCACCGCCCTCAAGGGCGAAGTGCTCCCGGAACTGCGCCGTGCCCGCCTCATCGCCAACGTGGAATTCAAGAACTACACCAACGAAGAGCTGCTGGACCTCCTGCAGAACAACGAGTCCCTCCTGGACGAAGAAGCCCTCCTGCGGGTAGCTTCCCTTGTGCGCAACGCAGACCAGAAGGAAGACATCTACAAGAAAGCCATCAGCAAGTTTAACAGCGAACGCGCCAAGTTCAACCTGGCCGCCCTATACCTGAATCAGGGCAAGGACGCCAAGGCCGAAGCCTGCCTGAACGAACTCAAGGCCTCCGATCCCGACGTCCTCAATGCCAAGGGTGTGATCGCCCTCCACAAGGAAGACTACAAGACCGCAGAGCAGATTTTCCGCAAGGCCGGCACCGACGACGCCAAAGCCAACCTGGGCGTTGTGCTCATCCTCACCGGACAGTATGACGAAGCCGCCCAGGTGCTCAAAGACCCGAAGGGCTGCTGCAACAATTCCGTCCTGGCCTACATCCTCACCGACCAGCTGGAGAAGGCTGCCGCCACCGCACATTGCAAGGATCCCCGCGTACAGTACCTGAAAGCCATCATCTGCGCCCGCCAGGGTGATGCCAATGGCGTCAAGTCCAACCTGGAGAAGGCCTTCAAGAACCCGGCCCTGAAAGAGCGCGCCGCCAAGGACATCGAGTTCGCCGCTTACACCCTCTAAACCGTGAAGAACGGTTACCTGCTGGACATCATCTTCTGCATCGTCCTGATGCCGGGGATGATGTTCCTTTTCCCGGTGGGAGAATGGCTGCTGTGGCATCCCAGCTACGTGGCCTTCTATATTCTGTGGGTCTATGCCGTCTGGCTGTTATGCCGCAAGGTCCTGGGACCGCTGCTGCACCGTGGCTGGCGGGGCGCCCTCACGGTGATCAGCGCCCTGTTCCTGCTGGCAGCCGCCACCTTCCTGATGACCCTCACATCCGTCTCATTCCCGGAGGCGGAGAACGTGATCGGCCGGATGGCCCTGCACGAGCGGGCCATGTGGGTGCTGCTGCTCACCGCCATCGCCAACGGCGTCCCCGTGGGCTTTTACCGCGCTCAGTTCAAGGAGATGGACCAGGAGAAACAGGAAAGCGAAACCGAGCGGATGGCCCGGGAAGCGCTGGAAACCCGCCGCGCCCAGGCCGATACCGGAGAAGAAGTGCAGGTGAAAGCCGACTACAAGACCATCCACATCCCCCTGTCCACCATCCAGTACATTTCCGGGCGGAACAATTATGCCTGTTTCCACCTGGACAACCGCGAGGACGTGGTTTCCCAGATTCCGCTGAAAGACGTCCTGTCGCAGCTGCCGGAAGGCCGTTTCGTGCGCATCCACCGCTCTTATATAGTCCCCGTGTGGCGCATTGACAAGCGCAATGCATCACAGGTAATCCTGCTGGGGGTGGACACTCCCCTGCCCGTGGGTCGCGCCCACAAAGACAATTTGAAAAACAATGGCTAAAGATTTCTATGCAACCCGGTCCACGGCCTGGTGGAAGGTAGCCATCGCCATGATCGGCTCCTGCCTGTCCGGCGTCACCTTCGTATCCGTTCCGGGTATGGTGGGCAGCGTGGGTTTCGGCTACCTGCAAATGTGCCTGGGCTTTTTCCTGGGCTATCTGGTAATCGCCTTCGTGCTCACGCCGCTGTATTTCCGGCTCAATGTGGTGAGCGTGTACGAGTACCTGGACAAACGCTTCGGCACGGCCTCGCACAAGACCGGCGCCTGGTTCTTCTTCCTTTCCAAGATGCTGGGGGCCAGCGTGCGGCTGTTCCTCATGATCGCCACCCTACAACTATTGGTGGCCGGTCCGGCCGGCATCCCCTTCTGGGTAACGGTGCTGGTGGTGATGGTCCTGGAGTGGCTGTATACCGTGCGCGGGGGCGTGCGGGCGGTCATCGGCCTGGACATTGTGAAGACGGTGGCCATGCTGGTGGCCGTAATCCTTTGCCTGGTGCTCATCGCCCGCGAGGTGGGCAAGCCGGACACTTCGCTCATGCGGGTGTTCTACTTTGACGACGTGAACCATCCGCAGTTCTTCTGGAAGCAGCTGCTGGGCGGTCTGTTTACCGTGGTGGCCTGCACGGGCCTGGACCAGGATATGATGCAGCGCACCCTGGCCTGCAAGAACGTGCGCGACTCGCAGAAGAATCTGATGGTGTCCATCCTGCTGCAGATTGTCTCCATCACGCTCTTCCTCTTCCTGGGCGTGTACCTTTATCAGTTCGCCGGTCTGCACGGCATTGAGGCCAAGGGCGATGCCCTGTTCCCGGAGGTTACCTGGAGCGGCCTGCTGCCGGCTTCCGGCCTGGTGGCCACGCTCTTCATCGTGGGACTGGTGATGGCAGGCTTTCCGGCCGGCGGAAGTGCGTTGACCGCCTTAACTACGTCGTTTACCATCGATATTATGGGCGGGAAAGACCAGCACCGCACGCGGATCCACACCGGAATGGCCATCCTGATGGCCGTCTGTATCCTGGTTTTCAACGCGCTGAACAACACGTCTGTGATAGACGCCGTGTACCGGCTGGCCAGCTATACCTACGGCCCCATCCTGGGCCTCTTTGCCTTCGGTCTTTGCTGCAAGGCACCCGTGCACGACAAGTGGGTACCCGTGGTTGCCCTGGCCGCTCCCCTGCTATGCCTGGTGCTGGACCTCAATTCCGTCCGCTGGTTCCACGGCTATCATTTCAGCTATGAACTGCTGGCCATGAACGCCGTTTTCACCATCATCGGCCTGTGCTGCCTGATTAGGAAGAAATTGGTGTAGTCGATGGCCAGGGAAGGTTATTAGAATTTCCACTTGGCTCCGAGGACGATGATGCGGCGGTTGCTACGCACTTCCTCTATCCAGAATTCCTTCGTCTCTTCCGATTCGAAACTGGTTTCCCGGGGCGTATCCAGCAGGTCGCGGCCTTCCAGATAGAGCGAGAACTGCTTGAAGTCCTTCTGGACCCGGGCTTTGAGTTCGCAGTATTGCTTAAAAATGGTGAAGAAGGTGGCCACCTTACTCTGGTACTTGGCGTTGAGACCCGCGCTCCAGCCTTTGCCCAACTTGGCGGAGATATCGCCGGTCAGTTTCCAGTCAAAGCTGTTCTTGATGGCGCCGTTGCTGTTGGCGATACGGTGCGACTGGTTGTAGTTTACCGCCAGGTTAGCGGTAATGATCTTTCCGCGCCAGCCCAGGTTTTCCGAAAGTCCCAACGTGTGGCTGTTGGCCGAATTGAGCCATTTGAACACCTTGTACTGGCGCCCGTCAATCTCTTCGTTGGTCCAGGTCTGGTCAATCTCGTCCACCACGTGCTTGTAACTCACGCCTGTCTTGGAGATAAACCGCTTGTACTTGAACTCATACGTAAGCGTGTACAGCCGCGTCTGGGGCGACCTGAGTTCCTCGTTGCCCCGGTACAGCTGGTCCAGATAGCCGGCGGTACGGTCGTACCAGCAGACTTTCAGATAGTCCGGATGCTTCACGCTCATCTCATTGGAAAGGATAAGGGAATGCATCGGGGAGATGGTCCACTTCACGTGGCCTTTCCCCACCGGATAGACTCCCTTGATGTTCAGCGGCTGCTGATGGGTTTCGTTGTTCAGCCGGCGGCCATACACCTGGGCGGCATAGTCGGCTTTCGCTTCCAGGTTTTTCCAATGGAAATCGACTATGATATAAGGGTCCGCACACACGCTCAGATAATTGAAACTTTCCCGCAGGCGGGTGGAGTCCTTCCAAATTTCTTCTTCTTCCTCCCACGAAACATTGATACGGGTGGCGCCGCTGTTTTCGTCCAGGGCGTGCTTGATGGCAAGCCGGGCGCCGGGGGTGACTTTCAGTTTGATGTCATCGTCACGCACGGTCCGCTGCAGGTTGATGTCGCCGTCCAGGTTGAAATCATAGCTTTGCGGTGTAATCCGGTATTTCCAGGCATAGCCGGTAACGTCGTCGATGTTCACGACCGTCCCGCTTCCGGAGGGGTCCCCCGTCTTGAACACGATCCAGGTATTGACCTTATTGTTGCCGATGGCCTGGAGCTTAAGGGAACTTCGCAGGATGCTGCGGCCGGACGAGAAACTGCGGAAGGTCTTGAGCCCGGTCTCCAGCTTGTGTTCGTTCATCGTGGGGATTTCGTAATAATAGGACATATTTTCCATATCCTCCACGCTGCCGTCAAACGTCATGGAGTGATTCTGCGCCCTGTCGTTCTTATACTGGTACAGAATCCAGGTGGAATAGTTCCTATGGGAGTTGGGCGTCCACGTGAACTCCGATTTGATGCTGGTGGAAAGGGGTTGGGTGTGGGCGGCCTTGTAGGTGATGTTCAGTTTCTCGTTTTTGTAGGCCATTCGGGAGTTGTCCGTGGTTTTGGGCTCCCACTTGCCATCAACCGTAGTGATCCAGCTGAATTTCTCTTTCTTGTAATTCAGCTGGAACTTGCCTTCCGTGAGCCCGTGGATCATGGGCTTGTCATCGGTGATGATGCTGCCCGACATTCCGCCCAGGCCGGCCGATAAATCCACATTGCCCGACCACTGCGCCCGTAGCGGGACGCAGCAGAGCAAAAGAGCCAGCATCAGAAAGTGTATCTTACTTCTCATCGTGAATCAGGTGTACATCGCACTGCGGGAACGGGATGGTGATGCCGGCATTGTTCAGGGCTTCGTAAATCACTTCCTTGGCACGGTCAATGTAGCCGATCCTTTCGGCCACCAGCACATATTGTTTCACGGCAATATTGACGGAGCTGTCGGCCATATCGGCCACTACCACATTAAAGCCATACTTGGGCTCCACGATATCCCGGCCGTAACGGTCCTTGGTCTGCACTTGTTTCATGGCCTCCTGCAGCACCTCACGTACTTTCTTGACATCGGTCCCATAGGCCACGCCGCAAATGATCTTGGTGAATTCGTAAGAGTTGTTGCGGGTGAGGTTGTTGAAGTTCTTGCCGAAGAGAGACGCATTGAGGAAGGACATTTCCGTTCCGTCCAGGGTTTCCACCACCACGCACTGGTAGTTGATGGCCACCACGCGTCCGCGCACGCCGTCACATTCGATCCAGTCGCCCACCCGCAGGCGGCCGCCCAGGAGCTGGATACCGTAAATGAAGTTGTTGAGGATATCCTTGAGGGCGAGACCGATACCGGCCGACAGACCGCCGGCCACCAATGTTAAGGAACCCGTTGGAATGCGCAGGGCCCCCACCACAACGATCACGTAAGTCATCCAGATGAGCACGCTGATGATGCTGTTGCCCAGGGACAGGTTGATTTCGTTGTCCCGGATGGATGTGCGATTATGTTTCCGCATAAAGGCCGCATAACGGGAGTATTGCCATATGGCGTGAACGGCCCGGTTCAGGTAGCGCAGCGCAAGGAACAGGATGATGAGGCCCAGAATGGCCTTGCCCGAAATCCGGAGTGTCTCAATGCCGTCCTTGTCCACGAGCTGGACAAAGGGGATGTTGAAAATCCGGTTGTACAGGTCGTCGAAGTCGAAGATGTTCAGGGACATATGAACGCACAGCGGCACGGAGAGCAGCAGCATGGTGGGAACGGCGACCTCTCTCATAAAGTCGTAGAACCAGGTGGCGCCGAAGAGTAAGGACTCCCGGTCTTCACCGCCCACATAGGTGATGCGGTTCCGCATAGCGCTCACGCGTTTATCCAGATATCGCTCCCTGTAGCGGGCCAGCAGGTCTATCAGGCAGAAGATGGTGAGCAGGACGGCCAGCTGGAAATACCACCACACCAGGATGAGCAACGCGACGAAGGTGTAGCCTATGAACGAGAACACAAACGAAACCAGATAGATGGCCAGGGATACCCAGCCCAGGGCGCTGTCGATGGTGGTTGCCTTTCCGTTTTCCCGGATGCTGAAGAACAGCTGCCGCAGCACGGCAAGGGCCAGGATGGGCGGGAACAGGAAATTCATCAGCCTGTCCGGAACGAAGGTGATGCGGCAGACGATGATGATGATGGCGATGATGATGGCGGGAATGTAAAGCCGCAGACTGGGATGGATCTGCTCCGTTTTTACGCGCAGCAGCAGGGAACCGGTAATGGCCATGAGCAGCCAAAGGAAGGTATTGATGTGCCGGGCCCCCAGCGCTACGTATTCGTTAAAGTTCATACTGAAACCCAGCATCATAAAGTAGATGAGGGTTCCCGCCAGGACCGAGAACAAAGGCAACTGTTTCAGGGGAAGCCAATGCTTAATCTTCTTGATGCGGCTCAGCAGCAATAGAACCAGGAAGGTAAGCACCCAGAAAATTACCAGGAATATCAGCTGAAGGGCGGTGACTACCACCAGCATCGTATTCACGCCCTTGCTGGAAAGGCCCTCGAAAAGGTCTTCTTCTTCCATGGCCACTTCTTCTGCAATCATGGCGTCCGCCTTCACTTCCGCCGTCGCTTCCGCCGGGGCGGCCAAGGAATCCTGGGGCTGGGGCTCATCCCCGAACAGTTCGTGGAAATCGTACTGACTGTGTAATGAGGCCTTGACTTTGGCCCATTGGCCTTTGGGATCGGCCATAATGTCTAGGAAAGGCGTCTGACCATCTACAAAGACATATTTTTCCAGTTCACGGTAGCGGGACTGGGCATAGTCGTATGCTTCCTTCATACGCCAATAGGCGGCCTGGTAGTGTGCGCTGTCCGCCATCCAGATGGCCCGGTTGGCGGCATAAGCTTTCAGGAATTCGGAGGCATACTTGATACACGTGTCCCGGTAAACCTCTCCTTTCTCATCCAGGACAAACGGCGATGAGAGTGAATCTTTCACGGCAATCCGGATGACTTCCCGCTCCAGGGAGGAGGCAATTTCGGAGTATTGCTGGTCCAGGGAATCGCCGTGGAACATAAGGCTGTCCGGCAGGATCTCCACTTCAATTTCCTTCATCACGGGAGGGAGCCGGCGGAGCGCCTCGATCAGGCGGGCATAACGGTCAATCTCGATGTTGAGCTCGTGGACGATGCGGTCGTACGGCCTTTTTTCCTTGTTGAAATCCCTGTATGCGGCAGATACTTTGTTCAGGGCATAGGCCAGGTCGAACGTCATCTCCGGTTCCTGGGTGTACATCAGGATGGACAGCTCGTTGGACTGCGCAATCACGTCCACGATTCGCTGGTGCTGGATCTCATAGTCCTTGTCGAAGATGGTCTGTTCCTCCATCTTGTTCTGGAAGTCCATCTTCAGTTCTGCCTGCAGGTCTTTGAGAACCTCCGTCAGCGGCTGCCCGTTCACGATGGACAGCAGCGGTATGCTAAAGACAAGAGCAGCAAAGGCTAATGTCAGCCACTTCTTCTTCATATCCTTGAACGTTTCTATACAATCGTTCAAAGATACTCATTTTTTTTATTGCATAAAAATTTCGGCCTTGAGGTATTCCATATTGTCCTTGGCGAAGGCATAGCCCTTCGAGTCGGGGCGGGCCACCGCCAGGTACTTTTCATACCATTCAATGGCCTGTTGATAGTCCTTCTTCTGCTGGTAGCAATAGGCCACGGTGGAAAGGGCCGATATGAATTTGGGATTGTATTTATAGGCTTCCTTGTAATGTTCGATGGCCTTGTCCCAGGAATCCTGCCTCCGGTAATACATCAGGCCATATTGCTGCTGGATGCGGGAGGCCAGCGCCGGGTCCGGCTGAATCATCTCCCAGGCCTTGTCCAGCCAGGGTTTCACTTCCTTTTCAAAAGAACGGAACGCCTCCAGTTTGACGGCCGCAATGGAGTAGGCCAGGTTCACGTCGCTGGAATCGATCTGCCAGGCGGCCACCAGCTCTTTTTCGGCCCGGTAGGTTACCTGACCATGCCAGTAACTTTGCCCCAGATAATAGTGGATGGGATAGGTGTCGTTGCCCACTTCCTTCTGACGCTCAAA
>CACYHF010000022.1 GCA_902774155.1 uncultured Bacteroidia bacterium | reverse complement strand
CCGAGACGGATGCAGGACTTTCGCGGATCCCTACGCACAGCGATGCCCACTCGCCAACAAAGGACAGCGGTCATATCTTGATTTATAGAGGAAAGTTAGTAATAATTTTGGACAAAGTTTTTCCGGCTATGCGACAAGCCTGGAATCGTGTACTTTTGGTCCTGACCATAGGCTATAGCATCACGTCAAGACAGGATTTCTACGTTTTCAGTCCTCACGGCGGGCCGGGGTAGCGAACTGTTTGAAAACTCGCGTTTTTTGCGTATGTTTGCTTCTGAAACACTAAAATGAACTTGATATGAAAAGAATCCTGTATGCTATAGTGGCGTTGGTGCTTTTGTCCGGCACCACGGCTCAGGCCCAGAAGAAAGTTGTCGAATCCAAGACCCAATATGCCCGGGAAGTCCTGACCCCCTATGTGGAGAGCGGCCAGTTGCCCGGGGCCATCAGTATCTTCTACAATGACGGCGTGCAGGAAACCTGCTGCATCGGTTATGCCGACGTGGCGGCGGGCCGGAAGATCGGCCTGGACAACGCGTATATGCAGTGCTCGCAGACAAAGGGTTTCTGCGGCGTTACCATCGCCAAGCTGGTGGAGGAAGGGAAGATTTCCCTGGACGACCCGGTGTCCAAATACCTGCCGGAGTTTGCCGAACTCTGGGTTCTGGACCAGAAGAACGACAGCACCCAGACCCTGCACAAAGCCAAGAATACGCTCACGGTCCGGATGGTCCTCAACCACACAGGCGGCTTCCCCTTTGAGGTAAGCGCCAAACGGCCCGATGTACGCGGTGGCGGCTGGTCCGGCGGAGCACCCATCCGCCAGGTGGCATCCATCGCCGCCGCTTCGCCCATTATGTTCGAACCCGGTACCGCGGTTCTGTATTCCAACACCGGCATTGACATCGGCGCCGCCATCGTGCAGGTGGTTACCGGTATGAAATGGGAAGATTACTTGAAACAGACCGTCCTGGACCCGCTGGGTATGAAAGCCACCTGGTTCTGGCCCACCGACGAGCAGATTGCGAACAAGATTGAACTGTACCGCTACGTGCAGGATGCACCGGCTCAGTGGCGCGAGGAAATGGACAACCAGCAGCGTCCGTACAACGATTCCCACGTATTTGCATCGGCCGGCGCCGGACTGTGGACCACCGCCCGCGACCAGATCAAATTCTACAAGATGCTTATGAATCTGGGCGTAGGAGACAACGGCGTCCGTATCCTGAAGGAAGAAACCGTCAAGTCCATCCTGGCCCAGAGCACCCGTCCCGCGGGGATGGAAGGCTATTCCCTGGGCCTGAACACCCCCAAGGAAGACAGTGAGGACGCCTGGTTCGGCCACGGCGGCGCCTGGGGCACTCAGTGCACGGTTAACTGGCACAAGAAGCAGCTGCGGATGTGGGTGGTACAGAGCGCCGGCGGCCCCGACCCTTGGAAAAAAGACCTGGGAACGGCGGCCGATAAATTCTTCTCCCAAAAGTACGACACCTCCGGCATTGATGCCTATACCGGCAGAACGAAATAAATGAATACGGAGACATCCATACAGTACCTTCCCGGCGTGGGGCCCAAACGGGCTGCACTGCTGGAGTCGGAGCTGGGGATTGTCACCGTAGGAGACCTGCTGCACCTGTATCCCTTCCGCTACATAGACCGCAGCAGCATCGTGCGCATAGCCGATGTACAGCCGGATCTGGCACAGGTCCAAGTGCGCGCCACCGTGCAGAAAGTGCGCCTGTATGCCAAAAACGGCGCGGAACTGCCGCCCGACAAACTCAAATATAACCTGGTGAGCCGTTTAAGCGCCATCGTGGCCGATGAAAGCGGCGAGATGGAAGTGGTTTTTTTCAAAGGTGTAAAGTGGATGCACAGCCGTTTGATACCGGGTTCCACCTTCATCTTTTTCGGCAAGCCGGCGGTATTCGGCTCTCACCTGAACATGGTGCATCCGGAAGTGGACGCCCCCGACACAGCCAATACGGGTGTGCTCACGGGAATCTATCCGTCCACGGAAAAACTCAAGAACGCCGGCATTACCGGCCGGACCATGCTCAAGCTAATCGGAACGGCCCTGGAGGGTGTCCTGCCCACGCTGCAGGAGACCTTGCCGGACTACGTCCTCAAGGAAAAAGGCCTGGTGCCGCTTACCTTCGCCCTTCGGCAAATCCACTTTCCCGTGGACCAGGCTGCCCTGGGGAAAGCGTCCTATCGGCTCAAATTTGAGGAACTGTTTCTGTTGCAGCTTTCGCTCCTGAAACAGAAATACATCCGCAGCCACAATGCGGTGGGGCTCAAAATGCCGGCCGTGGGCGATGCTTTCAACGCCTGCTTCAACGCTTTGCCCTATGAACTCACGGGCGCCCAGAAACGCGTCATCCGGGAGATCAGGGCCGACCTGATGAGCGGTCACCAGATGAACCGCTTGCTGCAGGGCGATGTAGGTTCCGGAAAAACCATGGTGGCGGTCCTGAGCGCCCTCATCGCTGTTGGAAACGGCTACCAGGCCTGCATTATGGCCCCCACGGAAGTCCTGGCCCAGCAGCATTACGCCAACGTCTCCAAGTACCTGATACCCACAGGAGTACGCTGCGCCCTGCTCACTGGCAACACCGGCGTGCGGGAACGGCGGGAAATCCACGCCGGGCTGCAGGACGGGAGTATCGGCATCCTGATCGGCACGCATGCCCTCATAGAAGATACGGTGCAGTTCCGGGCGCTTGGGCTGGCGGTCATTGACGAGCAGCACCGCTTTGGCGTAGAGCAGCGTTCCCGGCTCTGGAACAAAGGCTGGAACAGCGTGCCGCCGCACGTGCTGGTCATGACAGCTACGCCCATCCCCCGCACCCTGGCTATGACCCTGTACGGAGACTTGGACGTTTCCGTGATTGACGAGATGCCCCCGGGCCGAAAACCCGTTACCACCCTCTGCGTGGGCGAGAGCAAGCGCCACGCTATGCACAACTTCATCCGCGACGAGATTGCCAAAGGCCGGCAGGCCTTCATCGTGTATCCGCTCATCTTCGAGAGCGAAAAATTAGACTACAAGAACCTGGAGCTGGGCTATGAAGAAATTGTGAAGGCCTTTCCCCTGCCCCAGTACAAAGTGGCCATCGTCCACGGCCGGCAGACGCCGCAGGAAAAAGCCTTCAATATGGACGCCTTCGTGGCAGGCCGGGCCCACATCCTGGTATCCACAACAGTAATTGAGGTGGGCGTAGATGTGCCCAATGCCTCCGTGATGGTAATCGAAAGTGCCGAACGCTTCGGCCTGAGCCAGTTGCACCAGCTGCGCGGCCGCGTGGGCCGGGGCGCCGAACGCTCCTATTGCATCCTGATGAAAGGGACCAAAGTGTCCAAGGAAAGCCAGAAGCGACTGGACCTGTTATGCGCCACCGAGAACGGCTTCGAACTGGCCGAAGAAGACCTCAAACTCCGCGGTCCCGGAGACTTGGAAGGCACTATGCAAAGCGGCCTGCCCATCTCCCTGAACATTGCCTCCCTGGCCAAGGACGGGCTCATCCTGAACGATGCCCGCGCCTATGCCCAGCACGTTCTGAATCAGGATCCCACCCTCTCGGAACAAAAAAATGCCCCGCTGGCCCAAGAGCTGCAGCGGGACAAATATCTTACGAAGGATTTCTCCCAGATCTCTTAATTCTTCATCCAGCGGTCCAGCCAGTCGAAGTAGCTGCGGTGCCAGTAGAGGGCGTTCTGCGGCTTCAGGATCCAGTGGTTTTCGCCGGGGAACACAATCAGTTTGGAGGGGACGCCCATCATCTGAGCGGCGTTGAAGGCTGCCATCCCTTCCTCGGACGGAACGCGGAAGTCCGATCCGCCGTGGATACAAAGGATAGGCGTATGCCAGTTCTGGACCAGCTTGTGCGGGGAGTTGGCATAGTGGCGGATGGCCTCGGCCTTCTTGCTCCAGGGAGAGCCGGCCTGCTGCAGACCGCCGAAGGTAATGCCGTCGCCGGCAGGACCCACCTGGCCTTCTTCATAGGCATATTCCAGGGGGATGCCGCCGTTGTCCCAGTTGGGGAACCACATTTCCTCGGTGCTCATATACATATGTTCCTCGTTGAAGATACCGGCGTGGGCAATGAAGCAGTCGTACATATCGCCGTGGATACCGGCCAGATAATACACGCTGTAGCCGCCATAGGAAGCGCCGCAGGCCGCCACGCCGCTCACATAAGGTTCGGCCTTGATGTTGCGCGCCGCGGTGAGGTAATCCTGCATATTCAGGCCGATATAGTCGCCGGAGATTTCCTCACACCACTCCTGGCCGAAGGCCGTGGTGCCGCGCCGGTTGGGCAGCACCACCACATAGCCCTGGTGGCACATAAGAAGATAGTTCCAGCGATAGCTCCAGCCCTGGGAAAGCGTGCCCTGGGGGCCTCCCAGGCAGATTTCAATGGCGGGATAGGTCTTGGAAGGATCGAACTGCGGCGGGAACAGCACCCAGGTGAGCATCTTCTGTCCGTCCACGGTGTCCAGCCAGCGGGCCTCGGTCTCATGCTTGTCCAGCTGCTCCAGCAGGTGCTGGTTCTCGAAAGTAATCTGCCGGATGGCATTGCCCGTCACGGCCACCAGTTCCATGGGGAAATCCATGGAAGCGAAGGTGGTAAGCAGCGTTCCGTCCTGCAGCACGCCGAAAGGAGAGCCGAAATCGAACCACAGGTTGTCGGCCGTGAGGCGCACGATCACCGGTTCCTCCTCCGGGACCACGTTAAAGATGCCTTCCAGACCTTCGGCAAGGGCCGAGAAATACAGGGACTTGCCGTCGACGGCCCAGACAGGAGCGTCTGCATTATACTTGAAGGCGGCGGTGAGGTCACGGATGTTCGTCACCTCCGGGTTGGCACTCTGGCCTTCGGAAGCCTCATCATAAATTATGTCGGCCACCATCAGGCGCACTTTATCGGCCTCATAGCCGTCGCGTGCCATGGACAACCAGGCCAGCTGCGAGCCGTCCGGGCTCCACACGGGATGCGTGTCATAACCGCCCTGGAAAGTGACCTGGGAAGTCTCCCCCGTAAGCGGGCAGTAGAGGTAGATGCAGGTGTTGGTGGAGAAGGCGTACTGCTTGCCTTCCAGTTTCTTACAGGCATAGGCGATGTAGCGGCCGTCCGGGCTCCAGCAAAGGTCGGCTATGTCCGGGAAAGGGCCGTTGGGCAGTTGGAACAGGACATCGGCCCCGCCCAGGATATCCATCCCTTCCTTCACCACACCGTTGCCCAGCGTGGCCACGTAGGTGTGCGGGATTTCCGTGAGCCAGTGGTCCCAGTGGCGGTACATCAGGTCTTCAGTGGCATAGGCCTCGGCCTTGTCCAGCAGGGGGTCCGTGTCGGAGGGTACCTCCACGGCGCTGTGCACATTGGACACGTACATAAACAGGGCGGCATCCGGGGACAGCTGATAGTCATCAATGCCGGAAGGAACGTCCGTTAACTGCTCACGCTTGCCCAGCCGGCCATTCTTATAGGGCGCCTTGTACAGCTGGCCGCCCTGAAGGAAGAAGATGGCGCTGCCGTCCGGGCTCCAGCGGGCTCCGGAAATGCTTTTCCCGTCCATAGTAAGCTGCGTGGGTTCCCCGCCTTCCACCGGAATGGTGAACAGGTTGCGCACGCTGCGGTTTTCCGCGATGCTGGTGTAGCTCACGCCATACAGGATGGTTTTGCTGTCCGGAGAGAGCTGGGGGTCGCTCAGGCGTCCCAGCGACAGCAGCAGCTCCGGGGTCATGTGGCCGTCTTCCACCTGGAGGTTGGACGGGCCGATATACGCTTTCTTTACAGGCAACGAGGGCCATTACAATGGCCGTCATGGCAAATAGTTTACGTTTCATATAGTTGGATAGCTTTGTTCAAGGCTTCTTGCACCGCCGCGCGAAGACTGGCGGGTTCCAGCACTTCCAGCCGGTCCCCGTGCTTGCAAAGGTCCATCACCAGGTTGGGATTGGGAATGATGCGCAGGGCAAAGATACAATGGTCGGATGCCTGTTCCACCAGGGTCTGGCTGGGGTGCAGCGGCAGGTCCTGAAGATAGGCCGATTCCCGCAGCGTGGTGCGCAGTTTTACCAGGACGGGCACCTGACCGGGCTCCGGCAGATAGATGCCGTAACTGGCTTCGATCCAGGCCGATTATCCGGTCCAAAGCGTATACACGCAGGGCATCGGCTTCCTCGCTGAAGGCCACCAGATACCAGCGCTTGGCGAATTCTTTCAGGGCATAGGGATGGAGCACCCTTTCATCGGCCTCCTCACTCATATACTTGCGGTAGCGGATGCGCAGGATATCGCCCTCCAGCATGGCCTGCATGAGCGTGGTAAGATACTGATGACCGGAGGGGACATCCTCCACCGCCACCCGGCCGCTCAAGCGTTCCTTGCTTAAGGTTAGGAGACTGTTTACCGTGAAGGTATTGATGAGGTAATCCACCGCTTCCCGCTGATCCACAGCGCTTTCCCCCTTATCAATCTTGTAGCGGTTGGTGTGCCTGTCGCAGCGGATGGCGATGCCGAACACTTCCTCCACGGCTGCCCGATGGTTCACGAACGAGCGGCGGGGATAGGCTTCCCCGTAACGGTCTTCCCAGTGGCGGGCCACCTGTTGCCAGGAAAGGCCCTGCTCCCCCGCTTCCACGAAGGTCTGCACCAGAAAGATATATTTCCCAACCAGTTCTTGGACCATATTTTACAAAGTTAATAAAAAAATGCGTACTTTTGTACGTATAGTAGTGTATCACAATTAAAACGAACGAATGGATCCTTTTACCCAAAAGTACATCGAGGGTTTCATGGGCGATGTCCTGGCCCGAAACCCCGGTGAGCCCGAATTCCACCAGGCCGTACGCGAAGTGGTGGAAAGCGTGGCTCCCTATGTTACTGCCAATCCCCACCTGATGGACCAGAAAATCCTGGAACGGATGGTAGAACCGGAACGCATCGTCATCTTCCGTGTCCCCTGGATGGATGACTACGGCGAGGTTCGCATCAACCGGGGTTTCCGCGTGCAGGCCAGCAGTGCCATCGGCCCTTACAAAGGTGGTCTGCGCTTTCACCCCAGCGTGAATCTGTCCATCATGAAGTTCCTGGCTTTCGAGCAAACCTTCAAAAATGCCCTCACCACCCTCCCCATGGGCGGAGCCAAAGGCGGCAGCGACTTCAATCCCCGCGGAAAATCAGATGCAGAGGTCATGCGCTTCTGCCAAAGCTTCATGACGGAACTGTACCGCCATATCGGACCGAATGTGGATGTCCCTGCCGGCGATATCGGCGTGGGAGGGCGCGAAATCGGCTTTCTCTTTGGCCAGTACAAACGCCTGAAAGACGAATTTTCCGGCACCCTTACCGGTAAAGGCCTTGGTTGGGGCGGTTCCCTGCTGCGTCCGGAGGCCACCGGTTACGGCCTGTGCTATTTCGCCAGCCAGATGCTGGAAACGCGCGGCCAGAGTTTCGAGGGCAAGCGCGTGAACATCTCCGGTGCCGGCAACGTGGCCCAGTATGCGGCTCAGAAGGCCATGCGTCTGGGCGCCGTGGTGCAGACCCTGTCGGATTCTGACGGATTCATTTACGACCCCGCCGGTCTCACCGAGGAGAAAATGAACTACGTTTTTGAGCTGAAGAACATCCGCCGCGGACGCATCAAGGAGTACGCCACCCATTTCCCCGGCGTCACTTATACGCCCGGAGAGCGTCCCTGGGGCATTCCCTGCGACATTGCCCTCCCCTGCGCCACGCAGAACGAAATTGAAAAGGCCGATGCCGAAAAACTGGTGGCCGGCGGCTGCATCTGCGTTGCCGAAGGCGCCAACATGCCCTCTACACCGGAGGCTATCCGTGTGATCCAGGGCGCCGGACTGCTTTATTCGCCCGGCAAGGCTTCCAATGCAGGTGGCGTGGCCACCAGCGGCCTGGAAATGAGCCAGAATTCCATGCGTCAGCACTGGAGCGCCGAAGAAGTGGACGCCCAGCTGCGCCGCATCATGTCAGATATCCACTCCGCCTGCCTCCGCTACGGAACGAACCCGGACGGCAGCGTCAATTATGTAAAAGGCGCCAACCTGGCCGGTTTTATCCAGGTAGCCGCCGCCATGTATGACCAAGGACTTGTATGATCGATAGCAAAACGCTCATGGCCCGGCGAATCCGGCGGATTCTGCTGGTCTGTAACAACTACGACAACTTTTCACTGGAAGAGGAAGGACGGCTGGACGGCCGTATTGCCCGGGAGTACGCAGAACTCAATCTGAGCGGCCCGCCGGTAATCGAGCGCGTTTCCAGCACCCGCGAGGCCCTGGAACGGGCCCATGCGGGTGAACGATGGGACCTGGTTATCACCCTGTACAATGTGGGCGAGGTGGACGTATTCGACTTCGCCGCCCACATGAAGGCCTGCCAGGCCGAAACCCCTATCGTGCTCCTCACCGCCTTCTCCAAGGAGGTGTATCGTCAGCTGGAAGACAGGGACCTGAGCAATATCGACCATATATTCAACTGGAACGGCAACACGGACCTGATCATCGCCATCATCAAACTGCTGGAAGACAGCCTGAATGCCCCGGCCGATATCCTGGGCGCCGGCGTGCAGTGCATCCTGCTGGTGGAAGATTCCGTGCGCTACTATTCCACCTACCTCTCCCTGCTGTACAAGCTCATGCTGCAGCAGAATACTGACGCAGCGCGGGATGCCCTGAACGAAGACCAGCAGATTTTCCGTCGCAGGGCGCGGCCCAAAGTGCTCCACGCCACCAACTACGACGACGCAGTAGCCCTTTATAACCGCTATAAGGAGCACCTGCTGGGCGTGATTTCGGACGTAGGTTTCGTCCTGCACAAGCACGACAAACCCTCCAAGGAAAAACTGGATGCCGGCGTGAATTTCTGCAAACTCATCCGCAAGGAAATCCCCAAGATGCCCATCCTTATGCAGAGTTCCCAGGAGAGTATGCGTTCGGTGGCCGAAAGCCTGAAGGCGGGTTTCCTGATGAAACGCTCCAAGACCCTCATCCACGACGTGTCGGAATATATCGGCCGGGAATTCGGTTTCGGCGACTTTGTGGCCACCGACGCCCGCGGAAGGGAGACGGCACGCGCCAAGGACCTGAAGGGGGCCGAGGAAATCATCGCCACCCTGCCGGAAAGCCAGCTGGAAAAGCTCCGGAGCAAGAATTACGTCTCCCGCTGGATGCTGGCCCGCGGTATCTTCGAGGAAGGCAACGCCATCAAGAACGTCACGTTCGAGAATACGGAAGCCTTCCGGCAGGCCGCCGTGAAGAGCATCCACGAATACCGCATCCGGCAAAGTCTGGGCGTGGTGGCCCAGTTCGACCCCGCCACCTACAACGACACCATCTGGTTCTCCCGCATCGGCGAAGGTTCTCTGGGCGGCAAAGCGCGCGGCCTGGCCTTCCTGAACCACATCCTGTACAAGTACCAGCTGTACAACGCCTGGGAAGGAGCCCGAGTGAGCGTGCCGCGCACGCTGGTCATCGCCACCGAATACTTCGACCGCTTCATCCTGGAAAACGGTCTGCAATATGTCATTAACGCCGAAGTCTCCGACGCCGAACTGCTGTCGGAATTCGTGTCCTCCACCCTGCCGGGTGAGCTGGTCGAAGCCCTACGTGCCTTCATCCGCGTAGTGCGCACTCCGCTGGCCGTCCGTTCTTCCTCCAAACTGGAAGACTCTTATTACCAGCCGTTTGCGGGTGTTTACTCCACCTATATGATTCCGGCGGTAGAGAACGAAGACCAGCAGCTGCGTCTGTTGGCCAAGGCCATCAAGAGCGTGTACGCATCCGTGTATTTCTCAGCCTCCCGCGCTTACATCACTGCCACGGCCAATGTGATTTCGGAAGAGAAGATGGCCATCATCCTGCAGGAGGTGTGCGGTGCGGCCGATCAAGGCTACTTCTTCCCTACCCTGTCGGGTGTGGCCCGCAGCGTGAACTTCTATCCCATCGGCCATGAAAAAGCTGAGGATGGCATTGTGAAACTGGCATTTGGCCTTGGCAAGGCCGTGGTGGACGGCGAGCAAGTGCTCCGCTTCTGCCCCGCCTATCCCAAGCACGTCTTGCAGACCTCCACGCCAGAATTAGCCCTACGTGACACCCAGCAGGTGATGTATGCCCTGAACCTGCAGCCGGAGAAGTTCAAGACTTCCGTAGACGACGCCGTAAACCTGGATCGCATCCCCATCAGCGAATGCGGTCGCTTCCAGGCATTTTCGCGCGTGGTTTCCACCTACGATTACCAAAACCAGCGTATGGTGGATTCGCCCTTTGCACAGGGTCCCAAGGCCGTCACTTTCTCCCACATACTGCGCTACGGCACCTTCCCGCTGGCACCCATCCTCCAGCGCCTGCTGGAAATCGGCACGCAAGAGATGCAGGGCAGCGTGGAACTGGAATTCGCCGCCGAACTCTCCACTGGCTCGTTCAAGGCGCTGCAAATCCGTCCCGTCTCCTCCGACAGCCTGCAGACGGAAGTGGACTGGCGCACCATTGACTGCTCGGATGCCCTGGTGCTTTCGGAGAGCGCACTGGGAACCGGTTGGCAAATAGGCCTGAGGGACATCGTGTACCTGAAGGCCGATGCTTTCGACAAGATGAAAACGCAGGAAATGGCCGATGAACTCCGGGAACTCAATGCCCAGATGCGGGCCGAAGGAAGGCAGTATGTCCTGATCGGCTATGGCCGATGGGGATCCAGCATCCCCACCCTGGGCGTTCCCGTAACCTGGAGTGACATCTCCGAAGCCCGCGTGCTGGTGGAATGCGCCCTGCCGGATTTCCGCGTAGATCCCAGCCAGGGCTCGCATTTCTTCCAGAACCTCACCTCCTTCAATGCCGGTTACGTGAACGTGGATCCTTACTCCCGTCCCGGTGACAAGCTGGACCTGAGCGCCCTGGATGCCCTTCCTGCAATTACGGAAACCTCCTGGCTCCGGCATGTCCGCCTGGAAGCTCCCCTCACCGCCTGCATCGACGGCCGCACCGGCCGCGCCCTGGTAAAACTGTAATTGCATTTATCGGCATTTTTTCCGATATTTGGAAACTGGAACAATAATAACCAATACATACCTATGGGAAAATACAAAAATGACAAGCGGGTGGTCCTGACCCTGGATGCGGGCGGCAACTCGTTGCGTTTCAACGCTATGAAGGGAGAAGAGTTCATCCTGGACACCATTACCCTTCCTTCCAACGCCAATAACCTGGACCTTTGCCTGGAAACCATGGTCACCGGCTTCAAGACCATCATCAACCTGCTGGGAGATGTAAAGCCGGAAGCCATCAGCTTCGCCTTCCCCGGTCCGGCCGATTATCCGGCTGGCATCATCGGCGGTTTCCTGCCCAATTTTCCCTCGTTCCGTGACGGTGTGGCGCTGGGTCCGTACCTGAAGGAAGTGTTTGGTATTCCGGTGTTTATCAACAATGACGGTGACCTTTTCGCCTTTGGTGAGGCCTTGAGCGGCGCCCTTCCCGAGGTAAACGATAAACTGGCTGCCGCCGGCAGCTCCAAGCGTTTCAATAATCTGATCGGCTACACGTTCGGCACTGGTTTCGGCATCGGCTGCGTGATTAACGGCCAGCTGAACCGCGGCGACAATTCCTGCGTGGAAACTTACTGCCTGCCCAACCCGCATATCGGCGGCGTTATTCTGGAAGACAGCGTAGCCATCCGGGCCGTCAAGCGCGTGTACGCGGAACAATCCGGCGTACAGGATGCCAGTCTCACGCCCAAGGACATCTACGACATCGCCGATGGAAAGCGTCCCGGCAACCAGAAGGCCGCCCTGGCCGCTTTTGCGGAACTGGGTCACGTGGCCGGCCTGGCCATTGCCACCGCTGCCCAGCTGATGGACGGTATCGTGGTCATTGGTGGCGGCATCTCCGCATCGGCCAAGTTCTTCATGCCCAGCCTTCTGGAAGAGATGCGCGGCACGGTCCGCACCCTTTCCGGAGACGTCCTGCAGCGTGTGCAGATGAAAGTGTACAATCTGGACGACGAAGCCGAATTCGCTGCTTTCGCGAAGGGTGAAGCCCGCGAGCTGAAGATTTACGGCACGGAGAAGACCGTCACCTACGATCCCCAGAAGCGTATCGGTATTTGCATCGACAAGATCGGCACCTCTACCGCCATCTCCGTAGGCGCGTACGACTTCGCCCTGGCCCAGCTGGACGCATGAAATCATTCGAACTAGCCCAGAAAATCGGTAAGGAATTGACGGCCGCCCAGTTACAGGAGGCGGCCGCCAAAGCTTTAGGCGTACGGCCGGAGAAGGTGGGGCACGTAGAAGTGGTGCGCCGCAGCGTGGATGCCCGGCAGGAGATCCTGTATCGTTACCAGGTGCAGGCTTACCGGGATAACGAGCCCTATGAACCGTATAAAGTAGCGCCTTATCTGGACGTGCACGATGCCCCGCCGGTGATTGTGGTGGGGGCCGGTCCCGCGGGTATGTTCGCCGCTTTGAAACTGCTGCAGCTGGGCCTGAAGCCCATCGTGCTGGAACGGGGAAAGGACGTGGAACGCCGTAAGGTGGACATGGCCAAACTCTCGGTGCAAGGCGTGCTGGACCCGGATTCCAATTATTGCTACGGGGAAGGCGGCGCGGGCGCATTCAGCGACGGAAAGCTCTATACCCGCTCCTCCAAACGCGGCGACATCCGGGAAGTACTGTACCAGCTGGTGGCTTTTGGGGCGCATCCGGACATCCTCATCGATGCGCATCCGCACATCGGCACGGACCGTTTGCCGGAAGTGGTGAAAAACATCCGCCAGTGCATCGAAGACCATGGCGGGGAATACCATTTCGACAGCCGGGTCACGGACATCGTCCGGCAGGCCGATGGCAGCTTCGCCGTGAAGGCCGGTTCCCGGCAGTTCACAGCTCAGAAAATTATTCTGGCCACCGGTCATTCGGCCAGGGATATCTATGAACTGTTCCAGGCCAAAGGATGGACGCTGGAGGCCAAGGGATTTGCCCTGGGCGTACGGGTTGAGCACCCGCAGTGGCTCATTAACCAGATTCGCTATCACGGCAAGTATCAGCCGTTTATGCCCACGGCAGAATATGCTTTCGTCCAGCAGGTGGATGGTCGGGGCGTTTTCTCTTTCTGCATGTGTCCCGGCGGCATTCTGGTGCCTTCTTCCACAGAGGAGGAAACCGTGGTGTTAAACGGTATGTCCAACGCCGCCCGTAACTCCAAGTGGGCCAACGCCGGCGTGGTGGTGCAGATAGAACCCGGCGACCAGCCGGCCCAGTATGTTGGCCCCTTCGCCCTTATGGATTTCCAGCGGGATGTGGAACGGGCTATGTACCGCTACGCGAAGGAGCATGGAGCGCGGCATCCTTATACCGCTCCTGCCCAACGCATGAAAGACTTCTGCAGGGGCCTCATTTCCAAAGATTTACCCAAGACATCCTACCACCCCGGGGCTTTATCGGCCCCCCTGCATGAATTGCTGCCGGAGCACGTGGCCTCCCGCCTGCGGAAAGTGTTCCCCGTGGTAGAACGTTCCATGCGCGGGTATTACACCAACGACGCCCTGCTGCTGGGTGTGGAATCCCGCACCTCTTCGCCGGTACGCCTGCCCCGGAATCCCGAAACGCTGGAGCACATAGACGTTCCCGGCCTCTACCCCTGCGGGGAAGGTGCCGGTTACGCCGGCGGCATCGTCTCCTCGGCCCTGGACGGCATCAACTGCGCCGTGGCCGCTGGCAGCTAGAAATCGGCCAGGCGGGAGACGGGAGCTACGTCCAGCGGAGTGCGTACACCGGCTTTGTACTGGAACCAGCCGGCCACGGCAATCATAGCCGCATTGTCTGTGGTGAACTTAAACTCGGGCAAATACACGTTCCAGTGCCGCTTTGCGCCTTCCTCCAGCATGCGCGCCCGCAGGCCGCTGTTGGCCGATACACCGCCGCCGATGGTGATTTCCCGGATACGGGTTTCCTTGGCGGCGCGGATCAGTTTGCCCATGAGAACGTCGATGAGCGTTTTCTGGAAACTGGCGCAGAGGTCTTCCTTGTTGTTCTCCAGGAAAGATGGATCCAGCGCCATCTGGTCCCGCACAAAATACAGCAGGGATGTTTTCACGCCGGAAAAGCTGTAGTCCAGGCCGGGGATATTGGGTTTGGCAAACTGAAAGCGGTCCGGATTCCCCTGCTTGGCCAGACGGTCGATCACCGGGCCGCCGGGATAGCCCAGGCCCAGCATCTTGGAGCACTTGTCGAAGGCCTCGCCTACGGCATCGTCGATGGTCTGGCCCAGGATGGTATACTCCAGCGGACTGTCTACCCGCACAATCTGGGAATTGCCTCCGGAAACCAGCAGGCACAGATACGGGAAGGTAGGCTCCCGCACGGGAACATCCGGCTGCCGGATGAAACTGGCCAGGATATGCCCCTGCAAATGGTTCACCATCACCAGCGGAATATCCAGGGAAAGGGCCAGCGCCTTGGCAAAGGAAGTGCCCACCAACAGCGAACCCAGAAGGCCTGGGCCGCGGGTGAAAGCAATGGCCGATAAGTCCGAAGCACGGACGCCGGCCCGGCGGAGCGCCTCCGACACCACGGGTACGATATTCTGCTCGTGCGCCCGGGAAGCCAACTCCGGCACCACGCCGCCAAAGTCCTTGTGAACCTGCTGAGAGGCAATCACATTGGACAACAGCACGTTGTCGGCCACAACTGCAGCCGATGTATCGTCACAGGAAGATTCTATGCCAAGAATAAGGTCTGCCATGCTGGATGCCATCAAAAAACCGATTGCAAAGATAGTAATAAATTACTATTTTTGTAGGTTAATGAGACGACTCCTCAAAATATTGGCCTGGCTGCTGGGCTTCGTCATCCTGCTGTTTCTGGCGGGATTGGTAGCCATTCAGTCGCCCAAGATCCAGACCACACTGGCCCGCTGGGTAGCGGAAAAACTGGAGGACCGTCTCCCCGCCCAGGTGGAAATCGGCAACCTCACCCTTCGGCCTTTCGACGCTCTGGTGCTGGAGGATATCCTGCTGAAAGACCCGAATCCCATTGCCGCAGACTTGGACACCGTCATCTACGTGAAGAACCTCACGGCCAAATTCTCCCTGGGAGGTCTCCTGCGCGGCAAGATGGCCCACGTAAAACGGCTGAAACTGGACGGAGGCCAGTTCAACCTGGTCTATGAGCCGGATTCCACGGCGCGGAACGGATTAACCATGAACCTATACCGGGTACTGGACTATAAGCTCAAATCGGACTCCGACAAAGAACCGCCTTCCTGGGGCCGGCTCATCAGTGCCAAAGCCGTGGAAGTGAAAGATTTCACCTTCCATATGTTCAATCCCGTCAAGCAGGTCGAGATGCTGGAGGAAGGACGCAGTTACGGGGAAGGCGTGATTGACTGGAACAATTTCGCCGCCTATGTAAACGGCCTCCTGGCCACGCAGGTAGAGGTGGCCGACAATCACGTTACCGGCACGATGGAACGCCTGCAAGTGAGGGAACTGTACACCGGCTTTTCCCTGGACGAAGCATCGGCCCGGCACGTGGACGTGGGAGAAGCCCTGGTGAGTATCGACGGACTTCGCCTGCACGCCGACGAAACGGACCTGTCCTTGGACAAGTTCGTCATGGACGGTCACCTGGACGATTATTCCGAATTCATCGACCGCATCTGGCTGGAGGCCGATATTGAGCCCGGCTCCTTCCTGTCTATGCCCACCATCCGTTACTTCTCCCAAGGCATAAATGACATCAGCTTTTCCGCTTCTATCGAAGGACAGATGCAAGGCTACGTCAACGACTTCAATCTGGAGAACCTGATTCTGGAAGACCCGGAGAACAAGGTCCAGATTCAAGTGCACGGCCGTATGTGGGGGCTTCCGGATACCGAAGACACCCGTTTGGATTTCAAACTCCAGAAGCTGGAATTCGGGCTGGACAAACTGGGCGGCTTCGTGAAGGCCTGGGCGCCGGACACCCAAATGGACCTGTCCCGTATGGCCCAGGGCGAACGCTTCAACTTCCACGGACGTCTCACCGGCCCGCTGAACCGCCTGTACATCAACGGGGACCTGGATTCCAACATCGGAGAGGCATCGGCCAACATTACTTTGCAAGGGGCCGTGTCACACCGGCAGCCTATCCGGATTGGCGGAAAACTGGAAACGGAGAACCTGGACCTGGGACGCATCATCGGCTCCCCTTCCCTGGGCCCTCTGAGCCTGTGCAGCGGGCTGGAAGCCACTTTCCCCCGTGGTGGAGATATGCAGGTGCGAATTGACTCCCTGTCCATCAGCCGGCTCCACGCCCTGGGCTACGATTACAGTGGAATCTCGGCCGTGGGCACTTATAGCCAGAAGGCCTTCGACGGCCGTATCATCGCCTCAGATCCCAACCTGAACCTCCTGTTCCAGGGTATGTTCAACCTGTCTACGGACACCCGGAACGCCGCCTACCGTTTCTACGCCTCGCTGGGTTATGCCAACCTCCACGCCCTGCATCTGGACAAGCGGGAACGCTCCACCATCAGCTTCCAGGCCATGTCCAACATCCTGCGCACCCGGAAGGGAGACTTCCTGGGCGATATGACCATCAGCGACATCTCGCTGGACAGCAGCACCGGCCGATATGATATCGGCGACATCACCCTCCAGGCCCACGCCAACGACAATGTGAACCGCATCCGGCTGCAGTCCGGCTTCCTGGATGGCACTTACGTGGGCGACGAAGGCCCCGGAACCTTCTTGAACGATCTCCGTTACCTGGTGCTGGAGCGCGACGTTCCCGCCCTGATAGAGAAGAAACCGAAGCCCTGGAACGGCGCCACCTACGACCTTTCGCTGAATGTGAAATCGGCCCAGGGACTGCTCACTTTCCTGGTGCCCGGCCTGTACATTGAAAAGAGCACCAGTGCCCGCCTGCAGGTGAACGATGAAGGCCTGGTGACCGCCACCATCAAGTCCGGCCGCCTGGCCTACGACGACAAATTCGTCAAGGATTTCCTGCTGTCCTTCGACAACGGCAACCTGGTACAGACCGCCACCATCACCGGCAAGCAGATTTCCCTGTCCGGCGCCCATATCCTGAACAACCAGATTTCCCTCTTTGCCGATGATAATCAACTGGGTATCGGATACACCTTCGACAACGGCGAGGAGGAACAGACGCGGGCCCAGGTCTATTTATCGGCCGATGTGATGCGCGATGAAGGAGGACTGGCCATCGCCGCCAGGGCCCTGCCCTCCAACATCTACTACAAGGGCAAAGGCTGGGGTCTTTCCTCGGAAGAAATCACCTATAGCGGCGGCAACCTGGACATCCAGCGGCTCACCGCCCGGCACGACGACGAAACCCTGCTCATCCACGGAGGCATTTCTCCCCATAAGGCCGATACCCTTTCCATCCAGATGGATAAATTTGATATCGGCCTGGTGAATACCATCAGCGGAACGCTGCCTTCCCTGGAAGGATACGCCACCGGACAGGCCACCATCATTTCGCCTTCCTCCCCCACGTTGGGGCTGCTGTCGTCCATCACCTGTGACTCCACGTATGTAGCCGGCCACCGGATGGGCCAGCTGTACCTTTCCAGCGTCTGGGACGAGGAAAACGGCCGCTTCGTCGCCCGCGTGGAGAATCAGCTCAACGGACGTCAGAATATCCAGGGTGAAGGTTCTATTCAGCCCGGCACCCGCGCCATGCACGCCGACGTGAAGCTGGACCACTTCAATATGGGCTATGCCGCGCCGCTGCTGAACAGCCTCTTCAGCCAGTTCGGCGGCTATCTGAGCGGCGAGGTAGGCGTGGACGGCACGCTGGATAAACCCCATCTGTCCAGCCGGAACCTGCGCATTGAGGACGGCACCCTGGAACTGGACTACACCCGCGTTCCCTACGACATGGCCGGCGACGTGGAACTGAACGACGAAGGCCTTTTCTTCCGCAACGTCAAACTGAGCGACGGCCTTTCCGGAAAAGGAAAACTCAGCGGCAGCATCCTTCTGGGCGGATTCAAGGATTTCGCCATGGATACGCACGTGCAAATCACGGACATGAAGGTGCTGGATTTGCCGCAGGGCGTGAATCCTATGCTCTGGGGCACCGCCACCGCCACCGGCCGGGCCGATATCACCGGTCCCATCAACCGCCTGCTGCTGGACGTGGATGCCACCACTTCCCGGAGCGGAGAACTGCATATCGGCCTGAACTCCGGAGGGAGCGGCCGATCCAAGGAAATGCTCAGCTTCAAGGAAGCGCCCAACGAGGGAGAAGAAGACCCGTACGAGGTTATGATGGCGGCCCGTTCCCGGGAGAAAAAGAAGAGCAGTGACTTCCAGATCAAGCTGCGCGTCCGCGCCACGCCGCAGATGCAGCTGCATATGGACGTAAGCGAATCGTCACTTAATGCGCAGGGCAACGGTACCGTGGAACTTACCAGCCGCTCGGCCACGGGCAGTTTCGGCCTGAACGGCGATTACAACATCACCCAGGGAAGCTTCCTCTTCTCGGCCATGAACCTGGTAAGCCGCCGTTTCACCATCCAGGACGGCAGTACCATCCGCTTCAACGGCGACGTCTGGGACACCGACCTGGACGTGAAGGGCCTGTACACTACCAAGGCCAGCCTGTCCACCCTCATCGCCGATGAATCGTCCGTGAGCCGCCGCACCGTGAACTGCGGCATCAACATCACCGGCCGCCTGAGCAACCCGGAAATCAATTTCAGCATCGATATCCCGGACCTGAATCCTGCCACGCAGGCGCAGGTGGAAGGCGCCCTGAACACGGTGGACAAGGTGCAGAAGCAGTTTGTGTACCTGCTCATCGCCGGCAACTTCCTGCCGGCCGAAGAATCGGGCATCACCACCAGCGGAACCGATGCCCTCTTCTCCAATATGTCCAGTATCATGTCCGGGCAGATCAACAACATCTTCGAGAAACTGAACATTCCGCTGGACATGGGCCTGAATTACCAGACCACCCAGACCGGCAGCAACATCTTCGACGTAGCTCTGAGCACCCAGCTCTTCAACAACCGCGTCCTCGTGAACGGCACGGTGGGCAACAAGCAAATGCTGGGCGGCACCTCCACCAACGAGGTGGTGGGCGACATTGATATCGAAATCAAGCTGAACCGGAGCGGTTCGCTGCGAGTGAAACTGTTTACCCATTCGGCCGACCAATACACCTCCTTCCTGGACAACAGCCAACGCCACGGCGGCGGTATCTCCTACCAACGGGACTTCAACTCCTTCCGCCAGTTGTTCCAGATGATACTGGCCAAGCGGGAAGAACGGGAAAATATGATGAGCCAGGAAATCCTGCAAAGTGCCCGCACCGTGGTACTGAACGTAGATGAACAAGGAAAAATCAGCAAGGAATGAGCTACGGAAAACTCTACTTGATACCCACCCCACTTGGGGACGGAAATCCCGCCGACGTGCTGCCTGCGCCGGTCTTTGACGTGCTGCCCACCCTGCACCGCTTTGTGGTGGAGGAGGTGCGCACGGCCCGGCGTTTCCTGTCGGCCGCCGGCCTGAAAGGGCATATCGCAGAACTGGAGTTCCACGAACTGAACGAACATACCACCCCCGCCCAGGTGGAAAGTTATCTGTCCCTGTTTGCCGATGGCCAGTCCGTGGGGCTGCTGTCCGAAGCCGGCTTGCCGGCCGTGGCCGATCCCGGCGCACTGCTGGTGGGCCTCTGTCACCGGCACGGCATTGAAGTGGTACCGCTGGTGGGTCCCTCCTCCCTTATGCTGGCGCTTATGGCCTCCGGCCTTAACGGCCAGTCCTTCGCCTTCGTGGGCTACATTCCCGCCAAAACGGAAGAGCGTCGCAGCGCCCTCAAGAACCTGGAAAGGCGCTCATCAGCCGCCCATCAGACGCAAATCCTCATCGAAACGCCCTACCGCAACGACTCCCTGCTGGCCGATATGCTGCAGTGCCTGAGCGGCAGCGTACGTCTCTGCATCGCCGCCAACCTCACCTGCCCGGACGCCTTTATCCGCACCCGGACGGTGGCCGAGTGGAAGCAGCATCCCATCACCATCGGCAAACGTCCCTGCGTATTCCTCCTGCTGTCATGAAAATTGCACTCACCACATTAGGCTGCAAGTTAAACTACGCAGAAACAGCCACTTACGAGCGGGGCTTCCTCTCCGCCGGCTGGGAGGTGGTTCCCTGGACCGCGCAGGCAGATGTGTACCTGATCAACACCTGCGCCGTCACAGAAACCGCCGAAAAGAAGTCCCGGAACCTCATCCGCAGGGCGCACAAAACCGCCCCGGAAGCCCGCATCGTGGTTACCGGCTGCTACGCCCAGCTTCGCAAGGAACAGCTCCTGGCCCTGGACGGCGTCTGGAAAGTCTTCGGTGCCGATGAAAAAAAGGGTATAGTATCCCTCTTATCAGGCCGAGGGTGGCCAGAGGTTTCAGAACCTATGCCTCCTTCCACTTCTGTATTTGGTGCCTATAGTTCCGGTGAGGAGCGGACGCGGGCGTTTTTGAAGGTGCAGGACGGATGCGATAATTTCTGTGCCTACTGCACGGTGCCTTATGCACGCGGCAGGAGCCGGAATATTCCCATTTGTGAAGTGGTGGAGATGGCCCGGGACATCGCTGCCCAGGGCGTCAAGGAAATTGTACTTACAGGGGTGAATACCGGGGATTTCGGCCGGACGTCCGGTGAAAGTTTTCTGGATTTACTCAAGGCGCTAAATGCCGTGGAAGGCATTGAACGCTACCGGATTTCTTCCATTGAACCAAATCTGATTACGCCGGAAATTGTGGACTGGATTGCTTCCGGAACCAAGTTCCAGCGGCATTTCCACATTCCGCTGCAGAGCGGGAGCGACACCCTGCTCCGGCGGGTGGGCCGGCGTTACGATACTGCCCTGTTTGCTTCCCGCATCGACTATATCCGTCAGGCTATGGAACGGCCCGGAGAGCCCAAGGTGTTCTTCGGCATCGACGTGATTGTGGGCCTTCCCGGCGAAACGGAAGAGTTGTTCCAGGAGACCTATACCTTCCTCAAGGAGCGTATCCGTCCGGCGTTCATCCACGTATTTCCTTATTCCCGCCGGCCCGGCACCCGGGCGGCAGAGTGGAAGGACCAGGTGCAGGACAGCCTCAAGACGGAAAGGGTGGCTCGCCTGGAGGCCCTTTGCGAAGAGCTGCACAGCGCATTTGTATCGGCCCATCAGGGAATGCGGGGAACGGTGCTGTGGGAGTCCTCGGTCAAAAACGGCCTCATGGGCGGCTATACCGGCAATTACATCCGCGTGGAGCGGCCTTTTGACCCTGCGCGCGTGAATCAGTTGGAGGAGATTGTGTTATGACGCGCTTGACTTTTCTGGGAACCGGAACTTCGCAAGGAGTGCCCATCATTGGCTGCCAGTGCCCCGTGTGCCGGAGCACGGACGCGCGGGACAAGCGCTTCCGTTCATCGGCCCTGGTGGAAATGGACGGCCTTACCATCCTGGTGGACGCCGGACCGGATTTCCGTTCCCAGATGCTCGCCCACGGGGTGCGGCACCTGGATGCCATTCTCCTTACGCACAACCACAAAGACCATACGGGCGGCCTGGACGATGTCCGTGCGTTGAATTATATCGACCGCAAGGCCGCCGAAATCTATTGCGAGGAACGGGTACTCAAGACGCTTCGGAACGATTATGCCTATGCCTTCGCCGATCACAAATACCCCGGCGCACCGGAGTGGCACGTGCACCTGATCGATGACCGGCCTTTCCGCGTAGATTCCCTCCAAAACACCGGGGAGCTGGAGTGGGTGCACGATATCGGCTATTTTTACCGGCAGCCCGACGGCTCCCTGCTGCCTTCGGACAATGCAGTGTTGGAAGCGCCGCACGAGGCCCCCAACGTGATTCCCATCCGTGGCCTGCACGGGCAGATGCCGGTGCTGGGCTTCCGCTTCGGCAACATTGCCTATATCACGGACATGAGCACCCTGCCGGAGACTGAACTGGACAAGCTGCAGGGCCTGGAGCACCTGACACTCAATACGGTAAGTTACCATCCGCACCACTCGCACTTCTCCCTGCAGGAGGCGCTGGACCTGGCGGCCCGCATCGGTGCCCGCCACACCTGGCTCACCCACCTGAGCCACGCCTTCCCTACTCACCCCCAATTCTGCCGCGAACTGCCCCCCACCGTCCAGCCCGCCTACGACGGCCTGGTGATAGAGGGGTGAAACAGGTCAGACCATATCCTCACTCAATAAGAAATCATTCACGTCGACCCCAAAGATTTCACGCATTTCTTACTCGTTTTAAACGGGCGGATGTGCTCACAAATAAGAAAAGCCCTCTTCGGTTCCCTGGAAGAAGGTCTTGGATTAGCCTTTCCGGTACTCCGAGGGGGTCATGCCCGTATGGGCCTTGAAGAACTTGTAGAAGACCGACTGGTTGGGGAAATGCAGCGCGTACACGATTTCCTTAATGGTTTTGTCGGAATATTTGAGCATATTCTTAGCCTCCAGAATAACGAATGAATCAATCCAGGCGGGCGCACTGCGTCCGCTTGCCTGTTTTACCAGCTTGGACAGATACTTGGGCGTAAGGCAGAGCTTATCGGCATAAAACGCCACGCCCCGCTCTGTATTATGGTACTCGGTAACCAGCGCGATGAAACGCTCAAAGAGCTGGTTAACCCGGGCCGACGAAGGCGTCTGCGTCTTGCGGGCTTCATTGAGGGCGCGCGTGCATACGTCCATGACCATATAGGTGAAGGAGGTAACCAACGAGCCCAGCATCTCCTTTTTGTTTTCCTTGTCGCTCAGCACCACCTCGCGGGCCAGGGTGAAATAGTTCTCGGCCAGGGCCAAATCGGCCTCATTTAAGGTAATACAGGGGTTTTTCAGGAGGCTCAGGCTCTCCTGGAACACTTTGTTGAAGTCGAAGCGGATGCCACTCATAAACGCCCTGGAGGCCAGCACGAAGTATAGCTGGGCATCTCCTATGTGATCCTCTGCATACGAAGTGAGCTTGATGATGTTTCCCGGCACGTTCACCAGCAGGGACTGAGGCTTTACCTCATAGGAATTCAGGTTCAGGTCTATGGTAAAGTGGCCGCTGCGGAGGAAAAAGATAATATAGCCGTCAAAACGGAGGGGGTATTTGAGCATAGACAGGATGGCCTGGCTCTTTTCTACCCGCTTACCGCTTACTTCTCCCAGGATAAAATCTGTGCCCAGGGAATACTCGTCAATGACCGGTGCCAGCGCCAGAATGCGCCGGATATCTATGGTTTGCAAAGCTTCATTCCCCATAAGGATGCGAATTTTTGACAAAGGTAACTCTTTTTTCCAAGAATTCGCAATTTTTCGCAAATTTCGACCTTTTGAACAATTTCAAGGCCGATAAGCTATCGTACGAGTGAAAAATTGGCAGTAATTTTGCAACCCCAAACGGAGAACCCCACCCAAAGGGAACAAATGACAATATGACAAAATTCGACCATATGAAAAAAATCATCCTTCTCAGTATCCTGGCCATGGGCACTTTGACGGCCGCAGCCCAGGAGAACGCTTCTTACAACGGGCAAGCCCTTACGCTGGACGACTGCCGCCAGATGGCCATCCAGCAGAGCAACGAGCTCCAGCAGGCCCGCACCCAGATTGAAATGGCCTCTTACGACCGCAAGATTGCCCTGGCCAATTATTTCCCGTCCGTAAGCGCTACGGGCGCGTACCTATACAATAATAGAGACATTGCCCTCATCAGCAATGAGCAAAGTGCGATCCTTCAAAACGCAGGTACCCTGGTTCAGGGACAGATGAATGCCTATACGGCGGGTGTCTCCCAGCAGGTGAGTACCGCTATGCAGCAGAAAATGACCCAGCTGATGACAGCCATCCAGACCAATCCGGCCCTGGCTGCCGAATATATGGGCAGCCCTATGTGGCAAACCGTCCTGGGGATGCTTCAGGGCGTGGATCCGTCTTCCTTGGCGGGTCTGGTTCCGAACATCGCCGATCCGGTGAACGCCATCGGGGCCGACATTGACAAGTCCCTGCACCCGGACCTGCACAATATCTGGGTGGGTGCCGTTACCGTGCAGCAGCCGCTGTTCGTGGGCGGAAAGATTATCTACTCCAACCAGATGGCCGCCCTGGCCCAGGACTTGGCTCAGTCCAGGTATGATTTGAAGTATGCCGACGTGGTGGTGGACGTCGACCAGGCCTACTGGCAGATCATCTCCATTGCCAATAAGAAGAAACTGGCCGAAAGCTACGTAGACCTCCTGCACCAGATGGAACGGGACGTAGAGGCCGCCATTGCTGCCGGCGTGGCCACCGAGAGTGACGCCCTGCAGGTGAAGGTAAAGGCCAACGAGGCCGAGATGATGCTCACCAAGGCTTCCAACGGCCTTGTCCTGGCCAAAATGCTGCTTTGCAAACGCATCGGCCTGCCCCTGGAAAGCGAAATCACCCTGGCCGATGAGAACCTGGAAGTGATTCCCGAGCCCATGTGCCCGGCCACCAAGAGCATGGAAGACATCTACGCCTCCCGTCCCGAAACCAGAAGCCTCACCCTCGCCTCCCAGATTTACGACAAGAAGGCCAAAGTGGTAAGGGCCGATATGATGCCCAAGGTGGCCCTCACGGCCAACTACCTGGTCTCCAACCCCAATGCCTTCAACGGCATCCAGAACACCTGGAACGGCGGCATGTTCACCGCCGGCGTGATGGTGAACGTTCCCATCTTCCACGGACTGGAGACTTTGAACCGCTACAAGAAGGCCAAGGCCGAAGCCACGCTCTACCAGAGCCAGCTGGCCGATGCAAAGGAACTGATCGACCTGCAGGTAACCCAGCAGCGCAAGCTCTTCGGAGAAGCCCAGGAGAAGCTTTCCATGACCGAATCCAATCTGGAAAGCGCAGAGGAAAACCTGCGCAAGGCTACCGTAGGCTTTGAAGCGGGCGTGGTCTCCACCAACACCGTACTGGGTGCCCAGACCGCCTGGCTCAGCGCCCACAGTGAATACATAGACGCCGGCATCGAACTCCAGATGGCCGCCGCCAACCTGAATAAAGCAGAAGGTCTGAACTAAGAAATTGTAAAAAAGTAAATATTATGGCAAAGAAGAATTACAACCTCCTCATTGGAGTGATGGCCCTAGTAGGCATTATCCTCAGTGTATCCATCATTGGCTATGTGGTTTCCCGCCCCAAGGATATCGTGATCCAGGGCGAAGCCGAGGCTACCGAATATCGCGTTTCCGGCAAGGTGCCGGGCCGAATTGAAGCGTTCTGCGCCGAAGAAGGCGACAAGGTGCGCAAGGGCGACACCCTGGTCCTCATCGATTCCCCGGAAATCCGCTCCAAGATTGCCGAGGCCAACGCCGCCAAGGCTGCTGCCGTGGCCCAGCGCAACAAGGCCTACAACGGTGCCCGGCAGGAACAGATAACCGGCGCCTACGAGATGTGGCAGAAAGCCCTGGTGGGCGAAGATGTAATGCGCAAGAGCTACGAGCGTATGCAAAAACTGCACGAGCAGAAAGTGGTGTCCGACCAGAAATTCGATGAGGTAGAGGCCCAATACAACGCAGCCGTAGCCACCGCCAAGGCCGCCAAGAGCCAGTACGACCTGGCCGTGAAGGGCGCCCGTCAGGAAGACAAGGATGCCGCCGTAGCCCTGGTGGAACGCGCCAACGCCGCCGTGGAGCTGGTAAACTCCTACCTGGACGAGATCACCCTCACCGCCCCGGCCGACGGTATCATATCGGCCCGTTATCCCAAGGTGGGCGAACTGGTAGGACAGGGCTCCCCCATTATGACTATCCAGGACCTGGACGATATGTGGTTCACTTTCAATATCCGGGAAGACCGTCTGCACAAGATGGAGCAGGGAGACAAGATAACCCTCACCATTCCCGCCCTGGACAATGCCCAGGTTACCGCTACCGTATATTACATAGCCGTGCGTGAGTCTTACGCCACCTGGCGGGCCACCAAGGAAATGGGCGAATTTGACACCCGCACCTTCGAGGTTCGCGCCCGACCCGACACCCGCGTTGAACGTCTCCGTCCCGGTATGAGTGTGATTCTTATTTCCAAGGAAAAATGAGTTGGATCAATCAGTGGTACCAGGTTGTCCGCCGCGAAGTGCGCATTATGCACAGCCGGCCCATCTATCTGCTGGGGTCGGTGGGTGTGATGGCGGTATCGGCCCTTTTCTTCCTTACTTTTCTGGGAGAGGGGCTCCCCCAGAAGCTGCGCGTGGGCGTAGTGGACCTGGACCAGACTTCTACATCCCGGACCTTCCGGGAGCAGCTGGATGCCACCCAGCTGGGCAGCGTGGTGGATTTTGCGTCCGTGAGCGACGCCAGCCGCGAACTGGAAACCGGCCGCATCTATGGATATGTGGTGATTCCCCGTCATTTTGACGAGGATGTGCAGAGCTTCCGCAGCCCCAAGATGCAAGTATATGTGAACACGTTGTATCCGGTAATCGGCGGTGCCCTGGCCTACAAGGACATCCTGTATATGGTGAACCTGACCAACGGTGCCGTGCAGCGCGAGGTGCTGCGGGCCAAAGGGATGAACGACCACGAGATTATGGCCTCCATCCAGCCCGTGAACATAGACGCCCACACCATCGGCAATGCGCCCACCAACTACAGCTATTATCTGGTGAATATGATCCTGATGGGCGTGTTGGCCATGTGCATCACCCTCATTACAGCCTATTCCGTGGGCTCCGAACTCAAGTATGGCACTTCCAAGCACTTGCTGGAAACCTCAGGAGACTCCATCTTCACCGCCATCCTGGGCAAGCTGGCCCCCTATACCCTCCTGTTCGAGGTACTGGCCGTGGTGCTGCAGCTGCTACTGTATGGTCCGCTGCACTACCCCATGAATGGCAGCATAGGCTGGCTCATTCTGGCCACACTGGTGTTTGTGATGGCCTATGAGGCCGTGGGCGTGTTCATTGTGTCCTTGGTACCCACCCTGCGTCTGGGCGTTTGCATCAGCGCACTGTACAGCGTGTTGGGCTTCTCCTTCGCGGGTTTTACCCTGCCGGTGAGCTCGCTGCCCGCCGCCCTCCAGGGCATGAGCGTCATCTTCCCGCTGCGTTTTTACTATCAACTGTATGTGCGTGAAGTGCTGTATGGCACCGGTTTCACCGGCTGGTGGTGCTACCTGGTGTATATGCTGCTCTTCCTACTCATTCCCTTCCTGGGAGCCAAACGGCTGCACAATGCCTACCGCTACCAGAATTATCCCCGCAACTAACTATGTCCTATATTAGCAAATGGTTCCACGATGTGTGGAACATCTTCACCCGGGAATTGAGGCTCATCGGCCGGGACAACGGCGTCATGCTCATCTTCTGTTTCGCCGGCCTGGTGTACCCGCTGCTGTACAATTGGATCTATCACGACGGCGTGGTGGACGAAATGCCCGTAGCCGTGGTGGACAATTCCCGGGGCAGCTACAGCCACCGCTATGTGCAGAAGTTCGACGCCACCCGCGAGTGCGCCATCGCCTACGACTGCGTGTCAATGGCCGAGGCCGAGGAACTGATGAAAGAGCAGAAGGTGCATGGCATCCTGTACATTCCCTCCGACTTTGACAGCCGTCTGGCGCTGGGAGAGCAGGCTTTCCTCTCCACCTATGCCGATATGTCCACGTTCCTCTATTACAAGAACATGACCATCGCCTCCAACCTGGTGATGCTGGACGAGGTGCATCAGATTCAGGCCGAACACTACGCCGCCAAGGGCTTCACCGGGCAGGATGCTGTACAGCTCATAGAACCGGTGCAGTACGACGACGCCCGCCTCTACAACCCCAACATCTCCTTCACGATGTTCTTCATTTATATGGCGCTGATGATGATTCTGCAGCAGGTGATGTTCTACGGCTCCAGCACCCTGGCGGGTACGCTGCGGGAAGAGGGCCGAAGCTTTGCCCAACTGGTGGAAGGTGGCCACGGAATGGGCCGTATCGTACTGGGCCGAGGCGCCGCCTACTTCCTGGTATTCCTCTTCCTGGGAGCCTACGGAGCTGTGCTGGTTCCCCACCTCTTTCACCTGCCCATGCACGCCGCCTGGTGGGATATGATGCTTTTCCTGGCTTTCTTCGTGGCCGATATCATCGTATTCAGCTTCACCTGGTCGTCGGGCATCTACAAGCGTGAAACGGTGCTGGTATTGCTGCTGTTCGTCTCCCCCATCGCCGTGTTCCTCACAGGTTTCACCTGGCCCACGGAGAATTTCCCCATATTCTGGAGAATCGTTTCCTATGTGTTCCCTACCACCTTCGGCTGCCGGGCCTATATGACGCTAAGCCAAACCGGAAACCTGAGCGCCATCGCCCCCGAACTCTGGGCCATGACCCTCCAGACGGTCGTTTATTACGTCCTGGCTTCCGCTGCAATATTGGTGGAGAATAGGAAGTAAGCATCCGATAAAGTACGTGTAAGACCATATTATCCAACCCGCTAACCTTAAAAACTTGAAGCACACTTTGCGTACTGAGGGGCAGATCGTGCGCTTTAGCTGGTGGAACACACCCCGTCTCAGGCGCATAATAAACCTTCCAGAGACAAAACTGTGCTTTAAAAACTAAAAGCACACTGAATCCATTACTCCCCCACAGATCCTTCATCGCTTTCGGCTCCTCAGGATGACAACTCGGGAGCAAATAACGTTTTTTGTGGTAATCATTGAAAAAATGTATCTTAGAGCAAAATTTCCGATTGCCATGAAACGTATCCTTCCCCTCCTGGCCCTGACGATGGCCGTGGCCTGTGGCCCCAAATGGCAGGCCTCTGAAGCCGATGGCTTCACCCGCATTACGCAAAAAGGCGGACCCACGCTGGGCTATACCACCGCCCCCATCCTTGAAGACAAAGGTTTTGCTTTCAAGGATTTAAACCGGAATGGCGGCCTGGACCCTTACGAGGACTGGCGCCTGCCGGCACTGGACCGGGCCAAGGATTTAGCTACCCAAATGAGCATAGAGCAGATTGCCGGTCTTATGCTGTACAGCAGCCATCAGGCCATCCCGGGCAGCGCCTACGGATTTGGTGCAGCCACCTACAGTGATGCGAATCACAAATCTTGGGATCTAACGGATCAGCAGAAGAAGTTCCTGGAGGAAGATAACCTCCGCGCCGTGCTGGTAACCAGTGTGGAGAGCCCGGAAGTGGCCGCCCGCTGGAATAACAACGTGCAGGCCTTCGTGGAAGGTATCGGCCTGGGCATTCCGGCCAACAATTCCTCCGATCCCCGCAATGAGACCGCTGCCACGGCCGAATTCAATATGGGAGCCGGCGGGCAGATTTCCCTCTGGCCCACCCCGCTGGGCCTGGCTGCCAGCTTCAACCCTGCACTGGTACGGCAGTTCGGCGAGATTGCCTCGCAGGAATACCGTGCACTGGGTATCGCTACGGCCCTGAGCCCGCAGATTGACCTGGCCACGGAACCCCGCTGGAGCCGCTTCGGCGGCACTTTCGGCGAGAATCCCGCCCTGGATACGGACATGGCCCGCGCCTATGTGGACGGTTTCCAGACATCGCCCGAAGGCGGCTGGGGCCTGCAGAGCGTGAACGCTATGGTAAAGCACTGGCCCTCCGGTGGCCCGGAAGAAGGCGGCCGCGACGCCCACTTCAACTATGGTAAGTACGCCGTCTATCCCGGAAAGAACCTGAAAGACCACCTGAAAGCCTTCACTGAGGGCGCTTTCCAGCTGGAAGGCGGCACCGGGAAGGCATCGGCCGTGATGCCTTACTACACCATCTCCTACGGCGTGGATCCTTCCGGAAAGAATGTGGGAAACAGTTATAACAAGTACATTATCAGCGACTTGCTTCGCGGAGAATATGGCTACGACGGCGTGGTGTGCACAGACTGGAACATCACCTACGACAACGCTACCATCGAATCCTTCGACGGCAAATGCTGGGGCGTGGAAGAGCTCACGGTGGCCCAGCGGCACTATCAGGTGCTCCTCTCCGGCGTAGACCAGTTCGGCGGCAACAACGACAAAGGCCCCGTGCTGGAAGCCTACCGGATGTGGGTGGCCGATTTCGGCGAAGCTGCCGCCCGGGAGCGTTTTGAGGCATCGGCCGTACGCCTGCTCATGAACTCCTTCCGCACCGGCCTGTTCGAAAACCCGTACACGGATCCCGCCGTGGCGGCCGAGGTAGTGGGCAATCCCTCCTTTATGCAAGCCGGCTACGATGCCCAGCTCAAATCCGTGGTGATGGTGAAGAATCACGCCTCTACCCTGCCCCGCCAGCGCGCAAAGGTTTATGTACCCCAGCGTCTCTATCCCCAGACGCCCGGCATGTTCGGCCTGTTTATGGGCGCCCCGGCCCATTGGGACTATCCCATAGACCGTACCCTGGTAGAGAAATACTATGACTGGGCCAACACGCCCGAAGAGGCCGATTTCGCCCTTCTGCTGATTCAGGAGCCCTATCCCGGTACCGGCTATGACGTAAAAGACCGCCAGAAAGGTGGCAACGGCTATGTGCCCATCAGCCTGCAGTATCGGCCTTATAAAGCCGTGTACGCGCGCGCGGAATCCCTGGCCGGCGGAGACCCGAAGGAAGCCTTCACCAACCGTTCCTATAAAGGAAAGACGGTGACCACCTACAACGAAAGCGACCTGGACCTGGTGCTGAAAACCCGCAAGGAAATGGGAGACAAGCCCGTAGTGGTGGTGGTGAACCTCACCCGCCCTGCCGTGCTCTCGGAACTGGAGCCCTATGCCGATGCCATCCTCCTTTCTTTCGGCGTACAGAACCAGGCCGTGCTGGATCTGGTGAGCGGAGCGGCCGAACCTTCCGGCCTCCTGCCCATGCAGATGCCGGCCGACATGCGCACCGTGGAGGAACAATACGAAGACGTTCCCCAGGATATGCGTTGCCTGAAAGATACCGAAGGCCATGTCTGGGACTTTGCCTTCGGCCTCAACTGGTCCGGTCCTATCCAGGACGCCCGCACCCAGCGCTACGGCAAATAATTATCGTCATATGAGAACAATAGCCATCATAACTGCAGCCGCCGTACTCATGGCGGGCTGCGCCCAACAACCGGTGCTCACGGTGAGCGGCGGGCAAATACAAGGTGTGCCCTCTGAGGCGCCTGGTGTGACGGTTTTCAGAGGCATCCCCTATGCCGCTCCGCCGGTGGGCGAACTTCGCTGGCAGGCGTCACAGCCGGTGGTACCCTGGGAGGGGGTTAAGGTCTGTGACAGCTTCGGCCCCATTGCGCCGCAGCCCGGCAACAAGCCCGGCACATTCTACGGAGACGAATTCTACTGGCAGGGTACGCCGGAAGAAAGTGAGGACTGCCTGTACCTGAATGTATGGGCCCCCAGCAAGACAGTTGGGAAAAAGGCCGATTTGCCTGTAGCCCTGTGGATCCACGGCGGCGCCTATATGAACGGATACGGCTATGAAATAACCATGGACGGAGATGAATGGGCAAAGCGGGGTGTGATTCTGGTTACCATCAACTACCGCTTGGGCACGCTGGGTTTCCTGAGCCATCCGGAACTCACGGCCCAGCAGGGCCAGAGCGGCAACTACGGCACCATGGACCAGGCGGCGGCCCTTCAGTGGGTGCACGACAACATCGGCCAGTTTGGCGGTGACCCGTCCCGCATTACCATCTTTGGCCAGAGTGCGGGTGCCATGAGCGTGAAGACGCTGCTGGTTTCGCCGTTATCTCGGGACTTGATGGCCGGCGCCATCATCCAGAGCGGCGGCGGACTCAATACACGCGGCCTGTCCCCGGACGGCTCGCAGGAGCAGTTTGACGCAGTGGGCAAGGCAGCCATGGACAACGCCGGGCTCACGAATCTGGCTGATATGCGGGCGGCTACCACGGAACAGATTCGCACTGTCCAAGGTTGGTTTATGCCGCATCCGGACGGCAAAGTGGTCACCGGAAGCTTTGAAGAGGCGTTTTTCGACGGCTCCATCGCGCAGGTTCCCATTCTCATCGGCTATAACAAGGACGACATGGGTGCCCTGGGCGGCGAAGTAGTGGACCGCTTCTGCGCCTTGCGCGACTCCCTGGGCTGTACCGTATACGAGTACGAATTCCTTCGGGAACTCCCCACCGATGAGGCGCATCCTGCATCGGCTGCCGGAGCCTTTCATTCGGCCGAACTCTGGTACATGTTCGGCACGCTGGACCGCAGCTGGCGCCCTTTCACAGAGGCAGACCACGCCCTCAGCGTCCGTATGCTGGACGCCTGGACAGATTTCTGCAAATCCGGCAACCCCGGCTGGCCTGCCTACAAGCAGGAAAAACCGTACAAAGAATGTTTTAACGTAGAATAAATATGAAGAAAATATCCATTATGGCGTTGTTCTCCCTCCTTAGCCTGTTTTCCTGCAAAGGCTATGACAACCTTTCCGTTGAGGCCTTCCGGCAAAAGCTTTCCGACGACGGGACGGTGCAGTTGCTGGATGTCCGCACGCCTGCGGAATATGCCGAAGGCCGGATTCCCGGTGCTCTCAATATAGATTGGAAGGCCGATGGCTTCGTGGCGGCGGCCCAGGCAACCCTGGATCCCAACCGCCCCGTGCTGGTGTACTGTCGCAGCGGGCGGCGCAGCGCAGAAGCTGCAGAAGCCCTCACCAAGGTCGGCTTCCGAGTAAGCAACCTGCTGGGCGGCATGCTGGCCTGGCAGGAGGCCAGCATGCCTGTAACTACCTATGAAGTAGAGCGATTCTGCACGCCCGGCGGTGCACCTGTGGAAATTTGGCTCATCCAGCACGCCAGCCTGGCCATCGCCTACAAAGGGCTCTCCATCCAGGTGGATCCGGTTGTGAAGCTGGGCAAAACCATCGACTACGCAGCCGATTTTCCTTCGGCTGATTATGTGTTGGTAACCCACGAACACGGAGACCACTTTGACAAGGAAGCACTGGCCATCCTGGGTGGATTCGTAGTGACCAACGCTCGCTGCGCGGAGATGCTGGGCCGTGGCACGGTGCTGGAAAACGGCCAATCGGCCACCTTCACCGAAGATAGAGCCACTGGTTCCCGAGAACTATTCACGGTAGAGGCCCTTCCGGCCTACAATACCACTGAGGGCCATCTGCAGTTCCACCCTAAGGGCCGCGACAACGGCTACATACTGAACCTGGACGGCCTACGCATCTACATTGCCGGAGACACGGAAGACATTCCGGAAATGGCTGAAATCAAGGACATAGACATCGCGTTCCTGCCTTGCAACCAGCCTTACACTATGACGCCGGAGCAGTGTATCAACGCTGCAAAAGTGGTGAACCCCAAAGTGCTCATTCCCTATCACTTCGGCCAGACGGATATCTCCGGCCTGCCCGCCGCCCTGCCTGGAATAGATGTCCGCCTGCGGCAGATGCAATAAGCTTAATCCACTTCCGAGACGGCGGAGGTGTAACGACGGACGGGCTGCTTGCGCTGCTGGGGAGCCCGGAAGAGCTGCTGGGCGAAAATAGTAAGATATTCGCGCCAGTTGCGCCAGATGTGGCCGCCCTCGCTTTCATAGAGCGTGGCGGGGAAACCCTGGAAGTCGAACCATTCTTTCAGGCGGCGGGAGTTTTCCATAATGCCATCGGCCTTGCCGCAGCCAATCCAGTATAGCTTGGGTTCATAAGCGAAAACCTTGGCGAAGGCTTGTTCGTTGCCCTCAATGGTGCCCACGCCGGAGAACAGACCCACATAGCCGAAGGTATCGGGATAGTGCAGCGAGAGCATACAGCTCTGGCGGCCGCCCATGGACAGGCCGGCCACCGCCGTATGGGCATAGCCCTTGGACACGCGGTAGTGCTTCTCCACAAATTGCATCACATCCGGGAAGCTCTCTTCGATTTCAATGGTGCTCTGGCTGCGGCTGTTGGCCATGGTGGGCTGGAAGTTGTCCACGGCGGCACCGGGAGCGGCCTGGTTGAACCAGACTCCGTTGGGCATAACCACAATCATAGGTTTGGCCTTGCCCTCTGCAATGAGGTTGTCCATAATCTGGGCGGTGCGGCCTAAGTCACTCCAAGCATCTTCGTCGCCGCCGGAACCGTGCAGCAGATACAGGACAGGATAGGACTGGGTGCCGTTTTCGTATCCGGCAGGGGTGTAGACGGTCATACGGCGCTGGCTGTTGAGGGTGGCGCTTTCGTACCACACGTGGGATACGGTGCCGTGCGGCACATTGTGTACGCCGTAGTACCAGCCTTTGTCACCGGGTTGGGCACTCAGGATGAAAATATTGGTCCAGGTGGCCACATCCCGGTTCTGATGCACATTGGAAGGATCCATGGCCTTCTTGCCATCCACCAGGAAACTATAGGAATACAGTTCCCCTTCCAGCGGGGCCGAAGTATAGGTCCATACGCCGTCCGGGCCTTCTTTGAGATCTGCCACGCCGGGGGCGTCATAGATGATGACTCTTTCGCCCAAATCGATTTCGATGGGCCGGGTGGGCAGGAAGTCGCCGGTGACCTGCACCACCTTGGCTTTGGGGTTCTGATAACGGAAGGTTACGCTATGGTCCGGGTTGATTTCCGAGGAAACAAGGCCGGAGCCGGGGCCCAGGGCCTGCTGGGCCGATGCTGCCAGGGACAGGCCCAGGAACAGGATGACAGGAAGGAAACGTTTCATAATCAGAAGTGTTGTTTCCTCAAAAATAAGCATTTCCCTCCGATGTTCAAATACTTTGAACAAAAGAAAAAACATTTGAACCTCAGAGGCAGGTATTCGAGCGGGGAAAAGCGTACCTTTGTACAAAGCTAACAGCCATGAAAAAAATCCTTTCCCTGGTCTTCCTTCTGACCCTCGGTGTGGCCGCATCGGCCCAGGGCTGGTTCCGTCAGCCCACCCCCAATGACACCCTTAAGAGCACCCGCGTTCTGCCAGACGGCAAGGTCCTGTTCCAGATTTACGCCCCCCAGGCCACCCAGGTGGCCGTGACCGGCGACCTCCCCTGGGACAAGCCCGTGCAGTTTGTCAAGGCCGATAACGGCGTATGGAAAGGTCTCTGCGAAGGCCTGGGCGAAGGCTGCTTCCGTTACAGCTTCCTGGTGGACGGCGTACGGGTGCAGGACCCCAAGGCCCCGCTAAGCGCCGAACAAGCATCCATCCTCACGGTAGGTGAAGGGTATGTGAAGGACGTTCCCCACGGCGCCGTAGCCCAGCGCTGGTATTGGTCCGAAACCCTGGGAGAGATGCGTCGCCTGCACGTCTGGACACCCGCCGGCTTTGAGCAGTCCCGGGAAAAACTTCCTGTGCTCTACCTGATCCACGGTGGCGGCGACAACGACGCCTCCTGGCCCGGCGTAGGCGCCGCAGGATGGATTCTGGACAACCTGCTCGCCGAAGGCAAGATGGTTCCTATGGTCGTGGTAATGCCCAACGGCACCATCCAGACCCCCGACATGATGGGCGAAGTGCCGCTTTTCGGCCAGGATATGGTACGCAGCATCATCCCCTTCATCGAAGCCAATTATCCCGTCCTGGCCGATCAAGCCCACCGCGCCATGGCCGGCCTCTCGATGGGCGGTATGGAGACCATCGAAACTGCCTTCAAGCATCCGGAGCTCTTCTCCCACGTGTGGGTGCTCAGCTCCAGCTTCGCCCCCGGCAAGCAGAAGGAATATGTGGCCGAGATTCAGTTGAACAAGATTGCTCCGGCCCTGAACAAGAACTTCAAGGCCCTGTATTTCACCCAGGGCGGTCCCGCCGACATCGCCTATAAGAACTGCCAGGAAGCCCTGGGCTACCTGAAAGAAGCCGGCATCCAATACATTTATCTGGAAAACGCCCAGGCCGGCCACAGCTGGACCACCTGGCGCGCCGACCTCCAGACCCTCGTTCCCACGCTCTTTAAATAAACCAAGCATATGAAGAAAGTATTTTTGTTTATTGCATCGGCCGTGCTGGTGGCATCGGCCTGCAACGGCCCGGTATCCCCGCAGGACCGCCTCACCGCGAATGACCAGAAGATCAACGAACTCATCGCCCAGATGACGCTGGAGGAGAAAGTGAATATGCTCCACAGCAAGACCAATATGTCATCGGCCGGTGTAGAGCGCCTGGGTATTGCCGACATGAACTACGCCGACGGTCCCTTTGGCATCCGCGAAGAAGGCCAGCCCCATAGCTTCCAGAGCGCCGGCTGGACCCTGGACAGCGCCACCTACTTCCCCACCGGCAGCGCCCTGGCCGCCACCTGGAGTGAAGAACTGGCCTATAAATACGGCACCGGCATGGGCAAGGAAGCCCGCCTGCGTGGCAAGGACGTGATCCTGGGCCCGGCCGTGAACATCCAGCGCCTGCCTGTGGGTGGCCGTACCTACGAGTACCTGAGCGAGGATCCGATCCTGAGCGCTGCCCTGGCCCTGGAGTACACCAAGGGTGTGCAGGACCAAGGTACCGCCGTGTGTATCAAGCACTTCGCCGTGAACAACCAGGAGACCAACCGCGGCAGCGTGGACGCCCAGCTGGACGAACGCACCCTGCGTGAGATCTACCTCAAGCCCTTCGAGCGCGCCGTCATCGAAGGCGGCGCCATGAGCGTGATGCCCGCCTACAACAAAGTGAACGGCGACTACTGCTCAGAGAACGAGCACCTCTTGAACGAAATCCTCCGCGGCGAATGGGGTTTCAAGGGCTTCACCGTGAGCGACTGGGGCGGCACGCACAGCACCATGGGCGCTATGCTCCATGGCCTGAACGTGCAGATGACCGGCGACAACTACCTGGGTCAACCCGTAATCGACTCCATCGCGACCGGCGCCCTCACCGAAGACCTGGTGGATGAGAAAGTGCGCCAGATCCTGCGCGTACGCATGGCCATCGAGGCCGTTCCGGCCGATGTAGCCAACACCGTCCAGACCTCCCAGCCCGAGAGCCAGAAAATCGCCCGCGAGGTGGCCGAAAAGAGCATCGTCCTCCTGAAGAACGAAGGCATCCTGCCCATCAAGTCTGGCGTGAAGAAGATCGCCGTCATCGGCCAGAATGCCGTCCTGAAGACCCAGAGCGGCGGTATGGGTGCCGGTGTGAAGGCCCTTTATGAGGTAACTCCGCTGCAAGCGCGCCGGCGAAGGCGTGGAAGTAAGTTATGCCCCCGGGTACAAGACCATCGCGTTCCGCTGGGGACCGGCACCCGAAGTGCTGGATCCGCTGGAAGCCCGTTCCAACGATGAACCTGCCGATCCCTTCCTGGTGTCCGAAGCATGCGAGGCTGCCGCGAATGCCGACCTCGTTATCTTCTTCGGCGGCACCAACAAGAGCATCGAGACCGAAGGCAGCGACCGCAAGGATATCAAACTCCCCTGCGGACAGGAAGAACTGATCCAGGCCCTCTATGAGGCCAATCCGAACCTGGCCACCGTGCTCATCAGCGGCGGTCCCACCGACCTCCAGGTCCTGGAGCCCGCCTCCCCGGCCATCGTGCAGGGCTGGTGGAACGGCACCGAGGGCGGCACCGCCCTGGCCGAGGTCCTCTTCGGCGACATCGCCCCCTCCGGCAAACTGCCCTTCACTTTCCCCAGGAAACTGGAAGACTCCCCCGCCTTTGCCATGGGTAACTTCCCGGATCCCAACGGCGCCGGTGGAGACCTCTTCAGCCTGATGTTCCGTCCCGACGTTCTGAAGATGACACCCGAGGAGCGTCAGAAGTTCCTCGATTCCCTCCCCAAGCCCGTTTCCAAGTACACCGAGCGCTTCTACGTGGGTTACCGCTGGTTCGACACCAAGGAAATCGCCCCCATGTACGCTTTCGGCCACGGCCTTTCCTATGTAGACTTCGACTACGAAGACCTGACGGCCAAAGTGGGCAAGGATGCCATCAAAGTAACTGTTAAGGTAGAGAACGAAGGCTCTATGCCGGCCGATGAAGTGGTCCAGGTGTATGTGAACCGTCCGGAATCCAAGGTGGAATGGCCCGTGAAGGAGCTCAAGGCTTTCAAGCGCGTTTCCCTAAACGCCGGCGAAACCAAGACCGTCACCCTGGAAATCCCCCTGAAGGACCTGCGTTACTGGAACGAGGCCGACAATGCCTGGACGCTGGAGAACGGCAAACTGCTGCTCCTGGTAGGTTCCGCCTCCGACGACATCCGCGAAACAACCGAAGTAACCATCTAAGATGAAGCGATTTATTATTATTGGGGCCGTTGTGCTCGCTGCAGCCTGCGGCCCCAAACCTTCTGCCCAGGTGGAGAAGGTGGAAATCTGCACCGAAGTGGGCGATTACGGCCTGCTGGTGGACGCCATTGAAATCACCGTTGCCAATCCCCGTTCCCTGAAAGGTCTCACCGCGGCCGATTTCGACCTGGTGAACAACACCTCCGGCGCCTTCATCGACGCCGCTACCGGCAAACCCGCCGAAGTTTACGCCGAAGACGGGATCGTCCTGTCCCGCAAGAAGAACGTCCTGCGTATCGAGGCCACGCCTTTCGGCAAAGACGGCCGTATGGAAGGCTTTTTCAAACGCGTGCCCTGGGAACTGCATTGCGCAGCCGATTCGGCCTTGAACGTGAAACCGGAGCAGGTTTCGGCCGAACACATCGCCGTGCTGGACGACTGTATCCACGGAGAGTTCAGTTTCGGCGGCCTCACGCGCGAATACATGCTGCATCTGCCCAAGGATGCCAACGGCAACGTGATCAAGAATGTTCCCCTGTTGGTCTGGCAGATTGGCGGCGGCGAATACAATAAGGATATGATGACCGTGGCCACGGCCAACCGCTGCCTGGTTTCCCTTGCCAAGGAAGGAGTCCCTTGCGCCGCCCTGGTCTTCGCCCTGGCCAACCCCAATTACAGTTACAGCGCTTCCCTCTATCCGGAGAAGATCGAGCTCATCGACCGCAACAACGCCCTCCAGATGGCCTTCATCGACACGCTGATTGCCGACGGCACCGTGGACGACAGCCGCCTGTTCTGCGCCGGCGCCTCTTCCGGTGGCGGTTGCACCATGCGCTTCATGATGCAGTTTGCAGACCGCTTCAAGGCCGCTATCCCCTGCTGCGCCATGGATCCCATCGTCCCCATCCATAAGGTGGACGAAAAGTATCCCGGCCAGTTCACGGACGATGTGGAAAAGGTTTGGACCAGCGACAAGGCCGTGTACAAATGGGACGGTTCCAATATGGTTTTAGGGCCGATGGACGTGGAGGCTTTCGTGAAACTCCCCATGTACTTTGTACATGCCGAAACCGACAAGACCTGCAAGGTAGCCAGCACCTACGCCTACTCCGAGGCCCGCAAACGCCTGGGTGCCACTTCCGACATGGTTCTGATTTACAGCGACGAAGATCTCATCAGCTGGGGCGTAGCGCCTATGATGGCCCACTTCTCCTGGGTTCCCCTCCTGGACGACTACTCCGAAGGCAGCCCGATGAGTTGGATGATTGCCCAGTTCTAAATATTTGAATATTCCTAAAGAATCCGTAACTTGCCGTATGATTGGGAAGTTACGGATTTTATGGGTCATCGGCCTGTTGCTGGTATGCTTCCACGGTATGGCGCAGAATACGGCTGCGGATACGGTGGTCTTTTACGCCAGTGATGTCCTCGTGCGGAATGGAGATTACGCGATAGACCTGTTTGCGCAGCTTCCCGGCGTAGAAATCATGGAGGACCAGATTACCGTTTCCGGAAAGCCGGTGAAGCTTGTCTATGTGAATGGAAAATTGGTTTTCGGCCTCAATCCCCTATCGGCCCTGAATTATCTGAAAGCCCGGCAGGTGGTAACCATAAGCGTCCTTTCGCCCGGACAGCCCAATCTGAATATCAATATTGAAACCCGGGATCCGGTTGACCGCGTCCTAGACGTGCAAGCCCGTGCAATGGCAGGAATGGACGAACTCCCCGATGAGACCGGGAAGCGCCCGCTCCGCTTCCATACAGGGGCCAACATGCATTATTTCACGGAACTGCAGCAGGTGTGGGCCGATGTGGTGGCCAGCAATCTGGACATCCATTCCAGCCAGGTCTCCCTAACTCCGGCGCCGCTGACCTCGCTGGGAGAGAATATCGACGTATCGGTAGGTTACAACCGCTATTGGGACAACCCTCTTTCCGGCAACGCGCTTCAGCTTTCCTATTCGTTTGGTCACGAGAGAGACCGCACCCGTTCACGCTTGCATAGCGAGCTCTTCAAAACCTGGTTTCTACCTCAGATGGCAATTGATGAACAGGACCTTCAGATCAGCCATGTGCGTACCCACGACATCCAAAGCTCTTTTGCCTATCGTCGTGGCAAGCATATCCGGGCCACCTGGAACCAGGACCTCCGCATTTCCTATGACATGCGCGACAACCTGACCTACACCGAGCTGGACATTAACTACATCCCTAAGATGCAGCGTACCCAGGAGTTGTATTCCCAGGACCGGTCCTGGAATCTGCAGGAGGCTGTGGAACTGGGCTTTGCGAACGCAGGCAACAGGAAGTTGCCCACCTTGAATCTGGAAATGACGCTGGGGCAGAACCGTTTGGATGCATGGGACCTGGATACCCTTGCTTCATCCTTCCGCAACCGCTGGCTTACCAAAGACGGGAAAGGTCTTTCGCAGCAGTATTCGGCCCGAGTAGCCCAAAAAATCCTGGACATAAGAAATACGGACCTGGCCCGCCCCCAGGTAGTCCGTACGCATTCATTCAATGCCGATTTTACCATTTCCTATGCGAACCAGGTCAAAGAGCAGAAAGCCTGGGACCATTATCAACAGTTGGTGCCCCTCCCCAATCTGGCCAACACCTTTGACTTTACTTTTACCCATCTGCTCAATTCCTTGAACCTGACGTACAGTCATTCCCGTTCCGGCGAGAAGGGAACCTTCAACCTTCGCGCCACCTTGGCCACCGAGTTGGAGAACGTTGTGGATAAGGAAAGGGTCCCCTATGACCATAAGAAGAACGGCGCTTATTTCCGGCTTCGGCCCGGACTGTCCATGGACTACCGGGACTATAGCCTGAATTTCAGTACTACGGCCCATACGCCATCCGTGGAGGAGCTTCGCCACCGGATCGATGATACCAATCCCCTCTCGCTCATAGCCGGCAATCCGGAACTGAAGCAGTCCATCGCCTACAGTCTGACCCTGGGAAAACGCACCGGAAGCCCAATCTCCAAACATTTCTTAACCTGGAACCTGCGGGCGCAGTATGAAGTGAATTCCATCGTGCAAAAGATGACCCTGTTTCAGAAAGACACGGTTCTTGTAGCGTTTGACAACTATCCCGTGAAGGCCGGAACCTTGCTGACGGAGCCCTTCAATGCAAGATACTCGTGGAATTCCTATGGGGATATCTTTCTGATGAGCCAATGGGGCGGCCCCTGGGGCTTCTCTACGCGTGTAGGGGCCTCCCTTCAGTTCAGGGATCTGCCGCATTTCTCCGCCAATGCCCTTGTGCGGTCATCAGACCTGACTCCTTCCTTGACGGCCAGTACTTCCTTCTTCCCCTTTACCCGGAATGTAAAGGTAGGCTTCAACAGCAACGTGACTTTTGTCCGGGGCTGGAACGATGTCCATGTCATGGATGTCCGTTCCCTCCGGAGCACATTGGGCACTCAAGTGAATGCCGATGTCCTGAAGCGGTTCTTCATCGTAGGAGAATACATTTGGGACGGCTACAGAGACTTGCTGGACAAGGAAATGTCCCAAGATATACACCGGCTTTATCTTTCTCTGGGCGTCAAACTGCTCAGAGACCGGCAATTGAAGGTGGCCATTACCGGCGTGGACCTTCTGGAGAGTGGATCCCTGTACCACGAGATGATTTCCGCATCCAGAAGGACGCGCACATGGACCCCGGTCTACGGCCGATATTTCCTGATTGATATCACTTACCGCTTCAATAACAGCGGTGGCAAGAAACGATGACTTACGGGTTCTGAAAAAAACTCCCGGTCAGTTTGGCCGGGAGTTCATTGCGTAGATTATTTGAAAATCAGCGGAACAAATTCGCTCAGGTAGATTCTCCAGTTCTTCCAGATGTGACCGCCGTCGGTCTCCATGAAGGTGTAGGGGAACTTGTTGGCGTCCAGCTTCTTCATGAAGTCCAGGTTGGCCTGGTACAGGAAGTCGGTGTTGCCGCAGCCGATCCACAGGAGGGCGGGTTTGCCGGCGAAATACTTGGCCAGTTTGGCATCGAAGTCCATATACATCGGGCTGATGGTAGGGTCACTTACGCCGATAGCGGCGCTGAACATACCGGAATAGTTGAACAGGTCCGGATAGTTGATGCTAAGATTCAGCGTGTGGAAACCGCCCATAGACAGGCCGCAAATGGCACGGCCCTGCTTCTTGGCAATGGTGCGGTAGCGGCTGTCGATGAACTTCACAATCTCCGGGAAAGCTTTCTCGAAGGTCCCTTCCATGGTCTGGGGCAGGTTCATGGTGGGGTTCACATAACCGGTGGAATTCTCACCGGGAGCAGCCTCCTGGGAGATGTTGCCGTTGGTGAACACCACGATCATGGGCTTGGCCTCGCCGCGGGCGATGAGATTGTCCAGAATCTGGGTGGCACGACCCTGGGTAACCCAGGCGTCTTCGTCACCGCCGATGCCGTGCAGCACATAGAGCACGGGATACTTGGTCTTGGACGTCTCGTAACCGGCCGGGGTGTAGACGGTGAGCCGACGCTCGAAACCGGCAGTGGGGCTGTTGTACCACACCTTGGAAACGGTGCCGTGCGGAACACGATGGATAGCATAGAGGTCGGCGCGCTCGCCGGCAGCGGGAACCAGCAACACACTGGTGAGGCTGGCCACGTCGCGGTTCACCCACATATTATGCGGATCAATCTGGCTGACGCCGTCCACACGGAAAGTATAGTTGTACAAGTCCGGGGCCACGACGAAAGGAGTGGTGTACTCCCAAACGCCGCCCTTGCCTTCCTTCAACTCGCCCACACCGGGCATATCGGCCATAAACTTCTGGCCGCCAAAGTCCATCTCTACTTTCTGGGTGGGCAGGAAATCACCGGTCACTTCCACCTTGATGGCCTTGGGGGCCTGGAAACGGAAAGTGACGGTACCATCGGCATTGATCACGGGCGACTCCACGGAAGGACCACCCCACAGGGCCTGCTGTGCATGGGCACTGAGGCCGATGCACAGCGCGGCAATAGCTAAAACGATTTTTTTCATTACTTGAAGAGTTTCTGGGCAAAGGTGTTCAGGTACAGGCGCCAGTTGCTCCAAACGTGGCCGCCGTCGGAAACGAAGTACTCGTGCTCAAGGCCCTGTTCCAGCAGTTTGGCGTGCATTTCCTCGGCTCCCTTGAACAGGAAGTCGGTGTTGCCGCAAGCCAGGAAATAGAGCTTCACACCGGCTTTCTTGAGGGTGGCAATCTGCTCAGGCGTGGCGCTGCCAGCTGCAGAGAGGGGGCAAATGTAGTCGAACAGCTCCGGATACAGGATGCTGGCGCTGATGGTGTGGCCGCCACCCATCGACAGACCGGCGATGGCGCGGGATGCCGGCTTGGGAATGGCGCGGAAGTTCTTCTCAATGAAGGGAACGATCTCCGTGCAGAGGCTCCGTACATAGCCGTTCATTATGAGGTCACGCTCGGCTTCGCTCATCTTCTCAAAAGCCTCGCGGTCCCAGCGGTTAGCCATCGGTTTCTCGGGGATGTTGAGGGTGCGGGCGGCCGCCTGGTTAGCGTTGCCGTTGGGCATCACCACAATCATAGGTTCGGCCAGGCCTTTCTCAATGAGGTTGTCCAGAATCTGGGCGGTACGGCCCATAGAGGTCCAGGCTTCCTCGTCGCCACCGGCGCCGTGCAGGAGGTAAAGAACGGGATACTTCTTCTTGGGATTGGCTTCGTATCCGTAAGGGGTATACACCGTCAGGCGACGATCCATGCCCAGGATCTTGCTGGTGTACCAGGGATGGCTCACGGTGCCGTGCTGATGGGCCTCACCGTAGTTTTCCGTGCGCTGGCCGGGAACCAGGAGCATAGGCAAGTAACGGGTGCCATCACGCTGAACCAATACATTCTGGGGATCGTTCACATTCACGCCGTCCACCACGAAGTTGTAGGTGTAGATTTCCGGAGCGGGAAGCGGAATCTTCACTTCCCACACGCAGTTTTCACCGCGTTTCATATCGATGGTGCCCGTCCAGGGATTCTCCATCCAAGAGCCGCTGAGCTTCACTACGGTGGCATAGTCGGCCTTCAGACGGAAGGTCACGCTGTCGTTCTGGATTTCCGGGGAGATGATGGGTTTCTGGCCCCAGAAGCTGAAGTTTGTAAGTTCCTGGGCCTGCAGGGTGCCGATAACGGCCAGGCCGAGGGCAAGGACAGATAAGATTCGTTTCATTGCAGTGTTTTGTGTTTATTCTAAGCTATTTAAAGGACTCCCCTGCTTTTTGGAGAGCGTGGGGAAGGCAGGCGCGCCAGAAGGTCCATTCGTGTCCGTATTTGGGAACGGTAATATATTCCATATTCACGCCTTTTGCACGCATCGCCTCCACAAAAGGGGTAATCCCCGACATAGGCGTGGTGGTATCGGCCTCACCGGTTTCCACCGTGATGCCGGGCAGAATCTTGGGATCCGTCACCATTTCGGCCATACTGGCATCGCAGGCCGGACTCATAGCATAAGCATAGGTGAACTTGGAAGGATATTTGAGCGCGTGGTAGAGCGTGCCGAAGCCGCCCATCGAAAGGCCGGCCACGGCCCTTTTCCCGCTGAACTTATAATCTTTCTCCACCTTGGGCATAAGCTCTTCGTGCAGATAAGTCTCATAGTCCCCCCTGTAGAAAGACACAAGACCGTCCGGCATCACGATGATCATAGGCGTGCCGCCGGTCTTGACGTACCGGGCGGCGATTTCCGCGGCGTTTCCGCCGTGCGTCATACCGTACTGGGTGGTATTGGACAACCAGGAATTGTTGTCATCCCCGTAGCCGTGCAGGAGGTAAAGGATGGGATAGGCCTTGTTGGCGTCGAACTTGGGCGGGAGCCAGACACTGTATTTCATAGTCTGCTTCATAGCCGTACTCTTGATCTCTAAATCCTTCTTATCCTGTCCGTTGGGATACAGCAGGTCTATCAGGTCCTGCGGCTCTTCTTCCTGCGGATTGTCCTTATTGCCGCAGGCACTGAGGGTCAGGACCCCCAATGCCAGTGCAGCAATAAGAATCAGGTGTTTCTTCATTATTCGAAGATGCCTTGGAACTCGTAACCGGTGGAACCGGTGAACTTGTAAACACCGCCGGATACAGTGACGGTGAGGGTTTCACCGGGATTCACCAGGACAATGGAGCCGTCGGCACCGACATAGCGGGTGCCACCCATGCCCATACCGTACATGCTCAAGTCGTAGCCGTTGCCGAAGCTGTGGTCCTCGTGTGCATATTCCTTGCACACATACTCACCTTCGAAGGCAGTAGAGCCTTCCGTGAGCACCAGCTGGAAATAGGCGACCTCTTCGCCGGCCTCGGTCTTAAGGGTGAGGTTATGGGTGGTAACACCTTCCACAGGAGCGAAGGTCTCATCCACGGCACCGCCGGTCTCGTCGGTGATGATGTAAATAGGGGCGTCGGAACCGCCGCCGCCGTTGCCGACGATGAAGTCGAAGCCGTCACCGCTGAACTCCCAGACATCGTCACCCAACTTGGCCACGCTCACGGTTTCACCCGGGTTGATCATGACCACGGCGCCGTTCTTGATGTAACGGCTGCCGCCCATGCCCATACCCCAGGAGCTCAGGTCGTAACCGTTGCCGCAGGTGTGATCTTCGTGGGCGTACTCCTTGCACAGGTAGTCGCCGGAGTAGTCGGTGACACCGTCCGGAAGCACCAGGTCGAACCAGGCAGCCTCGTTGCCGGCGGCATCATAGAAGGTGAGCTTGTGGGTAGTGACACCTTCCACGGGAGCGAAGGTCTCATCCACGGCACCGGCGAGTTCCTCAGTATAGGTATAGTCCGGGGTGGGAACATCAGCGGGTTCAAGTTCGGGGATGGAGCCCTCGAACACGGCCCAGTTGGGATAGGTGGCTTCGCTGCCCCAGGTAATCAAATACTTGGCACCCTTCTTGGCCACCTCGATAGAACCGGATTTGATGTCGGTGACATTTTCGCCGACCCACCAGCAGGTACCCCAGTGGAAGATACCCATACCCCAGGAGCTGGCGTCAAACTCATAACCGGGAGCGAACTCGCCGGGATTCAGGACAGTGCCGTCACCGGCGGTGTAAACGCCCTCGTGGAGGACGCCGTCGGCACTGTACAGGTCGGCCGTCAGGGCGCAACCGTCACCGACGGGCGTACCCATGGCGTCAATGCTCATGCCCACGGTACCGAGCTTCACGGTAACGGAGCCGTCGTTCTTCTGGGCCAACAGGAGCTCGGTGAGCTTCACCGGTTCCGGATCGGGTTCATAGACCAGTTGGCCCTTCCACTGGCAGCGGTAAGCTTTACCAGCGGCGTCGAAGAGGACGAAGATGAAACGGTAGGTATCCGCGTCTTTCTTCACGGAAATCTGACCGTCTACTGCAGGCTGGCCGTTGACGGTGGTGGCACCGTCCACCATGAAGCAGAGGTTCTTTTCGCCGGGACCGTAAACGCCGGGCTCCAGATAATACTGGTTGCGGGCGCCCACCAGGGTGGTCTTGACGGCGGCACCGGACTCACCGGAGAAGGAAACGGTAAAATAGCGGTTGGCATCCGTCTTCTCCACAGAAGAAGACGTGAGCGTAGTAAGTACGGGCTCCGTAGCTGCCGGGAAGATACCCTTCAGCGGAGCAAGCTCGGTTTTGGTGCAGGAGACGAGGGCCGCGGCGGCCACCATCATAGCATATATGAATGATCTTTTCATTGCTTTGTTCCTTTTTTAGAATCAATAACCGGGATTCTGAATGACGTTTTCATTCAGCATAACCTCCGTGTAAGGATAAGGGAGATGCTCGTGCTTGCCCTTCTTGAAGCCATAGACGCTACGGCCGGTAGGGACCCAGCTCACGGCGCCGTTAGGATCCATCTTGGGATAGACATTGCCCATATCCTTGAGACGGGCTTCGGCTTCACCCCAGCGGAGCAGATCCTGGAAACGCTGGCCTTCGCCGCAGAGTTCCAGACGCTTCTCGGTCTTGATGGTGTTCAGATCCACGGAAGAGAGGGCGGGAAGCTGGGCGCGGGTGCGCACACGGTTCACATAGGTAAGGGCCGATGCAGAATCATTGGACTGGACGCAGGCTTCGGCAGCCAGAAGGAGAACCTCGGAGAAGCGCATCCACAGCGGGTTCTTGGTGTTCACCATCGCGTAGTAGGCAATCTCATCGGCCATAAAGCGACCCTTCCAGTTGAAGATACCGGTGGAGAGGGTGTTCATATTCCAGACCACACCCATAGCCTTGAGTTCATCGTAGGTCTTGAGGGTTTCGGTACGGCGGTAGCTGTCCTTGCCTTCATAGCTCTCGAAGGTGGAAAGCAGGTCGTTGGTGGGAACCATAAAGCCCCAACCGCCGGTGCAGCTCACTTCGGCAGGGATGGTCATTTCGGAGCCGGAGCTACGCCAGGAAACCATAGCGCCGTAGAAGTCGAAGTTATCGAACTGGTTGTCCAGGTCGTTCACGCGGATGCTCTCGAACAGGTCTTCGCAGTTCATCTTGTAAGCAGAGTGGCGCATGTCGCCGTAAGGGCCGTCGGTCCACAGGTCGTACAGGCCGGAATTGATCACGTTCTTGAGCATGTCGGCCGCCTTCTTATAATAGGAGCTGTCACCCAGTTCCCAGGCCATCCACAGATAGGCCTTGCCCAGGAGGGCCTGACCGAATTCCTTGGTCACGCGCCAAGTGGTGTTGTCGTTCAGGCTGCTCTTGCGGGCCAGGGCGTTGGAATTGACGGCGTAGGTAAGGTCGGATTCCACCAGAGCCCAGAGGTCCTCGGTAGCGGCGTTGGGCTGCTTGTACTCGGACGGAGCCAGTTCGTGGTCCACGATGGGCGGGTTGCCCCAGAGGGTGGTGAGTTCGAAATAGGCCCAGCCACGGAACAGATGTGCTTCAGCCACTGCCTGGGCTGCCGCAGCGCTCTGCCCAGGATCGATATGGCCGATAATTACGTTGGCGTGATAGATGAGGTTATAATAACCGGTGAAAGAACTTTCGATCTGGCCGGTTTCGGAGTTGAAGCCGAACTCGCCCAGGGCGTCCATATCCACGTTGTCACCGTGGGCGGCGCCGCCGGCATAGTAGTCGTCGGAGATGATGTTCTTCACCAGCATCACATTGTAGTACCAGCCACGGACGTCGCTGTACATAGTGATACCGGCCGATTCAATCTCGTCGTCGGTCTTATAGTAAGTATTGTAGTCGATAACGCCCTTACGCGGCACGTCCAGGAATTTGTCGCAGGAGGAGAAAGCCAGGGCGGCGAGGACTGTCAGGATGATATATCTTGTTTTCATAGGGCAATCCGATTAGAAAGTGATGTTGACACCGAAGACAACCTTCTTGGAGGTAGGATAGTTACCCTTGTCCACACCCATGGAGGCACCTTGGCCGATGATTTCAGGGTCGAAGCCCGGGTACTTGGTGAAGGTGAACCAGTCGTCCATGGAGGCGTAGATGCGGAGCTGGTCGATGAAGATCTTCTTCAGAAGATTGTGGGGCAGGTTGTAACCCAGCTGGATCTGCTTGATCTTCATATAGCTGGCATCCATCACCACACCGCTGGAGGTGAGGAACTGAGCATAGTTGGAAGCGCTGGCGGCCGGCATGGTACCATTGGTATGGGTAGGCGTCCAGCGGTCGGCGGTCAGGTAGGTGAGGCGGTTGGAGGTGTAGTCAATGTTGTTGAGGGCATTGAGGATCTGGTTGCCGCCGGCACCGGTGAGGAAGAGGGTGAGATCGATACCCTTCCAACCGGCGTTGAAGGTGAGACCATAGTTGTAGGTAGGGATACCGGAACCCAGGTGACGCTTGTCGGAATCGGCGGGAGCCGTGGTGGTACCGGCCAGATTGCCATTTTCGTCGTAGTGGTTGAAGAGGGCTTCACCGGTGGTGCTTTCGATACCGGCGAACTCATAACCGTAGAGGTGCCAGGCCGGATAGCCTTTCTCGAAACGGGTGACGGTGCCGTAGTTACGTACGCTTACACCGGCCAGACCGTCCTTCAGCGTGGGGTGCAGGTAGGTTACGCGGTTGCGCAGGGTGGAGAAATTACCGGCGATGCTGTAGTAGAAGTCGCCCACCTGGTCTTTCCAGCGGAGTTCCAGTTCAATACCCTGGTTGTCCACGTTACCGGCGTTCATAGGAGAAGCGCTCACACCCACGATGGTGGAGGTGGTGATACCGGTCACGATGAGGTCCTTGGTGGCCTTGTCGAACCAGTCGAAGTTCACGCTCAGGCGGTCGCGCAGGAAGCGCAGATCCAGACCCACGTTGAACTGCTCGGAGGTCTCCCATTTCAGTTCCTGGTTACCGGCCATGGAAGGTGCGTAACCGATGATGTACTGCCAGGAACCGTCGGCGTTTTGCTGGCCGGTAGGATACTGGCCCGTGCTGGCGATGTCATTGGCATAGGAGTAGTTGCCCAGACCGGCGATGGAACCATTCTGGCCCCAGCTTACGCGCAGCTTTGCGAAGTTCACGGCATTCTTGATTCCGGAGAAGAATTTTTCCTCGGAAATGGTCCAACCGGCCGATACGGAGGGGAAGAAGCCCCAACGCATAGGCTTGGGAAGGATGGAGAGGTCGGCTGCATCGGCACGGAAGGTGGCTTGCACATTGTACCTGTTCAAATAGCTCCAACCCACACGGCCGAAGTAGGAATACTTGTAGCTGAAGGTTTCCACGCCGCCGCCCACGCTCTTGGTGGCGGTAGGAGTGGCCTGGCTGATGTAGTAGAACAGAGGATCGTCACGCTTGAGACCGAAGTCGATCACGCCGTTGGCATCGGAACCGCTCACGCCGGAATTGGCACTGTAGCTGCGGTTCTGGGAGAAGGAGACACCGGCCATGGCGCTCACGTTGTGCTTGCCGAACTGGTGCATCCAGTTCACAAAGTTTTCCCACTGGTAGTAAATACCATTGCTGGCGCTGGCGCTCACGCTCATATAGTACTGCTTGGCGTAACCTTCATTATAATAATAATCGTGGGTATAGCCGTAGGTGTCGCCGGAACTGAAGCGATAACCCAGACGGGAGGTGAGATGGCGGTGGAACCGTTCAGGTTGAAGCCCTTGGAGATGGAATAGGCGCGGTCGCGCTGTACCAGCGGGTGTACGTTCTCGGAGATGTTGAACTGGGAAATACCGTAGTAGTTGCCTTTTTCGTCCTGGAGGAGCACCTTGCCCTCGTCCAGGTAATCCTGCATGAAGGTGGGCAGGTTCTCAGGCGTGTAGTAAGCGGGCGTCATCGGGTCCAGCTGCAGGGCAGCCAGCACGGCGGAGCCGTAGTCGGAGCCTTCGGAAACGCTGCGGGCCTTGTAGTATTCCACCTGGTTGTTGGTGGTCACTTCCAGCCAGGGTTTGAACTTCCAGCTGCCGTTCACCATACCGGTGATACGGTCGTACACATCGGCCTTGCCCTTGAACATACCGTCGTTGGACAGATAGGAGCCGGAGATGTAGAGGTTACCGCGGTCGTTGCCGGCGCTGAAGGTGAGGTTGTGGTGGTGCATCAGGGAGTTCTCATAGGATTCCTTGAGCCAGTCGGTGTTGGTCTTCTGGTCCCACTTGCTGTACACGTCCTTCAGGGTGATGTTGCCCTTTTCCATATAGAACTGGATGAATTCCTCGGAGTTCATCACTTTCGGGGTCTTGCCCAGGCTCTGGGAAGAGAGCTGGTAGCTGTAACTGATCTTGCCGTCGCCCTTACCCTTGCGGGTGGTGATCATCACCACACCGTTACCGGCTTCTGCACCGTAGATAGCGGCGGAGGCACCGTCCTTCAGCACTTCCATGGACTCGATATCGTTAGGGTCGATACCGGAGATGTCGGAGGTGATACGGCCGTCCACCACATACAGCGGGTTGGCGTCGTTGTTGGAGGAGATACCACGGACGCGGATAGCAGGCGAAGCACCCGGACGGGCCGATGATGCGAAGGTCTGCACACCGGCGGTCTTACCGCCGAGGGCCTGTACCGGGCTGGTGATGGTACGGTTCTGGATGTCCTCGGACTTCACCTGGGAGATGGCGCCCGTAACATCGGATTTCTTCTGGACACCGTAACCCACCACGACGGTTTCTTCAATCATCTGGGTGTCGGTTTCCATCTTGATGGTGATGGTTGCGGTCTTGGTTGCCACATACTCCTGGGACACATAGCCCACAGAGGAGAATTCGATGATGGAACCGGCCGGAACCGTGAGGGTGAAGTTACCGTCCAAGTCGGTGACGGTACCGTTGGTGGTGCCCTTCTGGACAACACCGGCGGCAATCATCGGCTCGTTCTGGTCGTCGGTAACTACACCGGAGATCGTCACCTTCTGCTGGGCAGAAAGGGACACTCCCACAAGGAGAGACAGCGCCAAGGCTGCCATCCTTCTGAACAGAGATTTTCTCATGCGATCAGTTTTAATGGTTAATTAATATTGTTGATTGTAGATTCTATATTGAAATTCATATTGGCAGGATAGGGCGTCCATTCCGGGAGACCTTCCGCAGCGGGCGTGCCGGTTTTGGCAAAGGCGGCCCAGGCACTGCTCATGCGGTGACCCAGTTGCACGGCATCATCGGCCCCGCCGGTGAAGGTCCTGTGCAGGAGGACGTTATCGAAGACGAAAGGAATTTCCAAACAGTGAGTGCTGCCCATTACTCCGTCCAGGACGGGGGTGGCCCAGTCGAAGCGATAGAGGTATACGAGCGCGCAGCCGGCAGCCGTGCGGTCGGCGGCCTGCTGGAGGGCCAGCGGACGAAAGATAGGGTCTTCCTGGTTAGGTGTGAATTCGTTATATACCGTACCTATAATAACAGGGATGTCTTTGGAAAGCGCCAGGGCTTCCGGCGTAGCGGGCTGGAAAGGGATCACCTCACCGTCGGCTACGGGAAGCTGGCCGAAAAGGATCATATCCAGGAAATTGGTGGGAAGGGCACCGTCCTGCTGGGCTTCGGCCCGTACGTCTTCCACAGCTTTCCGATAAGCGGCCAGCAGTTTTTCATAGGGAACGGAGGCCATCTCGTCGATCTTGGCGGGAGAAATGCCCAGATGCGACACCGTGGCGGCGCCGATGCGACGGGAATACTTGGGATTCATGAGCGTGGTGATGGAACCGCTCTGCACGATGGCCTTGTGGTACAGGCCTTTGGCGCTGGGCATGGCCATGACGGTGCTCACTTTGCCGCCACCGCCGCTCTGGCCGAAGATGGTCACATTGGAAGGGTCGCCGCCGAAATTGGCGATATTACCCTTCACCCATTCCAGGGCCTTCACAATATCCATCATGCCCACATTGCCACTGAAAGCATACTTGGCACCGTATGCGCTCAGGTCCAGGAAACCCAGGGCATTGAGCCGATGGTTCAGGGAAACCACCACCACCCCGTGGTCGCGGGCCAGGTTGGTGCCGTCGTAACCAATCTGCTCCTGGCTGGAACCTTCGCTGAAGCCGCCGCCGTGCAACCACACCATCACGGGCATCTTGGCATCGGCCTTGATGGCCGAGGTCCAGACATTCACCCGCAGGCAGTCTTCGCCGGGGTAGCCGTCGTCCCAGTGCATGGCGAAGGCCTGGTTGTCGTCGCGCCAACCCATGCGTTCTCCGTGGGGAGAAACCGGGCCGTAAGCGCGGCTGGCACGAACCTCCTTCCAGGGTTCGGGATCGGTGGGCGGCATGAAACGTTCGGCCTGGCCGTAAGGGATGCCTTTGTAAATGAAAACGCCGTCATCCACATAACCGGCGACCGGGCCGGAAAGCGTGTTGACGGTGGATACTTTGGCCGATGTTTCCAGGGCCATGACGCACTGAGAGCTGCGGCGAGCGGGCTGTCCGCAGGCAGTGAGCAGCAACGAAAGCGTCAGAAAAGCAGAAAGGGTTTTCAGTGTCATGTTCTGTGGTTTTTAACCTATGCAAAGTTGCGAAGAATAATCGGCCTCCCTTTTTCCGCTCTTTCAAATGCTTTCTTGCGCGTTTTATTAAAATATTTTATTTGTTCAAAAACCTTTCTTCTTGTTCAAAACCCCTTCTATAGTCTGGAAAATGAGATATATTTGCAATATGAATTGGAAAAGAATCAGCCGGACTCTTGCCGCCGTCCTGGCGCTGGTATCCTGTAAACAATATGAAGGGAGAGACCTTCCCACCGTTCCGGAAGGAAGCGTAATACTGTCCCCGCGCCTGTCCAACCAGCGCGTGAACGGCTTTGCACAAGACCGTGACGGTCATATCTGGATAGCCACCCAGCGCGGCCTGAACAAGTTTACCGGAGACGAATACTACCAGTATTACTCCACCGACGACACCTTAGGCCTCCCGGACAATCAGATTACGGCCATTCTGGCCACCCAGAACGGAGACCTGTGGGCGGGCAGCGTGAACGGAGTGGCCCTCCGCAGCAGCCGGGACTGCTCTTTCCAGCGCATTCCTTTCCCCAGCAAGGGGCTCAATATCAACCAGATTCTGGAAACCCCCTCCGGAGAGATCCTGTTTTCCAGCGGCAACATCCTATTCCGCTATAACCGGGAGACAGAGAGTCTGCAGCCCGTGATCCGGGACTTCAACAGCTTCATGGCATCGGCCCTTATCCTGGACAAGCGGCTCTGGGTCCTGTCCGACAATGGCTTCTCCCTCAAGAGTTATTCCATCCCGGACTTTTCGCCCCAGGCCGCCATTCCCCTCCCCGTCCAGACCTACCATCTGTGCGCTTTCGGCCAGCAGGAACTCTGGCTCTCCGGTATGGGACAACTCCACATCCTGGACACCCGCAACAACGCATGGAAAGAGCTCCCTGCTATTGTTCGGTCCAATAAACGCCTGATGGAGAGCGATATAGACTTTATTTTCGCTGTAGATAACAACGGCATCCTGCTCAATGCCATCGGCAAGGGATTCTTCTATTATAACCGGGTGCGGGAAACGCTTCTGCACCAGAGCCATCCTTCCTTCCCCTTCGACGTTCCCGCCTCGGAAGTGCGCAGCATCTTCCGCGACCGCAGCGGCAACCTGTGGTTCGGCACCACCGACCAAGGCTATCACGTTTCCTATCAGGAGCAGGGCCTTTTCAGCGGCAATAAGGTGCTCATGGAGGCCCTGAAGGGCAAAAACGTCACTTCGCTATGCCCGGACCAGGACGGCGGCCTGTGGATCACCACCCTGCGCGAGGGCCTGTTCCGCTTCGACCTGGCCGCCAAAACCCTCCAGTCCGTTTCCGTAGACCACCTGATTCCGGACTCCGAGGTAGGTTATATCCGCGCATCCAAAGTGTACTGCGACTCCGACGGAGACCTGTGGCTGCTGTTCCAGGACAAGGTGCGCGCCCTGCGCTGCCTTTGGGACGGCAAACGCCTCAGCTCCAAAGACTTGGTCTATGCCGCCTATCCCCTAGCCATTACAGAGGATGACAGAGGCGCCATCTGGATCGGCGGCTTCAGCAGCACGCTGGTGCGCTACGACAAAAGGGACCACAGCCGGCAGGATGTTTCTGTGGCGGCCACGGATAGCTGGACCTTCGTCACGGACCTGATCATGCAGGAACCCGGCCGCCTGCTTGCCGCCTGCTACAACCAGTTCCCCGTTCAGGTGAACACCTATACGCTGGAGGCCACCCCCAACCCCGTCACGGCCGAGGACCACGCTGCCTGTATCCGCCGTTCAGTAGTGATACCCAATTGTTTACGCAAAGACAGCGCCGGTAATCTCTGGCTGGGCACCTACGCCAACGGACTCATCCTCAGTGAAAACGGCCACCGTCGGCCCATCGACAGAGCTCCCTGCCCCGACATTGCATCCATCGAGGAAGACCGCCAGGGCAACATTTGGGTCTCCACCCTCCACGGCCTGGGCCGCTACGACAGGACCAACAGCAGTTTCGTCCATTATTTCGAGGCCGATGGCATCGGCGGAGACCAGTTTAACGACAGGGCCTCCTGCGTACTGCCGGATGGCACGCTGGTGTTCGGCGGCACGCACGGCGTCACCGCCTTCAACCCGCTGGACGCCCCGGCCAAGCGCACCGTTCCGCTGGTGTTCGAGAGCCTGAGCATCCACAACCAGCTGGTGCAGCCTGCTCCGGGCGGTCCCATCGAAGAGCCCCTCACCCAAAAGCCGCTGGTCACCATCCGGCACAACCAGAATGCCTTTGACATTGCCTTTGCCGCGTTGGATTACAGCCCGTACGAGCAAATCCGCTACGCCTATAAACTGGAGGGCTTCGACCGCGACTGGGTCAGGATCGCCACCCGCCACAACGCCTATTTCGCCAACCTGCCCGCCGGAGACTACACGCTGAGGGTGCGCATAGCCAATGCCAGCCATACCATCACCGAAACACAGGAAAGCCTGTCCATCCGGGTGCTTCCGCCCTGGTTCAGAACCACTTGGGCCATCTGTCTGTGGATACTGCTGGGGCTCATTTTCCTGGCCATCACCTACACCTATTACCGTCACGTGCGCAAGGTGCGCAAGGAAGCCGCCCGCCGCATCCACCAGGTTAGGAAAGAACGGGAAAAGGCCGAAGAGGCCGAAAAAGCCGAAAAAGAGCTGAACAAGATCCAGATGGACTACTTCTCCAACGTAGCGCACGAATTCCGCACCCCGCTCACTATGATTGCCGGGCCGGCGCAGCAGTTATCGGCCTCTGAGGGCGTGAAGGGACAGGACCACCAGCTGGTGGAAATCATCCGCCGCAACGCCACTTGGATGCTCTCGCTTGTGAACCAGCTGCTGGATTTCAACCGCATCGGCAACAGCAAGCTGCAGCTCAAAGTAGCCAAGATGGACCTGGTAGAACCCCTGCGGGATAGCGTGAGCCTCTTCCGCTTCAACGCCCAGTCCAAGGGCATCGAGCTCACGGCCAGTGGTCTGGAAGAGCCCTTTACTATGTGGGTGGATGCAGACAAAGTGCAGAAGGTGGTGATGAACCTCCTGTCCAACGCGCTCAAGTTCACGCCGCAGGGCGGGAAGGTTTCACTGCGCTTCGACGTCATTTCCCGCTCCGCCGCCGCTGCCCGCTTCCCCCTCACCGAAAAAGACACGGACGGCCAATGGGCCTGCATCAGCGTGGCCGACAATGGTCCCGGCATCCCGGAAGACCAACTGGAGAAGATTTTCGAGCGCTTCTACCAGGCCGAGCCCGGTAAGAAGGTCACCGGCTCCGGTATCGGCCTGTATTATGCCCGTGCTCTGGCCCAGTTGCACCACGGCTATATCAAGGCCTGGAACCAGCCGGAAGGCGGCGCCGTGTTCTCACTGGTAGTACCCGTGAGTGCTACCTCCTACACGGAGGACGAACGCAGCACCGCCCAGCCCCAGCAGCTGCCCAGCCACGCCCTGGCCCAGAGCATCGAAGCCGATGAACCGGATGCCCAGAACGGTAAACGGCACATCGCCGTGGTGGACGACGACATCGACATCGCCAATTACCTGAAGGTGCTCCTGAAGCCGCAGTACAAGGTATCCCTGTACTTCGACGGCACATCGGCCCTAAAAGGAATGACGGAGGATATTCCGGACCTGATTATCAGCGACGTAGTAATGCCCGGCATGGACGGCTACGAACTCTGCGCCCGCATCAAGGGAGACCTCCAGCTAAGCCACATTCCCGTTGTGCTGGTCACCGCCAAAGTAGCCGTGGAGAACCAGGTGCAGGGCCTGGACAAGGGGGCCGATGCCTACGTCACCAAGCCCTTCCAGCCCGCCTACCTCCTGGCCCTGGTGAAGTCCCTGCTGGAAAACCGCGAGAAACTGCATCGCCAGCTAGGTGCCGTCACTACCACGGAAGAAATTGAGCCTGAGGCGCTTTCGCCGCGCGATGCCGCCTTCATGAAGGAACTCTACGAACTTATGGAGAAGGAGCTGGCCAATGCCGATCTGGATATTGTCCAGATTACCGAAATGATGAAGATTTCCCGCACCAAGTTCTATTACAAGGTAAAGGGTCTCACCGGCGAGAATCCCTCCGTCTTCTTCAAGCGTTACAAACTGAACCGCGCCGCCGACCTTCTGAAAGAAGGCAAGCACAACATGAGTGAAATTGCCTGGATGACGGGCTTCAACACCCTCTCCCACTTCTCCACCTCCTTCAAAAAACAGTTCGGCGTTCCTCCATCCGAATATGTAGGTTAGCAGGAAGGTACTATTCCCCAAACCGTCGCTTCGCGACCCCTCCCACCGCTTCGCGGCGGGCCCCTCCCTCTTATGAGGCCGAGGGTGGCCACAGGTTTGGGAAATAGTACCTTCCTGCCAACTAAATTTTAATCACATGTTCAAATGTTTTATCAAATATACTATGTATTTGGAAGCAAAACTGGTTTTGTGTAAGTTTGCAGTAGTGAGACTATAACCAATTTTCAATATCTTATGAAGAAATTTTTCGTGTTTAGCATTGCTGCCCTGTGCGCTACTTCCCTGATGGCTCAGCCCAAACTGAACAAGGACAACATTGACGATGTCCTCAAGGCCATGACCCTGGAAGAGAAAGCCACGCTGGTAGTAGGCGGCGGCTGGGGCTCCATGACCGCCGGTTCCCTCACCGCCTCCGACGCCTCCCTGGTTTCCGGCGCTGCCGGTACCACCCGCGCCATCGATCGGCTGGGCATTCCCAACACCGTGCTGGCCGACGGCCCTGCCGGTCTGCGTATCAACCCCACCCGTCCCGGTACGGACCAGACTTTCTACTGCACCGGCTTCCCTGTAGGTACCGTGCTGGCTTCCACCTTCAACACCGACCTGGTGCAGAAACTCACCACCGCTATGGGTGAAGAAGTGAAGGAATACGGCGCCGACGTTCTCCTGGCTCCCGGTCAGAACCTGCACCGCAACCCGCTCTGCGGCCGTAACTTCGAGTATTTCTCCGAGGATCCCCTCCTGGCCGGCAAGATGAGCGCCGCCTATGTAAGGGGTATCCAGAGCAACGGCGTGGGCGTTTCCATCAAGCACTTCGCCGCCAACGACCAGGAAGTGAACCGTATGCAGAACGACAGCCGCGTGAACGCACGTGCCCTGCGTGAAATGTACCTCAAGAGCTTCGAGATCTCCGTGAAGGAGTCCGATCCCTGGACCGTGATGAGCTCCTATAACAAGCTCAACGGGGAATTCACCCAGCAGAGCAAGGGCCTCCTCACCACCATCCTGCGCGATGAATGGGGTTTTGGCGGTATCGTGATGACCGACTGGGGCAACAAGGAAGGCACCGTGAAGGCTGTCATCGCCGGCAACGACCTTATGGAACCCGGTATGCAGAACGAAATCGACCGCATCGTGGCCGCCGTTAAGGACGGTTCCCTGCCCGTGGCCGACCTGGACCGCAACGTGCGCCGTATGCTGGAATACATCGTCCGCACCCCTCGCTTCCAAGGTTACAAATACAGCAACAAGCCCGACCTCGCCGGCCATGCCCAGCTGGTGCGTGAAGCCACTCCGGAAGGCCTGGTGCTCCTGGAGAACAACGGCGCCCTGCCTTTCTGCAAATGCACCAAGAAGGTGGCCCTCTATGGCACCGGCTCTTATGACTTCATCGCCGGCGGCACCGGTTCCGGCAACGTGAACAAAGCCTACACCCGCAACGTGGCCGAGGGCCTGCGCGAAAACGGTCTGGAAGTGGACAGCGATATCGAAACCTGGTACCAGCAGTACATCGCCTTCACCAAGACCCGGCTCCGCAACAATACCGAAGGCAATGGCCTGGGCATCCTCCTGGGAGATCCCGTGGTCCCGGAGATGGAAGTTTCCCGCAGCTTCATCCAGAAGAAGGAAAAAGCCACTGATATTGCCGTATTCACCATTTCCCGCAACGCCGGCGAAGGCGACGACCGCAAAGCCGCCGACGGTGACTGGACCCTCACCGGTCAGGAGCGCGAAATGCTCCAGATTCTGGCCGACGTCTACCACGCTGCCGGCAAGAAGCTGGTTGTGGTACTGAACATCGGCGGTGTCATCGAGACCGCTTCCTGGAAGAACATCCCGGACGCCATCCTGCTGGCCTGGACTCCCGGTCAGGAAGGTGGTTACGCAGTGGCCGACGTCCTCACCGGCAAGGCCAACCCTTCCGGCAAGCTGCCCATGACCTTCCCCGTAGCTTATCTGGATATCCCCTCCTCCGCCAACTTCCCGTACGACTATAAGGGTGGCAACTCCATCGACCTCGCAGCCCTCATGGGCGGTGGCTTCACCCCCCGCGTGCTCCGAAAGAATATCGACTACACCGACTACGCCGAAGGCATTTGGGTAGGTTACCGCTACTTCACCACCGCCGGCAAGAACGTGAGCTATCCTTTCGGCTACGGCCTCAGCTACACTACCTTCGCTTATAGCAAGCCTGTGGTGAAAGTGGCCAAGGACGGCAGCGTAACCGCCAGCATCACCGTGACCAACACCGGTAAGGTGGCCGGCAAGGAAGCCGTTCAGCTGTACATCACCGCCCCGGAAGGCGGCCTGGTGAAACCCGCCTGCGAACTCAAGGCCTTCGCCAAGACCAAGGAACTGGCCCCCGGTGAAAGTCAGACGCTCACCATGACGGTCTGCCCTTACACCCTGGCCTCCTTCAACGAAGGTACCAGCGCCTGGGAAATGGCCGCCGGCAACTACACTGCCCACTTCGGCGCCTCTGTGGCCGATCTCCGCGCCACCGCCGCCTTCAAGCAGGCCAAGGCCCAGTCCTGGCCCGTGAACCCGGTGTGCCTGCCCGCCGAGCCCGTCAAGGAAATCGCCGTGAAATAAGCGCGTGGAGACAAAAGGCTGATTCACAGCCGATTACAAAAAATCGATTGGTCATTATAGACCAATCGATTTTTTATTACTCTCTTACAATCAAATACTTATCTCCACGCAGCTAAGTAGGCATCGAACGCCTCATGATAAGCATCCGACACATGGAGCAGAGCCGGGCCCACTTTGAGGTCTCCTCCGGCACTTACGGAGCTGATATGAGACAATGCTACGATGTAAGAACGGTGGATGCGCATAAACGACTGCGGCGGAAGCAGTTCCTCCACGGCTTTCATGGTCATGTGTGTCACCAACGGTTCCCGGGCCGATGAAAGGTGGAACATCACATAGTCCTTCATGCCTTCTACATAGAGGATATCGGCCAGGTCCACTTTGCGGAGCACGCCTTCCACTTTCAGGAAGATTGCGGTTTTCTCTGAAGGGGCCTGGTTTGCCGCTGCATCTTTGAGCGCAAACCATTCCTGCGCCTTCTGCACGGCCTCCAGGAACTTCTGGTAGCGGATGGGCTTGAGTAGAAAGTCCAGCGCACTCACTTCATAGCTCTCGAAGGCGTACTGCTTGAAGGCCGTGGTGAAGACTACGCGGGTATCGGCCGGGAGCATCCGGGACAGTTCCATCCCATCCAAATCCGGCATCTGGATATCCAGGAACACCAATTCCGGTGCCTGGGACCGAATGGCCGAAAGGGCCTCCACCGGGTCGTTGAAAGAGGCCACCAGATGCAACTGAGGGGTACGCGCCACAAAAGCCTCCAGCATTTTCACTGCCAGGGGCTCGTCGTCCACCACTATGCATCGCAAGGGCCTCATACCTTCAAACTGATTTCTACGGTGTAAGTGCCGTCATCGGCCTGCTGTTTATAAGTGTATCGGCCGGGATAGAGCAGTTCCAGGCGGCGTTTCATGTTCTCCAGGCCGATGCCGGAGCCGATATGGTCACTCCCCTGCTTCTCGAAGAGGGAGTTCTGGCAGCGGAAGAGCAACTGGCCGTCCTGATAACGCATGGACACCCGCACGAACGACGGGTAGCGGGCATTCACGCCGTGCTTGAAGGCGTTCTCCACCAGGGAGATGAACAGCAGCGGCGCCACCTCCACGTGCCCCTGTGGCGCTTCCAGCTCCTTGGTCACCGTAGTGAGTTCATTGCAGCGAAGGGCCATCAGGTCTATGTAATTGTCCATAAACTCCACTTCGCTCTCCAGCGGCACACGTTCGGCCTCGCTGTCATAAAGCGCATAGCGCAGCAAATCACTCAGCTGGCCGATGCTCTCCTGCGCCTTATCGGGATCTATCTGCGTGAGCGAGGAGATGTTGTTCAGGGTATTAAACAGGAAATGCGGATTCAGCTGGTGCTTGAGCCAGGTGAGTTCGGCCGTCATAGATTCATTGGCGCGCATAATGCTGCGCAGACCCACGGCGATGGTAATCACCAATAACTGGATGAACACCCGGCCCAGGATGGAGCCCACGTACCACGCCCACATATTCCGCTGTCCGAACTGTTCCACCACCTCCTGGGGAAACTCGATGGGGCGCTTGTCCAGATAATCCCATAGCAGCCATCCCACGATGATGGCACCGTTTATGACATAGAACCACGGAGCGCGTCCGCCGTGCAACAGCTTGGGGACCAGCAGGTAATAGTTCAGGCTGTACAGAATGAAAGGCGGCAGCAGGAGCATAGCCCCAGCCGTAAAGACCTTCAGTGCCTGTTCCAACGAACCGGTCATGGTGGCGGTCACCAGGGCCGGAACCAGGAAAATACCCACCCAGACGACAATCTGGGTGGTATTGATCACCAAGTTTCTGCGGTTCTTCTGTTGCATCATGGTACAAAGTTAGAAAAATTATTGCATTAGCACAGAACTCATGCTTTCGGCGGTGGTGCTGCTGTTCAGCTGATCCTCGTTCTCGATACCGCGGCGGGCTTTCTTGGTGCGGTAGTTGCCCTGCTTGCCGAAACTCCAGCTGATCTGGAAGGTAACGGAGGCAGCGGGAATGGTGGTGGTACTGGTGGAAGTGAAGCCGGTACCCTTGGTGTAGGAATTCATATGCATCTTGAGGTCCTTGCCCATGGGCAGCATTCCGTTCAGGGACAGGCTCAGGCGGTCGTCCAGGAAGCTCTTGGTGAGGCCCAGCATGCCCATGGACATGCCCGTAGAGTAACCCTGCAGGGAGATGCGCCGGCCCATGGTCATCACGTTTGCGCTGAGCCGCAAGTCCCAAGGCAGTGTCTGCTGCACGCCAGCCATAATCCGATAGTCCCAACCGCTGTTCTGCTGGTTCAGCACCTCGCTGCGGATGTCGGAATACCCTACCCCGCCGTTCAGCATGATGCGCGTCTTGTTGGTGGGATTCCACATCACATAGGCGTTCAGCCCCGTGTTACTGTTCTGCACGATGTTGCCGTAGGTGGTGTTCAGCAGGTTGTTGTCGTCGTAGAAACTGTAGGCCGAAATGCCGTTGCCGGTGTAGCTGTGGCGCAGGGTGGCGCTCACCATCACCTTGGGATTGAAGTAGTTGTACACCAGGGAGACGTTGTGGCCGCGTTCGGTGTCCAGGTCGGTGTTACCGTAACTGAGGGCCGTGGGGTCGGAGGTATCCACATAAGGGTTCAGGTAGGAGATGCCCGGCCGGCTGATGCGCATATTGTAGCTGAGGCCGATATTCTGGATGGCGCTGGGACTCCACTGCACACTGGCCGTGGGCACCAGGTTGCCGTACTGCACGCTGTAAGACTGCGCCAGGGCAGATGAAGCATAACTCTGCCAGGTGTGTTCATAGCGCAGGCCGCCCTTCACGCCAAAGGCCCCGAATTTGCCGTCCAATTCGGCATAAGCCGCCCCGATGCGGTTGTAGAAGTCGTACTGCAGGCTTCCGCTCTGTACAAAGGCCGATCCATTCCACAGATAGTCGGTCTGGTCGGAGGAATTGTGCCGGCCGATGAACTTGGCACCGGTAGACAGGGTAAGTGCGGTGCTCAGCGGGGTGGTGAAATCGGCCTGGACCGTGTGGTCGAAGGAGCCTGTGCGGCCGTTGCTCTTGCGGTCGGTGAGGTCGAAACCGGCCACGGAAATGCCGTTGAAGGTGTTCACGGTATTGTTTACGCCCGGCGCGCCGTTGAACTGGTAGCTGAGCACGAAGCTGCGGCCAGGGGCATTGGCCCAAAGGTGCTGATAGTCGGCACCGGCAGAGATATTGGTGCGGTTGTTCACCCCGGAAGTGGTGCCCGTGTAGCCGAAGCCCGTGGCCCCGGGAACGGTGAAAAACGTGTTGGTGATGCCGCTTTCGTTGTGCATGCCGAAGTGCATTACACCCAGGCTGGCGCTTACCAGGTTCAGGGTGTCAATCTCATAACTGGCGCTGGCGTTCACCATGGCCATGGGTATCTTCATGTTGGAGGTGGTCTCCGTGCGGGTGGTGAAACCGCTGTCCTGCACGCGTTCCGTCTCGCTCTCGGTACCGTTCATGGAGTTGTACATGCCGTTGGCATTGAGGCTCATGGCGAACTTGCCCTTCTGCATGCTGGCCGACACGCCACCGCCGCCACCACGATTGGAAGCCGTGGCCATCACGGTGCCGTAGAAACCATCGGCCACAGAAGCGCCGCCGGTAGCTTCCTTGTTGGTGGTAATGTTCAGCACACCGCCCACGCCCTCGGCGTCGTATTTCACGCCGGGATTGGTCACCACCTCTATATTCTTGATGCTGCTGGCAGGCATTACCTTAAAGATAGTAGAAGCGTTCTGGCTCATCATCTGATTGGGCTTGCCGTCCACGTAAACCACAAAACTGCTGCTGCCGTTCACGCTGATGTTGTCCTGACCGTCCACGCTCACCATGGGCACCTTGCGGAGCATATCCAGCACGGTGGAAGTCTTGGAATCCACATCGTCTTCCACGTTGTAGGTCATCTTGTCCACTTCCATCTTCACCAGCGTGCGCATGGCCGTCACCTGGCCGGCCTTGAGCATTTCGGCGTTGTCCTGGGCCAGGATTTCGCCCAGGTCCACCACGTCCGTACCGGCGGGAACGGTGAAGCTGCGACGCTGCACCTTTCGGCCCAGGTTGTCGAACACCAGCACGTAATCTCCCTTTACCGTGAAGGTATGGGAGAAAGCGCCGTTTTCGTCGGTGGTGGTGAAGGCCACGGCCTTTTCCGTGTCGGGCAGGCGGTAGAACTGCAGGATGGCGGCGGGTTCGCCCTGCCGCGTGAGGGAATCCAGTACCACGCCTTTTACGGTGGTAGCTTTCTGCGCAAAGGCGCCTGTACCCACGAGGGCAAGCAGTACAAGGGTGAAAATCTTCTTCATATTTCGTTGTCTTTTTTGTTTTCCGCGTTTTTCGACAACAAAATTATGCGAAAGTCAAACGGGGCACTGCCGCTTTTCGACCAGTGCCCCGTTTTCTTCGACGAATGCCCCATTTCAGGGCTTGCCACTTAGCTAGAAAGCATAACTGAATCCTTGGATGCGGTCCCAGGCACCGCGGGTGAAATCCGGCACTTCCACCGGCATACTGCCGTTCTCCAGAGAGATGCGGGAGAGTTCCGTGACGCAGCACCATTCGGCCAGATCGTACACATCCATATCCAGCGGAAGGCCGTTGTTCAGGCAGTAAATGAGCCGATAATCCATGAGGAAATCCATGCCGCCGTGACCGCCCACTTCCTTGGCCAGGGCCACCAGCTCGGGCGTGAGGATGGGATTATTGTATTGGGCCATTAGTGCCTGTAATTCCTCTCCCCTATAGGTTTTCTCGCCGGCCAGATTCTGGTAATCCACTTTTTCGGCCCCTTCCTTCCGCAGGCAGATGCCCTGGACAGGGTATTTCTCTGCGTAACCGTCCGTACCCACCAGCTGATACATACGGCTGTACGGGCGCGGCGTCATTACATCGTGTTCCAGCAGGATGGTCTTGCCTTTAGCGGTGCGCAACATAGTGGTGGTGACGTCGCCGTGTTGGAAATCGGTGCAGGGTTCACCAGTAGCGGCCTCCACGTGTTTGGGACCGTTGAACGGCTGGGTATCCATGGCCACCAGCGTGGTGAGCCGGTCGCCGCGGTGGATGTTCAGCGCCTGGCAGATGGGACCGAATCCGTGCGTGGGATAGAGGTCTCCACGATGCGTCCGGTTGAAGTCCAGCCGCCAGTTGTTCCAGTACTCTTTCCAGAACGGATCCAGGTTGTGGTTATAGGCGCCCTCGGCATGGATAATCTCGCCGAAAACGCCCGCCTGGGCCATGGTAAGGGCGGTTAACTCGAAAAAGTCGTAGCAGCAGTTCTCCAGGATCATGCAGTGCCGCCGGGTGCGTTCAGAGGTGCTCACCAAGTCCCAGCAGGCCTGCAGGCTTTCGGCCGACGGCACCTCGATGGCCACGTGCTTTCCCTGCTCCATGGCATAGAGCGCCACCGGCACATGGTGCACCCAGTCGGTGCAGATATACACCAGGTTCACCGATGGATCCTCACACAGCGCCTTATAAGCCTCTTCGGACCCACTGTAGCCCTGGGCCGATATACCCTTATCGGCCAGATAATCCACGCTGCGCTGCGTGCGGTCTTCCTCCACGTCGCACACTGCCGCGATATGGCAGCCTGGCACGAAGGAAAGCCTTTGCACGGCACTGGACCCGCGCATGCCCAGGCCCACGACGCCTATGCCGACATCGGCGATGGGATCGGCCGCAAACTGCAGCATGTCCTGCTGCCCGACGGGCCTTTCCGGCACCGGCAGCTGAATCACGGAAGAAGTTTTGCTCTGGCAGGCAACCAGCAGGCCTGCCGCAACAAGGAGCCATAAAATCTTTTTCATAGCATATATGTTATTAATTGTCTGCATAGCGAATATCGGCCGCTTCCCTGCCGTCCAACGTGGTGAAGGCACAGGTGAACATCCACTTCACCAGTCGATAGCGTCCGTTGGTGAAATACCCCACCGGCAGTTTCACCAGCACCGTATTCCAGCCTTTATTTAAGGTAATGGTAGAAGCAGGCGCCAGCACTTCCGAGCCATTGATCCAGAGCCGGCTGTGCCGCCAGTCCCAGGCGCCGGGAGGCGGAGGCGCATCCCGCTCCGAGCGGCTGCAGTTCTGTGTCTCGAAAAACAGCCTCACCTCCTGCTCCTTTTCACTGTACACTCGCGTGCGCGCATAGACCGTACTGTTTGTCTGCGGATCCGGAACGGCACCCGCCACTACGGAAGGGCCCCACACATGCCGGAGATAAATGCCGGAACCCGTTACTTTACGAGCTGTTTCCCACTGGCCTTGCTCCGGCGGAAAAACCGCCTCCAGATTGCCCTCATTGGGGTAAACCGGCGACAACTCCCAGCAGGCATTCCCCTGCCGCACGTACGGGACGGGAACGCCCTTCAGCAGGGTTTCCTTGAAGAAGAGGAGCCGGTTCTCGAAATCCAGGAAATCTTCCCGGGCCGGACCGGTTTCCGGCAAAATGGTCCCGAATTCCTTATAATACTGGTGTCCCCCGCCCCGCCAGGCTCTGTCGGCCAGGGCCAATGCGTTGGCGTAGAGATTGTTGCCACGCAACATAGTGTCTTCCTCATAGCACTCGTCGTTCCAGAGGCACAGCACGGCGCCCTTCATTTCGGCCGTTTCCTGCTCCACATCGCCAATCCGGCTGGTTTGCAGGCCGATGATATCGCCGAAAAGGTCATAGTGATTGATATAGTGCAGGCGGCTGTCCACGGCCACGGTGCCCTCCTGCGGGAAGGCCCGCGAAGTCCAGAGCTGCATACCGTCAATCCGGCCCGGGCCATAAGGGTAGCCGGGGTGCCACGACAATGCTTTGCGGCCGCGCGAACGCACGTGGGCCACCATTTCCGGAACAAACGCAGGGTCCGTGAAATCCACTTCATCGGTACCCAGGTGGATGTATTCAGAGGTGAAAACCTCCAGGGCCTCGTCCAGCAGATCCTTTACAACCTGTTTTCCCTGAAGCGTTTGCATGCCGAATCCCATAGCCCGTTCAAAGGCGTCGCTGTGCCCGGGCATATCCAGTTCCGGCACCAATGTCACGCCCCGCTGCCGGCAATAGGCGTCCAGTTCCCGCATCTGCTCCTGCGTATAGTACAGCCCCGGCAGCCGCGTCATGCTTTGGGCCGCATTGAGCTGCGGATACTTCCGGCTTTCCAGACGCCAGGCTTCCCGTTCCGTCAGGTGCAGGTGCAGCACGTTGAGCTTGCAGTGCGAGAAAACATCCACCTCCCGGTAAAGTTCTTCCAGGGACACAAAGGTGCGCCCCACGTCCATCATCCAGCCGCGCACACGGAAAGAGGGCCAGTCGACGATACGGCAACGGGGAATACGGCCGTCCTGCTCCAGCTGAGCCAATGTCTGCCGAGCGTTCCACAGGCCGTGTTCCGTCACCGCCTCCAGATGGATGCTATCCTTTTCCACCACCAGCCGATAAGCCTCCTCCTGATTGGATGCCTCCGGAAGGGCCGCCACCAGCTTTTCGGCCACCGGGGTATGGGCCTTGACAAAACCTTTTTCCCAGCTCACTTCCTTGGGTAGCGGCAGCAGGACGGGCCGCACCGCCTGCGAGCAGGAGGCCAGGACCACGACGGCAGCTAAAATGAAGGTACGTTTCACCGGGTATAAAAGTCTATCATTCTGATGATTGCACGATTGCATACCACACAGAAAGTCTCGCACTCATTGGTTTTCATGCGGCAGTCCGGAGCCGGCCGATACACCCCTTTGGACTGGTAGCCGCCGCCTTCGTACAGGCCGGCGCCCTGGTCCATCAAATCGGCCCACTTGGAATTGAAATCCTTGAGCGTGGTGAGATTGGGCTCCCAGGGTTCGGTGTCTGCGGGATACTGGCTCTCGAACTGGTCGTCGTAATAATACTCATCTCCCAGGCCGCCGAAAGCGTGGCCGAATTCGTGCACCAGGACGGGCACGAAGGTGGGATGGTCGCTGTTCATAAGGGTGATGCTGTTGTAGATGCCGCCGCCGCCATAATTGGCGGTGTTGGCCAGCACGATGATTTGCTCGAACGGAACGGTTCCGATCAGGTCCCACAACTGCCAGATGGCCGATGTGGTGAGATAGCGGTTGCTGTAGAAGGTGTCGAAATGGCTGGAAACGGCCGTGGAAAGCCAAAGGCCCTCATGCGGAATGCTCACGCCACTTTGGGCCGATGGGGCGAACACCGCCCGGATGCTGAAGCGGTCTTTATAGGTCGCAAAGGGTTCGTGGGAGAACAGGGCGTCGGCCGCCCGGCCGGCATCCAGGAAAAACTTGGCCGATTCAGTGGCGTCGTATCCTTCCGAAACAATCACGATATCCACCGCCTCTGAGAGCGGTCCCCCTTCCCATACGGTGCGGGTTTCCAGGCCGGGGCTCGCTATGGGACGGATGAGGATATCGGCCGGATCTACCCTGTGCTTGAGATAGCCGGAAACCTGGCCGTGCGTATCCAGGAGCGAGATTTCAATGTCTACGGGCTGCCGGGGAAACGGAACCTGGAAACTGGCCTCGAAAGCCCGTTGCACCTGCGTGGCTTCCTCCGTCACCGTCCATTCCTGGAACAGGGTGGAAAAACTGTTGGCATACAGGCACGCCCCGCTCTCCGGGTCCAGGACGCGGATTTGGCCGTTTCCGCGCAGCAGGGGCTGGTCCAGATGATGCCGGCGGCCGGCCCAGGGACCGCCCTTGAAACTCTGCCGCCAGTAGATGGCCTGGTGGGAAGCATCCCCGCACAGGACATAATCCAGGCGCAGGGTACTGTCCGGTTCCTGCTTCAACTGGGAAGGCTGGGCGTAGCAAAACCAGGAATCCACCAGCAGCGGGAACAGGACTATCAGGAGGAAGAATCGTTTCATCAATGCGCGCATTTGGACAAAATTAAGCATTTATCCCCCAAAAAACAAGCGCCGATTCTGTTTGATTTCTTCGAAAAAATCACGAATTTTGAAAAAAATTATAACTATGGAAAAAACCTGGAGATGGTTTGGCAAGAAAGACCGGATAACACTTGCCATGTTGCAGCAGATTGGTGTAGAAGGAATCGTCACCGCGCTGCACGATGTCCCGCTGGGAGAAGTCTGGACAAGGGAAAAGATCCACGACCTGAAAGAGTACATCGAAAGTTACGGCATGCGCTGGAGCGTGGTGGAATCCCTGCCCGTTGTAGAAACCATCAAATACGGCGGCCCGGACCGGGATTACCAGATAGAGGTATACAAACAGTCTCTCAGGAATTTATCGGCCGAAGGCATCCATTGCATCTGCTACAACTTTATGCCGGTGCTGGACTGGGCCCGGACAGACCTGATGCACCAGAACCCCAACGGCGCTTATAACCTGTACTTCAATTATGCGGAGTTCGCGTACTTTGACATTTATATCCTGAAACGTGAAGGCGCCCGGACGGATTGGGAGAACTTCCGCTTCCCGGAAGGGTACGGGGAAGGCCGGAATGTCCTGGCCGAAGCCGACGAACTGGCCAAGCAGATGACCCCGGAAAAGGATCACGCCCTGGTGGAGAACATCGTCATCAAGACGCAGGGATTTGTGAGCGGCAACTTCCACGAAGGAGATGAAGCCCCCGTCCAGAAATTCCGGGAATTCCTGGCCCTGTATAAAGGAATCGACAAATCCAAACTCCGGGAGAATATGAAGTACTTCCTGGAAGCCATTATGCCTGTGTGTGAAGAGTGCGGAATGAATATGTGCGTCCACCCCGACGACCCTCCCATCGAGGTCCTGGGACTCCCCCGCATCGTCCGGACGGAAGAAGACATCGACTGGCTGCTCACGGCGGTCCCGAACAAGCACAACGGCCTCACCTTCTGTGCCGGATCCTTATCGGCCGGCGCCTATAACGATGTAGTGAAGCTGGCTCAGAAATTCGCACCCCGCACGCATTTCGTGCACCTGCGCTCCTGCCACATCTTCCCCAACGGAGACTTCACGGAGGCCTCCCATCTGGGCGGCAGGGCCCACCTGGTGGAACTGGTGCGCATCTTCGAAAAGGAAAACCCGGCCCTCCCCATGCGCGTGGACCACGGCATGGCCATGCTGGGAGACGAAACCAAAGGATACAACTCAGGCTATTCCTTCCTGGGACGTATGTTCGCCCTGGGCCAGGTGGAAGGCATCCTGGCCACGGTGGACAGCGAACTGGGCATTCCCTATAAACAACCCGGATTTTTTGATTGATTGGGTATGAAGCTCACAGACATCTTATCAGACCATTTCGACGCAAAGGTTTGGGAGGAAAAAGGATATCTCCTTCCGAAGTTCAACATCCCGGCCGTCCGGGAAAAAACGTACCGGGAGCCCACCTGGGTTCATTTTGGCGGTGGAAACATCTTCCGGGCCTTCCCGGCCGCCCTCTTGAACGACGCCCTGAACCAGGGCTGTTATGACCGGGGCGTCATTGTGGCCGAAACCTTCGATTACGAAGTGGTGGACAGCGTATACAAGCCCCACGACAACCTCTCCCTGGCCGTGAGCCTGCGGGCCGATGGAAGCATCGAGAAAAAAGTCATCGCATCGGTGACGGAAGCCCTCAAGGCCCAATATGGCACCCCGGACTGGGAGCGGCTCAAGGCGGTGTTCCGCGCACCTTCGCTGCAACTGGTCACCTTCACCATCACCGAGAAAGGTTACGGCGTGCCTCCTGCAGACCTGGAGCGGGGCCTTGCCCCCTTATCGGCCACGGGTATCGTGACGGTGCTGCTGTTGGAGCGGTATCGCGCCGGAGCCCTGCCGCTCACCATCCAAAGTTTGGACAACTGCTCCAAAAACGGCGACAAAGTGAAAGCCGCTGTGCTTTCCTATGCCCGGAAGTGGACGGAGGAAGGACTTGTTCCTCAAGACTTTCTGCTGTATCTCCAATCCGGAGAGAAAGTGAGTTTCCCCTGGTCCATGATTGACAAGATTACGCCGCGCCCGCACCAAAAAGTGAAGGAGATGCTGGCCCAGGACGGATTCGAGGACAATACCTTTATCGAAACCGCCAAGCACACGTTCACGGCGCCTTTTGTAAACGCTGAGGAAGTGCAGTACCTGGTAATTGAAGACCATTACACCAACGGAAGACCTCCGCTGGACATCCCGGGAGGCGCCATCTTCACTTCGCGCGAAACCGTGAGCAAGGCGGAGATTATGAAGGTCACCACCTGCCTGAATCCCCTCCACACCGCCATGAGCCTGTACGGTTGCATGCTGGGCTATACCCTCATCAGTGCCGAAATGGCCGATCCGGACATCCGTCTCTTCATCCAGAAGCTGGGATATATCGAGGCTATGCCCGTGGTCACAGACCCCGGCATCCTGAATCCCTACGAATTCATCGGCGAAGTGATCGGCAAGCGTTTCCCCAATCCGTTTATGCCGGATGCGCCCCAAAGGATTGCGATGGACACCAGCCAGAAGCTTCCCATCCGCTTTGGCGAAACCATCAAGAAATACCTGGAACGCAAGATGGACACCGACAATCTGGTGCTCATTCCGCTGGTCCTGGCCGGATATGCCCGTTACCTGAAAGGAATCCGCGACGACAACGTGCCCTTCCAGCCCTCTCCGGACCCCCTGCTGGATGAACTCCAGGCCGTAGTGGCGCCCCTGACCGTGGGCGCAAGCGGGCAAGACTATTCCTGCCTGAAAAAACTGTACAGCCGGGCCGATATCTTTGGCGTAGACCTGTATGCGGCCGGTCTGGGCGAAAGAATTGAAGGCATGGTGAAGGAACTGTTTGCAGGCGAAGGAGCCTACTAACCGTTATACGAACCGAGCGGTTGGGAATGCAAAGGTACGATAATTATTTGATTCTACAAATTTTTATTTCAGAAACACAAAGAATACGGCCAGCACCATACAGAAAAAAGCGGCCAGGTGATTCCACTGGATGGGCTGTCCTTTGAACAGGAAAGTGACGATAACCGTGAACACGGTGAGCGACAGCACCTCCTGGATTACTTTCAGTTGCATCAGGTTGAAGGGACCGCCGTTGCCCTCGAATCCAATCCGGTTGGCCGGCACCGTAAGGCAATACTCAAAGAAGGCGATGCCCCAGGAGAAAAGGATGATAAGGATGAGCGGCCAACCCGTGGAAATCTTCATTTCCTGCAGCTTGAGATGGCCGTACCAAGCGAATGTCATGAAAACATTCGAGAATACCAGCATTAAGATGGTCCAGAATCCTTGCATACTCAATTTGTAATTGGGGCGCAAAATTAATAACTTTGCAGGATAAATCAAACAAGCTATGACCCTGATTAAATCCATATCCGGCATCCGAGGCACCATCGGCGGACAGCCTGGCAACGCGCTCACACCCATCGACATTGTGAAATTCACGGCAGCCTATGCCGCCACCCTTCCCCAGCGCAAGCCCGCGCCCAACAACGGCCGGTACAAGATTGTAGTGGGTAAGGACGCCCGCCTGTCCGGCGACATGGTGGAGCAGCTGGTAGTGGGTACGCTGGTGGGCTGCGGCATCGATGTGGTCAAGTGCGGTTTCGCCTCCACGCCCACCACGGAAATGGCCGTGCGCTTTGCCCAGGCCGATGGCGGCATCATCCTCACCGCCAGCCACAATCCCCGCCAGTGGAACGCCCTTAAACTTCTGAACGACAAGGGTGAATTCCTGACGGCCGTCGAAGGCCAGGCCGTACTGGATCTGGCTGCCGCCGAAGATTTCAACTTCGCCGAGGTGGACGATCTGGGCAACATCGAGGAAGAAGACTTCACAGACCGGCACCTGGACGCCGTCCTGGCCCTGCCGGCCGTGGATGTGGAGGCCATCAAAGCCGCCCGTTTCACTGTTGTGGTGGACGCCGTCAACTCCGTGGGCGGCATCATCATGCCCCGTCTGCTGGAGCGGCTGGGGGTAAAATGTATCGGCCTCAACTGCAATCCCACGGGTGAATTCGCCCACAATCCGGAGCCGCTGCCCGCCAACCTGGTGGAACTGAGCCGTACGGTGGTGCGGGAAGGCGCCCAGCTGGGCATCTCCGTAGATCCCGATGTGGACCGGCTGGCCTTCATCTGCGAAAACGGCGAACCTTTCGTGGAGGAATACACGCTGGTGAGCGTGGCCGATTACCTGTGCGAACTGGCCGAAAAAGGCCGTAAACCCATTGCCACAGTGAGCAATCTTTCCAGCACCCGGGCCCTCCGCGACGTGACGGAAGCCCACGGCGGAACGTATTACGCCGCAGCCGTAGGTGAGGTGAACGTGACCACCAAGATGCATGAGGTGGGCGCCCTTATCGGCGGTGAAGGCAACGGCGGCGTCATTTATCCGGCCCTCCACTCGGGCCGCGACGCCATGGTGGGCGTAGCCCTGTTCCTGAGCAATCTGGCGCACAAGGGCCTCAAGGTGAGCGAATTAAAGAAGACCTATCCGCAGTACTATATTGCCAAGAACAAGATCCAGCTCAGCGACAGCGCCCTCATCGAAAAGATTTTGTCCGAACTGAAGAGAATCTACGTCAAGGAAAACATCAACGACATCGACGGAGTCAAGATCAACTTCGAGGCCAACAAGACCTGGGTCCACCTGCGTAAGTCCAACACCGAACCCATCATCCGCATCTATTCGGAAGCCTCCACTCCGGAAGCCGCCGAAGCCCTGGGCAACGAGGTCATCGCCGTGGCACAAAAGATCATCGGCTGATGTTCTCCTTCAGAACAACACCCTTAGAGGACCAGCTGGACAAGGCCTTGCGGGAAGGCAAGGTGGGCTGCTTCTGTACCCAGAACTGCTGGGATACGGGAAAGGGCCGATGGATGTACGACATTTTCCGCGAGCGGGGCAACCTGGTGACGGTGTTCAATCCGCGCGAGGCGGAACTGACGCCGGGCACCAACCACATCGTCTTTGAGAGCGACCAGCTGCAGCAGCTGGATGCCGTGGTAGTGGAAATCCAGGACGTGGGCGTGCGCTACTTCAACTACACCAAGGACGTGATGCAGCTTATGGAAATGCTCAAGCTGCTGGGCGACGAAGCCCCGTCCCTGTACATCGTGGACCACATCAACCCTTCCGGGCGTGTGGTGGAAGGCTCCATCCCCGCCGTGGCCGGAGAGATGTTCGTCCCCAAGGTGGCACATCGGCACGGCCTCACGCTGGGAGAGCTGGTGAACCTGTATGCCGGCGAGATCGGCGCCCGCTTCCCCATCCATATCATATCGGCCATGGCCACGGATGCCAACCGGCAGCTCATGCCCTGGACCATCGCGCCGGCCTCCGACATCCCGGGGCTGTTCAGTTCTTATCTTTATAGCGGTGGCGGCCTGTGGAACAACACCACCCTCACGCCGGGGATCGGCACGGCGCGGCCTTATGAATATATCGGCGCGCCTTTCATCAAGCCTCTTCGGCCCGAAGACCTTCCCCAGGCGCACGGAGCCCTGCTGCGGCCCTGCTCCTTCACCCCCGCCGCCGGCCGCTATGCCGGGCAGCGCTGCTTCGGCTTCCAGATTATGCTGGTGCCCGGCGAAGCGTACCACAGCCTGCTGCACACCCTGCACCTGATGCGCTGGCTCCGGGAGCACTATTCGGCCTTCGAATTCGAACCCGCCTTCTGGACCAAACTGGCCGACCCTGTGTTGGAAGCCTATCTGCGCGAAGATATTTCCTTCGATGTAGTGCAGGAACATGTAAAACTGGAAGAACAGAAGTGGATCCGCAAGGCCAAACGCTATATTTTATACGATGACCAGCCGTACAGGATGAAATGATTTGGAAATGTCGTTCCGTTTTTCTATCTTTGCAGCCCAAAATTGTTAACAATTATATTTTTTACGTAAAATGAAGAAAGGAATTCATCCCGAAACCTACCGTCTTGTAGCTTTCAAGGATATGTCCAATGACACCATCTTCGTCACCCGCAGTTGCGAGCTGGAAATTTCCAACACTTCCCACCCGTTCTACACGGGCAAGGTGAAGCTGGTGGACACCGCCGGTCGTGTGGATATGTTCTATCAGAGATACAAGAACCGCAAGAAATAAGTTCTGCGTTGGTTGAACAAGCGGCTTCCCAGGCGGGAGGCCGCTTATTTTTTACCCTATAATATTTTTTCTCTTTTCTCCAAATTCTGGCAAGCCTTGCCAAAATTGGGTTCCGCTCTTTTCCTGGCGTAACTTGCAGAAAATTTTTAAAAGCAAAGACCATGAAAAGAGAAAAAAACATTCGCGAAAGACTGTGGGAAGAAGCCACCGGTCATTGTATTTACTGTGGAAAACCCGTTTCCCTGGAAGAGATGGAGGCGGATCACATCGTTCCCCTCTGCCTGGGAGGAGACAACGATTATGAGAACAAAGTCTGCTCCTGTCCCCGCTGCAACGCAAGGAAAGCCGGACAAAGCCTGGAGGAGTTCCTGCGTGACAACATGGGCAAGACAAAACGGAAGCGTTTCAGCAACCGCATCAACCACTTGGCGGAACAAGGGAAAATGAGCTGGGAGAAAGCCGAACGGCTGGATCCCTACACCGAAGACTTGTTCGACGAAGACTGGAATGAAGACTGGGACGACGTTTGGGACGAAGAACCGAACGGTCTTCCTTCCAACGGCATCCGTATTTCCGGGGAAATCTTCTTGGAATTCCTGTAGCGGGACTGACAGAATGGCAGGCAGGCGGCGCTGGCAGGCATTTTGAAGCAAGGTGGCCGAAAACAATTCAAGCATCATGGCAGAAAAAAAGAAAAAAGATACAGTGGATGTGATTGACGGCAAGAAACTGGCCGCCCTGGAAGCCCGTCTGGAAGGCATGAAGGAAGAACTGGAGGAAGCCATAACCGCGCAGGAAGAGGCAACCAAAGCCAGTGAAGCCTCCAAAACAGACTTTCTGCGCCTTATGGCGGAATTCGACACCTTCCGTCGCCGCACGGCAGAGGAAAAGCTGGCCCTGGTGAGCTCGGCATCGGCCGATACCATCAAGGGCCTCCTGCCCATTCTGGACGACTGCGAAATAGCGCTGGCCAATCTGGAAAAGAGCACGGACAGCGAGGCCGCCAAAGAGGGCACGCAGCTCATCTTCAACAAGCTCACGAATTATCTCAAAGGAAAAGGCCTGGAGCGCATAGAGGCAAAAGGCAAAGACTTTGACACCGAACTGCACGAAGCTGTCACCACCTTCCCCGCCCCGTCGGAGGACCTAAAAGGCAAGGTGATTGATGTGGTGCAAACGGGATACACCTTGGGCGGAAAGGTTCTCCGCTACGCTAAAGTAGTTGTAGGAGCATAACTTATGGCAAACAAAAGAGACTACTATGAGGTTCTGGGCGTAGCCAAGACAGCCTCGGCCGATGAAATCAAAAGCGCCTATCGCAAGTTGGCGCTCAAATGGCATCCGGACCGCTGGGTAAACGGCACAGACGCAGAGAAGAAAACGGCCGAAGAGAACTTCAAGGAAGCGGCCGAAGCCTATTCCATCCTGAGCGACCCCGACAAACGCGCCAAGTACGACCAGTACGGCTTCGCGGCCGAACAGATGGGAGGCGGCGCCGGCGGCTTCGACTTCGGCGGTATGGACATCAATGACTTCCTTCGCAACATCTTCGGCGGCAGTTTCGGCTTCGACTTCGGGGGCTTCGGTGGCGGCGGTTTCGGCGGCTTTGGCGGCGGAGAAGCCCAGCAGCGTGTGCTGCGCGGACGTGACATCCGCACCAGCGTCAAACTCACCCTGGAGGAGATTGCCAACGGCTGCGAGAAAGAAATTTCCATCGAGCGTGCCCGTCCCTGCCCGGATTGCGGCGGCAAAGGTGCCAAAAACGATTCCGATATCAAAACCTGCCCCACTTGCGGTGGTCAGGGTCGCGTGCGGCAGCAAACCCGCAGCCTCTTCGGTATGGGATACACCATCGGCACCTGCCCGCAGTGCCAGGGAGAAGGGAAAATCATCACCAATCCCTGCCGGCGTTGCAACGGCACCGGTCTGGAAAGACGCCGTGAGACCGTACGCGTACGCATTCCCGCCGGCGTGGAGAACGGGATGCAAATCACTATCCGCGGCGAAGGGCACGCAGCTCCGCACGGCGGCGTGAACGGAGATCTGCTGGTGGTCATCAACGAGGTCCAGCATCCTCAGCTGCAACGGGATGGCAACAACCTGTTCTACACCCGGATCATTTCCGTGATGGATGCCATGTTGGGCTGCGAAATTTCGGTCCCCTGCCTGGACGGCAGTTATAAGGTGAAAGTGGAGCCGGGTACGCAGTCCGGAACCGTGGTGAAACTGCGCGGGAAAGGCCTCCCTGCCATGCAGGGCTATGGCCGCGGAACCGGAGACCTGTTTGTCAAGTTCCAGGTCTGGGTTCCCCACAAGCTGTCCCGCTCGGAGCGCGAAACCCTGGAACAAATGCGCAACAACTCCAGTTTTACACCGGACCTTACCCGCGAAGACAAAGCCACCTTTGACAAAGTCAAGAATATTTTCTAAAAAATCCGCTAAAAGTTTTGGAGGTTTGCAAAAAGTTTGTACCTTTGCAGTCCCAAAAACAACGCAACCTCTTGTCAGGAGCCAAACCGCAATGTTGCATAAAGGATTAGAGAATTATGGATTTGATTAAAATTGCAGAGCAGGCTTTCCAGAACGAAAAAGCCGCTTCTTTCCCGGAGTTCAAGGCCGGTGATACCATCACCGTGACCTACAGAATCAAGGAAGGTGATAAGGAACGTCTTCAGAAATTCCGTGGTGTGGTTATCCAGATCAGTGGTATGGACCCGTTCACCAAAACTTTCACCGTCCGCAAAATCGCCAGTGGCGTGGGTGTAGAGAGAATTTTCCCCTACCAGTCCCCGTTGGTTCGCCGCGCCCGTATCTTCTACCTCCGTGACCTCACCGGTAAGAAGGCCCGCATCCGCGAGAAAGTCTACACTGCTGAAAAATAAGGAAGTGGCCTAAGGCCCTCCAAAATGGCTCCATAGCTCAATTGAATAGAGCATTTGACTACGGATCAAAAGGTTACAGGTTTGAGTCCTGTTGGAGTCACAAAAAAGCCCTGGAAATTCCAGGGCTTTTTTGTGACTCCACTTCGTTCCGCTTCGCGGCCGCCCCAAGGGGCACGGGGGAAAGAATTCCCCCGCACGGCTTACGCCGTCCCCCTTCTGTCGGCCTTCGGCCTCCGGACTCTTATGGTACCATGCTTTCTCCCTGCCCAAAAGGATTCCCGGTAGGAAGGCATGCGTTGGTATCCAGCCAATTCCCCCAGCCGGTCAGTTTGTGAAAAGCGGTGAACTCATAGGATGACCGGTAAGTGAAGTCTCCCTTAGCCGATTGGCTTTGATAACTGTCATGGTCCACCAGGACGACGGAGAGCGAGAAGGCCGGAAGGACTGGAAGGACACCCAGATCGATGATTACCTGCTGTAGGATAGCGCGCCCAAAAGCTTCTTCCAGTCGGTTACGGACCGATGCAAGCGTTCCGTCTCCCGTTTCCGCAGCCAGCTTTCGAGCGTAATCCAGCAGGTCGAAATAGGGATAGATATTATAAAACTGATAGACGGCGCAGGTGGCCCTGTCAATGGCTTCCTTTTTCGCAGGATACAGCTCACACAGACGGATGGCCAATTCCTGGGCGACAGCGCACACCGCTTCCAGTTCCGCGCTTTTCAGCAGTTCCATACTGCCGTTGTACGGCACACCTTCCTTCACGTATAAATCGGCCTCTTTACGAAGCATTTCCACCAGCGTGGGGATCAGCGGATTGTTCTCGCTGGTGAGCATAAAGGGCGTTGCGAACAGATAATCGGCATAAGGCGCCACTTGCATCAGGGACTCCATCCCGCCCATTAAGCAGTTGTGGAACATAATAGCCTTCAAGTGCGGAATTTCCGATTGGACGATGCCCGTGCTGAGCTCGTACATATTGATGGTTACACGGTTCAGCAGTTCATCAGGGATGATTCCACGTGTGGGCCCATAGTACTCCTTAGGATAATCTTCCTGGGCAATGAAGCCGCCGCCGTGACCATACAGCGCCAGCACGTATTCCCGTGCAGGCAACTCCTCTTTCGCCCTGTTAAGGATAGCCGTAATGTTTTCAGGGTCATAGAGTTTGAACTGTTTCGTATCCGTTCCTTCGGTATGAATCTTCTCGAAATCGGTATCCTTGTCCAGTTCGAATACCACCACCTCACCCGGGGCCCCGTATTTGCCGGAGAAACGCTCGCCTTCAGCGCCATATTTATAGACGACAAGCACACGGACCTTCTTGTCGGGAACTTTTGTCTGTATTTCCTTCCAAACAGCCTCCATAGAGTAATCCATGGCCCCGCCGACGGCTCCGTAGACGATAACGGTGTAATCCGCCCAATCGGCGTCTGGGGCTGGTTTGTCTTTGTTGCAGGAAAACAAACAGACAATTAAAACGAGTGCCAGAGTATGGAGAAAATACTTTTTCATAATTAACTTTGCTAAGATACCGCTTTTCCCAGAGTTATGCAAAGAAAAGGGAACATTCACAAGCCCAGAATCTAAGGCTTGATTTTTGCGGGAATCATCGGCCGATTCTATTGCTCATGAAGAATGACCTTGCAGGACCGCATATCCCTCACCTGGCGCTATGGGAAAGGCCTTTTCCTGATTGGTGGGGTGTATAACCTGGTTTGCGCAGGATTCCAGTCCGGCGGGTTTTCCTACACGTTTTTGGTGGATTCCTTTATCATAAAGGCTGTCATAACCGCCATCACCGTGTATCTGATGAAGCAATTCCGGGACAGGGATGCCGTCTTCTTCTATATCAATTTAGGCCTCTCGCCCCGGAAATTGCTGGTCAGCGTCATTCTGACAGACTTTCTGGCGCTCGCTATTCTTATGACTATCACGCTGCTAATCTATGGATAAACACAAACTCATAGTGGACAGCGTGGTGGTGCGTTTCGGTCAGAAGACGGTTCTGAGCGGCGGCTATATCACATCTGAAACCGGAATGGTCACAGGCCTTTTGGGCCGGAACGGCACCGGGAAGTCCTGTATGTTCCGTGCCTTGATGGGCGGCCTCCGGGTGGAAAACGTGATGGTAAGTATCGATGAAAAGCCCATCGACAGGCAGGTAATCGGCAGATATATCAAGTATCTTCCACAAGGGCGCCTGATTCCGGACGGGATGCAGCTGCACCGGGCCTTTGACCTCTTTGGTGTAAACTACTGGAGCTTCGTGAACTGTGTTCCCAAGTTCTCCCGCCATTACGACTCACCCATCTATGAGCTTTCCGGCGGCGAGGCAAGGCTGGCAGAGCTATATCTGGTGCTGCTGAGTGATGCGCCTTTTTATATTCTGGATGAACCGTTTACGCAGGTGGACCCCGTAAACATCGATGAAGTCAAGGCGCTGATTCGAGAGCGCAGCCAGGACCACGGCATCATCGTCACAGACCATAACTATGACGCCATATCCTCTGTAGCGGATAACCTTTTCGTAATTGCTGACGGCTATACCAGTCCTGTCCGAAGCAGGGAGGATTTGGTGAGACACGGATACTTGAGGGATTGAAAAGAGGTGCGGACTATCTTTTTATAGTGCTTAAGAGCCAGGATTGCGTAGCAGTAACGGCGGGTGTGTTTGGATGGGATAATGGCGTAGTGGAAATGCTTTTCGTCGGCATGTTCCCGCAGGACCGAAAGGTCTCCGTAGCCAGGAGCGGCCCACACCACGCCGCGGTTGTAGGCAGTAGCAGCCAGGCGAACCTGATCATATATCGGAAGCGTCTCTAGTCCATCCTGCGTACGTTCCCCCTTCTTGTTCACAGAGCCATAGGAAGCATAGAGCAAGCGTAAGAAAACACCTATGTAGATAACCTGCCACTCCTCTTTCTGCAGGCGGGAAATGCGGATGCGCCGGGCCGTAACGGTGTCGTCGGTGTCGAACCACAACTCATACTGCCGTGCCAAGCCGCTTCGCATCCAGGCTTTTTCCATGGCTTCCACGAAAGAGGGTTTCATTTGGAAAGGGCCGATGGAAAAATCTGGCCCGCCGCCGGTGGTGATGTAAGCGCCATAATTAGCCGCCGTTTCCATCTTGTCCTGTAACTTGGAGTAGCGTTCCATTTCCGGCCACACCACAGCCTCGGCAATGAGAGGGTCCACATCAAAGGAACGCCAGACATCATACCAGGCAGCGCCCCCGGAAGAGGGCGCTGCCAGTAGAGTCCAAGCCAGTATTAAAACTTGTAGGTACAAAGGATAAGCTGATATTTACCATCCTCGGTGGTGGTGGCGTTAATCCACTGAATTTTGTCAGAATAGGCCTTCCAAGCATGCGGCTGGAAGATTTCATCGCCCTCGGGCAGCACGATATAACCACCTTCCCCATTGTAAGTAACCGTGCGCTGTCCATCCCGGGAAGTCCATGCCTGCCCTTGAGGCGCCGCTTCCTTTTTCATTTCGCTCAGTTCCTGGATGCGTTTATCGGACAACTTGGTCCAGGAACCGCCGCTGAACTGATATACCTCTCCGGTCTCGTTGGAGGCAAAGATGTACTTACCGGCGGCAATATCGTCAAAGTGGGAAGAGCCGAACACGGAAAACTCCGGGAACCACGCATGGCCGCCGCCACCCGGCACCTTGGAGAGCGACAGCTCACGCACCACTTCCTCTTGGTACATGGGAGGATAATCCGACGGGAATTCGCTATAAGCCTCAGCCAGAATATCGCCAGCCGTTATGACAGCATTCAGCGGCATACGCCACAGGGCGCATTCCGGGATAAGTTCATCTGCCACAGCCTGCCGGTTGAGCTTGATGAGCGCCGACATATTCTCCTTCATCTGATTGAAACGTTTCTGTACGTCGGCGGCCCATACCTTAGCGGCACGTTCCCGGTAGGTTTTGATCAGTTCCAGCGCCTCCAGGTAGAGAGGATTGTATAGGGCAGGATCTTCGGTGGCATAAATCTTTTCCTTGATGGCCTGCAGTTTCTTGCGGTCGGCGGCCGAGAACTTGGCATCCACCTGCCCGTCCGGCACGGAAAGCAGCTTTTGGGCCTCCATGAAATAGGCGCTCAGCTTCTGCTCCATCTCCATAATGGGGGCCAGCTTGCCTTGCATCCCTTGGGCCTTCCCTGCCATGGCCATAAGGTCATTCATCTCTCCGCGCTCCATGGCAGCCGCCAGTTCTTCGTCCGACATTTTCTCATACTTTGCCGCACGCTTTTCCAGGTCTTCCGTGTCCATATCTCCAAGAACGGCCTTGGAAATCTTCTCTTCCAGGCGCTTCCGCTCGGCTTCAGGCAGGTTTTCGTCCTGCAGTTCCTCTATCTCGGCCGGGGTGAGGCCAAACAGGTCGGAGAGCATCTTGTTGCTCTTTTCCCGATAGAGAAGGGTCTGTTCATCCTCGCAGGTGGTGTCCTCGTTTAATTCCTCAGCCCGCAGGGTGACGGCTTTGATGGCTTTGTAATAAGCAATCTGGGCTTCTTCCGTGGGATGGGCCAGCTCGGCGGCCGACGGAACGGCCGGGAATTCGTTCATCAGCGGAATGGGGAATTTGGCCGATGAAGGGGTAACGGGGCCATCCCAGCCAAAGGTGCTGGCGCGCTTGGCAGGAAGGGCCTGTTCGCCGGTGACGGCAGTGGGAGCGCCGTCCTGACTGGTCATGGAAGCAGTCTCAGGAGCCACTTCCTGGGAGAATCCCAGGTTTCCGCCCACGGCCTGTTCGGCCTTTTCTTTCAGTTTGTTCAGGAAGCCCTGGGCCTGCGCCGGGGCACATAGCAACGACAGCGCCGCAATGAGTACAGTGATTCTTTTCATAGTCAATGGTTAGTAGTTTATTTTTTCACGAACTCCACTCTGCGGTTCTTGGCGCGACCTTCGTCCGTGCTGTTGGAGGCGATGGGTTCGTGAGAGCCCTTGCCCACGGGCGTGAGGCGGGACTCGGCAATCCCCTGCTCCACCAGAGCAGCCACAATGGCTTCGGCACGTTTCTGAGACAGCGGATCGTTTACTTTGTCGCTGCCAGTGCTGTCGCAGTGGCCCTGCACCTCGAATTCCAAACCGGGGTTCTCCTGCATTAACTTGGCGATGCGGTTAATTTCCACCATGGATTCGGGCTTGAGGTCTGCCTTGCCCAGCTCGAAGGTAATGGCGTACGTAACAATCTTGCCGTCGCTGGCCAGCCGGTCATACAGCGGCACGGCACCTTTGGCCAGGCGGACATTTTTGATGAAGAAGCGGTCCTGCTCGTCACAGTTGGAGACGGACCGGAGGAGCATGCGGGTGGGTCGCGCCACGTTGGGCAGATTCACCATCCTGACACCGTTTACATAATATTTGAAGGCGCGTTTGTTGAAAGACGCCGCAACGTGGAGCCAGCTGTCTGGCACTATTAGCTTCTGGACGTTCTCTCCCGGAGTGGTTCCATTCCGAAGGTCTCCGCCCGGAGTAATAAAGGAATAATCCAGCGTCGGAGCCCCTTCTGTCTCAGATAATTCATTGAACGCCGGATTGAGGGCGACAAAAACGCAATAGTCGGATTCTTCTGAACGGAGCACCAGGTCTATATGGTCGTTGTTGCTGGATCCTCCGGTAGGATTGGACCAGACATCAAATTCTACGGTGAATTCCTCGGGCAGATAGTCATCCTCCTTCATTAGCGGAGCGATATCCGTGAACCAGCCGGAGAGCTTGATGGCCTGCTGGCCGTCAATCGTCATTACTTCGCACTCCTCTCCACGAAGAAAATCCCAATGAAGCGGGAACTCTCCAAGGCGTTCCCCCTCTACCGGATCCTCAAAGAAGATTTCGTCTCCCGGCACAAAATCCGTTTTTGCATAAGCGCTTTCAACCTGTTTCTTAGGAGCAGGCTTTGCAGCAGGAGCAGCTTCTCCACCCGGCTTCTTGGCACCGCATTCGTCGCAGAACTTGCCGGTATTGCCGGTTTTGCCGCATTCCTCGCAGGTCCAGGCGGCAGTGGCGGGAGCAGCTTTCGCGGCCTCTTCGGCTTTCTCCTTCTGCTGTTTGTTCTTCTTACCCAGGTTGCCGTCCAGAACATCGTTCACTCCCTTCTCTACTTTGTTTCCTAAGTTCTGCTCGGCAGCATTCTTGGCACGTTCTTTCATCTTTTCCAGAAAACTCTGGGCATCGGCCGTCCCGCAAACCATGGCAAGGAGGGCGATAGAAAGCAATAACTTTTTCATATCAGTTTGGTCATGTTACTAGTCTTGCGTTTCATTCTTACAAAAATGCGTTTTCTTGATCAAAAAAGCACCACCCAAAAGGGTGGAAATAGCCCTTGAAAGGCCACCAAAAGGGGGAGGTTCCACCTTTTTTATTTAAATTTGTTTCATGAAACGCTTGATACTTTTACTGCTGTTCCCGGCCATTTTCCCGATTGGGGCCGGTGCCTATAACGACCACCGGGGCCACAATCTGGATTCGTTGGAACGGACGGTGGCGCGCTGGACACCGGACGCCATAGACAAGGCATCAGAGCAGGAACTGATTAACCTCAACCGTGCCTACAGGGACTTGATGCTGGGCTATCATGTCCTGAACGGAGACAAGTGCGTCTTCTACGCCCGCAAGGCCCTTTCCATCAGCCATCCCCGCCAATGGTACGCGGCCGATGCCGACGCCTACCGCTATATCGGCCAGATTTTTTATGGCCGAGAGCAATATGACAGTGCAAGGGTTTATTATATGGCCTCCCTTGCTGCAGCGGACGCGATGGCCGCCGGAGCCACTTCACCCACAGACACCGCCGGCTATACCCAGAACATGATTGACGATTATTACTCCGCCCTGTACGGATCCATCGGCAATCTCTACAATATGATGGACTCTATCCCCCAGGCTATGGCGTATTACGAAAAGGCAGGCGCCATCTTTGAAAAATACGGCTGGAACGAGAGCAACAGCATCCTCCACTACAATATGGGCGAAACCTGGATTGACGAAGGGGACCTCCGTAAGGCAAAGGCCGAATACGACAAAGCCATGGCTTTTGCCCAGGCCTCGGGCGACTCCCTGATGATAGTGGATGTCTGGAAGGGTTACGGCCGTCTGTACATGGAAGAGGGCAAAACCTGGAAATCCCTTCCATATTTAAGAAAGGCCGATGCCTATTACGCTGCCCATCCGGATTACGCGCCCAACTTCCGCACGGAAAACCTGGACTACATGCAGGAAGTGCTCTCGCGGCAAAAACGGCAATTAGGCCGCTTGACCGGCACCCTCACGGCCTTGATTCTGGTAGTTATCGGCTTATTTATCGGCCGGCGGAAAAAGCTTGCGGCAAAAGCGCCGGAGGAGGCAGACACTTCTGCACGCTCAGATAATAGGGCTAATCCCTCAGAAGAGGCACCTGAGTTGTCGGCCCGCGAAAAGGAAATCCTGGACTTGCTGTCCAAAGGATACACCACGGGCCAGATTGCCCAGGCCCTGAACCTGAGCCAGGAAACCATCCGCTGGTACAGAAAAAAGCTGTTGGAGAAATTCGATGTCTCCAACAGCCCTGAGCTCATTTCCCGCGCCAAAGAGGCCGGTCTCATCTAATTGTCCCGCCCGCTTTCCTCAATAAACCTGCGGAATAGTTTCAGGCTGCTTCCGTCCTTCCTGAAGAGATACTCGGGAAGCATCCATACGCTTTGTTTCTCCTGATCCCAGAGGGGCGTAACGCCAATGACTGGCTTTATCATTAAGGTTTCTTGAACAGTTTCCCGACGTCTTCTTTTACTCCCTCCGCAAAATCTTTTGCAGTATCCTTCCACTCTTCCTGTTTGGCCTTCTTCTCTTCCGGAGAAAGGGTCTGATAGTCCTTCACCTTACCGTAGAGTTCCATGGCTTCATCCTTGATGACACCAGCGGCTATTTCGGCTGCTTCAATCGCCTTGTCGGCTGCTTCTTGAAGGCGCTCCTTGACAGAAACCTTTCCGTCTTGGTTCCGGTCCATCGGATCAAATTCAGTGTTCTGTTCGCTCATGTTAGAAAACAATAGTGGTTATTTCTAACAAAAATACCTAAATCTGCCGAGAAAAGCAAAATATAGCTTTTCTCTTGTATTTTCCGTAAATTAGCGCCATGGAATCCAAAAACAAAAAGCGCATCGGATGTCTCGCGGTTATCGCCGTCATCATCATTCCCATCCTGTATATCGTGCTGGGGCCCGGCATCAAGCTGACCACCCCGGTGATGAAACTCATTCTGAAGGCCAGCATCAAGCAGCCCTCGGAAACATCCCTTGCGGACAGATTTGACAAGAAGCTGGGGATCCCGTACGTGGAAGGCGGAGATCCTGCGCAGGTCCTGGACGTTTACTATGCCCATCAGGAAAATCGCAAAGATATCGTCCTCGTTGACATTCACGGGGGTTTTTACGTCGCCGGACAGAAAGAGTGTAATCTGGATTACGCATCCGTTTTCCTTGGGGAAGGCTTCGACGTGGTACTGGTGGAATATCGGCTTAATGACGGGGTCCGTGACGTGTCGGATGAGCTCGCGGACTGCGCGGCAGCCCTGGACTATCTTACCGTCCACGCAGAGGAACTGGGCCTCAACAAAGACAGGATGTTCCTCACAGGCGATTCTGCAGGCGGACATCTGGCGCTCTATATGGCGGAAGGTGCGGCCGACAGTTCCGTGCCCATCCGGCCAAAGGAATTCTCCGCCGCCGGGGTGCTGCTTAGTTGCCCCGCCTACGATTTCGGGTCGTTCGGCGATGCTAAGGACTATGCCGATGATTTCAAAGAGTGGTTCATCGGCCCCCGCTTCAAAGACAGACCTTATCTGGAAACGCTCTCTCCCAAAACCTTCATCGGAAGCCTGGAAGCACCTCTTTTCCTGTCCACCTGCACGCGTGACTTCATTCGAAGCCAGTCCCTGGCACTGAAGGCCGACTGCGATTCGCTCGATAAAGCCATCACGTTCCTAGACATTGCGTCCCGTGACCGGAAAGTCGGGCACATTCACAACGTGACGAACATCGACCTCCCGGAATCCCGGGAAGTGAACGGAGCTATGATGGCATTTATGAAGGCGAATTAGAACGAGCGCTCCTCTGTCAGGAAGCGCAGGGTCAGGGTTTCCTCCCGCTTGTCCCGGAAATCCGTGACCTCCAAACAGGCGCTGCCCTCACGCAGGAAGAGGCCGTGAAGGCCCCGGGAGTCCTCGGAGAATGGACGGGAACGCTGTTCGGCAGCCCCCAGGCCGTCACGCTGGATCTTCGCAACTGGAAAGATTACGACACCACTTATCACTTCAGCCTTTGAAACATTCTATACTCACATCCCTCCTTACCGCCTGGTTCGCAGTAGCTTCGCTTTCTTCGGCCAGGGCCGATAGTCTTCCGCTGGACGGCCCCTGGACCCTGGATTTCTGGGAGCAGGGAAAATCGGCCGTCACCTCCCCCGAAGGCATGGCAGGCGTCCCATTCAACACCATCCCGGCCACCGTACCCGGCAACGTAGAACTGGATCTGCTGGCGGCCGGACTCATCGAGCAGCCGGAACTTGGGAGCAACGTGTACCTCCTCCGCAAGTGGGAGGGATACCAATGGCGGTACAGCCGGCATTTCAATAGCCCGGATTATACAAAGGAGGACGATCTCTTCCTGCACTTCGGCGGCATCGACTGCTTTGCCGATATCTACCTCAACGGAATCCACGTGGGAAGCGCAGCCAATATGCTCATCGAGCACAACTTCGACGTGAGTGAAGCGCTGGCCGCCCCCGGAGAGGACAATCTCCTGGAGGTGTACATCCGTTCCTCCGTCCTGGAGGGCCGAAAGAGGATTCCTCCCACCATCAGCCTCAATTTCGCGCAGCCCGAATCGGTCTTTGCCAGGAGGGCGCCGCACACCTACGGTTGGGACATTATGCCCAGGCTGGTGAGCGCCGGGCTTTGGAGAAGCGTTTCCCTGGAGGTAAAACCGCCAGTGCACATTGTAGACGCCCACTGGTACACCAACGCCATCGACCTGGATGCCCGAACCGCCTCGGTGTATCTGGATTATACCATCACCCTGCCCACCCGCTTTCAAGACGGGAAAATGATGGCCGAGGTCATCATCAGCAAAGACGGGAAGGACAAGGTCCGATACGCGAAGAAGATTTATACCCACGCCATCCGGGAGAAAATCAGCGTGGAAGACGTGGAGTTCTGGTGGCCCCGGGGATATGGTAATCCCGCCCTTTACGATGTGATGTTAAGGATTCTGGGAGAAGATGGTCAAGAGATTGATTCCTGCCATAAGCGCCTTGGAATCAGGACCGTACAATTGGAAAGCACCACCACCAATACGGAAGAATATCCCGGAAAGTTCTGCTTCCTGGTGAACGGCGAGAGAATCTACATCCACGGCAGTAACTGGACGCCGATGGACGCCCTCCACAGCCGCGATCCGCAGCATCTGGAGAAGGCCTTCGCCATTGTTACCGACCTGAACTGCAATATGCTCCGCTGTTGGGGAGGCAATGTGTACGAGGACCACGCGTTCTTCGACCTTTGTGACCAGAACGGCGTCCTGGTGTGGCAGGATTTCGCCTTGGGTTGCACACAGTACCCGCAGGATCTGGACTTCCAGAAGGCCATCCTGGAAGAGGTCCGCTCGGTGGTAATCAAATTGCGCACGCATCCCTCCATTGCCCTTTGGGCCGGCAATAACGAAAACGACCAGGCCCTCACCTGGTCCCTCAAGAATTTCAAGATAGACCCGAACCGGGATGTCATCAGTCGCGAGACCATCCCCCACGCTCTTTATGAATGCGACCCCACTAGGCCTTATCTGCCCAGTTCGCCCTACTATAGCGAAGAAGTCTATGCCCTGGGGAACCACACCCGCTATATGCCGGAAGACCACCTGTGGGGGCCCAGAGGCTATTACAAAGCGCCCTTTTATACCGAAGCAAAGTGCCTGTTCGCCAGCGAAATTGGGTATCACGGTATGCCCAATCGCGAGAGTCTGGAAAAGATGTTTCCTCAGGAATCAGTGTACCCTTGGAGCGATGTCAAGGAACGCCGATGGAAGGAAGACTGGCTCACCAAGGCCGTAAGAATCTTCGGCGAACAAGGGTACACGCCCGAAAGGAACAACCTGATGATCAAGCAGGTACAGTTACTTTTCGGCGAGGTTCCGGCCGATCTGGACGATTTTATCTTCGCCTCCCAGAGTGTCCAGGCCGAGGCTATGAAGTTTTTCATCGAAATGTTCCGGGGCCGGAAGTTCATCCCTAATACCGGGATGCTCTGGTGGAATATCCGGGACGGCTGGCCGCTCATTTCCGATGCGATCGTGGACTGGTACAACAGCCCCAAGATGGCCTACTATTTCATCCGCAACGCCCAGAAGGATGTTTGCGCCCTTATCAATGACCCCGTGGACGGGGCCTGTCCCCTGGTGGTAACGAATGACACCAGAGAGCCAGTAACGGGTACTGTCACCGTCACGGATGTCAAGACCGGCAAAGTTTTGTTCAAGGGAAAATACAACGCAGCGGCCAACGGCAGGGTTATAGTGGCCAGACTTCCCCTACCCGCAGGACAAGGCATCCTGAAGATTACCTATACGGGAAAAGGAGGCGAACAACTTCAGAATCACTACTTATATGGCGAAGTCCCCTTCAATCTCCAAGAGTATAAGGCCCTTTTAAAGAAGAGCGGTATCATTGCATAAATCCGCGGAATATGCTACATTTGTAAAAACTAATAGCCCAATCTATGATGAACAGAAGAATTGCTGCGGCCATCGTGCTTATGCTTGCCGCCGGAACTGTCGCCCATGCGCAGCTTAACTTAAGAAACCTGAAGGATGCTGCCAAGAAAGGCCTCGAGAATGTGGCCGGAAACAACAACGGCACCGTAAACAACAGCGGATCTGCTGTTCCCGCCACCAAAGGAAAAACATTCTATGTAAGCGCCACCACGGGATCGGCCCGGGCCGACGGCCTGTCGGCCACATCGGCCATGAAGGATCTGCAGAAGGCCATCAACACGGCAGAAGACGACGATATCATCCTGGTGGCCGAAGGCAACTATCTGGGTAACCTGGACCGCGGCTACATCGAATGCGGCCGTTTCGGCAATTCTTCCCAGGCCAGCGACAGAGGCAAGTTCATCAGCATTTATGGTGGCTATGCCCCCGACTTCAGCGAACGTGACATCATCAAATATGTCACCAAGCTGCAGCCCACCGACCAGAAATTCATCGCCCCGCTGTTCAACATGAATGCCAGAAGGCCCTATGGCTATGACGGTCCCGAAGGGAACGTAGTCATCGACGGCCTGGTGTTCGATTTCGGAGAAAACAACCTCTACTGCGCCGCCGACGTGAAAAACGAGATTACCGGTACGCCCAACGAAGGCGTTCTCACCGGCCGCTTCGTAGAGCCCGATGCCGCCCCCAACTGCCCCAAGGTGGGGTATGCCAACGGGGATGAATACGGTCTCCACATGGATGTGGAAGGCAACGTACGCGTTTCCAACTGCATTTTCGTCAACTGCCGCGACTATGGCATCTCCGCCCTCATGGGCAAGGGCCACATGGAAATATGCAACAACATCTTCATCGCCTGCCGTTACGCCGCCTGCCAGGTCAAAGGCAATGTCCGGGATGCCGATATCCCCCTGGTCTCCCTGGACTTCCACCACAACACCGTCCTCTTTACCTGGACCCGCACCAAAGCATTTGAAGACATGGGCCAGGGCTTCCGTTTCATGAACGGCATCCGGACCATCAATGTACACAACAACATCTTCGGCTGCAACAGCAATTGCGCCGTGGAAAGAGTGTATTATGAATCCAACAAGGCAATGGAAGCCGCCAAGGAAAGCAACCTCTACGACAACTACTTCTTCGCCAACCGCAGGGACCTTGAAATCGCCTCCTCCGGCGTGGCCTCCATTTCCGTTCCGGCCGCCCGGATTGAGGAAGCGGAGCAAATCGGCCCCAAATACGAAGGCAACATGGAAATGCCCGAAGGAAACGACGAATTCCTCAAGGCCATCGACCAGCCTTACCTGGAAGGTTTCCTGACCCTGAAGATCATGTCCAGCCAAAGCTACAACGCCAATTCCGCCGCCAACCAGGCCAACCGTATGTTCGGCCTGAACCAGCAGGGAACCGAAATCGTCCGTCCCAGTATGTACTGCAACAAGTATCCTTGGGAAAAAGCCAAAGATCTCTTCGGCAAGGTGAACAACTACGGCGCCCAGCTGCCTAAATAACCGGATGGTCAGTTAATCAGCCACGAAACGCCGCAAGCGACATTAAAATACGAGCCCAGTCTCTTGAAGTCAAGGTCTGCGTACAGATCCAGTTGCACTCTTCGGGAGGCCAGCCAGGTGATGCCGAATTCGGTCATATAGCTGTTACCTATTCGGGCGTTGAGTCTGTTGTAGCTTTCCAGGAAGGCCGACCACCTGTCGGTAATCCCGAAATACAAGCCCAAACCCAGGAAGGTGGTGGGGATGGCATTCTCGCCATCCCATTCCGCACCAATATTATAGCCGATGGAAAAACGGTTGGTGAACTCGTGGTCGAACAAAAAATACATAGAGGGCGCCAGATGCGGGGGAAGCTGGTCTTTGGTGCCGATGTGAGGTGATTTTACCTGGGCCAGAAGCGCCACGGTGGGCAGGATTCCGGACCCTTCATTCAACTGAGCCTTCATCCCCACCGTGAGTGGCGCGACGCCGAAAGTGGATTGGGGCCCCTGCCCGTCGTTGGACAGCAGGAAATCGGTGCTTACACGGATTTCGGCGTGTTTGAAAAGGCCGAAACGCAACATACTGGTGTTGAGGGTGAAGGTATGAGGACCGCCTTTTTCGCACTCATAGCCTAAGCCTGTTTCCCATTGCAGCTTTTGATAAGGCATCGCGTGAGGCCCGGTGAGTGCACCGGGTCTGTCGGCCGATATGACAAGGGGTTCTTCCTGTGCACGGGCGATGCCGCACACAAAGACCAGCGCCAGAAGAATAAGATGTTTGTTCATTCCATTAAAAACAGTTCCCTTGCACAAATATAGGCATATTGAACGGCTTTCTCCAAAAGATTTGCTATCTTTAGGGTCGCATTAAAACTTAGACCTAATGAAGCAACTCATCGAATGTGTTCCCAATTACAGTGAAGGAAGGGAGCGTCAAGTGATAGACGCCATTGTAGCCGCCATCCGCACGGTGGAAGGCGTCAAAGTGCTGGATATAGACCCCGGCGAGGCCACCAACCGTACCGTCGTTACTTTCGTGGGGGAACCCGGACCCGTATGCGAAGCCGCCTTCCGCGGCGCCGCCAAAGCGCAGGAACTGATTGATATGCGGCAGCATCACGGAGCCCATCCCCGCAGCGGTGCCACCGATGTACTGCCCCTGGTACCGGTAGCCGGCATCACGCTGGAGGAATGCGCCGTCCTGGCCCGGGAGCTGGCCCAGCGGCTCTGGAAAGAGCTGGGCATTCCCTGCTACTGCTATGAAGCCGCCGCCCTGAAACCGGAGCGTAAAAATCTGGCCGTCTGCCGCGAAGGAGAATACGAAGCCCTGCCGGAAAAGATGGCCGACGAAGCCCGCAAGCCTGATTTCGGCGGCCCCTGGAACGAAACAGTGGCCAAAGCCGGCGCCACCAACGTGGGCGCACGCAACTTCCTTGTGGCCGTAAACTTCAACCTGAACACCACCAGTACCCGCCGCGCCATGGCCGTGGCTTTCGACGTACGGGAAAAAGGCCGTAAGAACCCTTCCGGGGAAGGCTGGATTCCCGGCACGCTCAAGGGAACCAAGGCCATCGGCTGGTATATAGACGAATACGGCATTGCGCAGGTGTCTATGAACATCACGGATATCAACGCCACTCCCCTGCACCTGGCCTATGAAGAAGTATCCCGCGCCGCCACCGCCCGGGGACTGCGTGTAACCGGAGCCGAAATAGTGGGCCTGGTGCCCAAGCGCGTGCTCCTGGAAGCCGGCCGATTCTATCTGGAAAAGCAGCAGCGTTCGCTGGGTATCAGCGAGCAGGAGATTGTGAAAATCGCCGTCAAGAGTATGTCCCTGGACGATTTGAGACCCTTCAACCCCCAGGAGAAAGTCATCGAATATCTGATTGCCGATGCCCCTAAGGGCCTGGCCCAGCTCACGGTGGAAGGCTTCGCGCGGGAAACCGCCAGCGAATCTCCCGCCCCGGGCGGCGGCTCCATATCGGCCTGCATGGGCACTTTTTCGGCGGCCCTCGCCACCATGGTGGCCAACCTGTCGGCCCACAAACGCGGCTGGGACGCCCGCTGGAAAGAGTTCTCGGATGTAGCGGAAGAAGGTCAAAAACTCTTGGATGAACTGATGCAGCTCATTGACGAAGACACCGCCGCCTTCAACCGCATTATGGACTGCTTCTCCATGCCCAAGGGAACGGATGCCGAAAAAGCCGCCCGCAAACAGGCGATTGAAGAGGCCACTCTCTATGCCGCCCAGGTTCCGCTGCGCACCATGGAGGCCTCGCTGAAAACCCTGCCCCTTGCACTGCAGATGGCCGAAAAAGGCAATCCGGCATCGGCCTCCGACGCCGGCGTAGCCGCCCTGGCCGCTGTGGCCGCCATCAAGGGTGCCCGCCTGAACGTGCGCATCAACGCCGCCGGCCTGCAGGACAAAGCTTCCGCCCAGCCCCTGCTGGACCGGTCCGACGAAATCGTAGCCCAGGCCGAAGCCCTTGAAAAACAAGTCCTTGAAACCGTGAACAAGCACATTGAACTATGACTTTTCAGGAAGAAATATTAGCAGGGATTCCCACCGGCTGCCTGCCGGAGGTCAAGCCCTATGACCCGGAGATCAACCATGCACCCAAACGGAAGGATATCCTTACGCCAGAGCAGAAAGTGCTGGCGCTGAAAAACGCCCTCCGGTACTTCCCGGAGGCGCTTCATACACAGCTAGCGCCGGAATTTGCGGCCGAGCTGAAGGCCTATGGACGCATCTATATGTACCGGTATCGGCCTTCCTATAAGATCTATGCCCGGCCCATTGACGAATATCCTGCACGCTCGCGGCAGGCGGCGGCCATTATGGCCATGATCCAGAACAACATGGACGAAAGAGTGGCCCAGCATCCGCACGAACTCATCATCTACGGCGGCAACGGCGCCATCTTCCAGAACTGGGCGCAGTACCGGCTGGTAATGCAGTACCTGGCCACCATGACCGATGAACAGACCCTGGTAATGTACTCCGGCCATCCGCTGGGCCTCTTCCCCAGCCACAAGGATGCCCCGCGCGTGATTGTGACCAACGGTATGGTCATCCCCAATTATTCCAAGCCCGACGACTGGGAGCGTCTGAACGCCCTCGGTGTTAGCCAATACGGCCAGATGACCGCCGGCTCCTATATGTACATCGGCCCGCAGGGCATTGTGCACGGCACCACCATCACGGTGATGAACGCCGCCCGGAAGCAGGGTGGCATCCCGGCCGGCAAACTCTTCGTGACGGCGGGTCTGGGGGGTATGAGCGGTGCGCAGCCCAAGGCCGGCAATATTGCGGGCGTAGTGAGCGTGACGGCCGAAATCAATCCCAAGGCGGCCGAAAAACGTTACCAGCAGGGCTGGGTGGACGAATTACACCCCAACCTGGACGAACTCATCCCCCGCATCCGTAAGGCCGTAGCCGCCAAGGAAGTTGTCTCACTGGCCTATGTGGGCAACGTGGTGGACCTGTGGGAGCGTCTGGCGCAGGAAGAAATGCATGTAGACCTGGGCTCCGACCAGACCTCCCTGCACAATCCCTGGGCCGGCGGCTACTACCCCGTGGGTTACTCCCTGGAGGAATCCAAACGAATGATGGCCGATGACCCCGATGCCTTCCGAATGGCCGTACAAGCATCCCTGCGTCGTCAGGTGGCCGCCATTAACAAATTGGCAGCCAAGGGGATGTACTTCTTCGACTATGGCAACGCCTTCCTGTTGGAAAGCTCCCGCGCCGGGGCCGACATCCTGCTCCCGGACGGCCGCTTCCGCTATCCTTCCTATGTGCAGGACATTATGGGGCCGCTGTACTTCGACTACGGCTTCGGCCCGTTCCGCTGGGTGTGCATGAGCGAAAAACCGGAAGACCTGGCCAAGACGGACGAATTGGCCGTCAAGGTACTCTCCGAAATGGCGGCATCGGCCCCCGAAGAGGCTCGCAGGCGCGCATCCTCTACGCCGACTGTGAAGGCCGCACCAAGATTGCCCTGGCCTTCAACGAGGCCATCCGGAAAGGTGAACTATCGGCCCCCATTGTGCTTGGACGCGATCACCACGACGTTTCCGGCACCGACTCCCCCTTCCGCGAAACCTCCAACATCTACGACGGCAGCCAGTTCTGTGCCGATATGGCCGTACAGAACGTAATAGGTGACGGCTTCCGCGGCGCCACCTGGGTGAGCATCCATAACGGCGGTGGCGTAGGCTGGGGCGAAGTCATTAACGGCGGCTTCGGTATGGTCATCGACGGCTCCGAAGACAGCGCCCGCCACATCCGGGAAATGCTGTTCTGGGACGTGAACAACGGCATTGCGCGCCGCAGCTGGGCCCGCAACGAAGCCGCCCGCTTTGCCATCGAGCGCGAAATGGCCCGTACGCCCGGTCTCCAGGTCACCCTCCCCCACGAGGCCGATGAAACCTTAATCCGCAAAAGCTTAGATTAATATGCATACAATCTCTCCGGCCCATCTGTCTTTGGAAAGACTGAAGGCCATTCTTGAAAACCATGAAAAACTGAAGCTTTCACTGGAATCGAAGGCTGCCATCGTCAAATGCCGTGAATACCTGGACCACAAGATGGAGAACATGGACCGGCCCCTTTACGGCATCTCCACGGGGTTCGGTTCCCTTTATAATGTGAACATCCCCAAGGAAGACCTGAGCCAGCTGCAGCACAACCTGGTGATGTCGCACGCCTGCGGCACCGGAGAGCGCGTACGGCCGGAAATCGTGAAGCTGATGCTGCTCCTGAAGGTCCAGAACCTCTCCTACGGACATTCCGGTGCCCAGCTAAGCACCGTGCAGCGGCTGGTGGACATGTTCAACGAGGATGTCCTGCCCGTGGTTTATCAGCAGGGCTCGCTGGGCGCCTCCGGAGACCTGGCTCCCCTGGCCCACCTGTCCCTGCCCCTCATCGGCATGGGGGAAGTGTTGTACAAAGGACAGGAACGTCCGGCCGCCGAGGTCTGGAAGGAACTGGGCTGGGAGCCCATCAAACTGCAGAGCAAAGAGGGTCTGGCACTGCTCAACGGCACGCAGTTCATGAGCGCGCACGCCATCTGGAGCATCCTCAAGAGCATCCGCCTGAGCAAATGGGCCGACAGGATCGGCGCTATGTCGCTGGACGCCTACGACGGCCGTATCGAGCCTTTCCTGCCCCTGACGCACCAGCTGCGGCCGCATACAGGACAGATTCTCACGGGTAAGAAGTTCATGGATACGCTGGAAGGCAGCCAGCTCATCCGCCGGCCCAAGGAACATGTGCAGGACCCGTACAGTTTCCGCTGCATCCCGCAGGTGCATGGTGCCGTGAAAGATAATATCATGTATGTGAAGTCGGTGATTGAGAACGAGATCAATTCGGCCACCGACAACCCCAATATCTTCCCCGACGAAGATATGGTCATATCGGCCGGCAACTTCCACGGCGAGCCCATTGCCATTCCTATGGATTCCCTGGCCATTGCCATGAGCGAACTGGCCAGTATCTCTGAACGGCGCACTTACCAGCTCATCCACGGCCACCGGGGCCTGCCCAAGTACCTGGTGACGGAACCGGGCCTCAACAGCGGTTTTATGATTCCGCAGTATACGGCTGCTTCCATCGTTTCCCAAAACAAGGGCCTGTGCTGGCCGGCCTCCTGTGATTCCATCCCTTCTTCCCAGGGGCAGGAAGACCACGTATCCATGGGTTCCAACAGCGCCACCAAGCTGGTTCGCATCGTGGATAATGTAGAGACGGTGCTGGCCATCGAGCTGTTCAACGCCGCCCAGGCGCTGGAGTTCCGCCGCCCGCTCAAGAGTTCGCCCGTGATAGAACACATCTTCGAAGAATACCGCAAGGTGGTGCCTTTCGTGGACACCGACACCTATATGAGTCCCCTCATCCAGAAGACCGTTCAGTTCATCCGGAATGAAGATTATCTATAACATCGGACTGCTGGCGGGCATTCAGCCGGAGGGTGTGCTGCGCGTGGAAGGCGCGGCGCAGGGCCAGACCGGCATGCTGCGCGACGCCTGGCTGGCCATCGAGAACGGCCGGATTGCCGATTTCGGCAAGATGGCCGATCTGGTCGGCCATGACGTCATTCCCGGCCCCGATCGGGAATCTCTGGACGCAGAGGGCGGAATGGTGATGCCCGGGTTTTGCGACAGCCATACCCACGTGGTGTATGCCGGCAGCCGGGATGGAGAGTTCCTGGACAAGATCAATGGCCTTAGTTATGAAGAGATTGCGGCCCGTGGCGGCGGCATCCTGAATTCCAGCGACCTCCTGAACCAAACATCCGAAGAAGAGTTGTATCGGCAATCCCTGGTACGGGTGCAGGAAATGATGGCCAAAGGCACCGTGGCCCTGGAAATCAAAAGTGGCTACGGACTGTGCCCGGAAGGGGAAATGAAGATGCTGCGGGTAATCCGCCGCATCGGCGAAAACGTGCCGGCAACGGTAAAAAGCACCTTCCTGGGCGCCCACGCCGTGGGACGCGGATATTCGCACAAGGCGTACGTTCAGGCCGTCATCGATATGATTCCCCAGGCCGCGGAATATGCCGATTTCATCGATGTCTTCTGCGACGAAGGCTTCTTCACGGTAGAAGATACGGACCGGATCCTATCGGCCGCCCAGCACCTGCTCACTCCGAAAATCCACGCCAACGAACTGGCCGTAAGCGGCGGCGTGCAGGTGGGCGTAAAGCACCAGGCGCTTTCCGTAGATCATCTGGAACGCACCACGGAAGCGGAGATGGAAGCACTGCGCGGCACCTGGACCATGCCCACTATGCTGCCCGGATCCTCCTTCTTCCTGGGACTCCCCTACGGTCGCGCCAAAGACTTCATTAAAGCCGGATTGGGCGTGGCCCTGGCCAGCGACTACAATCCCGGCTCCTCCCCCTCCGGCGATATGCGCTTTGTGATGGCCCAGGGCTGCATCAAAATGCGTCTCACGCCAGTGGAAGCCTTCAACGCCGTCACCCTCAACAGCGCCTATGCCATGGGTGTTTCGGCCCATTATGGATCCATCACGCGCGGCAAAAAAGCAGCGCTCATCCTTACCCATCCCGGCTGGGACCTCACCCGGCTGGCTTACCAGTATCAGACCCCGTTTATCCGCCAAATCCTTCTATGAAACGTTTACTCCTCCCCCTGCTGCTCCTGATCCAGGCCTGCGCTGGCAACACCCCTGAACCCCTTTCCATCTGCGACTATGGCGCCAGAGCCGGTGAAGAATGCACCGCCGCCATCCAGGCTGCCCTGGACGCCTGTTCCGCCCAAGGCGGCGGAAGGGTGCTGATTCCTGCCGGCACCTTCCTGAGCAGCACGCTTTACCTGCGGGACAAGGTGGAACTGTACCTGGAGGAAGGGGCTGTGCTGCAAGGCGTTGATGACCCGGATGCCTACCAACCCTACATCCCGCACAACGACCTTACCCGCTACGACAGTGGCAATGGAACCGCCAACGCCAACTGTGTCAACGACCGGCAATGGATGAAGGCTTTTATCATCGGAGACGGTGTGACCCACGCTGCCATCAGCGGTCCGGGCACCATCGACGGCAGCCACGTCTTCGATGAACGCGGCGAGGAAAATATGCGCGGCCCGCATACCATCATCATTGCCGAAGCGGCCGACTTCCGGATGCAGGACGTGCACATTACCCGTGCCTCCAACTATGCCTTCCTGGGTTACGCGCTACAAGCGCCTGTTTTCGAAAGTGTTACCATTACGGAAGGCTGGGACGGCATCCATATCCGTGGCGCACAGGACGCTATCATCCGGGGGTGCTCCTTCCAGACCGGGGACGATTCCATCGCCGGCGGTTACTGGGAGAATATGCTCATTGAATACTGTGAGATCAATTCCTCCTGCAACGGCATCCGCATCATTATGCCCTGCAACGGGGTCATCATTCGGAGCAGCCGCTTCTACGGTCCCGGCGTATACCCGCACCGGACCAGCGGCGAAGCCCGGCGCTGCAATATGCTCTTCGGCGTTTCGCTGGAACCCGGTGCCTGGGGCAAGGCCAACGGCACTATGCAGCACATCCTGCTGCAGAACCTCAATATGGAGAATCTCTCCTCCCCGGTGGCCACATCGGTCCGCGAAGGTTCCGTCGCCCAGGACCTCACCCTGAAGAACATATCGGCCAGCGGCATTACCGGCGCCCTCACCCCCGTCGTTTGCTGGAACGACCTGGGCTTCCGTTCCATCACCGTCCAGAACTGCACCTACACCCGCTAAAAGTCAGAGAAAATGGAAGGGGCAAAGGGGCGGCAGTTGTAATTGGAGGCCATTGACTCGCCATAGGCACCGGCCGATCGGATGGCGATGAAATCGCCGCGATGACATTCGTTCAGCACCACGCCCTTACCAAAGACATCGGAACTTTCGCAAATAGGACCCACTACATCATAAGGCACTTCGGGACCGTCGGAAGACAGGTTTTCGATGCGGTGCGTAGCGTGGTACATAGCCGGACGGACCAGGTCGTTCATGCCGGCATCCAGGATGGCGAACTTCCGCGCCAGCCCCTCTTTCACATACAGCACGCGGGAGATGAGCGTACCGCAGGAAGCCACAATGCTGCGACCCAGTTCGAAATGGACGGGGTACTTGGGCGGCAGCAACTGCTTAAAAGTATTGAAGTAAGACTTGAAATCGGCCAGCGGAAGGTGGTTAGGATGACCGTATTCAATGCCCAGGCCGCCACCCACATTTAGGTCGCCCACCGGTAGCCGACGGCGTTCAAGCCGGGCGCAAAGGTCGTTGATGCGGTTGCACAGGGCGGCGAAATCGGCCATATCCAGGATTTGCGAGCCGATATGGAAATGGAGCCCGCAGTAGCGGATGGACGGCAGCGAAAGTGCCTCGCGGATCACGTCCTCCACCTGACCATGATAGATGCCGAATTTGTTTTCGGCCAGGCCGGTGGTAATGCCCGCCAGGGTATGCGCGCCGATGTCGGGATTCACCCGGATGCTTACGAGCGCGGTCTTTCCCATAGAAGTGGCCAGTTCTGAGAGTACCTGCAATTCAGCGGTGGATTCCACATTGAAGCGGCCGATACCGGCTTCCAGTCCCAGGCGCATTTCCCAATCGGCCTTCCCCACCCCGGCGAAAACAATTCCCTCCGGGACGAAACCGGCATCCAGCGCGGCCTGGACCTCACCGCCGCTCACACAGTCGGCGCCCAGTCCGGCGACAGCAATCTGCCGCAGGATCTGCGGATTGTGGTTGGCTTTGATGGCGTAATGGACCTGCCACGTCGGGCGGTCGGCCACCTGGGCGCAAACCGTATCCAGGGTCTGCTGCAAAAGCGCGGTGTCGTAATAATAGAACGGCGTGGGAAGCTGCGCGAACCGTTCCAACGGATAAGAACCCTTCAGCATTACGCAAACAGCTGATTGCTAAGGGCCTGGAGGGCCCGCTTCTTATCCTCCTCCTTCACGATGAAGGAGATATTGTAGTTGCTTCCACCGTAGCCCACCATGCGTACGGGAATCTCCTTCATAGCGGCCAGTACATTGGATTCAAAGCCTACGTTTTCCCAGTCCATATCGCCCACTACACAGATAAGGCACATATCCAGGTCTACGGTAACCGTGCCGTATTTTTTCAGGTGATGGACAATCTCGTTCAGGAAACGGGTATCGTCAATGGACATGGAAACGCCCACCTCGGAGGTGCAGATCATATCGATGGAGGTGCGGAAACTCTCGAAAATCTCGAACACCTTGCGCAGGAAACCGTGCGCCAACAACATGCGCGAACTCTTGATCTTGATGACGGCGATATTGTCCTTGGCCGCTACGGCTTTGATGGTGCCGGGGTCGGGCCGGTTATCGATAAGCGTTCCCGGGGCCGAAGGCTCCATGGTATTGAGCAGTCGCACGGGAATGTTGGCGTACTTGGCCGGCTGGATGCACGTAGGATGCAGGATCTTGGCGCCGAAATAGGCCAGCTCGGCCGCCTCGTCAAAGTGCAGATGCCGTACGGCGCGCGTTTCTTTCACCACGCGGGGGTCGTTGTTGTGCATGCCGTCGATATCGGTCCAAATCTGGATTTCCTCTGCGCCGATAGCCGCTCCCACCAGCGAAGCGGTGTAGTCGCTACCACCACGCTGCAGATTGTCCACCTCGTTGTGGGCATTCCGGCAGATGTAGCCTTGGGTGAGGAACAGATCGGCATCGGCCTCCAGAAGCGGCAGCAGATGCTCGCGGATATAATCCTGATCCGGTTCTCCCTGCAGGTCCAGTCTCATGAAGTCCAGCGCCGGCAGCAGAAGCACCTTCACGCCCTGCTCCTTCAGATACAGCTCCATCATCTTGGTGGAGAGCAATTCTCCCTGCGCCAGTACCATCTTCTCCTGCATCGGGCCGAAGAGCTCCCGGGTGAGGGCCCGCAGTCCGTCAAAGACAGAACGGATGTGCGCACCGCACTGCTCCCGGGCCTCTTCCGTAGCATAAAGCTCCTGAAGGGTCTTCTGGTATTTGGCTTCCAGGCGGGAAATGGTGTCCTTGGCGCCGTCGGCATTGCGGTTATACAGATAAGCAACAATTTCCTCCAGGGTATTGGTGGTGCCCGACATGGCGGATAAGACCACCAGGTTGCGGCCGGCTTCCGTCACCAGACGGGCAACGGCCTGTATCCTTGACGCGGACCCCACAGAGGTTCCGCCGAATTTCATTATTTTCATGGGTAGCAACTCTTTATGGATTGCAAAGATACACATTCTTTTTGACATTCTATTTTGCCTTGTTGAATTTTTGCCAGAAGCTTTGCATGTAGCGCAGTTGGTAGCGCACCTGGTTAGGGACCAGGAGGTCGCTGGTTCAAGTCCAGTCATCCAGACCAAATGAAAATCAAGCACTTGCAAATGAGCAGGTGCTTGATTTTTTTTACCGGTCGCACTTTTGACTCATTCTGCTTGTTTTTTGACAATCCGAACCCCTTCACGGGCTTCTGGATACTTGTTGTCGATGTAATATTCCAGAGCATCGGCAAAGGGAAAGGCGTTGTATCATAAGAGAATATCGCAATAAAACATTATCTTTGTCTTCGTTACATCAGATTTTTTGTAGTTTTTCACACGGTTCGTTGTCTAACGGGTGAGAACGAATAAGAAATGGAAACGAAAGAGCAAAGATTTTCAAGAGTCGTTGAAGAATATAAGCGGACAATCTATACCGTCTGCTATATGTTCTCCAAAGATGAGGATGAGGTGAACGACCTGTTCCAGGAGATCCTGATCAGACTCTGGCAGGGATTTGACTCCTTTGAGGGGAAAAGTGATATCAAGACGTGGATCTACCGCGTCAGCCTCAACTACTGCATCAATTTCGACAAGAAGCAGAAGCGGGCCGGAGAGCGGGTGGGCCTCGACATGGACATCAAGCCCTATGAGGACAATTATGAGAAATCCCTGCAGGTCAAACGCCTCTACAAGAGAATCAATGCTCTTGGTCTTGTGGACAGAAGTGTCATCCTGTTGTGGCTCGAAGGCCTGAGCTACGACGAAATCGGCGCCATCCTCGGCATTTCTGCCAAAAACGTTTCCATCAAACTCGTTCGCATCAAAGAACAG
>CACYHF010000021.1 GCA_902774155.1 uncultured Bacteroidia bacterium | reverse complement strand
GCAATGATGTACTCCGGATAGTCGCACATGCGCGTATTGGAGATTTTGTAGTTATTGATGGCCCGCTGGGTTTGTACACCGTAGTAGGCGTCGATGGGAACCTGGAGTTCGCCGATAAGGTCGCTTTCGACCCGGAATTTTGTTTCTGCCATATTCAATTAGCTTAGGTTTGACTGGTTGTGTTTCAGTGTTGGTTGAACAAACAAAGATAGGCAATAAAAACGGAGATATGAAAAAAAGTTTGTACCTTTACCTTTCGTGGAAAAGTACACCAACATACCCGCTTTAAGCCGCAATCAGTTTCGGGATACCATGCTGGTGCTCATCAATGCAGAACTGGCCGACAGTATCTGCGGGGTCATCGATGGTGTGATGGTGGGTCGCTTCCTGGGGGAGAATGCCATGGCGGCCCACGGTATCGCCACCCCTATTTTCTTGATACTGATTATTTTCAGTTACATCGTTACGGTGGGCTTCCAGCAGCCCTGTACGGTGGCTATCGGCCAGGGCAAGACGCAAAGGGCCAATGGCATGTACAGCTTTACCATGCTTTTTACCCTGACATGTTCCCTATTGTTTGCCCTGGTGGGCGTGCTGTTTCCGCACGAACTCGCCCGCCTGATGGGCGCTCCCGCCAGCGGTGAAATCCATCAGATGACGGCTGATTACCTGTCGGCCATCTCCCTGGGCACCCCCTCCCTTCTCATGTTTCTGGCGCTCATCCCCGCCCTGCAGATAGATGGGCGGCGGAAGCTGGTGATTATCGGCAGCCTGGTTATGTGCGTTTCGGACATCGTCATCGACCTGTTGAATGTGCTGGTTTTCCACGGCGGGATGTGGGGAATCGGTATGGCCACCACCCTCAGCTATACGCTGGGCCTGCTGGTACTGCTTTCTTATCTTTTCAGCAAGGACCGTTTCTTCCGTTTCCGCTACAAAGATATGGCGCTGGTGAACGTGCGTCGTATGCTGGGGATGGGCCTTCCTTCCGGCATGCGGGTGGGGACGTCGGCCGTGGCCACCGTGCTCATCAGCACGCTGGTAATGGGCACGCTGGGCGCCTCCGCCATGAGCAGCCTGGCCGTCCAGCGCAATCTGCAGTCGCTACTCCTTTCCCTGGCCACCGGTATCTCGGGTGCCACGTTGCTTCTGACCGGCATCAGTTATGGCGAACAGGACCGCCGCGGACTTATGGATGTGGGACGGATGAGTGCCTATGCCACCCTTGTGGTATCCGGAGGGGTGGGGCTGCTGGTCTTCCTGCTGGCCAATCCTCTGGTGTCCCTGTATATTTCCCGAATGGACGCATCGTTCCTCTATGCCGTTCACGCGGTGCGCTGGCTGGCTGTTTCTTTGCCGTTGATTACCTGGAACCATTGCTTGGGCAGTTACTTGCAGGGGGTGGAGCACTCAGGGCGGGCCATGATGGTCTATATCTCCTCCGAATTGGTTTTCCTGGTACTCTGCGCCTTTGTGATGCGCTGGATTTGGGGCTTGGAAGGCGTGTTTGCCTCTTTTGCCGTTAGTCAGTTACTGGTAATTCTGGTCTTCAACCTGGAGGCTTACCTGCGACGGGACAAGCGCTACAAAGGCATGGAAGCCTATGTTTTTGTGCCAAAAGAATTTGGTGTCTCTCCCGAAAACCGGTTGGAACGTACCATGTGCCGGCAAGAGGAAGTATGGACCCTGGCCGAACAGGCATATACCTTCTGCCTGGACAGGGGCGTATCTGAGGATAAGGCCTACAAAGTTTCCCTGTATATTGAGAAGATGGGGAATATCATTTTCACTTATGGATTCGACGACGGAAAACCGCACCATCTGGAGGTACGGCTTTCCCTGAATAAGGAGGAAATCATTATCCGATTCCGGGACGACTGCCGCCGATTCGATATCCAGGAACGGGCCAGTCACTGGAAGGAGGACCCGGCGCATCCGGAATTCACGCTGGGCGTCAGGATGGTGATGGCGGCCTGTAAGATGCTCAAGTATAACAACTCGCTGAATTTCAATAATTTAATGGTTGTTTTGTGATGAGTCGGCGTGTTGTGATAACCGGTATGGGGATTTGGTCCACCCTGGGACAGACGTTGGATCAGGTCCGGGATGCGCTGTATGGGGGGAAATGCGGGATTGTGGTGGATGCCCAGCGCAGGGAACTGGGTTTCCGAAGCTCCCTGACGGCCTGGGTCCCTCGCCCGGATCTGAAAGGGGAATTGTCCCGCCAGGCGCGCAGCACCATGGGGGAGCCCTCACTCTATGCCTATTGCGCTACCCGGGATGCCTTGCGGCAGGCTGGCGTGGATCCGGATTATCTGGACGCTCATCCTGTAGGGCTCATTTTCGGCAACGACTCCACGGCCGATGCTGTCTGCCGTACCCACGATACCATCCGGGACTTGAAGGCCACCTCCCTTTGCGGGAGTGGCGCCGTTTTCCAGTGTATGAACTCCAGCGTGACCATGAATCTGAGCGTGCTCTTTCACCTGCGGGGCTTGTCGCTCACCGTATCGGCCGCCTGCGCCAGCGGTTCCCACGCCGTGGGCCTGGCTTCCACTCTTATCCGGGACGGCTTGCTGGATATGGTAGTCTGCGGCGGTACGCAGGAGGTAAACCCCAATGCCACAGGTTCTTTCGACGGCATTGAGGCCTTCTCCCTCCGGGAAGATGCGCCGGAAAAGGCCAGCCGGCCCTTCGACCGGGACCGCGATGGTCTGGTGCCTGGCGGGGGCGCTGCCTCGCTGGTGCTGGAAAGCCTGGAGAGTGCCCAGAAGCGGGGTGCCCGGCCGCTGGCCGAGGTGTTGGGCTACGGTTTTTCGGCCGATGGACAGCATATTTCCACGCCGGGTGTAGACGGCCCCTTTACAGCCATGTCGCTGGCCCTGAAGCACGCCGGCTTAAGTCCGGCCGATATCGGCTATATCAACGCCCACGCCACCTCCACGGTGCTGGGCGATGCCAACGAGGCCCGGGCCATCGTCCGTCTATTTGGCGAAAAGACGGTTCCGGTCACATCCACCAAGGGCCAGACCGGCCACGAGATGTGGATGGCAGGAGCTTCGGAGCTCATTTATTCCTATCTGATGATGCGGGATGGATTTCTGGCCGCCAGCCTCAATTTCGAGCATCCGGACGAAGAATCGGCCCGGCTGCAGATTGTTCAGCAAACCCGGGAAGGCCGCTTTGATACTTTCCTGTCCAATTCCTTCGGTTTTGGCGGAACCAATGCCGCCCTGGTGGTTCAGAAGCTGTAGTAGACGCCCACGCCAAAGCTGTCCATTTCGGCGGAGAATTGGAACGTCTTGAATTGGGTGTCGTATTCCAAACGCCCTAAATAGCCTATCACCGACCAATGATCCGTAATGGAAATTTCCAGGCCGGGCGATACATAGGGCGCAAAACGATGGGAAGAATTATCCGGATTGATGGTGCGATAGTAAGGGAGGCCTCCTTCCATGAAGATGGAAAGCACACCGGACGACCATATGTAGTACTGTACGTAGGGCGTGATTCCCAGCGACCAATCGGTTCTGTGATCCTGGTAGAAATTATAGCAGTCGACGGTGAGGGCTGCACCTACGCAGACTTTGCCGAATGAGTAGCTTACATCCGGCCGGAAGACGATATCGTTAGTCTTGTTGGAGGCGGAAGTCCTGAAAGAGAACGACCCGCCCACAACCCACTGGGCGTGCACGGGAAGGGCCAAAAGCAGCAACGCTGCCAAGAGGATAACTTTTTGTCGCATACTGCAACAAATGTACGGATTATTTTTGAAGAAATCCATTGAAAAAGTTATTTTTGTAGGTCAATTACATGCCAATGAAAAGAATTACATCCCTGTTTATCTTTGTGTGTTTTACACTCATGACGCTGCAGGCCCGCCCCAAGGGGGATCTTACGCAGCGGCATCAGGTCCGTGTGGGCTGGGGAGATATGCTGTTTGAAACCATGGCCTTCCATCCCAGTGTCACGCACGAGTATGTGAACCCTTCGGCCCTTCCGGCCGATTTCAGCATTTCGGAAAGACACCATTACGGCTATACGGGTCATATTTTTGCGGAATATCAGTATCGGACTTCACGGGTGGTGCGTGTGGGTGCCCTGCTGGACTTCGAGGGTATTTTCTGGAAGGAAAGTGCGTTTGACCGGAACCATGTCCAGATAGGGAAGACCGTCCCGGTGCGCAATTATAACCTGGTAGCCATGCCCACGGTCCGCTTCGACTACATGAACAGTGAGTTGGTGAGTCTGTATTCGGGTTTGGGCGCCGGCGTGCTCCTGGCCTTTGACAATATGGGGAAAGCGGAATGGTCTCCCGCTTTGAACCTCAACTTCTTCGGCGTCCAGGTCGGCAAAGGACACTGGTCCGGCAGCGCGGAACTGGGCCTTATGGCGGCCCTTTCCGGCGGCAACAAGATTTATATGCTGGGCTCCCGCCTTTTCTCGGTGAGCTTGAATTACAGATGGTAGGCGTATGAAAAAGATAGTATTAATCCTGGCAGCCTGCGGACTTGTATCCGCCTGTCATCATCCGGAGGTAGTATTCTCAGACTTTGATACCTTCCACGTCCTGTCCGTGAACAGCACGGATGTGGCACTGGAAGACGGCTCGCTGAACCCGGAAATCCGCCTGATGGAGGATCCTGAACTGGAAGACCCGGAGACCAAAGTGGCCGTGACGGCAGTGGCCAATATGGCTTCAGACCTTCTGGGCGTCATCAACAGCAATACGGTAATCCACGTATCCGGTACTTATACCGGACACGATATCGACGATTCTCCCATCACCCTCTCCGGCAAACTGCTGGTTCCCAAGGATGGCCCCATCAAGAACCTCATCATCGTGAGCCATTTCACCATCGGCGCCAATTACGAATGTCCGTCGGAGTCCTTCCCGCTGGAAGGAATGCTGGCGGCCAAGGGCTATGCCGTGGTGGTGGCCGATTACATCGGCTTCGGCGTCACCGCTCACCGCATCCATCCTTACATGCATGTGGAAAGTACTGCCCGCAGCGTGGTGGATATGGCACTGGCGGTGAAACCTTATCTGAAGCATATCGGCCGGGAGCCGGAAAGCGAGAAAGTGATCCTGGTGGGCTATTCGCAGGGCGGCTCCACCACCATGGCCGTGATGCGCATGATCCAGCGGGAGTATGAGCATGAACTGCCGCTGCAAAAAGTATATTGCGGCGGTGGGCCCTATGACCTTGCCGCCACCTTCGACCAAGCCATGAGCGAGGGCAAGACCGGCATACCCTGCGCCATCCCCATGATTGTGCAGGGCGTCAGTGTAGGGGAGGGCCTGAACCTGGACATGGCCGATTTCTTCATGCCGGACCTGCTGGCCCATTACGACGAATGGATCAATTCCAAACGGTATACGGTGAAGCAGATCAACATGCTCATGAAGGCCGATAACCTGAAGGACCTCATGACGGAAACCGGCCGTGACAAAACCTCTTACGAGACCTCCCGCCTGTACAAGGCGCTCATGCTCAATTCCGTCCTGGATTTCTCCCCTAAAGTGCCCATCTTCATGTTCCACAGCATGGACGACGGTACCGTTCCTTTCGTGAATGCCCAGCGGGCCGAGAAAAAGCTGAAGGGATTCAATGTGGACTTCGATTTCGACCATTACGGCAATCACGGTTCCGGTGCCCTGAAGTTTCTCATCAAAGTAGCTAAAGATTTGTAAGCCATGAAGAAAGTATTGCGCATTTTACCGTTATTGTTGCTGGTGCTGTCTTGTGGCAAACCGGAGAAGCTGCCCACGGACGTGAGCACCTTCACCCTTCAGGTCTCCAAGGTGACGGGTACCAAGGTTTGGTTCAATATCACCACGGACAATCCCAACGCCTATTATACCTTCGGCCTTGTGGATAAAACCGCCGGAGGGTACGATATGTCTCCCAATGAAATGGCCGAGCTGCAGCTCGCCTTCATGAATGACCTTTATGAAGCTTTTGCTCCCATGGGAGGGAACATAGGCACCTTCACCGATGTGTACCTGTATAAAGGAAACCGTGAATTCAAAGAAAAGGAGCTGGAAGTCAATACGGAGTATAAGATCTTTTTGATGCAGGTGGATCCCGACACCCACAAACTCATCGGAAATGCCCAGGTGGGCGTTTTCCATACCAAGCCCATTGAAATGGTGGATCTGGATTTTGAAGTGGTTTTCCACCCCGATGCCGTAGAGGTGATCCCCTCCAAAGATGATCTTCCCTATTATTGGGACTATGAGGAAACGGACGACATTAAGGATAAATACTATCACCCCAAGTATTTCTTCTATGAACTGGTGGACATGTACGAGGAGTACGATTTCATCCAGAACCTGCTGGATGTAGGCCCTGCGGAATGGGTGTTCTCCCGAGACGATAAATCCATTCAGGAAGGGGAACAGTATACCCTGGTGGTGGCGGGCTATGGCAAGGGAGAAATCAACACCGGCTATACCATCGTGGACTTCATCTACCATAAAAATGACCCCATCGAAGTCTTGGATGTGGACTGGGATGGGATCTAAATACTAAATTAAGCCGTGCGCTTATTTCTTTTTCGTGTCTTTGTTATTGCCCTTATGGACTGCGCCGCCCGGAAGGACGGTTTTGAGCATACCTGTGGTGAGGTTCTGGATTAAGTAAGCCGGATAGGGCGTCATAACATTCCGCTCAAAAGTAGCTTCCACCCGCTTGGGATCCTTGCCGGGCGTGGTAGGATTGGATTTGGGCACAACAAGATTGGCCAGGAAATTGATGACGCCACTGTTTTTGGCTACAATCTTGAAAGGCGCGTTGGCATCGTCCCGGGCCTGGACGGCAAGATTGTCGTATTGCATACAGAAATCTTCCGTCATCTTGTGCTTGTTTCCCTTGAAGGTGCAATCGATCTGATGGATATTGGCCTTGGCCGTTGCACCGAAGAGCGGCCGGACAAAGGGATCCAGACGGGAAGCATCCAGGCCCTTGATCAGCATCTTTCCGCGGGTGGTTTCCTGTTTGTCGTTGCGGGTGGAGAAAGAAAGGTTCAGGGTGCCATGGGTCTTGTCTCCGGAGCGGATACTCATATCCATCACGTTGTCCTGTGCATTGCTGGCGGATTTAACGGCCAGGCGGACGTTGTGCAGCGGGAAGGTGCCGCGGTTGATGTGCGTGGTCTCCCAAATAAAGGTGAACAACTTGATGTTGGCGTCGATCTGCTGGATGTGCAGGGGCATCTGCAAGGTGTTAAGTCCTTCCTGGAAAGTGGGATAGGGGACTGCCGGCGGGTAGCGGTCGTCCTGGAAGATCACGATCTCAGGGGAGGCAATATGTACGCTCTCGATATTGATGTTCTGGTCTTTGATCAGGCGGGGAATGTTGAGGGGACTGGTACGCAGGCTGTCCAGTTTGGCATCGTACCACATGGCGGCCACTTTGCCCATCCGTTCCGCTACTTCTTCCATAGGAACACAGTTGTAAAGGTGCATCCCCACTCCTTCGATAGGACCGGCATCCTGGGTGGCCAGATGGCCGATCTGGATGCGGTTCAGGCCGGGGGCATCGGTATAATCCAGGCTGTCCACGGAGAAGCAATAAGTGCTGTCGTTGTATTCAAAGCGATTTTCGGCCAGGAAGACGCAGATGTCCTGGACGGAAAAATCGATGTCCTGTGCAGCCACCTTCAGGGAGTCGCCCTGGCCGCGAAGGCCGATACTTGCATTTTCCACCCGCAGTTCAGACAGGGATACCTTCTTGAGGAAAGAGGCCAGGGCCGGCTGTGCCGTGGTATCTTTCTTTACCTCCTCTGCAGGTTTTTTTTCAGCGGGTTGTGCCGGCAGCACCAGCTGGGCCATGGGCCCGCGGATCACGAGGCGCTTGATTTCAGCTTCGCCTTTTAGCATGCTGCGCCAGCTCAGGTTTTCCAACTTGATAGCCTCAATGCTGCCGTGGACATCCGGGCCGGTGTGGGTGCTGTCTTTGAGCGTGATTTTAATATCCCGGAATTCCAGATTACCCAGAATGGGGGAGAGGCTGGCTTTTCTGAAATCGATTTGGGCGCCGGGAATACCGTCGAGCGCAGCGTGGAGTTTTTTCTCCGCCACACGCGTCAAAACAAAGCCGCCGACAGCCAATACTGCTACGGCTACAAGGATACCGATTATTAACTTTTTCATGAAACAAAGTTAGTGAATCTATCCAAAAAACCAAAAAGAATGAAAATGTCGCTTGCGATATAAAAATAAAGTCGTATATTTGCATCGTGAACGATACAAATGGAAAAAGATATGGCAAAGATTTATGATTTCAAGGCCCTCAATAACAAGGGTGTTGAATTTGATTTCGCACAGTTTGAAGGCAAGGTACTCTTGGTCGTGAACACCGCATCCAAATGTGGTTTTACCCCGCAGTATGATGGTTTGGAGGCACTTTATCAGAAGTATAAGGACCGGGGACTGGCTATCGTGGGTTTCCCTTGCGACCAGTTCGCCCACCAGGAGCCCGGCTCCGATGAAGAGATTGCTGAATTCTGCCGCATCAACCACGGTGTTACCTTCCCGCTGATGAAAAAAGTTGACGTGAACGGTCCTGAAGAGAGTCCTGTCTTTACCTATCTGAAATCGGCCGCTCCTTCTGAGGAGTATAAGGGTTTCAAGGCAAAAGCAACGCAAAAGCTGCTGAAAGGCCTTAGCAAAAGCGTGGAAAAGGACAGCGATATCCTCTGGAACTTCACCAAGTTCCTGATCAACCGCGACGGCACCGTAGTTAAGCGTTTTGCTCCCGTTGCTGAACCTTCCTCTTTTGAGAAGGATATTGAAGAAATGCTTTAATGGAGGAAAAGTTCAAACTGGAAAACCAGCTCTGCTTCAGGCTGTATACCGCTTCGAGACTGCTCACCCAGGCGTATCATCCGCTGCTGGGTGAGCATGGTCTTACTTACCCGCAGTACTTGGTGCTGCTGGTATTGTGGGAGAAGGATGAGCAGCCGGTAAACGACATTGCCAAACGGCTGATGCTGGAAACCAATACCGTCACGCCCCTTCTGAAAAGGATGGAGGCCGAAGGTATCGTAACCCGCAGCCAGGGCAAGAAGGATGCGCGGCAGATGATTGTGAAACTCACGAAGAAGGGCCGGGACCTTCAGACGAAGTTGACCGATGTTCCCGAGACTATGGGTAATGCCGTCCTTTGTGAGAGCGTAACCCCGGAAACTGTCCCGGACCTTTTCGGCATGCTGGACGACATCATCAAACAACTCAAACAACAATGAACCCGGTATTCACAGCCTTGATGATTCCGTTCCTGGGGACCGCCCTGGGATCGGCTTTTGTGTTTTTTATGAAGCGGGATATGCCGGCCATCCTGCAGAAGGTGCTGCTGGGATTCGCGTCCGGTGTGATGGTGGCGGCTTCCGTATGGTCGCTGATTATTCCGGCTATAGAAATGGGACAGGGAAGTGCGGCTGTGCTGCCGCCTGTTATCGGCCTTTTGGCCGGATTTGCCTTTCTGTTGCTGATTGACTACGTCACCCCGCATATCCACCCCTCCGGCAGCACGGAAGGGCCGAAAAGCAGTTTGTCCCGCACCGCCAAACTGGCGCTGGCCGTCACCATCCATAACTTTCCGGAGGGAATGGCCGTTGGCGTAGCCATTGCAGGCGCCTTGACGGCCGATTTCAATATGGCCGGTGCGCTGGCCTTGTCGCTGGGCATCGCCATTCAGAACGTACCGGAAGGGGCCATTATCTCTATGCCTTTAAGGGCAGAAGGGAACAGCCGCTGGAAGGCATTCGGCATCGGTGCCTTGAGCGGAATCGTTGAGCCCATAGGCGGCGCGCTTGTCCTGCTGCTGGCCACTTCCATACTCGGCATTATGCCGTATATGCTGGCCTTTGCGGCCGGCGCCATGCTCTACGTTGTGGTCGAAGAACTGGTTCCGGACTATTCCCAGGGCGAACATTCCAACATCGGCACCATAGGCTTTGCCCTTGGATTCGCCCTGATGATGGTGCTGGATATCGTGCTGGGATAGCCGTTGGAGAGCCGAAATGCAAACAGGATCCTAATCAGTGATAAAACAGGAAACCGAAGTAGATCCGTGGGCCGTGAGGCAGAAGTTTGGACTCGCTCAAGGCGCAAAGATAATCAACCTTGAGAGTGAGGTGCATCGGGCCGGAAACGATGAAATCGCAGCCGATAAACGGGTCGATGGCCATAAATCCCTGTTTGTGATAGTGGGTTCCGTCGATGGGCGCCCAGGGCGATGCAGGGTCCTCCATCATCAGGAGCGTCGTCGTTGCGCCGCCACCCAATGTGAGGCCGGCATAAGGCTGGAATCGGCCCAGTACCGTATAGAAATCGGCCAGGAGGCCGCCCCAGCCATATTTGAGGTAACTGCCATTGCCCCGCTGGTTAAGCGTTGAAAAATAGCCTTCGCCGCCGATGCGGAAGTGCTCTCCAATATGTAGGCGGATGACGCCGCCGATACCCAGCGGAGCGCCTTTTGCGGTATAATCAATGGCATCCAGATTACCCTGCAAATAGCCCGTGTGGACCATCATGCCGCCGTCAAAACCGCGCAGGAGTTTCTTTTCCTGGGCCACGGCTGTGGTGATCAATAGCAGACAGAGAGTCGTGATAATCAATCGTTTCATAATTTGCCCTCCATTTCTTTTCGGCGCGTTTGGTAATAATCGTGACGCTTGGGATTCTCCGGGAACCAGCCGCGCAGTACTCTTTTCTCCTGGTGGTATTCCACCTTGATGACAAGTGGGTGGCAGATACCGATGCAAAGTTCGGTATAAGAGATGGGATATTTTAGGCTGGGAAGGGAAGAAATTAGGATTATCCTTGCATCTGCTTAGGATTGAAAACCGACTCCAGTGGGCTTTCGGATGTATACTTTGCTGCTCCATTTTGTTGCAAAGATAGTGATTTGCCGTGTATTCTTAACCCAGTTTTGCTTTGAGCCGCTGCCGGGCTTTGGTGACGGATGCCGGTGAAATTCCTAGCAGGATGGCCTGCTCGGATACGGAGAATTGCAGGTGTGAGAGAATGTAGGCGCGGATATCGCCCTTTGTCAGGTCAGGATGCGCCTGACGGAGAGATTCGGGGGTAAGGTTGTATGAATTCCGGAGCATCCGTTCCAATTCGGCCCACTCTTCATCTTGAATATAGCGCGGCTTGGCACGGAGCTCCTGGAGCAGATGATTTTGTCCGACGAGCGCATGCATGAGCACATAGGAATCGACTTCGCCACCCGGACCCTTGCCGGCCTTCGGGACGAATCTCTCCCTATCATCGTTACCGGCGCGGATGACCATCAGAAAGGCCCGGACATTCTTGCCCAGGATTTCGCTTACCTGCGGGATGCTTAACTGACTTCTTCCGCTGGTGCAGGTTGAGGCAACTCCCAATGCCACCAGGACGAGTTGATAATAAAGCGTTTCGGCATCTTTTTCCGGCAGGCCGAAGGTTTCTTCTATGGCCGACAGACTCTCTGTCTTGAAGCCCACATAGGAATCGATGTATTCCTTGTAGGAAGTGGACTGGGTCTGTGATTCCATTACCAGGGAGAACAGTTGCGGTTCGTCTATGGCAAACCAGATAAGGGCCATCCCAAAGCCTTTAAACGGGGGATTGAGCGAAAACCCGTCACCCACCCGCTTCCGGTACAGTTTCCGGGCTTCCTCCCGGACGGCGTCCCGGACTCCTTGAATGGAGCCGAAAGAGGAGAAGATGGCGTTGGCACCGCAGCCAAGGCGGGCGCAGAGGTTCCGGGCTGTAAGGGCTGCGGGCCCGCCGGAACGCACCAAATCAAGGGATGCGGAAAGGATTCTTTCTTTTGTGACAGTAACCGGTCTTGCCATAATCGATGTTCCGTAAAAGTACGGCACAAAATTACGCAAAGGAGCGGGATTGTCCAATCAGATTTCGGGAATAATAGGAATTTGTCCACATAATTGTCCATATTGATATTTATTTCGGAACGCAAGATACACTAACTTTGTAAGCGAAATTATATGGACAAAACTAAAACACACGCTATGGAACAGAAATTTTGCCAGAGCTGCGGAATGCCGCTCACTGAGGAAATCCTCGGTACCAATGCCGATGGAAGCAAGAACGAAGATTACTGCATGTACTGCTACAAGGACGGCAAGTTCCTGCAGGAATGCACGATGGAGGAGATGATCGAGCACTGCGCCCAGTTTGTGGAAGAAGTGAACAAAGGGCTGCCGCAGCCCATCACGAAAGAGGAATACATCGGCATGATGAAATCGTACTTTCCCCAGCTTAAGCGTTGGCGCCAAACGCTGGATGTGAATAGCGATGAAGCGATGAATGCAAACCCCGCTTTGGCCGGGATGAAGGAACTCATCGGCACAATGGCCGACAAACTGCCCATTGCTTACATCTCGTCAGTAGACCAAGAAGGTTTTCCTTGGACCAAGGCCATGCTGAAGCCACGCAAACGCGAAGGAATCAAAACCTTCTACTTTACAACCAACACATTCTCAATACGTGTGGCTCAATACAAGGCTAACCCCAAGGCCAGCATCTATTTCTGCGACACCAAAGGCTTCAAGGGCATGATGTTGCGCGGCACGATGGAAGTGCTGACAGACGCCGCTTCGAAAGAGATGATCTGGCGAAAAGGCGACGTTCAGTACTATCCCGGCGGCGTCACCGACCCGAACTACTGTGTGCTCAAGTTCACCGCCACCGACGGCCGCTTCTACAGCGACTTCTATCCCCGCAGTTTTGTGATAGAATAATGAACGTAGTATTATACATTCATGGGAAAGGCGGTAGTGCAATGGAAAGCGGGCACTACAAACCGCTATTCCCTGATTGCGAAGTAATCGACCAGTGCTCCGGTGCCGGGGAGATTGCAGTGAAAAAGATGATGGGGGACTATTGCATATACTGCGATGGCATCCTCTTCGGCCTCATCTGTGACAATAACTTTTACATAGCTACATTACCCACTCCCCGGTCTTTGCCGGGCCGGAGAAATGAATCGGAAGATTCTTGAGGTGACGTTCAACGGTTTTGACACTGACGCCAAGGGTATCGGCAATCGCCTGACGGGTTATGTGCCGATTATTCTTTACCATTTCCATTATGCTGGTGTCAATATCTTTAGTCTCCAGTTTGGCTTTATCGGCATATATGTGCAGATATCGGCTATGGAACTCATGCTGTGTTCCAATCATAAGGTCTGAAAAGAAGTCATCCAGCGGATCCCTGTCTTCGTATATGCCTTTTCTTATATTGGTATAATTGGCTCTGACGAGGGCATCTCTAAAGAAGCGGGAATGTGCTTCAAAGATGGAATTGTCCACATCGAAGCCCAACATCCGTAAGTACTTTATTGCAAAAACGGCCGTTGTCCTGGTATTGCCCTCTGCAAAGGGATGGATCCTCCAGAGTTCAGAAACAAACTTTGAGATATGCCATACGGTCTCATTTTCGTCAAGACTTCTGAATGGCGTGAGTTTTTCTGCGCGGAGCAGGTTATTGACACTGTCTTCCAGATTGTATGCGTTGCCATAAGTGACAGTATCACCGTCGAGAACCCATTCGTGCTTGAGGATGTTGTTTTCTCTGTATGCCCCGGCGTGTTCAAATACACCTTCGAAAAGGCGTTTGTGAATGGATTTCAGCTCTTCCGATGATAGCGAAAAGCCGATTTCGCCGATCAGGATGTTTATCCTGGCCGCCACCTTATCGGCCTCTTCATATAGCGAATCCTTCTCCCGGTCCTCCTTGACATCGTAGTAGGTGTCAATAAGGTCCTTGGCCTCATAGGCCGATATCTTCCCCTCAATGTTGTCAGCCGCAACCTTGTCCAGATAGTCCGAAGTCTTAAGCCCATCTACATCCTGCAACCCCTTTGCCGCCTGCCAGGTGATGTACCTCCTGCTTTTCTCGGGCTCCTGCTGGTTGATATATTGGTGATTGTCCATAATATTACTATCTTATTTCCAGCAAAACTACAAACTTTGAGCGACACTTCCAAGCCGTGTCGCTCAAAAATGTCGCCCCAAAATTGGGCGTAGGGAATCCCAGTTTTGATAATGTGGCGCAAAATGAGTATGTTTGTCTCTATAAGTCGAATAACAGTAACAATCAACCATATGACCAACATCACTAAATCCATTCGCCTTGGTGTTTGCCTGCTCGCAGTCGCTTGTGGAAATCCGTCACAGAAAGCGTCTGATGCTGGATTCACCGACAGTGTGGCCGAGGCGCTCGGTAACGGCGGACAAATTGACCTTGGCCAGATGCAGTGGACCAGAGAGCCTGCTGCCTGCGAGACCAAAGATGGAGTCATCTCCATTACCACTGCTCCTCACACAGACCTTTGGCAGCGGACATACTACCATTTCCGGAACGACAATGCGCCGGTTCTGCAGATGCAAACCAGGGAGAAATTCTTCAGCTTCGTGGTCAAGACGGATTTCTTCCAGAGCCACCAGGAGCCCGGGACCAATGCGGAAATCGAAGAGTTCTGCCGCCTCAATCACGGCGTCACCTTCCCCTTGAAGGCTAAGTCCGACGTGAACGGCGAAAATGCCAATGAGGTGTTCAAGTGGAATTTCACCAAGTTCCTCATTGACCGCAAGGGGCGCGTCGTGGCGCGTTTTGAACCTGTCGTTACTCCGGAGCAGATAGTGCCCGAAATCGAGGCCTTGTTGTAAAAGTCGTCTCCCGCTCAAATGCACCCGAAAGCTCACTGGAGTCCGGAAGCGGATTACTCATCTACATCCTTCTTCATTCGCAGGATGGATACTTCGGGTTATGTCAAACCCGCCGAAGCACCCGAGGCGCGTCTTCCGCTCATCGGCTTCATCTATGTAACATCGGGAGAAGTTCTCGTAGAAGTTGACGGAACGCCCTTTCTCTGTCAACCGGGGCAGATTCTGCTAATACCGCAGCAAAGCCCATTCGCTATCCGCTTCTACCGGAATGCCGTGGGTTACACGGGTGGTTTTGCTCCGTCCATCCTGTCCGATACAAAGCCTCTTAGATTTCTCTCCGAGCCGCTTCACCAGGGTTTCTGGTTTGATGAGGGAGCCTTTATAGGCGAACTCTTCAATATGCTGGCTACATCTTTTGAGAAAGGCGACCGGGCGTTCGTCGAGAAAGGCCTGGACCTTCTTCTGTCGCGCATCAAACCTGTACAGGAAGCCGCATTTCCGGCAGCTGTGAGCCAGTTTCTGGAGTCGGTTTTCAATCCTAAGCAGATGCCGGGAACCATCGCATCCTATGCATCTGAAATAGGAATCAGCGAGAACTACCTGAGCCGCTTGGTAAAGAAAGCTACGGGGCGTAGCGTGGGCGCCTGGATTGATATCGTCCGCATCCAGCGGGCCAAACGCCTGCTGACTGAAACCAGGGAGCCGGTCATCGACATCGCTGCCACTGTGGGCATAGAAGATCAGTCCTATTTTTCGCGCCTGTTCAAGAAAGAAACCGGCCTGACGCCATCTGCTTTCCGAAAGAATATGCAAGGATAATCCTAATTCCTTCCCATCCCAGCCTAAAATATCCCGACTCTTATACCGAACTTTGCAGGGTGAAAAGCTCGGTATGAACAGGAACTGTCTCTATTATATTGCTGCTGCCCTCTGGGGTATTCCCGGTGTTATCATTACAATCAAGGGAATAAGTGCATATCTGACGATGCCATCGCGGAAGCTATGGTGGCTACTGCTCATCACAATCTTCGTCATGGTGAGTTTCTTCCTGATGTTCCGGAAGATTGTGGACAGGTATTCGACACGCATCGCGACCCAGCCGCAAAAAACGACCTTTTGGCAGGCTTTCCCGCTCCGGGGCTGGATTCTGATTGTATGCATGTCGTGCCTCGGCATTGCCCTCAAATTCATTGATGGCATTCCGGCCGAATTCACCGCTTCTTTCTATTCCGGTCTCGGTCCGATGCTCGTGTTCGCGGCCTGCCGTTTCATCTCAAACCGAAAACAAATATGAATTTCAACGGAATCATCATAGGCGCCGCCGTATTCCTGAGTATCGGCATCTGCCACCCGCTTGTCATCAAGATGGAATATCACTGGGGCAAGCAGAGCTGGTGGATCTGGCTGGTGGCCGGCCTGACATTCTGCGTGTTATCTCTCTTCGTTAAGAATGATATATTGTCAATCATCATCGGCGGTTTCGCTTTCTGCTGCCTATGGGGTATCGGTGAAATGTTCCTCCAGGAAAAACGAGTACTGCGTGGCTGGTTTCCGGAGAATCCCAATAGGCACGAATATTACCAAACGCGTCGTAAAGAAATGGAGGGTAAGTTATGAAACGATTGATTATCACAATACTCTGCCAACGTGGACCGACGGAGTCCCTTCACTCGCACGAGATGCCCGGGCGCAGCCGGGCGTGACGAAGGCGCCCCTGAAAGGAGCGCCAGAGTTTCGTGCGGGCAATGGGACAATTATCGAACCATTTTTGAGGTCTTTGAGGCGGTCTATTTGTTTGGTATACAGACGATAGGCTATTAAAAAGAAATATGGATTCTAATTCTTGTTTCTACAGTAAAGAATGGCTATCTTCGTAGAAATTGAAGTGAGTTATGGGAAATAAAGAAGCGCTCCAGTTATTCGGAGAAAAGAGAATCAGGACAGCCTGGAATCAGGAAGAGGAGAAATGGTATTTCTCGATTGTGGATGTATGTGCAGCATTGACTGACAGTGTTGATGCGGCGGCATATTGGAGGAAGCTAAAAGAGAGGCTGCGTAAGGAGGGGAATGAAACCGTGACAAATTGTCACGCTTTCAAAATGCGCGCTGCCGATGGCAAGATGCGAAAGACCGATGTCGCAGATCAGCAGCAACTTTTCCGCCTTATCCAGTCCATTCCATCTCCCAAGGCCGAACCCTTCAAACAGTGGATTGCCAAGGTCGCCAGCGAGCGTATCGATGAGATTCAGGATCCTGAGTTAGCCATACTTCGTGGTGCCGAATATTATAGGGCAAAGGGTTATTCAGAGGGATGGATCAACCAGCGCCTTCAGTCCATCCGGATGCGGAAAGAACTGACCGATGAATGGAAGGCTCGCGGCATCCAGAAGGAAAAAGAGTATGCCATTCTCACAAACGAAATGACCGTGGCATGGAGCGGCTTGACCGTCCGGGAATACAAAGACTTAAAGGGGCTGAAAAAGGAAAACCTCCGGGACAATATGACCGACATAGAACTGGTCCTGAACATGCTGGCCGAGGTCTCCACCAAGGCCATATCCCAGGCTCGTCAACCAGAGACCTTCTCGGAAAGCAAGCAGATAGCAAAGGAGGGAGGCATCATTGCAGGCGATGCCCGTGAAAACATTGAAAAACGTGTGGGTGGCACAGTAATCTCTTCCCTAAACGCCAAGGATAAACCCGCTCTGGACACCGGTACAAACACCCCTGAAATCCAATAATCTGTGTGTCAAAACCTCAACCGTTTCAACTTAAGTTTAAAAACAAGGTGATACACTTTTGCGGAATGTATCACCTTATAGTTATTGTATTAAACTAGTCTGTTAATAACGGCAAAAGATTCATCATGAACCAAGAATCGAAGCCTTCATAATATATCGGACGAGGGCGAGCGCCATCTTTTACGATTCCAATTCCATCAGAGAAAGGTTCAACAGAGACGATTTTTGAAATAAGAACCTTAACTGTGTTAACTTGGTTTACAAAGTATAAAGCCTTATTTGTGATAATCAAGGTGCCTGAACCTAACGGTTGAGTATACTGGTAATCTACAGAGTGGCCTTTGGAGGCTCCGGTGCGATAATAAACACCTTTGCATAGCCGCACGCCCACTCCTCTACTACCTCCGACATACTCCTTGCCCGTTTTTCGCTCATAGCCTTTAACATTGGTATAGGCCCAAATAGGATACTCCTTTTTTGCCAATAAAATAGGCAACGAAGCGATGGCTACTCTGCTAGGCATTTTACCTTCTTGAATATCCCGGAGTACCAATGACTGGATGTAATGCTCATAAGCCGGGCTTTTACTAATCTCCTCAACAGAGATCCCCGTACATTCAATGAAATTCTTTAGGGATTCTTCCTCTTGGGGTTCTATTATTCCATCTTCCAAATAAGTATCAACCCTACGGTCAATTTCGTTAACAATTAATTCGTTTAGTTTCGTAAAACCTGTAGATTCTGCTATCCCTCTAATTTCAGAGTAGATGTCTTTATCTATGTCAGATGCTTTGAACGCATCACCTATTTTAGAGCATACTACTTTATCTCTAATTGAGATGAATGAGTACGCTTTTTTGAATTTATTAAGTAGTGGCGTTGGTAATGTCGACACAAAGGTTAAAAGACTGTAAGGCTCTTGTGATTTCAACATTTCAGACATCACAACGGTGTAGAAAATGTCATCGAATTCATCAGGCTTAATATGACCAGCGTTCATAGTGGTCGAGGCATGGCTATAAATCTCAGCATAATTGGGCCTCCCCCTCAATGAGTTGTTAATTTGTCTTCTGAGTTCCTCCATAGAATTATCGTGTGCTTCTTTGCACTCTTTATGTTCAAAACTGAACAATCCAGCACTCTTGCCACAGTATTTACACTTCATAATATTATGATTATAACGCTATCAGATTATGTAGTATTAGCAATATCTTTCTGCAAAGATAATGTTTATTTGTCTTGTATATGTTTTTTCTTGTCTTCCATACTATGGCTATTTCCACAAAGGCAAGAAAAGTGCAGATATTAATAATAATCCCTAATTATACATTATGGTCGATACGAGAACAGAATGGAAAAGGTAGCGATACTGGCTAGAGTATCAACTCAGAAACAGGATAATGAACGGCAGATCGTTGAATCGAATGATTTTGGAGCGAAGCGATTGAGCCTACGGCGAACAGGCGGCTTCTGCCGCCAGCCCCTTCCCCGAGGGAAGGGGTTTGGGGATAGGGTAACGTGAGCTGACGGAGTCCCTTCACCCAAGCACGCAAAAAGCCGGCCAGAGAAGGCCGGCTTGCGGGTGAAGGGACTCGAACCCATACGCCGTAAGGCACCAGATCCTAAGTCTGGGTTGTCTACCAATTCCAACACACCCGCATGGGGATGCAAAGATACTAATTTTTCGCAAATTCCAAGCAGACCCATTCTTCGCGCTCGGAAGAGCCGGCCGGAGTAAGCCCTAGCTCTTGGGCCGCCGCGCTAATAGCGGGGGCATCGGCCTTGTAGAAGCCGCTCAGGAGCAGATGCCCGCCACGACGCAGTGAACGGAAATAAGTGGGCAGGTCTTCCAGGATGATGTTGCGGTGAATGTTGGCCAGCAGCACGTCGTACGTGCCCATCTGGAGCAGGGAAGCGTCGCCGCAGGCGGTTTCCACCCGCGTGCCCACCTTGTTCCACCGGCAGTTGCCCCAGGCCGACCGGGCCGCTACGGCATCAATGTCCACGGCGAACACCTTCCGGGCACCCATTTTTGCCGCCAGGATGGCCAGGATGGCCGTTCCGCAGCCCATATCCACTACGCTGCGCCCTTTAATGAGCGCCTCCAGGCCCAGCATCCGCTGCATCATCATATAGGTGGTCTGGTGATAGCCGGTGCCGAAAGCCATCTGGGGATCAATCCAGATGTTGAAGCGCGTACGGGGCACGTTCTCATTGAACGGCGCCTTCACGGTGACGGTGCCGTCCACGACGATAGGTTCAAAACGCTGCTCCCACGCCCGGTTCCAGTTCTGTCCCTGCACCGGCGCGGCGGTAAAGCCGCTGGCGGCAGGGTATCCGCTCAGAATCACTTTCACGTCCGAGGGCCGGTAATTCACCGTCTGGATGTAGCATTTGAGGTGGGGTTCCTCCGTGACGAACGCCTCGAAGGGCAGTTCGGAGAGTTCGGCCGTGAGGATTTCGGCCATTTCTTCCGTGAAGGGGTTCAGGAGCACGGATACTTCCAGATAATCAAAACTGTTCACAGCAACGATAAGCCTTGGATTCATCGCAAATATATAGATTTTTTTTACGATATTTGCATAAATCTATTCTTAGTATGAAAGTTCTCATCGTAGACGACGAAAGAGCCATCCGCTATTCGCTGAAAGAGATTCTGGAGATGGAGAATTACCAGGTGGATGCGGCCGAAAACGGTCGCGAGGGCCTGGAAAAGGCGGAAAAGGAAAAATACGACGCCATTTTCTGTGACATCAAGATGCCGGAGATGGATGGCACCGAAATGCTGTCCAAACTCATCGAGGCCGGCGTGGAAACCCCCGTGGTCATGATCTCCGGTCATGCCGATATTTCCACGGCGGTGGACTGCATCAAGCGGGGCGCCTTCGACTTCATCGAAAAGCCCCTGGACCTGAACCGCATCCTGATTACGCTCAAGAACGCCACGGACAAAGCCAACCTGGTTAAGGAAACCAAAATCCTCAAGAAGAAGATCTACGGCCGGGAGATGATCGGCGCCTCGGATCCTGTGTTGCACCTGAAGGACATGATCGGGAAGGTGGCGCCCACCCAGGCCAGCGTACTCATCATCGGCCCCAACGGTTCCGGAAAGGAGCTGGTGGCCCAGAGCATTTACCAGTTGTCGCAACGCTCCATGATGCCTTTCGTGGAGGTGAACTGTGCCGCCATTCCTTCAGAACTCATTGACAGCGAATTGTTCGGGCATAAGAAAGGCTCCTTTACATCGGCCATCCGGGACCACAAGGGAAAATTCGAGCAGGCCGATGGCGGCACCATTTTCCTGGACGAGATTGGTGATATGTCGCTGGCCGCCCAGGCCAAAGTACTGCGGGTGCTGCAGGAACGTAAACTCACGCCGGTAGGCGGCGATAAGGAGATTACGGTGGATGTGCGCGTGATAGCCGCCACCAACAAAAACCTGCAGGAAGAGATTAAGAAGGGTAATTTCCGTGAAGACCTTTATCACCGGCTCAGCGTGATCGTGCTCCGTGTTCCGGCCCTGGACGAACGGAAAGAGGACATCCCGCTGCTGGTGGAGCATTTCTCGGAGCAGATTTGCGCCGAAAGCGGCAAGGCCGTCCGGCCCTTCGCCCCGGAGGCCATGAAACTGCTTCAGGACCGCCCCTGGCCCGGCAATATCCGTGAACTGCGCAACGTGGTGGAGCGCCTGCTCATCCTGGGCGGCACCACGGTAAGCGCACAGGACGTTAAAGATTATGTGATATGAGCAGCATCCCCAATATCATCATCGCCGTAGACGGCTTCTCCTCTACTGGAAAAAGTACTTTTGCCAAGTTGGTGGCCAAGGAGTTCGGCTTCCTCTATCTGGACAGTGGAGCTATGTATCGCGGCGTCACCCTGGCCGGCCTGGAAGCCGGCGTGATTGCCAATGGCGTCATCGACGAAGAAGGCCTGAAAGGCATTATCGGCCCGCTGGACCTGCATTTCCGCCGCGACGACGGCACCACCAAACTGTATTGGGGCGAACGCTGCATAGAGGCCGAAATCCGCGGCTGGGAAGTCTCCCAGTACGTGAGTCCCGTGAGCGCCTTCCCGTGGGTGCGGAATTTCGTGGACAACCTCCTGCACGCCTTTGCCCGGGACGGGTGGGTGATTATGGACGGCCGCGATATCGGCACCACCGTTTTCCCCCAGGCGGAACTCAAGATTTTCATGACGGCCGATGCCACCGTACGCGCCCAGCGCCGCTACGATGAACTGGTGGCCAAAGGGGAGCAGACCACACTGGAAGCGGTACTGGAGAACCTCCAGGACCGCGATTACCGGGATTCGCATCGGCCCACTTCGCCACTGCGCCAGGCCCCGGACGCCTATGTGCTGGACAACACCCACATGACCCTGCACGAGGAAGTGGTGTGGATGCTGGGCCTGCTGCAAGGCAAATTCGGCCTGCTGGAAAGCCCCGGCCTGTCATGGTAAACGTAGAGATCGATTCCGGTTCCGGATTCTGCGGCGGGGTGATCCGCGCCATTTCCAGCGCGGAAGAGTACCTTTCCAGGCATGGCAGCCTGTATTCCCTGGGCGACATTGTCCACAACGAGGCCGAACTGTCCCGTCTTCGGGAACAGGGTCTGGTAACGGTAACGTCGTTGTCGGAGGTCCCCGACGGAGGGACTGTGCTCATCCGGGCCCACGGGGAACCACCGGTCACCTATGCCGAAGCTTCCGCCCGCAAACTGACGGTGATCGACTGCTCCTGCCCGGTGGTGCTGCAGTTGCAACGCCGTATCCGTGAGGCATATGGACGCCTGCATCAGGAGGGTCGGCACGGACAGGTAATCATTTTCGGCCGGGTGGGCCACGCCGAAGTATTGGGCCTGGTGGGGCAGGTGGACGGCGATGCCCTGGTGGTGGAAAACGAGCAGATGCTACTGGATGCCCTGCCCCGCCTGGATTTCTCCCAGCCCATGGAAATCTTCTCCCAGACCACCAAAAGCCCTTCGGAATATGCCGCCATCTGTCAGGTGCTGCGGGAACGGGGGGCGCAACTCACGGTCCACGACACCATCTGTGCCCAGGTGGCCAACCGGCACGAGCGCCTGACAGCCTTCGCCCGCCAGCACCACGTTATCCTATTCGTGTCCGGGCGCACATCTTCCAACGGGAAAGTCCTCAGCGACCTTTGCCTGAGCGTGAACCCCCGCACCTATGTCATCGGCAGCCTGGAGGAGATAGATCCAAGTTGGTTCGAGGACGGGGACCGGGTGGGTATCTGCGGCGCCACCTCTACGCCCAAATGGCTGCTGGAGGCCGTGGCCGATGCCCTGCGCCGCTTGCCCTGAGTGAAAGAAAATTTGCAGGAAAAACGATAATTCGTTAATTTTGTGGGATTTTTGGAAACAACAATTAACTAAAGATACTATTTATGGCAACAACTGCTGATCTGAAGAACGGAATGTACCTTATGTTCAACGGCAAACCTTGTGTCGTGGTGTACTTCCAGCACGTGAAACCCGGCAAAGGCCCGGCTTTTGTGAAAACCAAACTGCGCAACCTGGAGAACGGCCGCATCCTGGAGAATACCTTCACCGCGGGCGTCAAGTTGGATACCATCAGCGTGGAGCGCCGTCCTTATCAGTTCCTTTATGATGACGGTGAGTCCTTCAACTTCATGCACGAAGAAACCTACGAGCAAATCACCCTTCCCCACGATGTAGTGGAAAATGCAGACCTCATGAAGGAAGGCCAGCGCGTGGAAATGATGTATATGACCGAACCCGAAGAGCGCTGCCTCACCTGCGAGCTTCCCACCTACGTAACCCTGGAGGTTACCTATAGCGAACCCGCTGTGAAGGGCAACACCGCTTCCACCAGCGCCCTTAAGGAAGTCACCCTGGAGACCGGTGCCAAGATTATGGTTCCTCTCTTCATCGAGACCGGCGAAATCATCACGGTGAACACAACCGACCGTTCCTACGGCCAGCGCGTGAAATAAGTATTTTACCCTTTGGGGTATTTTACGGTGAAGCAGGCGCCGCCCAGATTGAAGGACTTGCTGTAGGAAATACTGCCGCCGCAGTGCTCCACAATGCGCTTGCAGATGGCAAGGCCCAGGCCGGAACCGCTGGTTTTGGTGGTGAAGTCCGGGGTAAAGATTTTCTCCTGATTCTTCTGTTCAACGCCGGGGCCGTTGTCTTCCACCACAATATCATAGAAGCCGTCTTCCGTGGCATTCCGCAAGGAAACCACCAGCCGCTTTTCCCCTTCAACGCCATCCACTGCCTGGATGGCGTTTGTGATTAGATTCACGATCACGCGGGTGAGTTGCGGGCGCGGGGCCTGGACATAGGCATCGGACAGGCCGAAGTAATCCAACTGGATATCGTCCCGGGAATCGAACAGGTCCACTTCCTGCCGGATGAGGGCGTCCAGGTCCAGGCGTTCGGCCTTCTGGTCGTACATCTTGGCGAAGGTGGAGAACTGATCGGCCGAATCGGCCAGCAAATCCACGTGATAGAGCACCGTCTGGGCAACTTCGTCGAAGCGCTCCTGCCACTGGGGGTGGCCGGAGGATTTCATCCGCATAAGCATCTGCAGCTGCAGTTTGATGGGCGTGAGCGGGTTCTTCAGATCGTGCGCTACGCGGCGGGCCATATCGGTCCAGGCTTTGTCGCGCTCCACCTGGGCCAGGCGGCGGGAACTTTCTCCCAGGTCCTGCACCATACGGTTATAGGCTTGCACCAGCGGTGTGATTTCGTCTTCCTGATCATAGTCCAGCGGCTCCAGATGGTCCACATCCGTAACGGTCATCTTCCGGCGCAGTTCCGTGATGGGACTGAACATACGGCTTACCACCGCTACCGTGATGAAGCGGGAGAACAGCAGGAGCAGCAGGAAGATGGTGATGACCGTGGCGATATGCAGGATGGCCTCGCTTTCCAGATCGTGCGTGATGTCGGTGAACGGGGAAGAGACAATGGCCACCAGGTGACCTCCGCTGTTCATCACAGGCGCATAAAGGGCGTAATAGCTTCGCCTGCCCACGCGCTCCTTATGTAAGTAGAAGCGCTTGTGTTCGTACATGATCTGTTTGTAGGCGTTGTCTTCCAGCCGATGCCCCAGCAGCATACGGTCGTATACTTCCGGAGTGGTGCTCATAACCACGCTGCCGGCCAGATCGAAGAGGGAAATGTCGCATTTGAGGTTGTTGCCCACCCCTTCTACGGCCGATACCACTTCAGAGGCACGCACATCCGTTGGACTGTTCAACTGCCGCAGGCGTTCCTGCAGCATGGACTGGAGGGAGTTGATGCGCGCCGTCATGATGCTCTCCATATCGGCGTTGTTCCGCTTGTACACAAACCAGACGCTGAATCCCGCCATAGCCACCAGGGTGAGGATGAGGGAGATATAGATCAACATGCTGATACGGGTCTGGTAATATCGCCGCTCCCCGCCACTGCGTTTGCGCCTCGTAAGGGCCGACAGGAGCAGGAAGGCCAGGATGGCGAAGAGGACGCCTTCCACCACGTAATACAGCCATTCGGTGCTGGGACGGGAAATCACCACCACTTCGTCTTCCGAGACGGTGTGGATGAAATGGCACCATCCTTCCATGTCCAGATGACGCTGGCCCGGCGACTGGGCGTATTCCTGGATGGGGCCGGTGAGGATGGTGGGGTAGGGGTACAGTCCTTTGTACTGGACCAGCCGGTTATCGGCATATTTGGCCCAGGAATAGACGGGAGGAAGCGATACGCGTCCAGGTTCCGCAATGCCCAGCAGGCTCAGATAACCGCGGTCTTCCCGGTTGTGCTTGGATTCCACCATCACCAGCACGCTGGTGGCGCCGTAGTCCCTCACATAATAGGAGAACAAACCGGTATAGGAGGCGCGTCCGGCGCTGGAAGGGTTGTAGAAGAAATGCGAATTCTCCTCCAGCCGCACCCCGCCGCGGATGCGTTCCTGGAAATAGCTATTGTTGCCGAAATCGTCGCCGGGCAGCAGCACGGTAATGTCGTAATCCTGTGCAATACGGCCCATGTAGTTGTTAATCAGACGGTTCCGGATAATGTCGATTCCGCCGTCCAGCACTGACAAGGCACCAATCACCTGGTCGGCCTGGATGGCGTTCTCCGCGCTCCGGAGTTGGATTTCCAGCGCAATGTCGCGGTCCATGGCCAGGCGGTTGGCCCAGACGTCCACCCGGTGCTGCTCTTTTTCAAAGCCCCAGGTGGAGGACGCCAGCACGAAGTAGACGCCCACCAGCACGGCGTAGGTGATACGGCCGTTGATGGAGAAGACGTCGTAGCGTATGCCGGTGAGCGAACGCACCAGTGGCGAAAGCATCTGGAAAATAAGCGGGAGGGTAAGGGAAAGTGCCAGGAAAGACAGGTACACAATGGCACTGTACCCGGTTACAAGGGTGATTTTGTACAGCTCCAGCGTGATGCTGGAGTTCACCGTGATGCTTCGGAACGTGAAGTGGATGTGGAGGGCGATGGCTACCGCTCCCAGGAACAAAATGACGGCCGGGATTATCTGCTTCCAGCGGGAATTCCATCGGCGGATGCCCTTCAGGAGTGTCCAGCGAACCAGATATAAGTCCAGAACCAGCAGCGTGATGGCCAAGTTCACGATGATGACGGCACCCAGCGAGTAAAGCATGGGGCCGTCGGCATACAACAACGGTGAGAACAGCTGCGAGGAAGGGCTCAGATGTCGCCCGTAAAAGTACATCCAAACCAGTGCGCCACCCTGGATGAGCATCACTACCCCCATTGCCAAGCGGCTGGGGTGGACCGACAGGAACAACAGCAACCCCGAGAACAGCAGGGCCATAGCCAGCCAGAGGAAGGCCGAATGGCGCTGCGTGGGTTCGGCGATGCTCTCGGCCGTGAGCTTGAACAGGGGGACGCCGCCCACCACCACCGATGCGCCCACGCCGGCCGATAAAGGGCGGACGGAATAGCGCTGATCCACCCGGAAATGGCGGTTGATGCCGTTCAGGGAACCGGCCTGCAGTTCGTTGACAATCTCCAGACCGGCAATGACAAAGCAGCCTTTCCCTTCCACTTTCTTTTCCAGGAACCAGCGGGATCCGTGGTTCACGAAGGATACCTGCTCGGTAACGTCCCGCAAGGGGGAAACGTAATTGCTGCGGGTATCGCCCAGACGCTGTACCAGGGTCTGGGGACGGATGTCGTCGTTGCGGATGGGAAACTGGTTGACCCAACTCTGGAGGGTGTCTTCCACATAGCGGTAAACCACCATGTCTTCGGGCAGTTTTTCCAGGTCCATCCACTGGCTGACGTCGCCTTCCAGGGCTTTTTCAACATAACGGTCCAGCACGTGCATGCGCTTTTCCACCTTCTGGCCCAGTTCCAGTGCGGCCGATTCTACATCGGACCGGCCGGTTCCGGAAAAGAGGGAAGCCATCAGGGCCAGCGCGGCCGCCGCCATCAGCGCCACGGACACCCAGTGCCGTATGAAGTTCTTTTTATTCATGATGGTAGGGCTCTCCCTTTAAGATGGTGAACGCCCGGTACAGTTGCTCTGCAAAAATGATGCGCACCATCTGATGCGAGAAGGTCATTCTGGAAAGGGAGATCTTGCTGTGGGCCCGTGCATAGACGGCATCGGAGAAACCATAGGCGCCGCCCACCACAAAAACCAGGTTCTTCCCGCCCATGGAAAGCAGGTGTTCCACATAATCGGCAAACTCCAGCGAGCGGAATTCCCGGCCGTGTTCGTCCAGCAGGATCAGGTGGTCTCCGGGTGTCAGATGCTTCAGGATGAGTTCCCCCTCCTTCTGCATGATTTGCTGACGGCTCAGGGCCGAAACTTTCTTCAGCTCCGGGATTTCCGTGAGGGTGAAGGGGACATAATGGGACAGCCGGGACGCATACAGATCCAGGCCTTCCTTCACCCATTTCACATCGGTTTTGCCGACCGTCAACAAAGTCAGGTTCATTGTATGCAAAAATAACAATTCGGCGCGGAATTTGCAAGATATAGGACCGGATGAAAAAAGCGTTCCATATTCTGTTGGCAGTTGTCTTGCTGTGCTGCAGCGTCCCGGTAGGGGCCCAGTCTTTCTATACCAGCAACACCCAAAGCCTGCCACAAGCCCAGGATGACGGTTTTTCGGTATTTTCTTCCATCACCAAATACCTCGCCGCCGGAGATGCCGCCTCTCTCTCTACTTGGTTTGCCGATAATCTGGACGTCACCATCATCTCCTCTTCCCGAAGTTGTTCCAAGAAACAGGCCCGCGAAATTCTCCGTAATTTCTTCGATTCCTATACGCCGCGTTCCTTCACCGTTACCCATAAAGCTTCGGAAGCCAATAAAAAATATATGATCGGCCTGCTCAATGCCGGCGGGGAACTGTTCCAGGTCACCATCTATGCCACTTCATCGGCCGGTGACCCTTACAAAATCCAACAGTTGAATATCTCGCGCCAGACCAGCTATTGATACTACTGGGCTTCGAGGACAAAGACGGCCGAGGAGTACAGCTGGGGGAGGCGGGGATTGAAGCCGCCGCCCATGAGGAAGTCGCCGGTGAAGGTCTGTCCGTTGCCCCACCAGCAGGAACGGTCTACGTTCTGCTCTACCACCTGATAGGTACGGGCGGGGTCCAGACCCTGCAGGCGGAAAACCTTGCCGCCTACGTTACGGGATTCATACTGAAGACAATAGGTAAAGACCACGGCGCGGGAGCGGTCCGGAGATACGTACATAAGTCCGTAATAGCTACCGTCGCAGGGGGAGGCCAGCCGATACAGGTCTCCGCTGAACACCAGGTCCCGGTAGGCCTTGTACGAGCCGATGCAGCGTTGGGCCAGGGCCTTTTCATCGGCCGAAAGGGTGCGGGGCTGCAACTCCATACCCAGGCGGCCGGAACAGGCCATATCGAAGCGGAATTTGAGCGGCGTGACATTGCCCGTCTGGTGGTTGGGGACGGCCGATACGTGCGAAGCCATCACGCAGGCGGGGTAGATGAGGCTGGTGGCGTATTGGATGGACGCGCGGGAGAGGGCGTCGGTATTGTCGCTGGTCCAGATCTCGTTGCAGTAGCGCAGGGCGCCGTAGTCCACCCGCCCGCCGCCGGAAGAACAGCACTGGATCATCACGCGGGGATACTTATCCCGGATGCGCTGCATTACGCTGTAGAGGCCCTGGCAGTACTCCACGAAGAAGCGGTCCTGTTCCGTGCCCAGATACGGGCTGCCGAAACTCTGGATCACGCGGTTGCAGTCCCATTTGATGTAGTCAATGCCCGGGGCCAGCTGCATGGTACGGTCGAAAATGCCGAAGACAAAGTCCTGCACGGCGGGGTTCGAGAGGTCCAGCACCCACTGGTTCCGGCCCTGATACACTTCCCGTCCGGGGCTCTGGACCACCCAGTCCATATGGGCGTGCGCGAGTTCCGACTGGGGATTCACCATCTCCGGTTCTATCCAGATCCCGAATTTCAGCCCCTTGGAATGGGCATAAGAGGCCAGGTATTCAATGCCTTCCGGCAGTTTGGCGCTATTCACTTCCCAGTCTCCCAGGCCGGCCTTGTCCCCGTTGCGCGGGAACTTGTTGCCGAACCAGCCATCGTCCAACACGAACATCTCCAGGCCCATGCCGGCGGCGTCGTCCATCATACGCAGGAGCGTTTCGGTGGTGAAGTTGAAGTAGGCACCTTCCCAGCTGTTCAGGAGGGTGGGATTTACGTTTCCGCCGTCGTACACGCTGTATTGGCGGGCCCAGCGATGCAGGTTACGGGAGGCTCCGCCGGCGCCGTTGGCCGACCAGGTAAAGATCATTTCCGGCGTGATGAAACGTTCGCCCGCTCCCAGCGGATAGGCGCTGGCAAAGGGGCTGATGCCACCCAGGATACTGAGCCGTCCACCGCTGTCGCGGTCGAAACTTAGGCGGAAATTGCCGCTCCAGGCCAAGGCTCCGGCGATGACTTCGCCGCTGGTTTCACTGAAATCACTGGTATTAAGACTCAGGAGGAAGGACGGATTGTTCCCCTGGGTGGCCTGCACGCCGCGGCGGCTTTCGATCACCTTCATATCGTGGCCCAGCCGTTCGTGCTCCAACTGCATTTCGGCCGCCCAGGCACCCCAGAAGTGGGTGAGGAGGTACTCATCGGCATCCACATACAGGGCGGCCGATGCATAGTTGAGCAATTCCACGGGCTTTTTCCCGCCGTTGAGGATTTCCACGTGCTGGGCGATGACGTCCTCCCGGGGGTAGGCGTCGTACACCAGTTTCACCTGCAACTGGGTCACATAGTCCAGGAGCTGCACTTCCGTGGAAATGCAGTTTCCCCGCTGCGTAGTAGTGGTCCCGGTGAAGGAAAGCTCCGTATTGTGGGTGCCGTCGGCATATTTTACCTGCAGGGCGGGTTCGCCCACGAAGCGGCCGCCGGTGGCGGGGTAGGCCAGGCCGTCGCAGACGTTGTAGTCTTCTCCTTTCCCGCGGGCGCCTATAAACTGCTCCGGAGCCTCCACACGGGGACCGTAATGGGCGGTAAACACCTGGCCGTTTTCCTCCACCAGCAGCACCAGGGCGCTATTGTCCGTTTCCACGGCCACCACCTGCCGCTCCACGGCGGGCGGAACAACGATGGGAGGAACCTGTGTTTTGGCTTTCCGGATTTGGGCTGTGAGGGGAAGTGCCACCAGAAGGGCGGCTGCGAGGACAGGAAGTTTCATTGTCGGATGGTTTTTTCAAAGGTACGGAGATTTTGACAAATAGAGAAATAATGTTGAAATAGTATCAAAAATGCAGGGATAGTTATAAAATTCCTTTTATTAATACTATCTTTGCAAAAAAGTGTACTGAAAGATGAGTAACGTGCTCCGGGAAAGTCCGCCCATTACGGATAAGGATTGCTTCTATATTGTGGACCGTCACAAGAGCGAATTTCTGTATCCTATTCACAGTCACGACTGTTTTGAACTCAATTTTGTTGAGCACGGAAAGGGCGTACAGCGTGTTGTAGGGGACAGTATCGAGGAAATCGGCGAGTATGAACTGACCCTGATTGCAGGGGAGGGGCTGGTGCATGCGTGGCAGCAGGGCAACTGCAGCGAACCGGACGTGCGGGAAATCACCATCCAGTTTTCTTCGAACCTCCTGGACAACCAGCTTTTGGCGCGCAATCAGTTCGCCTCCATCCGCAGGATGTTTGAACGGGCCAGCCTGGGCCTTACTTTTTCTATGCCCGCCATTATGCGGGTGTATGGTTTCCTAAACGACATCGCCTCCCTGGAAGAGCGTTTCGAGCAGTTTCTTACGATGCTCAAGATCCTGAACGAGCTGTCTCTGGACGACCACGCCCGCACCCTGGCCTCATCGGCTTTCGCCCAACACGCGGAACGGCGGGAGAGTCGGCGGGTTTCAAAGGTAAAAGATTATATTTCAGTTCATTACGCGGAACCGCTGCGCCTGGAGGATCTGGCTTCTCTGGTGGGGATGGCCCCCAGCGCTTTCAGCCGTTTTTTCAAGCAGCATACCACCCGGACGCTTATGGACTACATCATAGACATCCGGCTGGGCAACGCCGCCCGTATGTTGGTGGACACCACCACCAGCATCAGTGAAATCTGCTATGCCTGCGGCTTCAACAACCTCTCCAATTTCAATCGCAGTTTCAAGGCGCGGAGAGGGTATACACCCCGGGATTTCCGGGCCCTGTTCACCAAAAACCGTGTATACGTATAATCGAAGATCCGGAGGCCGAAGGCCGACCCAGGGGGTCTGGGGGATTAGGCCCCCAGTCGTAAGATAATCAGGTACTTTTTGGGCTATGTCAAAAAAGTATTAGATTTGGTCAATTTTTCATTTTGTTGCTCCCGGGCAATACCGTACATTTGCAATGTACAATAGTTATGTCGGCCAACATAATGAAATCAACACTTAAAACTTTGCTTGGGGCGTGTCTTGCCCTGGGCGTCATTTCTTGTACAGCAGAAACTTCCTTTGTTAGCGTAAAGGACGGTTCGTTTGTGAAAGACGGCAAGCCGTACCGCTATGTGGGCACCAATTTCTGGTACGGACCCATCCTGGCCTCCGATGGACAGGGCGGGGATATGGACCGCCTGGTCAGCGAACTGGACCAGCTGCATGCGCTGGGCATCGACAACCTCCGCGTATTGGTGGGGGCCGATGGCCCGGATGGCGTCTTCTCCCGCGTGAAACCCACGCTCCAGAAAGCCCCGGGCGTATACAATGACACCCTGTTGGTGGGTCTGGATCGTTTCCTGGTGGAACTGGGCAAACGGAATATGCAGGCGGTGCTGTATATGAACAACTCCTGGGAATGGAGCGGCGGTTACGGTCAGTACCTGGAGTGGGCTACCGGAGAAAAGGCATTGATTCCGCTGGAGGCCGGCTACTGGCCTTTCATGCAGCAGATGCGCAAGTTCCAAACCTGCAAGGAGGCTCAGGAACTGTTCTATAATCACGTGCGCACCATCGTGGGCCGTACCAACAGCCTTACCGGCAAGCCTTATAAGGAAGACCCGGCCATCTTCGCCTGGCAAATCGGCAACGAACCCCGTTGTTTCTCCTCAGAGAAGGAAATCCAGGACGGTTTCATCGGCTGGCTCACCGAAGCCGCCCGCATCATCAAGGAACTGGATCCCAACCACCTGCTTTCCACCGGCAGTGAAGGGGAGTGGGGCTGTGAGAACGATCCCGCCCTCCTGGAGCGTGTCTGCTCCATCCCCGGCATCGACTATATGACCATTCACATCTGGCCCTATAACTGGAGCTGGGCCCGGCCGGAAAGCCTGGTGGAAGACCTCCCGCAGGCCATCGCCAAGACGGAAGCTTATATCGGCCTGCACACGGCCCTGGCCCAAAAGCTGGGACAGCCCATCGTGTGCGAAGAGTTCGGCTACCCCCGCGACGGTTTTTCTCCCAGCCAGGAAGCCAGAACCCAGGGCCGCGACGGCTATTACCGCTACCTGTTCTCCCAGGTGGGCAAAACCCTCCAAGGGGTGAACTTTTGGGGCTGGAGCGGCTTTGCGCAGCCCCTGCACGAGCAATGGGAAAGCGGAGACCCCTATACCGGAGACCCGGCCCAGGAGGCCCAGGGCCTTAACGGAGTTTACTGCACGGACACCACTATTGAAATTATCAAGGAAGCAATTGATAATCTATACCAATAATATTATTAACCAAAACCAAGTAGCATGAAACAAAAATTTGTGACCTTCATGCTGGCACTCCTCGCCACCACCGCCTTGTTCGCGCAGAATAAGGTGAAGGGTACAGTCTCGGACGACCTGGGACCGGCAATCGGCGTGTCTGTCGTGGAGAAGGGCACCTCCAACGGTGTCATCACAGACCTTGATGGAAACTACGAGATCACGGTGAAGCCCGGCGCTACGCTCGTGTTCTCTTCCATCGGCTATGCAACGCAGGAAATCGTGGTGGGCAGCCAGTCTGTCATCAACGTGCTCCTGAAGGAAGACACCCAATTCCTGGACGAGGTAGTCGTCGTGGGTTACGGTGTCATGAAACGAAGCGACCTCTCCGGCGCCTCCGTCTCCATGAAGGAGGAAGACCTGAAAGGTTCCATCATCACCAACCTGGACCAGTCCCTGCAGGGACGTGCCGCTGGTGTGAGCGCTGTGCAGACTTCCGGTGCGCCGGGCTCCAGCTCCTCCATCCGCGTGCGTGGTCAGGCTACGGTGAACGCCAACGCCGAACCCCTGTACGTCATCGACGGTGTCATCGTCCAGGGTGGCGGTAATTCCGGCGCCGACTTCGGTCTGGGCGACGCCCTGGGTAACGGTAAGGTGTCCACCATCTCCCCGCTGTCCACCATCAACCCGGCCGATATCGTGAGCATGGAAATCCTGAAGGATGCATCGGCCACCGCCATCTACGGTGCACAGGGTGCTAACGGTGTGGTGCTCATCACCACCAAGCACGGTAAGGCCGGCGACGCCAAGTTCTCCTATGACGGCATGTTCGCCCTTTCCCGCCAGACCAGCCGCATCCAGATGATGAATCTGCGCCAGTTCGCAGAGTACTACAACGATATGGTCAGCCTGGGCGAGGTGGAGGCCAACCCCCTCTATGCCGATCCTTCCATCCTGGGCAAGGGTACCAACTGGCAGGACGAGGTGTTCCGCACCGCCATCCAGCACCAGCACCAGATAAGCGCCACCGGTGGTTCCGAGAAGATCCAGTACTATGTTTCCGGTTCCTATATGAACCAGGAAGGTACCATCATCGGTTCCAACTTCGACCGTCTGAGCGTCCGTACCAACCTGGACGCCCAACTCAAGGAGTGGCTCAAACTGGGTGTGAATGCCACTTATGCGCTCACCCACGACAACCTGAAACTGGCCGATGGTCAGGAAGGTGTGATCTTCTACTCCCTGTCCTCCCTGCCGGACATCCCCGTGTATGACATCGACGGCAACTACTCCACCGTGGTCCGTGAAGGTTATACCACCCGCAACCCGGTGGCCATGGCCATGTATAATGAGAACCTCCTGAAGCGCCAGAAACTCACCGGTAATCTCTTCGCAGAACTCACTCCCATCAAGCACTTTGTGTTCCGCAGTGAGTTCGGTTTCGACATCAGCGCTTCGCAGGCCGATACCTATAAGCCCAAGATTACACTGGGCACTTTCCAACAGGGCTCCAACTCCGTGAGCCAGCAGCGCAATTCCAGCACTTACTGGTCTGTCAAGAACTACCTTACCTACTCCAATACTTTCGGTAAGCACAGCATTACCGCCATGGTGGGTCAGGAAGCCTGGGAATCCCGCTGGAGCTATCTGAGCGCCAACAACACGGATCTTCCCTCCGACGAAATCCATAACATCCGCCTGGCCACCGGCACGCCCAATGTGGGCGGCGGCTTCGGCAGCAGCGCCATGGCTTCGTTCTTCACCCGTGAGACCTATAACTACGACAACCGTTACCTGCTCACCTATACCTTCCGTTACGATGGTTCCTCCAACTTCGGTCCCGATAACCGTTGGGCAGGTTTCCATTCCGTAGCAGGCAGCTGGCGTTTCACCAACGAAAAGTTCTATCCTTCTTCCTGGAAGAACGTCCTCACCGACGGTAAGATCCGTCTGGGCTGGGGTCAGACCGGTAACGCCAACATCGGCTCCGGCGCCTGGGAATCCGGTATGAGCAAGATGCCGTCGGCCCTGGGCGACAGCCAGCGTCCCGCCAACATCTCCAACACCGGTATCCACTGGGAGAAGCAGGAGCAAATCAACATCGGTTTGGATTTGAACTTCTTCCAGAACCGCCTGAACCTCACCGTGGACCTGTACCAGAAGCTGTCCTCCGATATGCTCATGTCCATGACCCTTCCTTCCTATATGGGTACCCAGGGTAACGGTTCTTCCGCCCTGGCCGCTCCTAAGGGTAACTACGGTACCATCCGCAACCGCGGTATTGAAATCACCCTGGACACGCACCCCGTCGACGTCAAGGACTTCAACTGGGACAGCAACTTCCAGATTTCCTTCAACCAGAACAAGCTCATCGCGCTGGACGGCAGTGCCAATGCCCAGCTGGTAGGTTACGGTCAGTGGAACGATATCGTGTCCGTTACCGAGATCGGCCAATCCCTCTATAATTTCTATGGTTATAAGGTTGTGGGCGTGTACAAGGACTTCGACGACATCATGAATTCCCCGAAGGCCGAAAAATTCCCCGAGGACGGCGTGTTCAATCGCAATACCACCGTCTGGCCCGGCGACCTCAAGTTCGAGGATGTGAACAAGGACGGCAAGATCAACGAGCTGGACCGTACCAACATCGGTTCCCCGCTTCCGCTGTTCACCTTCGGCTGGACCAACACCTTCCGTTACAAGAACGTGGACCTGAGCATCTTCCTCAATGGTTCCGTAGGTAACAAAGTGCTCAACTACAACATGATGGGTCAGGGCTACAACGGTCTGGTTCACATGAACAGCGTCTGGACCAACCAGCACGTGAGCATCCAGGACCGTGCCCGTCTGGAAGCCATCGATCCCAACAAGCAGTATCCTGCCGGCGAAAGCTGGCTGTGGGATGTCACCAATGTCCGCGTTGCCAACCCGGACACCAAGACCCCGCGTCCCACCATCGCCGACCCCAACGACAACGACCGCCTGAGTGACCGTTACGTGGAAGATGGTTCCTATCTGCGCATCAAGAACATCACTTTGGGTTACAACTTCCCGAAGAGCCTGCTCACCCGGGCCAAGATCGACAACATCCGCGTGTACTGCAACATCCAGAACCTCTATACTTTCACCAAGTATACGGGCTACGATCCTGAAGTGGGTGCTTCCACGCAGGATTCTTCCGGTCTCACCTTCGGCGTGGATAACGGCCGTTATCCTTCCCCGATGACCTGTTCCTTCGGCGTAAACATCACTTTCTAAAATGGAGGACAGCAAAATGAAAAATACTTTGAAATATATTCTCACAGCAGTTGCCGTCGTTCTTGTAAGTGCTTCCTGCGCGAAGTTCCTGGACCGTCCGGCCGAGGACAGCTACACCACCGCGAACTACTACCAGAACGACCAGCAGGTAGAGCAGTCCGTGAACTACCTGTACAACTCCCCGTGGTACGATATCATCCGTTTCTACATCTATGGCTCCGAAACCATGTGCGGCAACGTGTATCAGGGCAACAACGCTTATTCCACCCTTACGGTGAACGGTACGGATGCGGACCTTAAGAACATGTCCTACTCTCTCTGGGCCGTGAACGCCCAGTGCAACACCGTCATCAACAACATCCTCAACTCCACGGGCACTGCCTCCCAAGCCGTCAAGAACAAGGCCATCGGCGAAGCCCTGGCCTGGAAGGCCATGGCCTACTTCATGCTGGTGCGCACCTTCGGTGACGTCCCCATCATCCACAACAACACCGAGGTGATTAAGGAAGCCACCTACAACGAACAGTATAAGGTGGAGAAGGCCGATGTCTACGAGTACGTCATCATGACCCTTGAAAAGGCGATGGAACTTCTCCCCAAGGACCCGAATATCGGCAAGTACAACCGTATTGATTACTATGCCGCCGAAGGTCTTCTGGCCAAGGTTTATCTGGCCAAGGCCGGTGTCTCCGGTTCCCTGAACAGCGGGGATCTGGCCGCCGCCGCCAAGTATGCCAAGGACGTGATCGACAACTCCGGCCGCACCCTCACTCCCAAGTACTCCGACATCTTCCGTCTGAGCCCTACCGTGTTCCAGCAGACCGGCGAAAATCTGTTCTCCTGGCAGTGGACCTCCACTTCCGGCAACTGGACAGCCCAGAACTCCATCCAGAGCGACGTAGGTCTGACCGGTTTCAGCGAATTCGGCGACATCTGGGGTGACTGGAAAGGCCCCAGCGTGGACCTGATGGACCTGTTCGGCGTATCGGCCGATGAAGAGCCCATTTACCGCGTGGAGACGGACGACCGTCGCGCTGCCACCATCCTGATGTTCGGCGACTATCTCCCGTATTTCTGGGTGGACAAGGGCGGTTTCGACTTCTACCGCTTCTTCTTCGACGACACCTATTATCCCACCGGCCTGGAAAAGAACGGTTCCAACAAGCAGTGGTGCTGCCAGAGCGGCGGTAATTATGTGAAGCATCTGTTCGGTTGCGGTTCGGACCACCAGTCGGCCCTGGGCGTGAGCGCCGGTCGTATGACCTATCAGCTTCCCACGCACATCCTGCGTCTGGCCGATGTGTACCTGATCTACGCCGAGGCTTCCTTCCTTACCGGTAATACCAACGCCGCCCTGGAATATGTGAATATCGTTCGCGCCCGTGCCCACGCCAAGCCCTATACTTCCATCACCATCAACGACATCTGGAAAGAGCGTCGTCTGGAACTGGCTATGGAGGGCGATAACTGGTACGACTATGTGCGTCGTTCCTACTATGACGTGAATGGCTGTATCGCCGAGCTCAAGGCTCAGCGCCGCTCCCACTGGGATGGCATTTCCGGTGTGTATAAAGACTATGTAATTGACGATGAAGGCAATTATGCCGGCCCCGGCGCCCATCCTTGGGACAAGAGCGTCATCGTTTACAATCCTTCCGATGAACTCACCGATGTGAAGCCTTCTATGTTCACCGTACCTTTCCCCACCGAAGATGTGGTGATGAACCCCAATGTGGGTTCCGACGCCCAACCTGTCCACGTGGATGTGCGCGAAACGTTTAAATATGACTTTTAATTCCTGAATCCATGAAAGCAATGACAAAATATACAGGTATCCTGCTGGGCCTGGCCCTTCTTGCCTCTTGCACGGCATTGGATTATCCGGATCGCTTCAAGGAGACCAAGGGTGTTCCCACCGTGCACTTTGTCCGCTACGCCGACAGGGATGTGGCCATTACCCAGGCCAATATGGAGGAGACCATCTGCATCGTGGGTGATAATCTCACCAGTATTCACGATATCTACTTCAACGACCAGCCGGCCGTCCTGAATACCAGTTATATGACCGCCCACACCATAGTGGTGGCGGTTCCGAAGAACCTGCCCACCGTCCAGGACGACAAGATGCACCTGATTACCCGCGACAGTACCGTAGTGCTGTACGACTTCAAGGTGCTGCCTCCGGCTCCCAAGGTGGATGCCATGTCCAACGAATGGGCCCCTGCCGGAGAGAAGGTCACCATCAGCGGTTCCTATCTCTTTGCTCCGCTGTCGGTCCAGTTCCCCGGTGTGGATCCCATTGAGATTGCTACTTCCAACGGAAGTTCCATTGAGCTGACTGTGCCCGGCGGCGCTCAGTCCGGCAAGATCAAGGTGACCACCGAATCCGGTACCGCCCAGTCCACGTTTATGTACAAGGATACCCGCGGTATGCTGTTCAACTTCGACACCGATCCGCACCCGGCCAACCACGGCTGGCACGCACAGGTGATTGAAACCGACGAAACCGCCCTCAGCGGCAACTTCCTCCGTCTGGGAGATCCTACGGTCACCCTGGATGAGGAAGGCGGCTGGAACGACGCCAACTTCTCCTTCGAGTACTGGCCCGGTGACTGGGACGACCCTGTGACCTATGCCGACAGCCCCCGTCTGACGGATTATGCCAATTTCAGCGAGTGGAAGAACATGGCGCTCAAGTTCGAGATGTTCATCCCCAGTTCCAATCCTTGGAAGTCCGGTGCCATGCAGGTCATCGTAGCCGGCGTGGATCTGGTAACCGGTGGTGGTGAAGGTGTGGTGGATATCTACGGCAATGTTACGGCCGGTGCCAACAACATGTTCATCAGCGGCGATGGCAAACCTCAGGCTCCCCGCGCCCTCTATATCCCTTGGAAGGCCTCCGGCTCCTACGATACCGGTGACAAGTGGATAACCGTTACCTTGCCTTACACCTCGTTTGTGTACAATTCCAACGGTACGTCCAATTCCTACGATATTAAGCCCGAAACCTTCACGTCCCTTACCATCTTCGTGTGGAGTGGCGGCGTCACGGGTACTGCTTGCCAGCCTATTATCAAGATTGACAACATCCGTGCTGTTCCCATCAAATAAATGACGTGCATTATGAAAAAGATTTTTACATATACCGTATTAGCAGCACTTGCTCTTTTGCTCTCCGGTTGCGCCAAGAAGGAGCTGGACACCAACCCGTACGGCGACGGTATCCGCTTCAGCGCGCTGGCTCCGAATCCCGTGATGCGGGGTGGTGAGCTCCGGATTCTGGGCAGCAACCTGGAGCAGGTTACGGAAGTCCGCTTTGCCGGCGGCGTTTCGGTGACCGATATCCAGGTGGTGAAATCCGGTACCCCCGGTGAAATCCGTCTGCTGGTCCCGCTGGAGGGTCCCGAAGTGGGTCCTGTTACCATCGTAGGCAAGGATGGCGTAACCCGCAAATCCTTCGCCGACCTTACCTTCACCGAACCCATCGAAGTGGAATCCATCGCTCCCGCCCAGGTTCTCTCTGGTGACATCCTTACCATCAAGGGTGAATACCTGAACGATGTGAAGATGATTATCTTTACCGGTACCGATGCTATGGTCACCGAATTCGAGAGCCAGTCCCGCCACGAACTCAAGGTGGCTGTTCCCGCCAATGCCATCACCGGCCCGGTCATCCTTTCCGATGTGAATGAGATCGAGGACGAGAACACCATCCCCAACCACATTTATTCCGCCACGGATCTGGTGGTAGGCAATCCTACCGTTGTGAAGGCCGAAAAGGCCATCTATAAGAGCGGTGATGTGATTAAAGTGGAAGGCGAGCACCTGGATATGATCAAGAGGGTTGATCTGCCCCAGGCTTCCGACGTGAAGTTCGTGTGCGGCAGAGCGGCCGACTGGATTACCTTCAACCTGCCTCCTGAGGCTACCGACGGTAACATTATTCTCACCACCTATGCCGACGTTACCTTCGATGCCGGTGAGATTGAGACCGTGACCGTACGGGACCTCACCGTGAAGTCCCTTGCCGAAGACCAGCGCTACAAGGCCGGCACCCAGGTGGAAATCTCCGGAACCGACCTGGATCTGGTTTCCACGCTCTCTTTTAAAAATGCCGATGATACCTCCTGGTATCTGAGCGAGGAAAAGATCATTGCCATTGTTCCCGCTGACGCCCAGGACGGTGCCATTACCGTAACCCTGGCATCCGGCAAGCAAGTCTTCAGCGAGGACATCGAGGTGGTCAAGCCTGAAATCCTGGCTTGGGAGCACTTTGACGAGTACGTGGCCGGTGAGACGGTTGTGCTTGTGGAAGGTCTTGATCTTGACCTGGTTACCGATGTTACCATCGGTGACAAGGATCACGGCCTCATCCCTTGCGAATATGAACTGGTTACCGACGAGTTGGGCTTCACCGATGTAAACGTCAAGCTCCCCGAGCAGGCTTACACCGGTCCCATCACCTTCACTTCCGCAGCCGGTTACACCACGGCTACCTATCCTATTGAGATTACCTACGATATGGCCGTAGACATTACCTTCGACAGCCAGTCGTATTCCATGGGCAAGAGTGTTTCCTTAACCGGTAAGAATCTCCTCAAGATTGAGCAGGTTTACGTCAAGGGCAGGAAGGTGGTGGACTACTCCGTCCATTCCGATGATGCGATGGCCTTCGCCCTTCCTGAAGGCGTAGGTCCCGGCGTCTATCGTCTGAATCTGGTGCTCACCGACGACACCACGCTCACCTGGCCCATACCCTTCGAGGTTACCGCTCCTTACACGGAAACCTTCTACTGGGAAGGCTCTGAAGACCTGGGCAACTGGAGCAACCAGCCTTACCTGGGTGGCGACGGCGCACTCGACGGCAACGTAGTGGTGGGCGACATCGTTCGCATCTACTACACCCCGTACGCCGACTGGTGGCAGTTTGAAGTCTTTGGCGGCCACTGGGACGGCCAGCTCGCCAAGGTCACCGCAGAAAACACCGAACCTGGCGCCCTGTACTACCCGATTGAAGTCACCGATGCTAACATCGGCACACTTACCATTCCTCAGGGCTGGGGCGGTATCTTCGTGGTCCAGGGTGAAAGCGTCATCATGACGGGCGTGTCCGTCATCCACTTCGGCGCCACTGAAACTGTGGTTTGGGAAGGTCCCAGCGCAAATACTGGAGACTATGCCCTGAACCTTGAACTGGGTGGTGAAGACGACTGGGTGAATGCCGAAATGCCCGAAGGAGCCGAGGTACGTATTTACTTTACTCCCAACGATCCGGAGGACTGGTCCATCCAGATATTCGACGGCCACTGGGGTAGCATGAGTTATGTAACTCCTAACGGTGTCCAGTGGAATAACGAGAATTCTCCCGAGGCAGCCTCCAAGGGTTATGTTTCCTTCATTGCCGAAGGAAACGCCTACACGGCCCTCACAACCAAGGCTTGGTGGGGATTTGCACTCATCGTCCAGGGTAAGAACCTGGTGGTGAACCAGCTGACCTTCCAATAGTCCATCGTTTTTAATCCGGAGGGGCCCGACCGCCCCTCCGGGTTCCCTTTATGAAGAGATTCCTCCTCATATCATCCTTCGCCGCCCTGGCCCTCTTATGGGGCTGTGGAGGGAAGGACAATCCTGAACCCATCCCGGATTCCATTCCCAAAGCGCCTACGGCCATTACTTTGAGCGTATCCTCGCTCAGTGCCAAGGCGGAAGGGGAGTCCTTCGAGATTACCGTAAAGTCTCCCTTTGTCCCGCAGGTAGAGAAATCCAGTTGGGTAACGGTTACTTCTGCCAGCCAAACCGTTGATAAGGATTATAACGTCTCGATGACCGTGACAGTGGTCGAAAATAAGGATTACGAGCCTCGCGAGGCCACCCTTATCTTCAAGGCCACTGGCGCCACTTCGGCCACCCTTAAAGTGACGCAGGCTGCGGCCGAAAAGCCGGAAACGCCGGATGAAACAGATGCGAAACTGACGTATGCCAAAGCCTGCCAACAGGCCGTGAACGTGTATGATTTCCTAAGGGAACAAGCGGGGAAGAAAATGCTCAGTGGCGTGCAGTCCGGTGGAACGGCCAACAATAACGACCGTGTGAATCAGGTGTTTACAATGACGGGGAAGCATCCTGCCTTGGCCGGCTATGATTACATTTTCCTGCAGTATTCTCCTACTCCGGAAGGTTGGAGCTGGCAGGTGAATTACGGAGACATTTCCGCTGCCAAGGAGCAGTGGGAAAACAACGGCCTGGTCTCCTTTATGTGGCACTGGAACGTCCCCACTTCTAAGGAAGCCTGGGAGAAGGGGAAGGCGGGCAATTTCGACGGCTATGGTTTTTACAGTGAAAAGACCAACTTCAGCATAACGAACGCCCTTACGTCCGGCACCTGGGAGAACGAGTTCCTTCTCCAGGACATAGAAAAAGTGGCCGGCTATCTGAAATTGCTGAAGGATGCGGGTATTCCTGTCCTTTGGCGCCCGCTGCACGAAGCCGCCGGCAATTACAACGTTTATGGCACCAACGGAGCCTGGTTCTGGTGGGGCCGCGGTGGGGCCGATGCTTGCAAACAGCTCTGGAAACTGCTTCGGGATAAGTTGGAAGGGGAGTTCGGCCTGGACAACCTCATTTGGATTTGGACACTTGATGCCACGGTGGGAGCGGAGAAAGATTATGCCTCCTGGTACCCGGGCAATGACCAGGTAGATATGGTGGGCGTGGATATTTATGCCGATGATACGGATGCAAAAGAGCGTCAGTACAAGGCGGCCGTGGCGCTCTCCGGCGGACATAAGCTGGTGACGGTGAGTGAGTGCGGTAATATCCCGGACCCCTCTAAATGCCTATTGGCCGGAGAAAGCTGGAACTGGTTTATGGCTTGGGACCTGGAGTCCTATTCCCTCAATACCCAGACTTATTGGAAATCCCTGATGTCTTCGTCCCGGGTACTCACCCGTGAATCAATGCCTTCGCTAAAAAAATGATAGCTATGAGATACATGAAACATTGTTTGTTGCCCCTGACGGTGCTGATACCGATCCTGTGTTCCTGTGGAGGAAAGGAGAATCCTGAGCCCCAGCCGGATCCTACCCCCAAGGCCCCTACAACCATTACCTTGAGTCAAACCGCCATTTCCGCCAAGGCGGAAGGGGAGTCCTTCGAGATTACCGTTCAGTCTCCCTTTGTCCCGCAGGTGGAGAAACCCACTTGGATAACGGTGACCAGCGGAACCCTCAAGGATTATACGGTGACCGTGAGCGTCGTCGTGGCCGCCAATACTGCCTATGAAGCCCGTGAGACCACCCTTACTTTCAAGGCTACGGGTGCCACCTCGGCCACGCTGAAAGTTTCGCAGGCCGCGGCAGAAAAACCGGAGCCTCCCACACCCGGGGAGAAGGACGGCCTGGCCTCTTTCTTCGGCCTGGGCTGGAACATGGGCAACCATTTCGACGCCTATTACAACGGTTCCTGGGCGGGAGACAAAGAAGGTTATCCGGACGAAACAGCCTGGCAGGGCAACAAAGCCACGCAAGCTACGTTCGACGGTGTGAAGGCATTGGGCTTCACCAGTGTCCGCATTCCCATTTCCTGGCTCAAGATGATCGGCCCCGCTCCGGATTATAAGATCAACGACACCTGGATGAACCGCGTCTACGAGGTGGTGGGCTTTGCCCATAACGCCGGCCTTAAGGTGATTATCAACACCCATCACGATGAGAATCACGGGGTGAACAACACCTACCAGTGGCTGGACATCAAGAATGCCGCCAACAACAGCGAGCTCAATACCCAAATCAAGGCCGAAATCAAGGCCGTATGGACCCAGATTGCCACCAAGTTCGCCGATTGCGGCGACGACTGGCTCATGATGGAGAGCTTCAACGAGCTCAACGACGGCGGCTGGGGCTGGAGCGATGATTTCAAGAAGAACCCCACTAAGCAGGCTAATATCCTGAACGAGTGGAACCAGGTGTTTGTGGATGCCGTCCGCGCCACTGGTGGCAGCAATGCCACCCGTTGGCTGGGCGTACCTTCCTATTGCGCCAACCCGGGCTTCACCAAGTATATGACCATCCCGAACGACCCTGCTAAAAAGATTGCCGTTTCGGTCCATTGCTACGACCCTTCGGATTATACCATCGGCGACGCCCAGTATTCCGATTGGGGACATACCGGTGCCGAAGGCAAGAAGGTGGCCGGCGACAATGAGAAACAGATCAGGGATGTTTTCAGTGATTTGTATACCCGCTATATCAGCCAGGACATCCCCGTCTATTTGGGTGAATTCGGCTGTTCCATGCGTTCCAAGAGCGATACCCGTGCCTGGGCCTTCTACAAGTACTACATGGAGTATGTGACCAAGGCAGCCAGAACCTACAGCCTGCCCTGCTTCCTCTGGGACAACGGCGCCGAAGGGGACGGCAAGGAGAAACATGGCTACGTGAACCATGGCACCGGAAAACCTATCGGCAACAGCAAAGAGATTCTGGATCTCATTAAGAAAGCCTGGTACACAGAGTCCGAAGGCTACACCCTGGATTACGTTTATAGCACTGCACCTAAATTCTGATGAAAAAGATCATGCTTTTAACAGCCCTGGCACTTGCTTGCAGCAGTTGCGGTAGCGGCGAACCGGTGGAAACTTCGAAGGACCGTCTCACACAGCGCCTGTATGCCTGGGTGAACAACGGCCGGATTGCCTATGGCCACCAGGACGATCTGGTATATGGTCACGCCTGGAAAGTGGAGGATTGGGAGGCCGATCCCTTGGACCGTTCCGACATCAAGGATGTTGCCGGACGGTATCCCATGCTCATGGGCTTCGACCTGGGCGGCATCGAGCTGGCCGATTCCTGCAACCTGGACGGCGTTCCTTTCGGCCTTATGCGCAAGGCTGCGCAGTTGCATGCGCAGCGTGGCGGCGTGGTCACCTTCTCCTGGCACCCGCGGAACCCCTTGACGGGTGGCGATGCCTGGGACATTTCGTCCGATCAGGTGGTGAAATCCATCCTTCCCGGCGGGGAGAAAGCGGCCGAATTCAATCTTTGGCTGCGGCGTGCGGCCGATTTCATCGATTCCATCGGCCCGGATGTTCCCATCATCTTCCGTCCCTGGCACGAAAACCTGGGCAGCTGGTTCTGGTGGGGTGGACGCCTCTGCAGCGCGCAGGAGTATCAGGAACTTTATCGGCACACCTGGCTGTATTTCAACAAGGAACGGGGCCTGACAAACCTCTATTGGTGTTATTCCCCCAACGGGAATTGCGGTCCGGAAGCCTACATGAGCCGCTATCCCGGTGACGAATTCGTGGACATCCTGGGCGTGGATACCTATGAGTATGTGGGCCCGGACGGCCTGGAGGAAGCCGGTGTGCGCTATTCGCAGGAAATCCGGGAACAGCTCACTTATCTTACGGCCCTTTCCCATGAGCACCAGAAACTCATGTGCCTGAGTGAAACCGGTCTGGAAGGCATTCCCGACTTCCATTGGTGGACGGAGCGCCTGTATCCTGCCATCAAGGATTTCTCCATCGCCTATGTGCTCACGTGGCGCAATGCCTGGGACAAGCCCGGCCATTTCTATGGCCCGTGGAAAGGTTTTGAAGGCGCCTCCGATTTCAAGGCCTTCAGTGAGTTGGAAGATATCTTTTTTTTGGACGAATAAATTATGAATTATGAGGAGCGTCTGGCATGGCTTCGCGAGAGCCATCGCCGGTTGATTGTGAAAAAAAATGTCCCCATCGAGGGGAATGGTGTGTATGAGCGCTACGAAAACCCTATCCTTACGGCCGATCATGCGCCGCTGGAGTGGCGCTACGACCTGAACCAGGAGCGCAATCCCTATCTGATGGAGCGTATCGGCATTCACGCCACGCTGAATTCCGGTGCCATCAAGTGGAATGGCAAGTATGTGCTGGTGGTGCGCGTGGAGGGGGCCGACCGCAAGTCCTTCTTTGCCGTTGCCGAAAGTCCCAACGGCGTGGACAACTTCACTTTCTGGCCTCGTCCTATCACTATGCCTGAGTGGGGTGAACCCGCCACCAATGTGTACGATATGCGCCTTACCGCCCACGAGGACGGCTGGATTTACGGCATCTTCTGCGTGGAGCGCAAGGACCATTCAGCCGAGGGAGACCTTTCCGCTGCCACGGCAGCGGCCGGTGTGGCCCGCACCAAGGACCTGGTGAACTGGGAGCGTCTGCCGGATGTGCGCAGCGCCAGCCAGCAGCGCAACGTGGTGCTGCACCCGGAGTTTGTGGACGGGAAATATGCCCTCTACACCCGCCCGCAGGACGGATTCATCGACGCCGGCAACGGCGGCGGCATTGGCTGGGCCCTGGTGGACAGCATGGAAAATGCCGTGATCAGGGAGGAGAAGATTATCAATCGCCGCTATTACCATACCATCAAGGAAGTGAAGAACGGCGAAGGCCCGCATCCCATCAAGACTCCCCAGGGCTGGTTGCACCTGGCCCACGGTGTCCGCGGTTGCGCCAGCGGTCTGCGCTATGTCCTCTATCTGTATATGACGGCCCTGGAAGACCCTTCCCGACTGATTGCCCAGCCCGGTGGCTTCTTCATGGTCCCGGAGGGACCGGAATACATTGGTGACGTCATGAATGTCCTGTTCTCCAATGGTTGGATCTGCGACCCGGACGGCAAGGTGTTCATCTATTACGCTTCGTCCGATACCCGCATGCATGTGGCCACTTCCACGGTGGACCGCCTGGTGGACTATTGTCTGCACACGCCGGAAGACGGCCTGCGTACCGGTTTGTCGGTGGAGACGCTCAACAAGTTGATTGACGGAAACTTATGAAGACAGCATTTCACGCCCTGGCGTTGACTTTGTGTCTGGTGGCTTGTGCGCCGGACGGTGAGGTGAATATCAAGACCCAGGAGGGCTACGTACGCTTGCAGGTCATTTCCCCGGAAGTGGTGCGGGTGAGCGTAACGCCGGACGGGATGTTCTGGGATCGCGAAAGCCTGGCCGTGCTGCCCCAGGAGGATCTTTTCACGGACTACAAGGTGAGTGATGCCATGGGCAAGGTTCATCTTACCACTTCCGCCTTATCAGTAGATGTGTACAAGGCCGATGGATCGGTCCATTTCTATAAGGCCGACGGCACCCCGCTGGCCCTGAACGGCCACGCCACGCTGGCACCCAGCCCGGAATGGGGCTTTTGGAGCACCACGGTGCGTTTTGATCCGGCCGATGACGAGGCCTTCTACGGCCTGGGACAGCACCAGGCGGGGGAATTCGACCACAAAGGCCGTCCGGAGGAACTGTACCAGTACAACACCAAGGTAAGCGTGCCGATGGTGGTTTCCAACAAGGGCTACGGCGTGCTGTTCGATGCCTATTCCCTGAGCCGCTGGGGCACCGACCAGCCTTATCGGCAGTTGGGAGAGGTCTTTGATCTGAACCTCACGGGAACCTATAGGGTGGCCGATAGCACGGTACTGGTCCAAAAGGAAGACAGCCTGTTCTATGAGAACGAATGGGCCATCCGGAACCTGCCTGAAATCCCCCTTAATGGGGCTACGGTGTGCTATGAAGGCACCCTCACCGCCCGCGAGACGGGGGATTACCACTTTATCCAGTACTACGCCGGCTTCCAGCAGACGGAAATGGGCGGGAAGGAAGTGATGTCCCGCCGCTGGCGTCCGGCCTGGAACCCCAACAGCTATAAGTATACCGTCCATTTGGAAAAAGGTGTTCCCACGCCTTTCAAGATTAATTGGGAGCCCGACGGGGATGTATCCTATATCGGCCTGCGGGTGTTGCCCGCCGGGGCCGTGGACCAGGGCCTGACGTTCTGGAGCGAGGCCGAGCCCCAGGCCGACTATTACTTTATGGTAGGGGAGAACTACGACGGGGTGATCAGGAACTACCGTCAGCTCACCGGCAAGGCGCCCGTGATGCCCAAATGGGTGCTGGGTTTCTGGCAAAGCCGGGAACGTTATGCCACCCAGGACGATTTGGTGGAAACGCTGCGGGAACTGCGCCGGAGGCACATTCCGGTGGACAATATCGTCCAGGACTGGCAATATTGGAAAGAGGACCAGTGGGGGAGTCACGAATTTGATCCGGAGCGTTATCCGGACCCGGAACAGATGATCAACGACGTGCACAGGATGAACGGCCGCTTCATGATTTCCGTGTGGCCGAAATTCTACACCAACACGATCCATTATAAGGAACTTAAGGAGGCCGGCTATGTCTATTCGCACGCCGAGGAAGACTCCCTGGTGGACTGGCTGGGCTATAAGCAGAGTTTTTACGATGCCTATGCCCCCGGAGGCCGCCGGATGTTCTGGTATCAGATGGACCAGAGCCTTTACAGCCGCTTCGGGCGCAAGATCGATGCCTGGTGGATGGATGCCAGCGAGCCCAATCTGCGGGACTGCCTGCCCATGGATTACCTCAAGTGGTTGCTCACGCCCAATGCCCTGGGCTCTTCCACCGAATACCTCAATGCCTATGCTTTGGTGAATGCGCAGGCCATTTATGAAGGCCAGCGCAGCGTAGACCCGGACAAGCGCGTGTTCCTCCTCACCCGAAACGGTTTTGCCGGCCTGCAGCGCTACAGCACTGCCACTTGGAGCGGGGATATCGGCACCTCCTGGACCGACCTCCGCATGCAGATGGCCGCTGGCCTGGATTACTCTATGAGTGGCATTCCGTTCTGGGGCATGGATATCGGCGGCTTCTCCGTCATGAGCAAGTTTTACGAAGCCGCCAATGCCGATGAGTGGCAGGAGCTCCAGACGCGCTGGCACCAGTTCGGCACCTTTGTGCCCCTGTTCCGCACCCATGGCCAGTGGCCCCGGCGGGAACTCTGGAACATTGCTCCGGAAGGCTCTCCGGCTTACGAAAGCATCCTCTGGTATATGCAGCTGCGCTATCGGCTGATGCCTTATCTGTATTCCCTTACTGGCGCCGTCCATTTCCAGGATTACACCCTCCTGCGCGGCTTGCCGATGGACTTCCCGGCCGATCCCGCCGTGCGCGACCTCTCCGACCAGTGGTTGCTGGGCCCGGCCCTTATGCCTTGTCCGGTGTCCGAATATCAGGCCCGCAGCCGCTGCGTGTACTTCCCGAAAGGCGGCTGGTACGATTTCTATTCCGGCCGGTATATTGCTGGTGGTCAGCAGCTTACCGTGAATGCGCCTTATGAGCGCATCCCGCTCTTTGTGCGGGCCGGCAGCATCGTTCCGGTGGGCCCTACCATGGAATGGAGCGATGAAAAGCCGGCCGATGACCTCCTGCTGCTGGTCTACGCCGGGGCCGATGCCTCCTTCACCCTTTACGAAGACGACGGTCTCAGCTACGGATATGAGCGAGGGGAGTACAGCAGCATCCCGCTGGCTTGGGACAATGCCGCCCGGACGCTCACCATCGGCCCTCGTACGGGCTCTTATCCCGGTATGGTCCAGAGCCGCCGCTTCCGCGTGGTGGTGGTGGACCCCGCCCATCCTTTCGCCTGGAATCCGGACGCCGAAGGTGTCGCCGTCCCGTATACAGGAGAAACCGTTACGATGAATCAACTCTGACAGATATGAAAAGAACGCTCTATGCTGTAAGCGCTTTGCTGTTGGTGATGGCATGCGCCCCCAAAGGCCCGCAGGCCATTCCTGCCGACAAAGATGTAGAAACCAAAGTAGAAAAGGTCCTCAAGGGGATGACCCTGGAGGAAAAAGCGGGTCAGCTAGTCCAGCTGTCCATCAATACGCTGGAGGACGATACCCACCAGGCCCTGGATCCGGCCAAGCTGGACCGGATTATCGGCCAGTATAAAGTGGGTTCCATCCTGAACATTATGAACGACGAGTCGCACTCCCGCGAACATACCGCTGCCATGGTGCGCCAGATTCAGGATAAATCGATGGAGGCCATCGGCATTCCCTGCATCTATGGTCTGGATATGATCCACGGTGCCTCCTACCTGACGGACGGTTCGCTGTATCCCCAGGAAATCAACCTGGGCGCCACTTTCAACCGGGAATATGCCCGCCAGATGGGCCGGGCTATGGCCTATGAAACACGCGCTGCGCAGGTTCCGTGGGTGTTTTCGCCTGTGATGGACCTGGGGCGTGACCCCCGCTGGCCCCGTCTCTGGGAAAGCTTTGGCGAGGATCCGTACCTGCAGGCCGAAATGGCCCGTGAAGAGACCCTGGCCCTGCAGGGGGACGACCCCAACCACATCGACCTGGAGCACGTGGCCGTGTCGCTGAAGCATTTCATCGGCTATGGCGTGCCGGTGACCGGAAAGGACCGTACGCCGGCCATCATCGCTCCCAATGACCTCCGGGAGAAGTTCTTCGCCCCCTTCCTGGCCTGCTTCCGCGCCGGAGCCCTCACCGCTATGGTGAATTCGGCCTCCATCAACGGCATTCCCACTCACTGCAACGCATTGCTGCTGAGCGGCTGGGTGAAGGAAGAACTGGGCTGGGACGGTATGCTGGTCACCGACTGGGCCGATATTGACAATCTGTTCCAGCGCGACCACGTGGCGGCCGACAAGGCCGAAGCCGTGGCCCTGGGCATTAATGCCGGCATCGACATGATTATGGATCCCTACGACCCCGAATGCTGCAACGTGATTGTGAAACTGGTGAAGGAAGGCCGCATTTCGGAGGCCCGTCTGAACGACGCCGTGCGGCGGGTCCTGCGCCTGAAAGTGCGCCTGGGGCTGTTTGACAAGCCGGTCTGGGATTACGTGTATCCGGAGTTCGGCAGTGAAGAGTTCGCGCAGCAGTCATATGCCGCCGCCCTGGAGAGCGAGGTCTTGCTGAAGAATGAAGGCATCTTGCCGCTGAAAGGCAAGGAGCGCATTCTGGTATGTGGCCCCAATGCCAACAGTATGCGCACCTTGAATGGTGGCTGGAGCTATACCTGGCAGGGCGATGCCGATGCCTATGTCCCGCAGTACAATACCATCGTGGAGGCGCTGCAGAAGCGTTTCCCGGGTCAGGTGACCTGGGTGCCCGGCGTGGTGTATGACGGACCCGACTGGCAGAACGAAGTGGTGGGCAGCCTCCAGCAGGTGAAGAATGCCGCCAAAAATGCCGATGTGATTATCTGCTGCGTGGGCGAGAACACGTACTGCGAAACGCCCGGCAATATGGACGACCTCAATCTCTCGGCCAACCAGAAAGACCTGGTGAAGGAAGCGGCCAGTACCGGAAAACCCGTTATCCTGGTGCTCAACGAAGGCCGCCCGCGCCTGATCGGCGATATCGAGCCGCTTTGTTCCGCCGTGGTGGACATTATGCTTCCCTCCAATTTCGGGGCCGATGCCCTGGCTGCCCTCCTGAGCGGCGACGAGAACTTCTCCGGGAAGCTGCCTTTCACTTATTCCAAGCACATCAACGCCCTGCATACCTACGATTACAAAGTGTCCGAGCATCGGACCACTATGGACGGCTCCTATAATTACGACGCCATAATGGACGTGCAGTGGCCCTTCGGCTTCGGCCTCAGCTATACCTCGTTTGCTTATAGTAATATGAAGGTATCTTGTCATTCTGAGCGCAGCGAAGAATCTGTAGTTACTTTTAATGCCGACGACACCATGCAGGTATCCGTGGATGTGACCAATACCGGCGAACGTGCCGGAAAGGAGGCGGTGCTGCTGTACAGCTCCGACCTGGTGGCATCTCTCATTCCGGATGTCAAGCGCCTGCGCGGTTTTGAAAAGATTGCCCTGGAACCCGGCGAGACCAAGACGGTGTGCTTCCAGGTTCCGGCATCGGCCCTGGCTTTTGTGGGGGCCGATGGCCGCTGGCGCCTGGAAAAAGGCGATTTCCGCCTTTCCTGCGGCGGCCAGGCCGTGATGGTGGTCTGCAATGAAACCACTATTTGGGATACTCCTAATATTTAATACTGTCATCCTGAGGAGCGAAGCGACGAAGGATCTGTAGGCGCAATGTTTATGCAAACAAGAACAGACGTATTTCTACAGGAGGTCAGGGAGAACCTGACCTCTGGTATTTTGCCTTATTGGCTCAAGTTGAAAGACCCTCGGGGCGGTTTTTACGGAGAAGTGCTTTCCGACGGGAAGGTGCTGTACGATGCCCCGCGGGGCGTGATTCTGAACGCACGGCTCATCTGGGCTTTTTCGGCCGCTTATGCCGCCTTGAAGGATACGCAGTATCTGGTGGCGGCGGTTCACGCACGGGACTGGTTCCTGGAGCATTTCTGCGACCATAAGTACGGTGGCGTGTATTGGAGCGTGAGCCCGGAAGGGGAGCGGCTGGATGCCAAAAAACAGTTGTACGCGCAGGGATTTGCCATTTACGGCCTGTCGGAACTGTATAAGGTTACGCGCGACGACGAAGCGCTGAAAAACGCCGTAAATCTGTTCCGGGTGGTGGAAACCTACTTCGCCGACCAGGAGCACGGTGGCTATATCGAGGCCCTGGCGCGGGGTTTTTCTCCGCTGGAGGATATGTCTTTATCGGCCCACGATATCAATGCCGACAAAACGATGAATTCCCACCTGCACTTACTGGAGGCTTATGCCAACTTGTACCAGGTTTGGCCGGACGAGAGCTTGCGCCTGGCGGTGGACCGGCTGCTGGAGTTGATGGGCACGCGTATTATGGGGCCGGACGGTCATTTGCAACTGTATTTCCGGCGGGATTGGAGCGTGCTGCCGGGTGCCGTATCTTACGGGCACGACATTGAAACCTCCTGGCTGGCGCTGGAATGTGCCTTCGCGCTGAAAGACCTGGACGTCGTGAACCGCGTACGGCCCTGGGCGCTGCAGATGGGCCTTGCCGGGAACGAGGGCCTGCTGCCCGACGGTTCTTTGCGCTATGAGCGCTTCCCGGACGGTTCGTTCGACGACTCCCGCCAATGGTGGGTCCAGGCCGAGACCGTGGTGGGGAATCTGTGGCTGTGGAAGTACCACGGCGTCGCTTCCGGGGCCGACAAGGCGCTCTCCTGCTGGCACTACATCCGGGAGCGGCTGGTGGATGCAGCTGACGGAGAGTGGTGGTGGGCCGTGCTGCCCGACGGTTCCCTGGACCGTTCCCAGCCCAAGGCGGGTTTCTGGAAGTGTCCGTACCACAATACGCGTATGTGCCTCCAGGTGCTGTCGCTGTTCTGACCCTTGCATTCCCGGCTTGACCGGGAATCTTTTTTTTCATAACTTTGTAGAATAACACAAAACTGGTATGGCAAAATTATCCGAGAAAATAGGCTATGGCCTGGGCGATGCCGCTGCCGGCGGAATCACCTGGAAGGTCATGTCCATCGCATTCCCGTTCTTTTTCACCAACATCTTCGGCCTCACCGTGGCCGATGCCGGCGCCCTGATGCTGCTGGCACGCCTTTTCGACGTAGTGACGGACCCGCTGATGGGCGCCATCGCAGACAGAACCAAGTCCCGTTGGGGCACTTATCGGCCCTGGCTCATCTTCGGTGCCATTCCGCTGGGCCTGGTTTTCGCCCTGCTGCTTTATACGCCGGATCTGGGCCCTGCCGGAAGAAGGACCTATGCCTATGCCCTGTACCTCCTGATGATGGTGGTCTATACGGCCGTTAACGTGCCTTATGGTTCCCTGCTGGGCGTTATGACCGACGACAGCAACGAGCGCAACCAGTTCTCCTCTTTCCGGATGGTAGGCGCCTATGCGATGGGCTTTATCACCCTCTTCTCCTTCCCTTATTTGCAGAAGATGGTGGGTGGTACGCCGGCGCATCAGTATGCCGTATTAGGCGTTGTGTTGGGCGCTTTGGCCGCTTTAGGCACCCTGGCCTGCGGCCTGCTCACCAAAGAACGCCTGGAGCCTGTCAGGGCCGAAAAATTCTCCTTCAAGCCTTTCGTAGACCTAGTTCACAACAAACCCTGGATATACCTTACGCTCATCGGCATCTGCACCAATTTCTTCAATGGTTTCCGCTATGCCGTGGCGGCCTATCTGTTTGAATATTGTATGCACGGAGATGTAACGGTTGCCGGTCTCATCATCAACTACACGGTGTTTATGATGTTCGGCGAGGCGGTCTGTATGATCTTCGGCGGCATTACTCCCCGTTTTACCCAGTGGGTGGGAAGTAAGCACAAGGCCTTTGCCTGGGCGGCTGCGCTCTGTGCCGTTTCCTCTGTCGCCTTCTTCTTCATTCCTATGGATCCGGCCTATATCTGGCTTATGATCGCCAACGTGATTGTCACCTCGATGGGTATCGGCATTTATTCCCCGCTGCTGTGGTCCATGTACGCCGATGTGGCGGATTATGCCACTGAGAAGGACGGTACCTCCTCTACCGGCCTCATCTTCTCTTCCGGCACCATGGCCCAGAAGTTTGGATCGGCCATTTCGGGTGCGCTGGTGGCGCTTCTGCTGGGAATTGCCGGCCTGGTCTCCAGCCAGGACCCCATTACCGGACAGACCGTGGTAACCATTACCAACGAAGCCTCCGTCCAGCAGATGATCTGGTGTCTGTTCTCCCTCTTCCCGGCCGCCATCGCCCTCCTCATCCTCCTGCTCCTTCGCCTCTATCCCATCAAGAAGTAGCCGCGTGGCAGCTAATCTGTTGAATCACAGTATTTTATATAATAGTCCTCGTTCAAAAATCGAACGAGGACTATATTGTAATATTCAATGAATCAATCATTTACTTGTCACGGTGAAGGTGGAGATATTTTTCAATTTGACGGGGGCGGGCTGTTGTCCGGTACTGCAGCATTTCCGCGATGGTTTTTTTCTTGTCGGCAGGCAGCGTGGGAATCTCAAAGGGATGCTGGATGACCCCTTCTTTCAGGAGCAGTAGGGAACATTCCTGATATACTGAATCGGAATAGGTGTTCCTGTCTTCTTTGATATCGTAGTCGCTTCCCGTATTGTCATGGGTGGAGCGCAGCAGGGTTTCATAATCCCCATAATAGCTAATAATCTCTTCATAATCAATAACATTCCAGAGTTGAATTGCATAATCTGCCAATTGTTGCATCTCAGTTCCCTTCAAGGCTTTTCTCCATCTTTCCCAGTAGCTGTAGCGCAAATAACCGCCGTCCTCATAGATTCGAGTTATCTCTTTTAGGATATTACGGAACATCGTGGACTTTCCGGATAATTGGAACGGTTCCGAGAAGGGAAATGCCTCTTTGGCATAGCGGAGAAAGTTCCAACGATAATCTTCTGCATTCACGACAAGTTTGCGTTCAACCGGATTGTTGTTATTGTAATTAATGGTGGTCTTCACCTGCTTGTTCCCCAGTTTTACAGAGCTCATGAAACGGTGCTTGAACAGCGGCCCTTCCCGTTTTCTGGAACGGTTCCATTCTTTTGAGAATAAATGGGTATACTGTTGGACAAAGCGGGATAATTGAAGTCCGCTTTGTATCACCACGGTGTTGTGGGTATGGTCCACCATCGGGCAGAGTGCCAGCACTTTCACGCCATAGCGCCGGGCCACTGTGCAAAAGATGGTGAAATAAACCAAAAAGTCACAGAGGGTGTAGAACACCACCACCCCGTCAATGGTCTGCTGACACACATGGTGTACCTCTCCCGGATATACTTTCCTCGTTTTCATAGCTCAAACATCTCCTCTCCTTGGTAGGATGCGTGTTTGCAAGATATCCAGAAGTATCCGGAAAAGGAAGCATCGTAAAAAACATTGTGTTGTTTCAGGTGATTCTTTTGCGATTTCTTACGATTAGGTGGTTTTTTTATTTATTCCTTACTCCCAAATGACCCATTTTCGGTTAAGGGGAATGCTTTTGGGATAGCCGGCATCGCCGGTGATCAGGTAGCTGGAGGCCTCGTCTACCAGATTGGCCACGGCCCGGTTGATTCGGGCAATGTTCACATTCAGTTCGTTGTTGAACAAGTCCATCATTTTTACAACACGACGGTCTATTTCCTCCCTGGTGGAACTCTTGCTTACTCTTCTGTAGTAGGATGTTAGTTCCTCCTGATAATCCGAAATATGCTTAAGAGGGATCCCTTCCGGATGTTTGAGGAAAAGTAGCAGGACGGTTTTTGCCATAGGTCTTACCTTCAATTCTTTGTTGCCGATAAAAATCCTCAGAGAGGAAGTAATGCGTACTGTTTCTGGCTTTAGGGTGGGTTGGAGTCCCCTTAGAGACAGTTCCTTGGTTGCCAATTGTACGAACGCAAGCAAATCGGCCGTTTCCTGCTCCTCCCAATTGATGTTGTACGGTATCTGCGGCTCTTCCAATTCTGGAGAGCAGAGATAGAACAGCGCTAATACTCCCTCGTAAATCATCTGTACTCTTTTTTCGGCCAAAGATACCCCTTCCAATTCAATTGTGCGAATCCCCTGTGGCAGCTAAGATGCACATTATTAGCGAGTTAACGTAAAGTCCTCGTTCGATTTTTGAACGAGGACTATATAATAAGATATTGACAATCAGTCAGTTGACAGCCACGGGGGTAAATAAAAAAAAAGCAACCCGGGTGGGTTGCTTCGATTTCTACCAGCGGTCTTCGTCGGAGACGGAGAGCTTCTTGCGGGCGTGGCGGCGACGGGCGCTCAGAACGCGGCGGCCGTTGGCGCTGGCCATCCGGGCGCGGAAGCCATGCTTGTTCACGCGCTTGCGGCGGGAAGGTTGGAATGTTCTTTTCATGATATCTCTGTTTTATTATTTTTCGCGTAAGGACTGCAAAGGTAGTAATTCCCACTCAAAACGCCAAATATTTTTTGAGATTCTTGCTAGCGTTCAAAATGAATCACCAGTTTTCCGTCGTACCAGGGGTCCTGGAGCCAGGCCGATATGGGCCAGGTGTGCACACTGCCGCGCGGCAGCCGGTGCCGGGCCATAGTAAGGGCAATCTCTTCGTTCACATCGCCGCCTTTCAGGTACAGGATACCCTGGGAATACTTGCCCTTGACCCACGGATAAAAGTCCGGCAGGGAGGCGACAGCCCGGGAAACAACAAAGTCGAAAACCTGGGGCAGGGATTCGGCGCGGGCGTTCACCACGCGCACGTTTTCCAAACCTAATGCCGATGCAATCGCCTGTGCCACAATGGTTTTCTTCCCAACGGAATCGCAGAGGACAAAGTGGGCCGATGGAAAGAGAATGGCCAGCGGAATGCCGGGGAAACCGCCGCCGGTCCCCAGATCCATCACAGATGAGGAGGCAAAGCGTTCATAGAGTCCCGGTACTGTTAAAAGGTAGCGGGCGATGGCCAGGGAATGCAGGACATGATGTTCATACAGGGCATCGATGTCCTTGCGGGAGATTACGTTAATCTGCGCGTTCCATTCCCGGTACAGGGAATCCAGCGCCGTAAAGCGCTGTTCCTGCAGGGGAGTGAGCGGGAAATCGGACTTTACAAAGGACAGAAAATCGGCCGCATTCATTCCACCTCCCCCCGGAGCATCATTTGGGCCAGGTGCTGCTTGCCCCGGCGGATGCGCGTGCGGACCGTATTCAGCTCCAGGTCCAGCTCTTTCGCAATCTCTTCGTATTCCAGTTCTTCTATCATATATTTGATCATCACGTCCTTGTACAGGGAGGGAAGCTCGTCGATGTACTGCATAAGCCGCTGGTGCACTTCATCGTTGATGATTTCCTCTTCCGGCGTGAAATCCGTAAGGGGAACGCTGTCTCCGCTTTCGGAAGAAGCCTTGTGCAGGATGCCTTCCTTCTTCTCGTCCTCCCGCTGGATGCTGGAAAGATGGTCCAGCGCCGTGCGGGTGGCGATGGTCAGGAGCCAGGGCCTGAATTCGCGCGAGACATCGAAGCTGCCCAAGGCCGCAAACGCCTTTTGGAAGCTCTCGGAGACCACATCGTCCACATCGGCCTTCCATTGGAAGTAACCGCTGACCCGGCCGCGTACGGACCGTTCGTGGATTTGGTAAAGGGCACGGAAGGCCATCTGGTCGCCCTGAACGGCCCGGGCAACCAGCTCTTTTTCCGTATAATTCAGATAGTCCATAGGCAATCAGTGGGCTTCCAGCCAGTTGGCGCCGGCGGAACATTCAACGGTTAAGGGAACGGACAGGGCAATGACGTGTTCCATCACGTCTTTCACCAGCGCCTCCAGTTGCGGAAGCTCCTCAGGAAGCGCGTCAAAGAGCAGTTCATCGTGGATTTGCAGCACCATCTTGCTGCGCAGCCCAGCTTCCCGCAGACGCGCCGCCACCCCGATCATGGCCAACTTGATAATATCGGCCGATGTCCCCTGGATGGGGGCGTTTACGGCGTTTCGTTCGGCCAGGGCGCGGACCGTGGCGTTGCGGGCATGGATGTCGGGCAGGTAGCGTCGCCGGCCGAAGAGGGTCTGGACATAGCCGTTCTCCCGGGCGAAAGCGATGCTGTCGTCGATGAAGGAACGGATGGAAGGGAAAGAAGCGAAGTAACCGTCAATCAGCTCCTTGGCAGCACTGCGCGACAAGTGCAGCCGCTGCGCCAGGCCGAAGGAGGAGATGCCGTACATGATGCCGAAATTGGCCGTCTTGGCCATCCCGCGCTGTTCCCGCGTAACTTCCGACACCGGAATGCCGAAGATCTTGGCCGCCGTGGCCGCGTGGACATCGGCCCCTTCGCGGAAAGCCTGGGTCAGATGTTCGTCGCCGCTCAGGTGCGCCATGATGCGCAGTTCGATCTGCGAATAGTCGGCCGATACGATGATACCTTCCGGCGTCCCTGGCACAAACGCCTTGCGAATCTCTTTGCCGCGCTCCGTGCGCACGGGAATATTCTGCAGGTTGGGATTGGAGGAAGAAAGCCGACCGGTTGCCGTAAGCGCCTGATTGAACGTGGTATGCACACGTCCATCCACCGGCGAGATGTACGAAGGGAACGGCTCGATATAAGTGGAAAGCAGCTTTTTCACGGCCCGGAATTCCAGGATCTCTTCCACGATGGGATGCCGGTCGGCAATGGCCAGCAGGGTAGCTTCATCGGTGGAATACTGGCCGGCCTTGCCACTCTTTTTGGCCTTGGGATCCAGCCGGAGCTTGTCAAAGAGCAGTTCTCCCACCTGCTTGGGGGAGGAGATGTTCAGTAACGCATCCCCAGCCATTTCGCGGATACGGGCCTCCCGTTCCGCCAGCTCTTTGCGTAATCCGTCGGCAAAATGACGGATCTGCTCCATATCCACTTTCACCCCATCCCGCTCCATCACGGCGAGCACCTTGGCCAGCGGCTCTTCCATCTGGTCATAGAACGGCGGCAGGTTTTCGCGAAGTTTGTCGCCCAGCGGCACCAGCACGGCGGCCTCCAGGAGCCGGGGCGTGTCATCTTCCTCAGGGATGTCGTCAAAGAGGGACCCCGTCTGGGCAGGTGTGGACGAGGCTTCCAGCGAAACGCCCAGGTATGTCTGCGCCAGGGCCGCCAGCTCGTGGCTCCGTTCCGGATTCAGCACATAGTGCATCAGTTCAATGTCGTTCCACTGGCCTTCCAGGCCGATTCCTTCGGCCGCAAGCCCGTTGGACAACCGCTTGAGATCCACGCCGTATTTTGACACCGTAGGGTCTTCCAGCAGGGTTTGGGCCTCCCGTGGGTCGGTAGTAACCGCCACGTTTTGTCCCGCACAGATGAGCAGCTTGGAGGGAGATGTGAATACAAGACCAATTTTTTCAGGTTTGCTGTCAAGGATTTGCCGGACGCTACACGTTTGGGGCACAATTTGCGTAACAGGTGGCTCGGGGGAACCAGCCGTTGCACAAAAAGCCCCCGAAATGCACGGTGTCTGGCTATTATCCGGACGGATGATTCTGTCTTTGAGATATTTTTTCAGCGAGGCAAACTCATACTGGTCAAACAACGCCACAATATCCGGTGCGTACTGCCCCGTATAACGCATATCTTTCAGCGTGACGGGCAGTTCCATATCGGTCTTGATGGTAACCAAGGTTTTGGACAGGCCGATATACGGCTCCGCTTCCCGGAACTGCTCCTGCTGCCGGGGCGGGAGTTCCGCCAGGTGCGCATAGATGTTCTCCAGGCTGCCGTATCGGGCAATGAGCTTGGCAGCTCCCACTTCTCCCACGCCCTTCACGCCGGGCACATTGTCGGCCGAATCGCCGCAAATGGCCAGCATATCAATCACCTGCGCAGGCTCCGATATGCCCCATTTGGCGCAGAGTTCCGGGATGCCCCAGATTTCGGCGTCGCTACCGCTTTTCCCCGGCTTGTACTGGAAGGCGTGCGGGCCGATGAGCTGCCCGTAATCCTTGTCCGGCGTTACCATATACACATCCAGGGCGTCCGAGGCGTACTGCGTGGCTGCGGAGCCCAAGACGTCATCGGCCTCGAAGCCCGGCACCATCAGCACCGGAATCTGCAGGGCCTGCACCAGCTGGGTAAGCGGTTCCAGGGCGTCGATGACCAGTTGCGGGGTAGGGGGACGCGTCCCTTTGTAGGCGGGGTACAGCTGGTTGCGAAAGGTGCCGCCCGGCGGGTCGAACGCCACCGCCACGTGCGTGGGCTTTTCCCGCTCCAGCATTTCCAGCAGGTACTTGGTGAATCCGTACAGGATGGACATATCCGCCCCTTGCGAATTGATCATGGGCCGGCGCAGGAAGGCGTAGTACATCTTGAATACCAGCGCGTGCCCGTCTATGAGGAAAAGCTTGTCCATTCCGTATGATTTTTGACCCACAAATGTACATTTTTTATTATTTTTGTGCAAAGCAAATATCGGCATGAACAAGTTCTTTACCACCCTTCTCTTTCTGTTGATCGGCCTGTCTGTCTGTGCCCAGGAGCGTATGCCCATCTGGCCCGCCGGCCGCATGCCCCACGCCCAAGGGCAGCAGATAGCCGCTATGACGGATGTTTCCCGTGCGCCTGGCTTTAACCCGGACGCCTACCGGGATCCCTATCTGGAATGGTATCCGGCCCCGGAGCAGCCCAACGGTACCTGTATGATCCTCATTTCCGGCGGCGCCTACCAGAACACCTGCGACGTGGACCTGGTCCGCTACTGGAAGGAGGAACTCACCCGGCAGGGCGTCCAGTGCGTGAGCCTTGTGTACCGCACGCCCCGTCCACAGGGCCTTCCTATTTATCAATCGGCCTGGGATGATGGTCAGCGGGCCGTACGGCTGGTGAGGAACCAGGCTGAAAAGAGAGGCTATGACCCGGAGAAGATCGGTACGGTGTCCATGTCGGCCGGTTCGCATCTGGCGCTCCTGCTGGCCACGGCTTCGCAGACCCAGGCCTATCCTACCGTAGACCAGCTGGACAGCGTGCCTTGTCACATCAATATCGCCATCGTGAACGCCCCGGCCTATGTCACTACGGACGGCGAGGCCGGCACCACTTGCAGTCGGGACGGCTACGGGACGGACGTAAAGCTGAGCAGTGTCTTCCCCTTCGACGACAAAACCTGCCCCATGAGCCTGCATCACGGGCAGGACGACCCTTATTCCCCCAATGGCTCCACCCTGATTTATAGGAAATTGCGCGAAATGGGAATTCCGGCCGAACTGCACCTGTATCCGCATAAGGGTCACGGCGCCTTCGGCTTCGACCGCGGCGTGGAATTCCTCCGCCAGATGGGATTTCTGGGCCGATTGGAGGAGAACCAGAAGATTATGGACCGCTTCCCTTCGGACCAGGACCGCGCTTCCTATTGGAAAGAAGATGTATGGCCGGAAGGAAAGATGCCCAATGCCCAGGACCATCAGTGTACCCCTTATCTGGAGTGGCACATTCCGGCGGTCCGCACCACCGATGCCATCCAGATCATTTATTCCGGCGGTTCCTATACCGGCAACGATCCCGATGGCTTCGAGGTGGCCCCTGCCCGCCGCTATCTGAACGCAAAGGGTATTACGGTGGTGACTATGAAGTACCGTACGCCCCGTCCTAAGGGCCTGGCCAAACACACCACGGCCTGGCAGGATCTGCAGCGCGCCATCCGCGTAGTGCGCAGCCAGGCGGCCGAACACGGCCTGAATCCGGACAAGATTGGCATTATGGGTTCCTCGGCCGGTGGACATCTCACGCTTATGGGCGTGACTTCCTCCCGCCACCGCTCCTACTGGCCCATCGATGAGCTGGACAAACTTCCTTGCAATGTGCAGTGGGGCATCGGCATCTATCCGGCTTATTCCCTCACGGATGGCCTGGAAGCCCCCAACACCACGGGCGGCAATGCCGACAGCGCCGTCCTGGCACCGGAATTCTCCTTCGACCTGGATACGGCGCCTATGCTGCTCATCCACGGCGATGCCGACGGCTGGGCCGCTATGAACTCCGTGAAGGTATGGGAGAAACTGCGTGCTATGGGCATCCCGGCCGAACTCCACACCCTGGCCACCCGCCAGCATTGTTTCCAGCAGAACGCAGCCCCCGGCACTGGCAGCTACACCTGGCTGGACCGCATTGATGAGTTCCTGAAAGAGAATATCCTGCAAAAATAAAAGGACCTATGGCCGACGAAAAGATTATCTTCTCTATGAACCGGGTGAGCAAGGTGCTCCCCCATAATAACAAAGTCATCCTCAAGGATATCTGGCTGGGCTTCTTCTATGGGGCCAAGATCGGCATCATCGGCCTGAACGGATCCGGTAAATCCACGCTTCTGAAAATTATCGCCGGCGTGGAGAAATCCTACACGGGCGAGGTAGTATGGGCACCCGGCTATACCGTGGGTTACCTGGAGCAGGAACCGCAGATGGACCCGGAGAAAACGGTGCTGGAAGTAGTCCAGGAGGGCGTGCAGCCCATTATGGACATCCTGCAGGAGTATAACGACATTTCGATGAAGTTTATGGAGCCTATGGACGACGATGAGATGAACCGCCTCATCGAGCGCCAGGGCGAACTCACCGAACAGATTGAGCACGTGGACGGCTGGGAGATAGACGCCAAACTGGAGCGGGCTATGGACGCCCTCCAGTGTCCGCCCGGCGACCAGAAGATTAAGGAACTTTCTGGCGGCGAAAAGCGCCGGGTGGCCCTGTGCCGCCTGCTCCTGAGCGAGCCCGACGTCCTGCTGCTGGACGAACCCACCAACCACCTGGATACGGAATCCATCCAGTGGCTGGAAGCCCATCTGCAGCAGTATAAAGGTACTGTGATTGCCGTTACGCACGACCGCTACTTCCTGGACAACGTGGCCGGCTGGATCCTGGAACTTGACCGCGGCGAGGGCATCCCCTGGAAGGGCAACTACTCCAGTTGGCTGGACCAGAAGACCAAGCGCCTGGCGCAGGAGGAGAAAGCCGAAAGCAAACGCCGCAAAACCCTGGAACGGGAACTGGAATGGGTGCGGATGGCGCCCAAGGCCCGCCAGGCCAAGCAAAAGGCCCGTCTGGGCGCTTACGAAAAGCTGGCATCGGCCGATACCAAACAGAAGGAAGCCAACCTGGAAATCTATATCCCCAACGGCCCGCACCTGGGCAATAAGGTAATAGTATTCAACGATGTGTCAAAAGCTTACGGAGATAAACTGCTGTTTGAGCACTTGAGCTTCGAGCTACCGCCGGCCGGCATCGTAGGTGTGATCGGCCCCAATGGCGCCGGTAAAACCACGCTCTTCCGCCTGATTATGGGTATTGAGCAGCCCGACAGCGGCACCATCGAGATTGGCGAAACCGTGAAGATTGCCTACGTGGATCAGCAGCACCGCAGCATTGATCCGGACCTCACGGTGTACGAGACCATCGCCGGCAATTCCGAATGGGTGCGTATGGGCGGCCGGGACGTAAACGCCCGCGCCTGGGTGTCCCGCTTCAACTTCTCCGGGGCCGACCAGGAAAAGCTGTGCGGCGTGCTCTCCGGCGGTGAACGCAACCGCCTGCACCTGGCCCTCACGCTCAAGGACGAAGGCAACGTGCTCCTGCTGGACGAACCCACCAACGACGTGGATGTGAATACCATCCGCGCACTGGAAGAGGGCCTGGACGGCTTTGCGGGCTGCGCCGTTGTAGTAAGCCACGACCGCTGGTTCCTGGACCGTATCGCTACCCACATCCTGGCTTTCGAAGGAGAAGGCAAGGTGGTATTCTTCGAGGGCAACTACCAGGAATACGAGGCCAACCGCAAAATGCGCCTGGGCCCCGATGCGGCACCCAAGCGCTTCAAATACAAGAAGTTGATGGAGTAGTACCTATTCTCTGAACAGGTCCCGCACCGGCAAATCCTGGGAGAAGCGGGTGCGCAGGTTCTCGAAGAGGGCGGCGATGTTGCGGGAAAAGCGTGAACCGCGCCAGGTGGAGGTGTTGGAAATGAAAATCCAACATTCCCCGTCGGGGTAGGTCTTGATGAGCGCCTGGGTGCCGGAGAAGGAGCCGGAGCGGGTCCATTCTCCCGTAACCTTGGTATCATTCCACCCCAGGGAGAAGGTGTCAGGATCGTAGTAATTGGTCATCTGGGACACGGAAAACGGCAGCAGGATGTCGTCCAGGGGGCCATGGCCGTCGATACAGGCCACCATCCGGGCCAGTTCCGGGGCCGATCCCGTCCAGCCGCCGGCACCCAGCGATCCGCTCACATTATTGCCGCCATAGCACTTTTCCACGGCGGAGAAGCGGCCGTCGAAGGAAGGACCCGGGGTTGCCTCAGGATGCATATAGTAGCGGGTTTCTCCGGGATGCCGGTCGGCCAGGTAATTCCCCGCGATGCGGAAATCGCGGCATAGGGCAGGGGAGAACACCTCTTCCTGCATAAATTCCTCGTACGGCTTGCCGGATACCTTTTCAATAATGAGCGACAGGAGGAGGAAGCCGAAATTGGAGTATTCCTGCGAAGTGCCGGGCTCAAAGGCCAGCGGGCGTCGCAGCTGCGTACGCAGCAGCTGGTCCAGCGACGGGTAAGGGGAGAAGACAGGGTCTCCGCCCCTGGAACTGAATCCGCCCTGGTGGCGCAGCAGGTGCTCTACGGTAATGAGATAATAATCGTCGTCCCGGATATAGGAGTCGTATTGGTTCAGCACCCCGTACGGGCCGAAGACCGGCGTGTCCAGGAACAGTTCGCACTGCTCTTGCAAACGCATAATACCCACGGCGGTAAGCAGTTTAGAGACGGAAGCCAGCCGCAGGGTGGTGCCCGGGGTCATAGGCGTGGAGGCATCGGCCTGACCGTACCCGTGGGCATACAAAAGGGAGTCGTTGCGCATAACGGCCAGCGAAACCCCGTGCAGGCTCCAGAAGTTCATAAAACTGTCCAGTACGGCGTCCATCTCCGGCAACTGGGAAAGTTTGTTGGTGAGAACCCGGTTCAGGGAATCCCGCCAGGGGATGGGTTCTTCCTTTTCCGGAACGGAGCGCCCGGTCAGCGAAAAGCAGCCCGCCAAAACCAGCAGGCAAGAGAGCGATATGGCGCAGGCCCTTCTCACTTGATGAGTTTGCAGCGGCGGCCGAAATCAATGATCAGGTCGGCCGTTCCTTCCACACCCAGGATGGAACTGTCCAGGCACAGGTGATAATTGGAAGCGTAGCCCCACTCACCGAAAGTGTAGTAATTGTAATAAGTTTCCCGGGTGCGGTCCTTGCGGCGCATCAGCTTTTCAGCCTCATCGGCTGTAAGGCCTTCACTTTTCATAAGGCTGCGGATGCGGTGCTCTTCCGGGGCGGTGATGAACACGTTCAGGCAGGGAAGGTCGCGCAGAATATAATCGGCGCAACGGCCGATAATAATGGCGTCTCCCTTTTCTGCAATGGAACGGATGACCTCGCTCTGGATGTTAAACATCACATTGTCATTGATATAGCCCCCATCTACATAGCCCAGGCGGCTGGATGCGAAGAAGCTGGAAAAGGAGAACAGGCTCTTTTCCTCGGCCTTGGCGAAGAGACTCTTGGAGTAGCCTTCTTCCTCGGCGGTCCTGGAGATGAGTTCGTTGTCGTAGAAGGGGATGCCTAACTTCTGGCCAACAGCGTGGCCCACATGACCCCCTGCGCTGCCGAAAGACCGGCCGATGGTAATAATGGTATTCATATCGGGTTATATTTGGCTTCCTAAAATATCCGGATCGTCCCCGTCTTTCAATTTGCCCAATTTGACCAGCAGGTTCCAGCCCAGCAGGGCCGTGATGATGGCGGAAATGGTGTCGGAGATGGGGAAACTGTACCATACGCCGCTCTCGCTCTCCAGCAGGGGCGGCAGGATGTAGATGCAGGGCAGCAGGAAAAGCAGCTGCCGTGAAAGGGAGAGGAAAACGCTCTTTCTCACCATACCCAGGCATTGGAACAGGTTGGTGGTGACCATCTGAAAACCAATGATGGGGAAGGCCATATTCACAATCCGCAGGCCGTAGGCCGATTTATCCACCAGGACGGGATCGCTGGTGAAGATGCGCGCCATCGGTTCCGAGAAGAAGAAGGAAGCGATGAAGCCCAGCACCATCACCAGGGTGGCCCAGCCGGCCGTCTTGAGATATACCTCCCGCACGCGGGCATATTGCCGGGCACCGAAATTATAGCCGGCAATGGGCTGCATACCTTGGTTGAAGCCCATCACAATCATAATGAAGAGGAAACTGATGCGGTTCACGATGCCATAGGCGCCGATGGCCAGGTCTCCGCCCCATTTCACCAGTTGCTGGTTGATGAACAGCACTACGATGCAGCTGGCCAGGTTCATCAGGAAAGGTCCCATACCGATGGCCAGGGAATCCTTGGCGATCTTCCAGTCCACGCGGAACATCTTGAGAGAGCGGGGCAGGTGCAGGAAACGGTCCGGATTCAGGAAATACCACAGGGTATAGCTGAGTGACAACATCTGGCACAGAACGGTGGCAATAGCTGCTCCCTGGACGCCCATCCCCAGTGCAAAGATAAAAATGGGGTCCAGGATGGCGTTGGTAAACACCGTGAACAGGGTGAGTTTCATAGCCAGATTGGGATTGCCAGAAGACCGTATGACGGCGTTGAGGCCGAAATACAGGTGTGTGACCGCGTTGCCCAGGGCAATGATGGTCATGTACCCGCGGGCGAAGGGGAGCGTGGCGTCCGAAGCGCCGAAAAAGCGCAGGATGGGATCCATCCACAGCAGCGTGACCAGGGTGAAGATGATGCCGGTGAGGATGTTCAGCGTCACTTCGTTGGAAAGCACCTTGCAGGCCGTCTTGTAGTTCTTTTGCCCCAACAGGACGGAAATCATGGTGGAGGCGCCTACGCCCACCAGCGTGCCGAACGCGGTGGAGATGTTCATCAGGGGGAAGGTGATGGCCAGGCCGGCGATGGACAGGGAACCTACATCGGAAATGTGGCCGATGTAAACGCTGTCCACCATGTTATAAAGCGAAGACGCCGTCATGGCAATGATGCCAGGAACGGCGTACTGCTTCAGGAGAGCGCCAATGGGCTTGGTGCCCAGTTCGGTGGGGGCGCTTGTTCCGCTCATTCTTTTACCACTTCAAGTTCGAACAGCAAGGGGGAATAGGGCGGGATGGTCTGTCCGCTGCCGGTGGCGGTGTATCCCAGCTCCGAGGTGAACAGGGCATCGGCCTTCTGACCTATCCAGCGCAGTTTATACAGGCCGCCCTTGAAACCGGTGATGAGGGAGGAACTCTCTCCCATTTTAACCTCTGTGTATTTGGAAGCGAAAGTGACGCTGACGGGGCCATAGGTTTTGGATGTGCTATAGATGCCGGCATCCTTGGCCACCCGCTCAATGGTGGTGTCGAAGACTTGTCCGTTGAGCAAACGGCCGGTGTAATTGAGCTTCAGGGTGGTGTCGGAGGGGAAGTAAGGCTTGCCGATGAAGGCAGTACTGTCTGAGATGAAATAGAAGGCGCCTTCCGTTACGTCGGACGCGATGGTGGTGGGGGACAGGCCCGGTCCGTAATTGTGCAGGACATATTTGGCGAGGCTGTCCTTTTCCGTTGCAGCCATATCGGAGCTAATCCCTTCCAGGGTTACGGTATATTCCATATGGGCGTCCGAAGTGCAGGCGTCGATGTATTCCTTGGAGGTGCTGTATCGGCTGGTGGTGAGCTGCCAGGAGGGGATGATGGCTTTGCGGGTGCCGCCCACGCGCATGCCCTTCAGGAGGTTGTCCAGGCCCACATAACTTTGCTCTTTTCCGGTTTGCTGGTACTTGGGACCGTAGTAATTGCCTTTGACATAGGTGCCCAGTTGCTGGGCTAAGGGCTCTTCCGTAGTGGATGTGATGGTGCCGCCCAGGTCGCGGATGGTGGTCCGGGCGTAGACATAGGGAACGCTTTCCGTCCAGGCACTGCCGGTGCCGGGAGTCTCTTCCAGGACGTATAACCCGTATTCGTTGGGGGTTACGTACGGATAATACTTCTCAATGAAGAGTTTCAGGTATTCCTGGGCTTTCTCGCCTGTTTTCATGGAACTATCCTTGGCGCAGCCTGCTGCCAGAAGGCAGACGACTGCTGCCAGGGTGAAGTTTTTGTATATATTAGTTTTCATTGTCTATATTTTCTATCCAAAATTGATAGGCCAGGGCACTCCTTGCAGGAATCGTGCCCCGCTCGTTGTTTCCAAAGCCAAATTCTCCGGTAAACAGAATGAAACATTCGTCGTATTGCTGGACTCCGAACAAACCTTCCTGCAGTCCGCGTACCAGCGCGCCGTCCAGCCGGAGGGTGTCCGGTTTGTAACGGAGGGTATCCGAAAGCTCCCATCCGGCGGAGTTGGCGAGCAACCTGATATTGGTGGCCACCAGATTACTGGCGCTCAGGCTGCTTCCCGTGAGGGTGTAACAGGCATACCACACCACGGCCGTTCCGCCTTGGCGAAGGGAATCCCGCTGTCCGAAAACGCGGTCCAGCGTGTCGTGCAGGGTGAGCCGGAAGGCTCCGCCGTTGCGGGTAAGGGTGGCCTGGGGGTCTTTACTCATCTGAGCGGAGACAAAGCCCTCGATATAGGTAGCCTGTTTCTCGTACGTGCTCTTGACGGACAATTTGGAACAGGCGGCTGTTACTGCCAGGGCAAAGATGCCGGCTAAAAGGAGGCTGCGTTTGCTCATGACAGGAATGCTTTAAGGACGTTTTCTACATAGGCGGCGGCATCTTCCGCACAAGGGATATCCTGGCCGATGAACAGCTTTCCGCCGGCCGCATTTTCGTGCCCGCCGCCGTGGAAACAGCGCTGGGCCAGTTGCTGGGCCGATGTTCCTTTCTTGGAACGGATGGATACGCGGAAATGCCCCTGGTCTTCTTTCAGGAGGAGGCTCAGGCGCACCGCCCCGATGGTGAGCGGTACGTTCACCAGGCCTTCGGATTCGCCATCCTTTAGGTTGAAGCGCTGCTGGATTTCCTGCGTGAGGATCATGTAGGCCCCGCCGCCGGGCAGGAGGTGCAAACCTTCATACTGCATGTAGCCCATGAGCCGCACCCGGTTCTCCCGGTAGCTGTTGTATAATTTCTGCAACAGACCCTCGCGGTCCACGCCCGCAGCAATGAGTTCCGAGGCCATCCGGAAAGTGGAAGGGTACACCGAATTGGCGAAGTTGTTGGTGTCCGTGGTCATGCCGGCCATCAGCGCGGTGCCAATGGCGATGGAAGGAGCTTTTTCCTCCAGTGCCTTCAATATCCAGTACAGGAGTTCGCTGGCCGATGAAATATCCGGGGTGGAGAATACCAGGTCGAAGGCGTCTGCGTCCGGATTCAGGTGATGGTCGATGAGAACTTTGCGGGCCTTGGAGGCTTCCAGGACGTCCTGGAGCGCTTCCGTGCGTTGGAAGCTGTTACAGTCTACCAGAAACAGCAGGTCTGCTTTCCGGATGCTGTCCCGGGCCTTTTCCGCTTCCTTATCGTAGAAACAGAATTGCACGCAATCCGGGAGGATGAATTGCAGGTTATCGGCCGGGCTGTCCGAAAAGACCACGGAAACGTGCGGGATGCCCACTTTTTGCAGGTAAAGGGCCAGCGCCGATGTGCTGCCCAGGGCGTCTCCGTCCGGATGCGTATGACCCACTACAGCCACGCTGGTGGCAGGTGCCATCAGCGCTTGCAGGGCCAGTATGCGGTCTTTATGGATACAATCCATGGGCAAGCATCATTTACGTCCGCAAATTTACAAAAGATTATTGCTTTTGAGAAATGATTTTTTTAACTTTGTCGGAAGTTTAGAAATTATAAAACACTAAAATAATGAACAAAGGATTAAAAATCGGTCTCGAAATTCTCCTGGCACTTATTATCTGCCTCCTCGTTTGGCTCACTGTAAAGAGTGTTCAGAAGCCCGTGGAATTCAACAAGGAAGTTGCCGCCCGTTCCCAGGTAGGTATTCAGCGCCTCAAGGACATCCGTACGCTTCAGGTGGCTTTCAAGAGCGTCAACGGCCGTTTCTCTCCTACTGTAGACTCCCTGAAACTCTTCTACGAAACCGGTAAGATGGATATCGTGATGCAGATCGGCTCGCACGATGACTCTATCGCCGTGGCCAACACGGAGGCCATCAAGAAAGCTGTCCAGAAGGCCAATCCCCGTCTCAAGGGTCAGGATCTGAACAACAAGCTCACGGATGCCTGCATCGAAGCCTACAAGGCTGGCCAGAAGGTTGTGTTCTCCACCGTTACGGAAATTCCCGTGAAGGACACCCTCTTCAACAACCGCCCGGACTTCTGCATCGACTCCCTGTATTACATCCCGTTCTCCGGCAAGCAGCTCACCGAAATGGAAGCTACCATCAAGCTGGTTTCCGGTGTGAACGTTCCTCTGTTCGAAGCCCGTATGCCTTACAAAGCCCTCTGCAAGGGTCTGGACAACCAGCTCCGCATCAATCTGGATGCAGAACGCAGGGACCAGAACAAGTACGAAGGTCTGCAGGTGGGTAGCGTTACCGCTCCTAACAACAACGCAGGTAACTGGGAATAGTCCTCTATGGACACCGCGCATACTGCAAATACAGGAATATCCATTCAAGTCTCCTTGAGTGGATATTCTTTTAAGGTCCGTAACGGCGAAGAAATCCGGCAAAGTGGTTGGATGGGGGCGGAACGCCTGTTCACCACGCCGGAGTTCCAGCGCCGTTATGACAACGTGGAGATTTCGCTGCTCACGCCCAAGGTGGCACTGGTGCCGGAAAGCTTCTATCATCCCGGATCGGCCCGCTCGGCACTGGAAGAGGTGGCGTCGCTGCAGGAGGGGGATTTCGTGGAGTCCATCTCGATTCCTTCCCTGGCGTCGGTGCTGCTCTTTTCCAATACCATCGGGGAATCGCTGTCCCGGGTCATTGCACAGACGGTCCTTCCCGCTTCCGGGAAGCCGGTGCGGGTGCTGCCGGAGATGTATTACCTGCTGCGCCTGCTGGAAACCGTCTCGGACTATAATAAGATCATAGCTTCCTGGCAGGACGGCTGGCTTCACCTGGTGATCGCCCAGGGACGGAGCCTCCTGCTGGCCAATGTGTTTGAAGCCCCGGATTTCACCACGGCGCAGTATTTCCTCTTCCTGAGTATGAAGCGTTTGCAGCTGAATCCGGAAGTGTCCACCGTGTGTTTCCACACGCCGCTGGATGCGGCCTCGGAGATGTCCCTGTACCGCTATTTTAAAGGCGTGGTGCAGTTATGAGAATCATCGGCGGAAAACTGAAAGGAAAGGTAATCCTCCCGCCGGCGGGCTACCAGGCACGTCCTACCACGGACTTTGCCAAGGAAGGCCTGTTCAATATCCTGGACAACGAATACGAGTTCGAAGACCTGAAGGTGCTGGACCTGTTCGGCGGCACCGGTTCCATTGCCTTCGAGTTTGCTTCCCGGGGCGCTGCGCGTGTATATTGCGTGGAGATGGCCCGGGAAAACGCCAGTTTCATCAAGACGGAAGCACAGCGGCTGGGCCTGGACAATGTGACCATGGTCCGGGACAATGTCTTCGATTTCCTGCCCATCTGCCGGGAACGCTTCGATCTTGTGTTCGCAGACCCTCCCTATGCGCTGGAGGGCCTGGAGAAACTGCCAGACCTGGTTTTTGCCGCCGACATCCTGTATCCGGAGCGCTATTTCATTCTGGAACACGGAGACGAACATTCCTTCGTGAAACATCCTCGTTTTGTCAAAGAACGTCATTATGGACGTGTCCATTTTAGTTTTTTTGAATAATGCTTAGTTTCGTCATCAGCATCGTCGCCCTGATCCTGGGTTATTTCCTTTACGGCGCTTTTGTGGACCGGGTGTTCGGACCGGATTCCAAGCGGCCCACGCCGGCTGTCACCAAGGCTGACGGCGTGGATTTCATTGCTATGCCCTCCTGGAAGGTGTATATGATCCAGTTCCTGAACATAGCGGGAACGGGACCCATCTTCGGCGCCATTATGGGCGCCAAGTTCGGCCCGGCCAGCTATCTGTGGATCGTCTTCGGCTGCATTTTCGCGGGCGCCGTGCACGACTATATGTGCGGTATGCTGTCCGTGCGCCATGGCGGATGCGGCTTCCCGGAACTGGTAGGGGAGTACCTGGGACAGCGGACCAAGAAGGTGATGTTGGTTTTCTCCATCGTGCTGCTTCTGCTGGTGGGAACGGTATTCGTATACAGCCCGGCCCTCATTTTGGGAGATATAGCCGGCGATGGCAGCCGAGGCTCTATTATGCTTTGGGTGGGTATTGTCTTCTTCTATTATATTATTGCTACGCTGCTGCCCATCGACAAACTCATCGGCCGGGTGTATCCGCTGTTTGCCGTTGCGCTCCTGTTTATGGCGCTGGCCCTTATGGTGTGCCTCTTTGTCAAATGGCCTTCCCTCCCGGAATTCTGGGACGGACTGGGCGGTTGGAACAAACAGGCAGGAATCGGTGACCAACCCATCTTCCCCTGCCTGTTCATCACCATTGCCTGTGGTGCCATTTCCGGCTTCCACGCTACGCAGAGCCCGCTTATGGCCCGTTGTATCCGCAATGAGAAAATGGGTCGGCCAGTGTTTTACGGCTCTATGATTACGGAAGGCCTGGTAGCCCTCATCTGGGCGGCCGTGGCTTCCTGGTTCTTCTTTGACGGAGGGGCTGCGGAAGTTGGCTCTGACCTGTCGGCCGCCGCTCCTGCCGTGGTAACCAAGGTCTCCAAGGGCTGGCTGGGCGTTATGGGCGGTATCCTGGCCATTATCGGCGTTGTGGCTGCGCCCATCACTTCCGGTGACACGGCCTTCCGCAGCGCGCGTCTTATCATTGCCGATTTCCTGCACCTGGAGCAGAAAGACATTCATAAGCGTCTGGCCATCGCCGTTCCGCTTTTTGCCGGATCGGCCCTCCTGCTGTGGTACAATATTGCCGATGCCAACGGTTTCAACACCATCTGGCGCTATTTCGGCTGGAGCAATCAGACCCTGGCGGCTTTTATGCTCTGGACGGCCACGGTGTACCTGGTGCGTAAGAAGGGCGGTCTCAATTACCTGATTACTTTGTTGCCGGCCCTTTTCATGACCGCGGTGTGTGTGTCGTTTATTATGGTGGACAAGACCGG
>CACYHF010000020.1 GCA_902774155.1 uncultured Bacteroidia bacterium | reverse complement strand
TTATAACTTCCATGCCACGGCGCCTTTGTTGGTGAACTGGAAGGGAACCACTTTGCCGGGAAGGACAGAGAGGGCTTCGGCCACCCTGTGTTTTTTCTCGGGCGGGACCATGAGCATGATAAAGCCGCCACCGCCGGCACCGGACACCTTACCGGAGATGGCCCCGGCACCCAGCGCCACGTCAAAGGCCTGCTGGATGATGGGATTGGTAATGGCCGATGCCATTTTCTTCTTATCTTCCCAGGCGCTGCCCATAATGCGGGCAAATTCGGCCATATCGCCCCGTAGCAGAGCCAGCTTCAGGTCTACGGCACTTTGCTTGATGCGGTGCATAGCCTCCACGGCCTCGTTCTTTCCGCTGCGGGTGGCCTGCTGCTGCTGCTCAATAATGGCCGCCCCTTCCCTGCTCCGGCCGGTAAAATACAGTAACATTGATGCTTCCAGCTCCTCTACAATCCAGTCTTTCACCCGGAGCGGGTTCACAATTACCAGGTCACTGGGAAGGAATTCCATAAAATTAAAACCGCCGAAAGCAGCGGCATACTGGTCTTGCTTGCCTCCGGACCGGAGAGGAGCAGGTCTTTCCGTTCGATTTCATAGGCCAGGCGGGCCAGTTCGTAGTCTCCCAGCGGAATGCCCATCCATTCGGCAAAACACTTGAGGATGCATACCACCATGGTGGAGGAAGTGCCCAGACCGGAACCCACAGGGGCATCATTGTAGGTGGTAATGGCAAAGCCCGGCGCAGGCACAGGGCCGAAATCCCGGATAACACGGTTATACACGCCGTCAATCAGGAGAGCTCCTGTATTCACCGGTCCGGTACCCATAGGAAGCTCCGTCCGGATGCCGGCATCGGCCGCAAAGACCTGTATGACAGGCCGATGCAAAGGTTCTATGGTGCAATACGCAGCCAGGTTGATGGTGGCGTTGAGCACGTTGCCTCCGTACAAATCGCTGTACGGAGAGACATCACTGCCGCCTCCGGCCAGGCCCAGGCGCAGCGGAGCTTTACTCCGGATCATCATGCCAGAACAGCATTTGCCAATGCTTCCAGGGCAGGCTGGTCCTCCGGCTTGAAGCGGCTCTTGATGGTGACCAGCTCCCCTACCTGCTGCACGTCTTTCATAGCGGCGAACATTTCTTTCATCACACGGCCGGCACTGGGGGCCCAGGAACCGTTTTCGATGAGGGCGACACGCCGTTTCTGCCAGCCCTTCATCTGCAGGCTGTGCAGGAAATCATAGGCCGGGGTAAACAGGCCGGCATCATAGGAACAGGCGGCCATTACCAGGGTGCCATAGCGGAAGGCATCTTCCACAGCCTCGGCCCTGTCGTCCCGGGTGAGGTCGCACGTGGCCACCTTGGGGCAGCCTTTTTCCCGGAGCATATCGGCCAGTTTCAAAGCGACATCGGCCGTACCGCCGTGGATGGAGGCATAGGCCACGAACACACCGGGGGTCTCTACGCCGTAGCTGCTCCAGGTGTTGTACAAATCCAGATAATAGGACAAATCCTTGCGCAGGACGGGACCGTGCAGCGACGCGATGGTCTTGACAGGCAGGTTGGCCACTTTTTTCAGCAGCGCCTGCACCTGAGCACCGTACTTGCCGCAGATATTGAAATAATAGCGGCGGCCTTCGCAGACCCAGTCGTTATCTTCATCGCCATAAAAGCCGCAGGTTTCCAGGGCGCCGAACTTGCCGAAGGCATCTGCGCTGAAAAGGATGCCGCTGGCAGCATCGAAACTGACCATTACCTCCGGCCAATGGACCATGGGGGCGGCGAAAAACTGCAGCGAATGCTGGCCCAGGGCCAGGGTATCCCCTTCCTTCACCGCCAGGGTATTGAAGCTGCAGCCGGGCTGGAACTGGCCCAACAACTGGATGGCTTTGGCACTGGCAACGATCTGGATAGCAGGATATTGACTGGCCACCTGGCCGATGAGGGCCGAATGGTCCGGTTCCATATGGTGTACCACCAGGTAATCCGGTGTGCGGCCCTGGAGAGCATCCTGCAGGTTCTGCAGCCACGACTCCCCTTTCCGGCGATCGGCCGTGTCCAGGATGGCCACCTTCTCGTCCAAAATCAGATAAGAATTATAAGCCATGCCTTCCGGCACGGTATATTGGCTTTCAAACAGATCCAGGTCCAGGTCATCTACCCCTATGTAACGGATTCCGTCGGCAATTTCTTTCATAGCATTGGTCATTAATCATACAAAGATAACAAGAAAATGCGTATCTTGCGAAAAATTATAACGGTATGCCTCTCCGAAAGCATATAAGCCGGTTTATCCACCGGTACATCTATATCTATGAGGAAATGGACACCCTGGGGGCCGCCCAGCGCATCAAAAGCGGCATCTGGTTCCGGGGCGTGAATGTCTGGATCCTGGCCTTCTCCATTATTATCGCCTCCGTGGGCCTGAACGTGAACTCCACGGCTGTGATTATCGGCGCCATGCTCATTTCCCCGCTTATGGGCCCCATCATCGGCGTTGGCCTGGCCCTGGGCACCAATGACGTGGACCTGCTGAAAAATGCCGGGAAAAACCTGCTGGTGATGGTGCTGGTTTCCTTGCTGGCGTCTACGCTGTTTTTCCTCCTGTCCCCGCTCAAGCTGGTGAATCCCACGGAACTGGTGGCCCGCACCCGTCCCACCATTTACGATGTCCTCATCGCCCTGTTCGGCGGTCTGGCCGGCATCCTGGAAAACAGCCGGAAGGAACGCGGAACCGTCCTGTCGGGCGTAGCCATCGCCACGGCCCTCATGCCGCCGCTGTGCACCGCCGGCTTCGGCCTGGCCCGCTGGGATATGCGCTTCTTCCTGGGAGCCCTCTATCTTTTTGTCATCAACAGCGTCTTCATCGCCTTGGCCACTTACCTCATGGTCAAGTACTTGCGCTTCCCCACCGTCAGCGGCCTGGATCCCAAGACCGCCCGGCGGCGCCGCGACGTCATATCGGCCATCCTGATTATTGTGGCCATTCCCAGTATCTGGAGCGCCGTGGTCCTGATTCGGGAAAACAATTTTGAGCAAAACGTGGAGAACCTCCTGGAAAACAACGGGCGCCTGGTGGGGCCGCGCACCTATATATCCGATTATGACACAGACGGCCGCAGCGTAAACTTTATCCTGGCCGGGGAACCCTTGTCGGACAGCCTGAAAACCGTGTTCCTCCACCAGGCGGCCCAGTTTGGCATCCAGGAGCAGGCCATCACCCTTACGGAACATTCCCTGGGCATGAGCCAGCAGGATATGGATGCCATCGTAGAAGAGATTTATACCCGTACCAATGCCGAACTGGACGAGAACGACGCCATGGTTATGACCCTGCAAGGGCGGATGGATGCTCTGGAGCACAGGATAGACGGTCTGGCTTCCATGAATGACTCCCTGTACACGGCCAATGTCCGGCTGCAGCACCAGGTGGATTCCCTCTCCGCGCCCAAAAAGAAGAAGGCAAAATAATTTGGCGGTTTCTTAAAAAGATACTATCTTTGCATTCCCACTGGTGCTATGGCCGAGCGGTTAGGCACAGGTCTGCAAAACCTGCTACAGCGGTTCGATTCCGCTTGGCACCTCCCCTTGAGGTTAACTCTTCCGAGTTGACCTCCTTTTTTTACCATCTATTTCGCCGCTCTCCCCTGTGCTTTAAATATTTAAATATATAGCACCGGAGCGAAGCGACCCAGGGGATATAAAAAAAGAGTGTCGGCCTGTCTCAGGCGGACGCTCTTACTAACCACATAATTAATAACACTAAAACTAATAACCAATAGAATGATTCCACGAAGAGAACCTTGTTTCCTCATTCCGGATACAAAGGTACGGCTTTTTTTCTAATTTGCAAATTTTTTCAAAAGATTTTTTACAAAATTTTTTACTAATTATACTAATACGCTGATATTCAATACGCAATATATAAAGCAAAAAAACCTACAACAGTTTGTAAATATTTTAAATAAGCATTATACGCCACCAGAAGCCGAAATTCAATCAAGAGGTTTTTCAAATACCGCAGAAAGACTTTCATTTTGAAACCAAAAACAAAACCGGCGCTTACAAATCGTAAGCGCCGGCGTCATTTTTACTTTCCTAATTTTATCCGTAGGTTTTTGATCATGTCCACTGTCATGCTGTCCATGTTGTAGGATGGCTTCCAGTCCCATTCTTCCCGGGCGCAGGAATCGTCCATGCTGTCCGGCCAGGACATGGCAATGGCCTGACGCACAGGATCTACCTCATAGCGGACTTTGAGGGAAGGAATGTATTCCCGGATCTTGGCAAAGATTTGCTCCGGCTCAAAACTCATGGAAGCGATATTGAAGGAATTCCGATGCTTTAAGCGGGAAGGATCTGCCTCCATAAGATTTACGGCAGCCTGCAGAGCATCCGGCATATACATCATATCCATATAGGTACCCGGCGCGATGGGACAGGTGAACTCCTCCCCTTTCACGGCCGAATAATAAACCTCCACGGCATAGTCCGTGGTACCGCCGCCCGGCAGCGTGGTATAGGAAATGAGACCGGGGAAACGGACCGAGCGGGTGTCTACGCCATATTTATGGAAATAATAGTCACTTAGCAGTTCGGTGGCTACCTTGGTGACGCCATACATGGAACGGGGACGCTGGATGGTATCCTGCGGCGTACCCACGTGCGGGGTTTCCGGGCCGAAAGAGCCGATGGAAGAAGGCGTGAATACGGCACAACCCTTTTCACGGGCAATTTCCAGGATGTTGAGCAGACCGTTCATCTGAATGTCCCAGGCCAGCAACGGCTTGCGCTCCGCTACGGCCGACAGGAGGGCCGCCAGATTATAAATGGTGTCAATCTTGTATTCTTCCACGATGGCGGCCAGACCGGCGGCATCGCGAACATCGGCAATGGCACTGGGCCCGCTTTCCAACAATTCCCCCTTGGGCTCCGCCCCGGGAATGTAACCGGCTACTACGGTACCTCCGGGGATTTCCCGGCGCAATTTCATACTGAGTTCAGAACCAATCTGTCCCGTGGACCCGATAACAAGAATATTTTTCATATCGCAAATTTATGACAATTTGTGTACATTTTCAAGATAAAAACGCTAAATTTGAAAGTTAGAAAATCATTAAAACAACATAACCATGTACGGAAAATTCCAACAATATCTCCAAACGGAGCTGCAAGCCATTGATCAGGCAGGACTTTACAAACGGGAACGCAACATCACCAGCCCGCAAAGTGCGGAAATCACCCTCCAGGATGGCAGCCAGGCCTTGAACTTCTGTGCCAACAATTACCTGGGCCTGTCGGACAATCCCCGCTTGATTGAAGCCGCCCAAAAAGCCATGGAGCTTCGCGGCTACGGCATGTCTTCCGTGCGCTTTATCTGCGGCACCCAGGACTTGCATAAGGAGCTGGAAAAGGCTATCGCCGATTATTTCCATACGGAGGACACCATCCTCTATGCCGCCTGTTTCGACGCCAATGGCGGCGTGTTCGAACCCCTTTTCACTGCCGAAGACGCCATCATCTCCGATTCCCTGAACCACGCTTCCATCATTGACGGCGTGCGTTTGTGCAAGGCCCAGCGTTTCCGCTACGCCAACGCCGACATGGCCGACCTGGAAGCCAAACTGCAAGAAGCGCAGGCATGCCGCTTCCGTATCATCGTCACCGACGGCGTTTTCTCCATGGACGGTAACGTGGCCCCTATGGACAAAATCTGTGACCTGGCCGAAAAATACGACGCCCTGGTGATGGTGGACGAAAGTCACAGTGCCGGCGTGGTGGGTCCCACCGGTCACGGCGTAGCCGAACAGTTTGACTGCTACGGCCGCATCGATATCTTCACCGGCACGCTGGGCAAGGCTTTTGGCGGCGCCGTAGGCGGTTTCACCACCGGTCGCAAGGAAATCATCGACATGCTGCGCCAGCGCAGCCGCCCGTACCTGTTCTCCAACTCCATCCCGCCCATGATTGCCGCCGCCGCGCTGGAAACCTTCCAGATCCTGAAAGAGAGCAATGCCCTGCACGACAAACTGGTGGAGAACGTGAACTACTTCCGCGACAAGATGATGGCCGCCGGCTTCGATATCAAGCCCACCCAGAGCGCCATCTGCGCCGTTATGCTGTACGATGCTCCCCTCTCCCAGAAATTCGCTGCCAAGATGGCCGAAGAAGGTATCTTCGTCACCGGTTTCTACTATCCGGTAGTACCCAAGGGGCAGGCCCGTATCCGCGTCCAGTTAAGCGCCGCACATGAAAAGCAACACTTGGACAAAGCCATCGGGGCCTTTATTAAAGTAGGGAAAGAGCTGGGCGTCATTTCTTCTTGCTGAAGATGACGAACTCGCTCATGATGAAGTTGAACACCCCCGAGAAGCACAAACCCAGCAAATTACAGAATACCGGTTCCAGGCTCCACTCCTGCATCCAATTCAAGGATACAAAGAGGAAGTGGAGCCCTTGCATGGCTATGAACTTGATCAGGTAGGCGCCGATAGTGGCAGCGTTATAGCCTGCAAAATGCCGCCAGAAAGACCGTACCGAGCGATGGCTGATGCGCTCTTTCCAGACGAAGAAGTAGGCAATGATGAAATTAACCAGGGCGGCCACTTCGAAGGAAATGGTGGGTGCAATCCAGAAACTGCCCCAGTAATTCCCTTTGAAAGCGAACTCAACAAGCACCCAGTGCAGCCCCAGATCCACAACGGTTCCGGCGCTACTGGTGAGCATGAACATAACGAACTTTGTGAGAAGTTCTTTACGGGTTCGGTTGGTCATACACGTTTACGACGTCGGCGCAAAGTTACTAATTTTTGTATTTCTCGCAAAATTGCCCTAAATTCGCATATACATCAGCGTATATGAAACCCGTTATCCCTCCTGTAGACAGGGAGCTCCTGAAGGCAGAGCTCACACAAGACACTTTTTTGCGGCAGACCAACCGTGCCGGAAACGAACTTTACGTTGTGGGTCCCAATGCCCAGAACGTGCTGAGGGAAATCGGCCGCTTACGGGAAATTGCCTTCCGCGACGGCGGCGGCGGAACCGGTGAACCCATCGACCTGGACCAATTCGACACAGACCCGGCCTACGGTTATCGACAACTGGTATTGTGGGATCCGGATGCTCAGGAGATTATCGGCGGTTATCGTTTCTGCCTGTGTGCAGATGCCGTTTTTGACAGAAACGGTCAGCCCATCCTCACCTCCTCGCATATGTTCCAGTTCTCCAAGCGCTTTATCAAGGATTATCTGCCTTATACGCTGGAACTGGGGCGGAGTTTCGTTTCGCTGGAGTATCAGAGTTCCAAGGCCGGAGCCAAGAGCCTCTATGCCCTGGACAACCTCTTCGACGGCATTGCGGCCATCGGTGTCCTGTATAAGAAACAAGTCCAATACTTTTTCGGAAAAGCCACCATCTACAGGGAATATCCCACGGAAGCCCGGGAAATCATTATGTGTTTCCTCAAGAAGTATTTTGGAAAGGGCAGCCGGCTCATCCATATCCGCAAAGAGGTAAAGGTAGAGAATCCCAGCCGCTATACCAAGTATTTCAAGGGCCTGGACTTCAAGGAAGCTTATAAGGTGCTGAAAAGCCAAATCCAGAAGTACGGCGTATCCATCCCCCCGCTGGTAAATACCTACATGAACCTGTCCCCCAGCATGATTTACTTCGGGACCGGCATCAACGACGAATTCGCAGACGTCTACGATTCAGGCCTCCTGATCACGTTCAATGATTTGTATCCGGAGAAACGCCAGCGCCACTTCGAGAGTTTCGTCAAGCTGGGATGGCGCCACCTGCGCAGTCTGGTAACCCGCCTGCAACGCAATCACAAGAAGAACACTACTTCCGCACAGTGATGTGGAAACAGCTCTGCTTGCGCTCGTACTTGATATAACAGGTGCCGGGCTGCTTGTGGATATCCCGGAGCACCTGGCTTAAGGTAGCACGCAGGTATTCCGTCGGCACATCCTCATATGGCCTGCCACGGAACTCGGGGATTTTCTCGTACCGCCAGTATGAAAGGTCGAAGGTGGTTCCGTAACGGTGCGTGGAGTTCTCCGATGCGTTGCCGTTGTGTCGGCGCAGGTTGCGGACATCGGCCTCTGTACGCAAAACGGAAGTGACAACCAGCTTGTAGGGATTCAATCCCTTGGCCGACAAAGAATCCTGGAAATTCTGCCCGATCTGGTCCAGTAGTTCCTTGGCCGATGGAATCAGGTATGGGATGGAGTGCGTGAGGGAGTCCACCACATAGGTGTCCGTATCTTCCAGTTTTACCAGTTTTGTTTTCAGATGTTCCGCAGCATTCCTGTCGGCTACCGGGGGAACACCCACGGACTGTGCCACCTGGAGCTGGACATCGTTCAAATCGTTGAACTCTTTGGAAAAAGGAACGTCGTAGATGCGGACGGGATGGTTCTGGATGGGCCCCAGATCCAGCCAGGCCCGCTCTTCTTCACGCAGAAGGCGCTCTTTCCGGGAGCGACTGGCACTGATGGATATGTATGTGCCCAGCACCAGCAGGGCCAACAAGGCAAAAATGCGCAGGAGACGTTCTTTCATATATGCAAAATTAAGGAAAAATTGGATATCTTCCCAAATAATGATTAATTTTGTATCCTTTGAAAATGAAGCTCCCACTATGAGTGAAAATAATAAACAAGCCGCGCGCATTCAGACCTCCTTCCTGAATGCGGCCGAGAAAAAAGTTTTGGTCTGGATGGCCCAGCGCATGCCTGCCTGGGTCACCTCTGATATGCTCACGTTCGTAGGTTTCCTGGGGTCCTGCATAATGGCCACGGGTTATGCACTCTCCAACCTGAATCTGCAATGGCTGTGGCTGGCCAGTTTCGGCCTTGTAGTGAACTGGTTCGGCGATTCCATGGACGGAAGCCTGGCCCGCGTACGAAACGCTCAGCGCAAAACGTACGGGTTCTATATCGACCACAACGTAGATGTGATCAATGAAACCATTATGTTCATCGGCGTGGGCTGCAGCCCCCTGGTCAATATGAGCTTCGCTATGTTTGCCCTGGTGGGCTATTTTATGCTCAGCATCTACGTGTACATAGACTGCCACCTGAAAGGCGAGATGCGCCTCACCTACGGCGGACTGGGACCTACCGAGTTCCGCCTGATCCTGATCCTGGTGAATACGGCTTTCATCTTCATTCCCTGGCTCAGCGAATGGAAGCGCCCCATCACCTTGTTCCACAACCAGTTTATGGTGGGCCTGTTCGACTACATCGCCATAGCCGTCTCATTCCTCCTTATCATATTCTACCTGATCAGTTTCTTCCGGGATGCCAAGTATTTCGCCCGGATAGACCCTCCTAAAAAGGAAGAATAGATGGTCCTCACCCCGGAAAAAGCAGCAGACATCTCCCCCATCTTCAAAGGAAGAATGGGGAAACTGTTGTACAAGGTGGGCCTTCGCATCACGGGCATCCACCATGTAAACCGCTTGCACGAGGAGGTGGAAAAGATGGGCATTCCTCCCGGACCCGAGTTTGCCAAACGTCTCCTGGACCAGATGGAGCTGGATTTCCGCATTGGCAATCCTGAGCACCTGGCTTTCCCGGAAGGTCCCTTCATCGTGATATCCAACCACGTGTATGGCCATATCGACGGCATCTGCCTGGTGGATCTGGTGGGCCACGTCCGGGAGAAAGTCAAGGTAATGGTGAACGAGATGCTTATGTACATCTGGGGCCTGGCTCCTAATTTCATTTCCGTGAATCCCACCGTGAAACATCGGCAGGTGACCGGCACCAGCATCAACGGCATCAAGGAAGCCTTGCGCCAGCTTCGCGATGGGGAGCCCCTCTGCCTTTTCCCTTCCGGCGCCGTGGCCGACATTAAGCCCCTGAAAGGCGGGATTCTCCAGGAGAGGGAATGGCAGGATGCCGCCATCAGGCTCATCCGCAAGGCGCGCGTCCCGGTGGTACCCATCCGCTTCTTCGACCGCAATTCGTGGTTCTATTATTCCCTGGGGCTCATCGATTACCGGGTCCGGTTTGTGCGCCTTTTCCATGAGCTGGCCAACAAAAAGGGGCAGCAGCCACGGATCGGCATTGGCGAAACCATCAGCGTGGAGCAGCAGGATGCCATTCCGGAAGAGGATTTCAAGGCATTTCTCCGCAGCAGCGTATACGATATGCCGCTGCCGGAGCATTTTATCAAACGTTCTGAATTATGGAAGTAAAAGTAGTTCTGCTCACCGGCGGCAGCAGCGGCATCGGCGCCGCCACCGCCCATCTGCTGGCCGATGCAGGTATGAAAGTATATGCCGCCAGCCGGCGCGGTACCATTGACCGGCCCCAGGACGGCATTGTACCCGTGGCACTGGATGTGAACGACGCTGCCGGCACAGAAGCCCTCGTGGCCCGCATTGTCCAGGCCGAAGGAAGGCTGGACGCCGTGATCTGCAATGCCGGTAACGGCATCTTCGGCCCGGTGGAAGGAACGCTGGAATCGGAAGCCCGTGCCCAGTTTGAAACCACCTATTTCGGCAGCCTGAAATCCATCCAGGCCTGCCTGCCCGTTTTCCGGAAGCAGGGCTTCGGCCGCATCATCACCATCACATCTGTCATGGCCGTGCTGCAGCTCCCCTTCCAGGGCTTTTATTCATCGGCCAAAGCAGCCTTGTTGTCTTTGTCCCAATCGCTGTCCATGGAACTCCAGGACAGCGGAATCCAGTGCTGCAGTATCCTGCCCGGCGACGTAGCCACCGGTTTTACCGCCGCCCGCAAGATCAATCAGGCCGGATCAGACCCCACCTCTCCCTACAAGGAGCGGATGGAACGAAATTTACGAAAAATCGAGCATGATGAGTTGGGCGGCATGTCGCCCGAGGTCATTGGCCGGGAAATCCTAAAACAGTTGCGTCGGAAACGCATGTCCGTGCGCGTTATTCCCCGTCTGGATTACAAACTGGTGGGCCTCCTGGTAAGGATACTCCCGTCCAGAACCGCTCTTTTCATGATATCCCGTTTGTACAATTAGGATTTTTTTACTACTTTCGTAGAATGTTTAAAAAGGTATGGCTCTCCCTGTTGCTGATGGGAGCGGTGATTTGCGCCGCTGCCCAAAGTACGCGTGTACGCGGGATCGTGCGGGACGCGGAATCGGGAGAAGCCCTTCCTTTTGTAAGCGTGTATTTTGACGGAACCTCCATCGGCATTTCCACCGACCTGGACGGCCGTTACAGCCTGGAAACGCGTGACAAGGACGCCAAAGTGCTCACCGCTTCCCTGATCGGCTACGAAAGCCAGTCCGTAAAAGTAACCCAGAACGTTTTCTCGGAAATCAACTTCTCCCTGAAACTGGATCCCCGGCAATTAACAGCCGCCCGCGTAAAACCGGACGACCGTTACATCAAGTCCATCCTGCGCAAGCTGGACCAGAGCCGCGAAGCCAACGACCCCGACAACGCCCCGGACTGGAACGCCAGGCTTTATACGAAGATTGAGTTCGATGTCCAGAATCTGGAAGACCTGCTGCGGATCAAGTCCCTGGACAAGAATCTCGGTTTTGTGCGGGAGTACTCCGACACCTCGGCCATTACCGGAAAAGCTTTTATTCCGGCCCTGTTATCGGAGAATATTTCGGACGTATACCATTCCCAGGACCCGGCCTTCCGGCGGGAGGTGATGCGGGCAAGCCGTATCTCCGGCCTGGAAGACGACAACGCCGTCCGGCAGTTCACCGGTTCCTATCTGCTTCAGACCAATTTTTACAAGAGTAACATCAGCGTTTTCAATCTGGTCATTCCCAATCCGGCTGCAGCATCTTCCAATATCTACTACAACTATTTCCTGGTGGACAGCCTGCAGGTAAAAGGCCGAAAAACCTACGTCCTACGCTTCCATCCCAAGAAACTGGTTACCTCCCCCACGCTGGACGGTGAGATGCAGATCGACGCGGAAGACTTTGGCATCCGTTCCGTCCACGCCGCCCTATCCGGCGAATCCAATGTGAACTGGATCCGTCACATCAACATCGATCTGTTGAACCGCCGGCTGCCCGATGGACGCTGGTTCTACGGCGAAGAGCACCTGTTCATCGACCTCGCCGTCACCGTAAGGGACGAGTCCCGCATCCTGTCCTTCTTGGCCAACCGGCAAATGATCTATGAATCCCCGGTCTTTGAGCCCGTAAAGGATCCGGATGCCCTCAGCTCCACTGAAAGCGTTGTGATGCGTAAGGTGATTCACGGAGACAGTGAATTCTGGGACAGAGTCAGGCCCTACAGGCTGTCGGAACGGGAGCAAGGCATCTACAATATGGTAGATGAAATCCAACAGCAGCGCTTCTACAAGTGGACCTACGCCATTTCACGCACGTTGGGCACCAATTACTATGAGGTGAAGCCCTGGAAAGTGGAATTCGGTCCCTGGCCGCAGACTTTCGCCTACAATCCCAGGGAGGGATTCCGTATGCAGCTGGGCGGCCGCACGCTCAAAGAATTCTCGAAGAGGGTACGTTTGGGCGGTTATATTGCTTTGGGATTCAAAGATTTGAAGCCCAAGGGGGAAGCCAAGGCCGAATTTATGTTCGGGCGGGAAATCACCCGGAAACTCACGCTGGACTACAAGAAAGACTATGTCCAGTTCGGCGGCGGCAGCGTCTTTGTGAACCAGAGCATCTTCTCCACCCTCTTCGCCCGTTCACAGGCCCAGAAACTAAGCCTTGTGCGCTCTTTCGACGCCCTGTATGAGCACGAATTCGCCCGCTGGCTTAATGCTTCCCTGGAGTGGAATACGCAACGCGTCTGGAGCAACGAAAACGTACCCTTTATCCGAACATCCGATGGCCAGGTGCAGGAGAGTTTCTCCCTGAACCAGGCGCATTTAGCACTCCGTTTCTCGGCCCCGGACGAGCGTGTGAACCGCAATTTCTTCACCAAGACCTATCTGTATTCCAAGTATCCTTCCCTCACGCTGGATTTCACCACCGGTATCAAGGGAATCACCAAAGACGACTTCAACTTTATCAAAGCGGCGGCCGTCCTGCATTGGAATATTCCCTCCTCGGCCATCGGTTTCGGCCACCTGCACGTGGAAGGCGGTGCCATCTGGGGCAGCGTCCCCTTCCCTATGCTCAAGCTGCACGAAGGCAACCAGACCTTCTTCCTGGACCGCTACTCCTTCTCCTGCATGGACTATTACGAGTTCGTCTCGGACCGCTGGCTCACGGGTTTTTATGAACACAACTTCAACGGCTTCTTCCTGGGGAAGATTCCCGGCGTAAAGAAGCTGGATCTGCGGGAGGTATTTACCGTCCGTATGGCCTGGGGCAGCCTGTCGGACGCCAACAGCGTGAATGCCCCCTTCCAACTGCTCAATGTCACCAACCGGGAAAGCATCGCCAAAGTACCCTATATAGAGGTGGGTGCGGGTATTTCCAACATCTTCCGTCTCATCCGGGTAGATGCTTTCTGGCGCTTGACCCACCGCGAAAACCACAAAGGCAATTTCCACGTCAATGTTGGCCTGGATATCGAATTCTAAACTTAAACTAATAACATGTCTAACAAATCTTCGGTTTTCCGCATCCATTCCATGGCCTCCATCATGCATCATGAGGCCTACCAGATGAGACCATTGTTTTTTCCCCAGTATTCTTTCTGTTTCCTTACCGGAGGAGAGGCGCTCTGTGATATAGATGGGAAACGGATTTTGTTAGGGCCCGGACAGTTACTTCTGGTACCGGAGAATAAGGAAATGTTCGTCCACCATTTCAAGGATTGCACCGGCGTATGCGGCATTTTCAGCCTGGATTTCCTGAAAGACGCCTCTTATCCCGTGCTACGCTCTTCCCTGCCCATTGTCCAGAGTTTCTGGTTTGACGATGCCGTTTTTATGGGCGCCCTGGTCAATCGTATGGTTACCGCCTATGATGACAAAGACAAGGCTTTCCTGCGAAGCGCCATGGACTTGATTCTGGGTCAATTGCGACCCGGAGGTCATATGGCCGTGGTGCCGGAGAGATTCCTTCAAATGGTATTTGATCCCAATCAGGCACCGCTTTCCGTTTCGGAATACGCCGATAAACTGAATGTTACGGCCAATTACCTGAACAAAACCGTCAAGGCTCACACCCACCGTACCGCCATTGATTGGATTGAGATCGCCCGCCTGAACCTGGCCAAGAAACTGCTGAAAGACCCCAGCATTCCCATTGTGGACGTAGCCATCCGTTCCGGCCTGGAAGACCAGTCCTACTTCTCCCGATTCTTCAAGAAAAAGACCGGCCTCACGCCTTCCCAGTTCCGCGCAGAGAAGTAAGCCCTGTCACAAACAGGACGCCGTCCTGCACCCGGAAATGTACGTCGGCCCCATCAAAGGGCATGACGTATTCCCTATTGGGGTTGTCATGGTAAGCAGGGCGGGGATCCAGGGCCAGCACCTGTTCCAGTGCCGTCCTCCGGTCTGCTGAAATGGGAAAATCCTCCGGAATCACTACGGCCAGTTTCTGCTCCGGCGCTTCGGCGGCGAACCCGCATTGCGCCTCCGGATGGCTGTCGGCATAGGACACATAGGGTTTGATGTCGTAGATGGGCGTTCCGTCCATCAGATCGGCCCCTCGTACCAACAATTCGCCGTTTTCCACGCCTTCCAGCACCACGCTGGATAAACCCAGCGGGTTGGGACGGAAAGGAGAACGCGTGGCCCATACACCCAGGGCCGTGTTTCCGCCCAGCCTGGGGGGACGTACGGTGGGTTGCCAGGCCTGCCTGGTGGGCCGGTTGGCCGAAAAACCCCAAATGAGCCAGATGTGGCTGAATCCCTCCAATCCCCGCAGGGCCTCCTGCACCCGGAAAGGCTGGCAGAAGACAATGCGGCCCCGGATTTCCGGAGAAAGGGAGCTTTGGCGGGGTATGCCGAACTTGGAGCCGAACGGCCCCTTATAATACGCCACAGGCTGCAGCAGTAGTTCGTCCGTTGCCATCTCAGGAAAGGAATTTGCCGTGACAGCGGCAGTAACGAAGGCCGCTTCCGCAGGGGCAGGGGTCTTCTGGGGCCACATGAGGAATGGCAAAGCCCAGGGGAAACTCCTGCGCGGAAAGTTCCTTGGCATAGCCGTCGGAGATGGTGGGTTCGGGCATACTCCAGTGCGGATAATCTTCCTTCTCCTCTTCGTTATGGGATTCCGGAAGCGTCTTCCAGGCCTCCCAATCGGCCTTGCACAGGCCGGTATCCCTGGCGTTGCGGCCACACAGGAACCACTTGGGCACGCTGTCCGCATAATCGGATACAATCTGGCAACAGGTGAGCCAGCTGTTGTCATCCAGTTCGGGATACAGCGGACTGTCCACCAGCGGCTGGAAAAGCGCGTCGTTTTGCCCGGCCGTGTACTGTGCTTCCATCCAGGTGTCGTGTGCGGCCTTCACCAGTTCGTATCCCTCATAGCCCAGACGGCGGTACATCTGTTCCAGACGCATACCCTCCGGCGTTTTCATGCCCACCGTGAAATAGGGAGCTCCGGCCCCGGCTTCGCGGGCATCGGCCGAAGTAAAGGGCTTGAGTCCGCGCTGATTCAGTTGTTCCCGTAAAGAAAATATCTCGTCCACGTTGTCTACGCAGGGAGAACATACATAGTCTCCCCAACTGTCATTATAGCGGTACATCTTGACCAGCGGGCTCTGGCGCAACATATTGGACAGGCGGTGGAAATCGGCCCCGTGTACCTGTTCATACCAGTCCATCATCAGGTTCACGAAATGGTCGGTGGGGAGGATGCCGTACAGGTTCAGATAACCCAGGCCGATGCGCTCTACCTCAAACTGCCCGCTCTTCTCTCCGCTTCCGATTACTTTTTCCACCTCCGGCGCCACAATCTCATACAGTTCGCGACTGATCCATACTTTGTGGTAATGTTCGTCGGAATCGTCATATTCCACCAAACCCGTTACCTCCAGAAGGGACGGATAGTCTGCGAAATCCTGATACTGAACCTTCTCCGGTCCGGCGTGCACCAGTTCCCGAAGCAGGCGGACGTCCCTTTCCATCAGATGCGACATCCATCTGCGCGGTTCTGCACGCAGGTAAGTGTGGAGCTGGTCCACCAACTGGGACTTCCTGAGGCGGGGGCTCAAATCGTTTCCCAGGATGTTTCCCAGGTCTTGAAGCTCCATTTTCTGGAAGCCGTCCAGGATGGTATGAAGATTCCTTTCTTTCATGTGGACTGCAAAGATAATAATAATTCTTGACGGACTTGAAAGAGCTTAGTATATTTGTATACTAATACTAGTCCATGACCCGAGAAGATCAAATTGCAAGAGTAACCCTCACCGGCAGCGTGGTAAACCTGCTGCTGGTGTGCCTGAAGGCGGTGGCCGGTATTGCCGGACATAGCGCGGCTATGGTTTCGGACGCCATTCACTCGCTGTCGGATTTCATTACGGATATCGTGGTGCTGGTGTTTGTGCGCATCAGCGCCCAGCCCCGGGATGAAGGCCACGACTACGGCCACGGCAAGTTTGAAACCATGGCAACGCTCCTGATTGGCCTGGCTCTGGCGGCGGCAGCTATCGGCATTGTCATTTCCGGTGCCACCAAACTGGCCCGTTGGCTGCAGGGGGAAGACCTTCCCAGCCCCGGAAAACTGGCACTCTGGGCGGCGCTTATTTCCATCGTGGCCAAAGAGGCGCTCTATCAGTATACACGCATTAAGGGTAAAAGCTTGAATTCCCCGGCGCTGGAGGCCAATGCCTGGCATCACAGGTCTGACGCCCTCAGTTCCGTGGGCGCGGCCATTGGCATTTGCGGGGCCATTTTCCTGGGAAACCGCTGGACGGTGCTGGACCCGCTGGCTTCCATCGTGGTGGGCCTCATGCTCGTAAAAGTGGCATGGGACCTGCTGGGCCCCAGTTTTAGAGAGCTTACGGACAGTTCGCTGCCCAAAGATACGGAGGCCGAAATGCTGGAAATCATCCGGGGCATTGACGGCGTCCAGGACCCGCACAACCTGCGCACCAGAAGAGTGGGCAACCGCCTGGTGGCCGAGGTCCACATCCGTCTGGACGGGCGGCAAAGCCTCTCTGAGGCCCACGAGAAAGCCACTGAGGTTGAGCGGCGCATCAAGGCCCGCTTCGGCCAGCAATCCCACATTGTCGTGCATATGGAACCGATCAAGTAGCCTATGAAAGTCCTTTTTGTCTGTCACGGCAATATCTGCCGAAGCCCTATGGCCGAATTTATCCTCAAGGCACTAGTGAAAGCCAAAGGCCTTGAGGGACAGTATTATATAGAATCGGCCGCCGTGTCCACCGAGGAAATCGGCAGCCCCATTTACCCGCCGGCCAAGCGCAGCCTCACCCAGCACGGCGTTTTGTTTGACAATGCCAAGCGCGCCCGGCAGGTCACCAGGGCCGATTATGACCGCTTCGACCGCATCATCTGCATGGACGCCTCCAACCTTCGCCGGATTAGCCGCATCATTCCGGAGGATCCTCAGGGTAAGATTCATCTGCTCATGTCCTATACCGGTATGGGCCGGGATGTGGCCGATCCCTGGTATACCGGAGACTTTGAAGAAGCTTTCCAGGACATCCTGGAAGGCTGTGAAGCGATGCTAAAACAATACTGAATATGAGGAAGTTATTGATTATCCTACTCTCCTTTGCCGCCCTGCAACTGCCGGCGCAGAACCTGCCGCATTTCAAGCGGGTGGTGGCGGAACTCAGCAGTGCCAAGTACCAGGGCCGCGGCTATGCCCGCGGCGGCGCCAACAAGGCCGGAAAGTATCTGGAGAAGGAATTCCGCAAGGCCGGAGCCGATGAAGTGACCCTTCAGCCCTTTACTATCGATATCAACACCTTCCCCGGCGCTATGGAAATGTGGGCCGATGGGAAGAAACTCCGCGCCGGCGTGGATTTCTCCATGCGGGAGTACTCCCCCGGCGTCAAGGGGGAATTCCCGGTGTATCACGTGGATACGCTGAACTTCGACGGGGACAAATTGCTGGCCGATCTGGAAAAACCCGAAAACGCCGGCTGCCTGGTGTGCTGTGATTTCTGGTTCACCTATAAGCATCGGCAAGTTTTCTCCAAGCTTCAGAAAGCAGGGGCCTGCTCAAACGCCGGCCTGCTGTACACCTGGGCGGCGCCCATCAAGTTCTTCAAGGCTTATGGGGAGAAAGTGGTAGACAAGCCCATTATCTGGGTGACGCCGGAAGCCATTGAGGGGGTCAAGAGCGTTAAGGTTAACGTTGAGAATGAGTTCCTCAAGGACTACGGACTCTTCAACGTAATCGCCAAAGTGGAGGGGCAGAGACACGACTCCTGTTATGTCTTCACGGCCCATTATGACCATCTGGGCAATCTGGGCCGAAAAGTGTATTATCCCGGAGCCAATGACAACGCTTCCGGCACGGCGGCCATCGTCACGCTGGCGGCGCACTATGCCAAGAACCGGCCCGAATACGATATGTATTTCCTGGCCTTCTCCGGCGAGGACGCCAACCTGCGGGGCTCTACTTACTTTGCCGAGCACCCAGTTGTGCCGCTGAAGCAGATCAAGTACCTTTTCAATATCGATATGATTGGAGACGATAATCCAGTCCAGTACTGCGAGGTGAGCGATGCCGGGATGAGCCAGTTTCCCGTGTTTGAAAAGGTTAACCGGGAACAGCACCTCTTTGAGGCCCTGAACCGCGGAGCCCTGGCCGCCAACAGCGACCACTATCCCTTCGCCGTCCGCGGCGTTCCCTGCATCTTCCTGGAAAACGGGGAAGGAAGTGCCTTCCAGCACTATCACACCCCGACCGACAACATCAAAACCGTCCGCTGGGACAGCTATGAGCCTGTTTTCAGATTAGTCACCGGTTTTATCGACATGAATCATGAGAAAGCATTGGATAGATAACTTGCGGTGGGTGACGGTTTTGCTGGTTCTGTTTTACCACGTCATCTACTTTTACAACAATAAAGGTGTCTTTGGCGGTATAGGAGGCTTCGGCCCCTATCCGGAATACCACCAGTACCAGGATGTGGTGATGTATATCCTGTACCCGTGGTTTATGCCGCTGCTGTTCCTGCTGGCGGGTATCAGCGCCCGCTTTGCCCTGCAGAAGTACCCTTCCAAAACCTGGTTCAAGGCCCGCACGCGGAAACTGCTGGTCCCGGCCACTATCGGCCTGTTTGTATTCCAATGGATGACCGGTTATTTTAACACGGCCGTAGCAGCCCACACGGGCACGTTTGACGGGATGCCCGGGGTAGCCAAATACTGCCTCTGGGCCATCAGCGGCATCGGTCCGCTCTGGTTCATCCAGGATCTGTGGCTGTTCTCACTGCTTCTCCTGCTGGTGCGTAAAATGGACGCCAAAGATAAGTTCTGGAATGCCTGCGGCAAGCTGAATATTGTCTGGATCATTATGCTGGGAGTAATTTACTGGGCGGCCGAGCAGCTGCTCATCCATAACCCCAGGCCGGACTCCGCGGACGGCTTATACAACCTGTACAAGCCAATCTTCTACTTTATTGTGTTCCTGATGGGATACTTTGTGTTCTCGCACGATAATGTACAGGAGGCACTGAAGAAGGCCTGGATACCGCTGCTGGGTTGCGCCGCCGTGGCTGGAACCATCCTCATTGTTACCACCTTCGGCCAGGACAACACCACGCCCCAGTACCTGGGCAGCCCGCTCAACTGCCTCTACGGCTGGCTGGCCTGCCTTGCGCTCATGGGCTGGTTCCAGTCCTGCTTCAACCGGACCGGCGCCTTTGCCGGCTATATGGCTAAATCCAGCTTCGGCCTCTATATCGTGCACTACCTGGTGGTCGCCTCCCTGGGCTATATGATGAAAACGTATACCCAGCTGCCGCCGTGGTCCCTGTATGTGATCCTAACGATGGCGGTATTCATGCTGAGCCCGCTTCTGTATGAACTCCTTAAGCGCATCCCGTTTGTGAAATGGGCGGTGCTGGGAGAATAAACTCTTTGCCTATGACAACTGAAACAAAACCCTGGGTGAAAGATTTGCTGGTGGCATTCGCCGGCTCAAGAAACAATAAAATATCCGGACACCAAAAACTGGTGCCCGGATATTTTTTCAGAAGACCCGCCTACAACGTATCCTGATATTTCAGAATAGGATTTCGGGCAGCGGTGGTTTCATCGGGGCGGGAAATAGGCGTGTTGTGCGGGGCTTCGTGGAGGATGTTGGGATCCTCGGCGGCTTCATCGGCAATCTTGCGCATCACCTCGATGAACGCATCCAGGGTTTCCTTGCTCTCGGTTTCCGTGGGCTCTATCATCAGGGCCTGATGGAACAGGAGCGGGAAATAGATGGTGGGAGCGTGGAAGCCGTAGTCCAGCAGGCGCTTGGCCACATCCAGCGTGGTGGCGCCGGGAACGCCTTCGCGGGCTCCGTCGTTGATGAGGCCGTCAAAGACGAATTCGTGCTTGCACACGCCTTCAATGGGCAGTATGTACTTGTCCTTGAGGCACTCCTTGATGTAGTTGGCCCCCAGGACGGCGTACTGACCCACTTTCTGCAGATGATCCTTGCCCAGGCTTAAGATGTAAGCGTAAGCACGCAGGATAACCGCAAAATTGCCATGGAAGCCGCTCACGCGAAGATCCGGGATGCAGTCTTCCAGGTGTTTGGCTACTCCCACGGGACCGGAACCCGGCCCGCCGCCGCCATGCGGCGTGGAGAAGGTCTTGTGCAGGTTCAGGTGCATGATGTCGAAGCCCATGTCGCCGGGACGGACCACACCCATAAGGGCATTCATGTTGGCGCCGTCATAATACAGCAGGCCGCCCACGCCGTGTACCAGCGCGGCAATCTCCTCAATCTGGGTTTCAAAGAGGCCCAGGGTGTTGGGATTGGTCATCATGATACCGGCCACCGTATTGTCCAGCAGCGGCTTCAGGGCCTCCACGTCTATACGGCCGTTCTCCAGGGACTTCACTTCCACCACTTCCAGGCCACAGACCGCGGCCGATGCCGGATTGGTGCCATGGGCGCTGTCCGGAACGATCACCTTGGTGCGGCCATAGTCACCGCGCTGCAGGTGGTAGGTTCGCATGATCATGAGGCCAGTGAGCTCACCGTGCGCGCCGGCACAAGGGTCAAAGGTGAACGTGTACATACCGGTAATGGCCGACAACGCCTTGTTCATTTCCTGATACACCTTGAGGGCACCCTTGGTGAGCCCTGCATGCATAAGCGGATGCAGGCCCGCAAAACCGGGCAGGGCGGCCATTTCCTCGTTGATCTTGGGATTGTACTTCATGGTGCAGGAGCCCAGCGGATAAAAGCCGGTATCCACGCCGAAGTTCATCTGGGAGAGATTGGTGTAATGGCGCACCACATCCGGTTCGGCCACCTGGGGCAGGGGCAGCGGGCTCTCGCGGCGAAGCGCGAGCGGCACTTCCGGTGCTGCCGGGAACTTGTTCACGGGCAAGGAATAGCCGCATCGGCCTTCCTTGGAGAGTTCGAAGATGAGTTTGTCGTAGTATTTCATATTCTAGCCCTCCTTTACAATGGTGACCAGGCGGTCGATTTCTTCCTTGCTACGTTTCTCCGTGACGCAGAAGCTCACATAGCCTTCTTCCGTATCCAGGGCGGCGAAGAAGCCGGCTTCTTCCAGTTTCTTCTGCATAAGGCCCGGGAACTGCTTGGGCTTGAGCACAAACTCCTTCAGGAAAGGCTTGTCCGGGAACACGTCTTCAAACTTACCGGTCTTCAGCAGTTCGGCCTTCAGGTAATGGGCTCCGTCGGTGCTGATCCGGTTCACCTCCTTCAAGCCTTCGGGCCCCATCAGGGACAGGTAAATGGTGACCCAGAGCGCCATCAGGCTCTCGTTGGAGCAGATGTTGGACGTGGCCTTTTCCCGCTTGATATGCTGCTCGCGAGCCTGGAGCGTAAGGACGAATACCCTTCGGCCGTCCTTGTCCACGGTCTGACCAACAATGCGGCCGGGCATCTTGCGCATATGCTCCTTCTTCACGGTCATAAAGCCCACATAAGGGCCGCCGTAACTCAGGGGCAGGCCCAGGGACTGTCCATCGCCCACAGCTACATCGGCGCCCCATTCGGCGGGTGTTTTCACCACAGCAAGGGCCGAAGGGTCACAGTATTCGATGAGGATGGCCTTCTGGGCGTGGACGGCATCGGCAAAGCCCGTCAGGTCCTCGATGATGCCGTAACGGTTCACCGAAGGGACGATAACGCCGGCGACGTCGTCCTTTGCGAGTTCCGCCTTCAGGGCCTCCAGCGAGGTCTGGCCGCCATCGGCCTGAACCAGGCCGATTTCTACGCCATAGAACTTCGCATAGGTCTGCACCACCTTGATCACGTGGGGCAGCAAAGTAGCCGACAGCAGCACGCGCGTCTTCTTGCGCGTACAGGCAATGGCCATGCGCATGGCTTCGGCCGCGGCCGTAGGGCCGTCGTACAGGGATGCGTTGGACACATCCAGGCCGGTGAGGGCGCACAACATACTCTGGTACTCGAAGATATAACGCAGCGTCCCCTGCGAAATCTCGCACTGGTACGGCGTATAGGCTGTCAGGAACTCGGAGCGGGAGCAGAGGTAAGGGATAACGGAGGGCGTATAATGGTCATACGCGCCCTGGCCCACGAACACCTTCAAACGGGCGTTCATAGCCTCCAGAGAAGCGAAATAATCGCGGATTTCCTGCTCACTCAGGGCATCCGGCAGTGCATAGGCACCCTTATGCAGGAACCGGGCGGGAACGTCGCTGAAAAGATCCTCCAGCCTGTTCACGCCGACGTGCTCCAGCATGGCCTGCACATCCGCTTCCGTATGAGGCAGATAAGAAAGTTGTGCCATATTCTATTCGCCGATCTGTGCCTTATAGGCGGCCGCGTCCATAAGGGCATCCAGTTCCGATGCATCGGACATCTCCACCTTGATGATCCAAGCGCCGTAGGCGTCTTCGTTCACCATTTCAGGGGCATCCTCCAGGGCCTCGTTTACCTCTACTACGGTACCGGAAACGGGGCTGATGAGCTCGGAGGAGGCTTTTACGCTCTCCAGGGCGCCGAATTCCTCTCCGGCTTCCACTGCATCGTCCACATCGGGCATATCCACATAGGTGATATCCCCCATTTCCGCCTGGGCGAAATCCGAAACACCGATAACGGCGATGTTACCTTCCACTTTTACCCACTCGTGGGACTCTGAATACTTGAGTCCTTCCAAAATCTTTGACATAGCGTTTATTTTTTGTAGTTAGTTTGATAAAATCTCTTTTTGATTACCTTTCCGGGGAATACCTTCTTGCGGATGCGGATACAAAGCGGGGTATCCAGGGCGGCGTATGCCTTATCCACCAGGGCAAAGCAGATGCTCTTGTCCAGGGAGATGGAATGATAGCCGGTGGTGACCACACCCACTTCCTCCCCTTCCGGGGTTTCTACCGGATAACCGGCACGCGGAATGGCCTTGTCTTCTATCTCGATGCCCACCAGCTTGCGTTCCAGGTTTCCGGCCTTCTGGTCCAGGAGTGCTTCCTTGCCGATGAAATCTTTGTCATACTTGCAGAACATGCCCAGGCCGGCCATTACGGGGCTGATTTCCGGGCTGAGTTCGTCTCCGTACAGCGGAAGGCCCGCCTCAAAGCGCAGGGTGTCGCGACAGCCCAGTCCGCAGGGCTGGACACCGGCCTTGAGCAGCTTGTCCCAGATTTCCACGATATTCTCCGGGGTGGTATAGAGTTCGAAGCCGTCTTCGCCGGTGTAGCCGGTGCGGCTCAGAATCAGGCGTTCTCCGTTGTATTCCACATCGCAGAAGGTATAGAAGGCTAAATCGGCCGCCTCTTTGTATCCCAATACCTCGATGATGGTCTTTTCGGCCTCCGGGCCCTGGACGGCAATCTGGCCGATACGGTCCGAAGCGTTGTCCAGCTTGCAGTCGAAGCCCTGGGCCTGCTCCTGGATCCAGGCAAAGTCCTTGGCTATGTTGGCGGCATTCACCACCAGGAGGAAATGATTGGCCAGGTATTCCCGGTATACCAGGAGGTCGTCCACGGTACCCCCATTCGGGTAGCACATCATCCCATAAAGCACCTTACCGGGTTCGAAGCCACGGATCTCGTTGGTAAAGATATGATTGATAAAGGCTTCGGCCTCCGGTCCCTTTACGAAGATTTCGCCCATATGGGACACGTCGAACATACCCACTTTCTGGCGGACGGCCAGATGTTCCTGGGTGATGCCGCTGTACTGGATGGGCATCATAAAACCCGCAAAGGGGCTCATCTTGGCCTGCAGGGCCACATGGGCCGGATACAGGCAAGTCTGCTGCTCTGACATGATTATTCGTTTAAGTGTTTAACAATCAATTTATAAAGTACAATATTAGTTTCCTTGTTCACGCGAAGGTCTTCTCCCGTAGCGCCCTGTTTCGGGCTCTTCTCCCCGCAAATATCCACCGCCACCACCTCCATTCCGGAAGTGAACACGCTTTCCAGCATCTCTGTCAGCTGCGCCAGCGTGTGTGTTCCCTGGGACCAGTCCGTCCGGGCCCATCGGCCTTCCAGAACATCCTTGTCCACCGAAATATACAGCCGCTCTCCCCTTCTCTGCTCCAGCCAGCCTTCTGGCAACTCCGAGGGGCATCCCTCCGGGCCGATACTGAGCACGCTCCGCAGCAACGGCTGCTCCTGCTGCAGGGACTTGACCCATCCGCCGCAACTGAGCAGCCCGCCGAAAGCGGCGTCCTGGTTGTCCGGATGGTGGTCCACCAACAGCAAGTGGAAGGGTTCCGTCTGCTCCAGGGCCAGCAGCTGGCTCATATAGTGATAGTCGCCGCTGTCTATAAAGCGCAACCGGGGCAACGGCCCTTGCTTCAGGGCATCCACAATCACTTGCCGGGCTCCTTCGTCGCAATAGCAGTGACAGCCTTCCAGCGCCCGGAAATCCAGGCGTATGACGGGGTGCTCTTGTTCCCGCAACCACGGCAGGAAGCCCTCCGCCTCATATACACCGCTGAAATCTGTCACCAATGCCCTCACTTACTTCCCTTCTTCTTTGCATTTACAGGCATATATGAGCGCTACCCTCGCGTTCATAATGACCTCTTCCTGTTCTTCCGGACTCAAGTCCACATAGGAGAGCAATCCGGGCAGACGACGGTTCAGTTCGTCGGTTTCCAGACCCAGGATATAGCCCTGGACCGCCAGGGCATTTACCCAGTACTGCTGCACGGAGGCAGCCAGTACCCGCATCAGTTCAGAATTTTCATCCGGCACAACGCCACCGGCCAGTTTGCTCAAAGTGCGGGAATACAGACAGGCATCGATATCCACCAACTGCCTCCGATGCAGTTCCCGGTGTTTGGCCAGTGCCAGGCCATCCCCCTTGCGGATTCTTTCGCTCCGGGCATCCCAGGTCTCCACCTCTTGATGAGTCACTTCGCATGCCACATCGTGGAAACGGATAGCTTCAGCCTTGAGTTCGCGGCCGGTCACCACATCCAGATTCCAGACTTTCTCCGGCAGGCCGAAAGGATAGATCACCGATACACCTTCCGGGCAGAAATTGCGGTTGTAGAAAGCGATCATGGACGGCAGCTGGGAATCTTCCACAGAAGCCTTCACCAGAATCTTGAAGCGGGACAGGTCTTTGCCGAAACGGGCGGCATCCTGTAGCAGGCGTACCGCAATTTCCACGTTGCGGTGGCCGGTATCTATGCAAACCACCACATAATTCAAATTGGGCAGCAGCATGGCATAGTCCAACCAGAAACGCTCCGAACCGGTGGAATAGGAAGTCCAGGTAACGTTGGCATCATAACGGAAAGCCGGTGTGCGGCTCAGGAACTCTCCCTTTAATTCCTCGATATGCGGATCAATCACATGATAGTTGTTCTGCTGGGGCCGAAGGTCTTTCCCTACAAAGGAACCGAATTCGTGGATGAAACGGAGTGCCTCCTGTCCAGTGGCTCCGAAGCCTACGATCATGGCATTGAACGGCTCCGTGGTATAGCCTAGCGAGTTGCCCTGCGCATCATGTGCAATAGCAGCCGCCTCTACGGGCATCAGCTCCGGCTCCTGCCGTTTCACCTGCGTGAAAATGAGCTCCTGCCAATTGAGCAGGCGCACACGGGGATGGACATTGGCATAAAGGGCCGTATAATTGTTTACGTCGCTATTGAAGCAGTATACTTTGGCCAGAATGGATTTCTTGGCCACCAGCAGCTGCAGGAAGCGGAAATTGTGCTCCTCGTTTTCGGACAGGATATACACGTGGGTGCGCTTGCTGTTCAGCAGAGAGTCCAGGATGGGAACGCCCACCGCCTGGGCAAAGCCGGCTTCACAGGAAGCCTCCGGCAGACGGCCGCGGATGAACATGAAATGGTCATAACCCAGGATATCGGCCAAAGACCTTTCCGTGCGGCGGGAGAACATGGTGTGCAGCATTTCGCCGATGGAAAGCTCCCCTTCCGCTTCTTCATCCGGATCCGGGAAATGGATGAACAGGAGTTCATCTTCGGGCGCGGTGTCGCGAATGCTCCTGGCCAGCATGCGGGCGGCGGGATTGTCGCCCAGGAAGACGTGCAGTTTGTGATTCTTCTTTGTACTGCGCCGCTGACGCAGGCTGAGCCGGATGGTATCTTTGAGCCCACGGGGCACGATGAGAAAGACCAGCGAAATGGTGAAAAGGATGGCCAGGACAAAGATGGTGAGATACGACAGAAGCAGGAACGGTTCCCGGAAGATGACGGCGGCGATGATATCGTCGAACACTACGGTGTGGCCGATGAACATCTCCAGCGAGGCCAGGGAGGATACCAGGAACAACTGGATCCAGTTGCCGTCCGTGACCGTGTGGGAGGAACGGGCCAGCAGCACCACGTGCATAATGGCACCTGCGACAAGCAGGAATGCAAAAATTCCCAGGACAGCCCCCCGCTTACCCCTGCGGAGCAAACGCCCCATTACGGCAACAAAAAACGCGCTGAGAATCAGTAAGGCGATGAGCCATAGAATCATGGCAGGTACCGGAACCGGGAAATCGGGCGTATGCATTCTATATCATTATTTGGTATTGTACAAAGTTAAAAATAATTTTCGAGAATAGGAATCAGTTTTGCGCACTGACGAAAAAACGGTAAATTTGCACGCAAAGCGATAAAAGCCATGGCAGAATCCAACTTCATAGACTACGTCCGCATCTTTTGCGCCAGCGGGCACGGAGGCGCCGGTAGTGCCCACCTGCACCGGGCCAAGTATGTGCCTAAGGGCGGGCCCGACGGCGGCGACGGCGGCCGGGGCGGCCACATCATCCTGCGGGTGAATCCGCAGCTGTGGACCCTTATCCACCTGCGCTACCGCAAAGTGGTGCGGGCCGAGAACGGCGGCAACGGCGCCGAGGCCCTGAAGAAGGGCAAGAACGGGGCCGATATCATCCTGGAAGTACCTCAGGGCGTGGTGGTTAAGGATGCAGAAACGGAAGAGGTAATCACCGAACTGGTGGAAAAGGACCAGGAATACATCCTCTGCCGCGGCGGCAAGGGCGGCTGGGGCAACGACCATTTCAAGACCGCCACCAACCAGACGCCCCGCTTCGCCCAGCCCGGCGAGGAAGGCCAGGAAGGCTGGTTCATCCTGGAGCTCAAGGTGCTGGCCGACGTAGGCCTGGTGGGCTTCCCCAACGCCGGCAAAAGCACGCTGCTGGCCGCCATCACATCGGCCAAACCCAAAATCGCCAATTACGCTTTCACCACGCTGGAGCCCAACCTGGGCATCGTGCGCTATTACGACGACCGTTCTTTCGTGATGGCCGATATCCCCGGCATCATCGAGGGCGCCCACGAAGGGAAAGGCATCGGTATGCGCTTCCTGCGGCACATCGAACGGAATTCGGTGCTGCTCTTTATGGTGGCGGCCGATGAAGCCGACGTCACCAAATGCTACAAGATTCTGCTCAAGGAGCTGGAAGAATACAATCCGGAACTGCTGGTGAAAGACCGCGTGCTGGCCATCACCAAGACAGACCTGATTGACGAAAAGCAGCGCGCCAAGATAGAGAAGAAACTCCCGGCCGATATCCCGCACGTCTTCATTTCCTCCGTGGCCCAGACCGGCCTGAACGAACTCAAGGAGGAACTCTGGAAGGCCCTCAACCGATGAATCTGGACGCCCTCATACAACTGGACCAGCGGCTCACACTCTGGCTGAACCAGTTGGGGACACCCGCCTGGGACCCCTTCTGGCTGCTCCTGTCGGACATCAAGATCTGGTTCCCGGCCTATGCCGTGGTGATGGGCTGCCTCATCTGGAAACTGGGATGGAAAAAGGGCCTGGCCGTGATCCTGTCCCTGGTGGTTATGGTGGTGCTCATCGACCAGACGGCCAATGCGGTCAAAGACGGGGTCGGGCGCCTGCGGCCCTGCTTCAACGCCTGGATGATTGCGAACGGCATCCGCACCCCTTACGGCGTCATCCGGCCCTTGTACGGCTTTTTCTCGGGCCACGCGGCCAACAGTTTCGGCTTTGCCGTAACCTCCTATCTGGGCTTTCAGCTCAATGACCCGAAACACAGTTACAAAATCTATGGCTGGGGGGTCTTCATCTGGGCCGCCCTGTTATCGGTCAGCCGCATTATGATGGCCGCCCATTTCCTGGGCGACATACTGGTAGGAACCTGCTACGGACTGGCCGTGGGCCTTACCATAGCAGGAATCGCCTGGTGGATAACGTCTAAAGTGATCCGATAAGCTTCTCCATTCGAGTGCTGTGGGAACCCTTCAGCAGCACGGTGCAACCCTGGAGCGGGTGCTCCTGGAGGTACGCAGTCAAGGCATCGGACGTGGCGAAGGTGGGAATCCCCTTCCCTTCGGCGGCACGGGCAAATTCCTCGCCCACCAGATAGGCTTCAATGCCGCTGAGGCGCGCCACCACCTTCTGGTGCTCCAGCGCGGCGTCCGGTCCCAATTCCCGCATATCACCCAGAAGGGCCACCTTGCGGCCTTCCACCAAAAACAGATTATCCAAAGCGACCGCCATGGAGGAAGGATTGGCGTTATAGGCATCTACGATGAGCGTATTCTTCTCTGTCTTAACCAGTTGCGAACGGTTATTGGAAGGAATGTAGTTGGCAACCGCTGCGCGGGCATCGGCCTGGGGAACGCCGAAGAACCAGCCGATCTTGAGGGCGGCCAGGATGTTGGCAGCGTTGTACGCGCCCACCAGATGGGTTTCCAGCAGGCCGTCGGGGAATTCCATCCGCAGGAACGGATGTTCGGGGTTGGACGGAAGGAGTTTCACATCCTTGGCACCGTAGGCGATGCAAGGCATTTCCCGCTCCCAAAGCATTTCCTGCAGGACGGGGTCGTCGCCGTTGGCGAAAGCGATGCCATCGTGCGCCTTGAGCCAGTCGTACAGCAAGCCCTTCGCGTGTTTCACCCCTTCAAAACTGCCGAACCCTTCCAGATGGGCCTTTCCCACATTGGTGATGAGGCCGTGGGTGGGCTGGGCCACCGCCAGCAGCGGTTTCAGGTCTTCGGGATGGCTGGCGCCCATCTCGATGATGGCCAACTGTGCATCGGCCCCAATCTTGAGGACGGACAGCGGCACGCCGATGTCATTGTTCAGATTGCCTTCCGTAGCCGTCACCTGGTATTTGGCCGACAGGACGGCACGGATGAGTTCCTTGGTGGTGGTTTTCCCGTTGGTGCCGGTGAGGCCGATAACGGGAATGTCCAGCTGCTGCCGGTGCCAGGCCGCGAGGGCCTGCAGCGCCGCCAGGGTGTCCGGCACCTTGATGAGGCGCGGGTCATCGGCCTGAACGCTTTCGTTCACTACGGCATAGCAGGCGCCGGCCTCCAGGGCCTTCAAGGCAAAGGCGTTGCCGTCGAAGTTCTCCCCTTTCAGGGCCACGAAAAGCTGGTTTTCCCGGATGGTCCGGGTATCGGTATTCACTTCCGCAGACTGCAGGAAGATTTGGTATAAATCCTTGATTTCCATAGTAAAATTACTTTCCGGTACTACCGAAGCCGCCGGCGCCGCGCTGGGTGTCGTCCAGCTGGTCCACTTCCTCCCACTGCACTTGCTCGTGGCGGGCAATTACCATTTGGGCGATCCTTTCGCCGGGCACAATCTCAAAGGGCTGCTGCGAAAGGTTCACCAGAATCACGCGGATTTCGCCGCGGTAGTCTGCATCGATGGTGCCGGGCGAATTGAGCACGGTGATCCCGTGCTTGGCAGCCAGGCCGCTGCGGGGGCGTACCTGCGCCTCATAGCCCTTGGGCAGGGCGATATACAGGCCCGTGGGAACCAGGGTTCTCTCCAGCGGCTGCAGCACCACAGGCTCTGTCAGGAGAGCCTTCAGGTCTACGCCTGCGCTCTGTTCCGTGGCATAGGCCGGGCAGGGATACGGGGATTTGTTGACAATCTTAACCTTCATTATTTAGGGGCTTTGATATACAGGACGATGGCAATAACGGTATACAGGTAATTGGGAAGCCAGATGGCGATGCCGGCCGGCAAAGTATCCGTTATCACGAACATCTCGCTGAACTGCATAAAAAGGATGTAGGAGAAGCCCAGGGCCGTACCTGCCGCCAGGTTCCAGCCCATACCGCCCCGCTTTTTCTTGGTACACAGCGCCACGCCGATAATGGTAAGGATGAGGGCCGAGAACGGCAGTGAAAAACGGTTGTTTTTCTCGATGAGCGACATATTCACGGACGCATCACCGCGCATTTTCTGGGTCTCGATGAGTTCGTTCAATTCCTGATAATTCAGCTCCTGGATGGTATAGCGGTTGCGGAAGAAATCGTCCCGGGTGAGGCTGAGCGTGGTGTCCATCTGCCGGCCGGAACGGATGTGGTCGCCCATTCCTTCGTCGTAGTCCCGGATAAACCAGTTGCGCAGTTTCCAAACGCCGCTTACGGTGTCGTACTGGGCGCTTTCGGCCGTAATCTTGGATTGGAGCCTTCCGCCGGTCATATCTTCCAGGGTGAAATTATAGGCCGTATTGTTGTAGGCGCTGAAGCTTTCGATGTACACAAAATGGTCGTCTTCCAGCTTGTAGTGCATGTCGTGGCCCATTTTCACCTTGCGGTAGGAGTTGTATTTCTGTTCAAACTGCACCCGTTTGGCGTTGGCCGGCGGCAGGATCCACAAACCCAGAATGAGGGAAAGGATGGCGATAAAGGAGGCCGATACCAGGTAGGGCACCATAAGCCGATGGTAACTGATGCCGCTGGACAACATGGCCACCACCTCTGAATCCTGCGTCATCTTGGACGTGAAGAAAATCACCGTAAGGAACACAAACATGGGCGAATACATGTTGATGAAATACGGGACGAAATTCACGTAATAGTCAAAGATGATTTCGTGCAGCGGAGCTTCTTTCCGCACGAAATCCTCAATCTTCTCACTGATGTCGAAGATCACGATGATCAGGGACAGGAAAGCGATGGCCACGAAGAAAGTGACCAGGAATTTCCGGATGATATACCAGTCCAGTTTCTGGAGTCCGTTGAATCTCATAGGCGCTGCATCAGTTGCGGGACAACGGCCGATTTCCAGGAATGGAAGTCTCCCTGGAGGATGTGCTCCCGTGCCGTGCGCACCAGGTCCAAATAAAATGCCAGATTGTGTTCACTGGCCACCATGGCGGCGAACATCTCTTTTGCCACGAACAGATGATGGAGGTATCCCCTGGTATAATAGCCGTCCACGAAGGAAGTGCCCTGAGGATCCAGGGGTGTAAAATCGTCGGTCCACTTGGCGTTGCGCATATTCATAATGCCGTTCCAGGTGAAGAGCATACCGTTACGGCCGTTCCGGGTGGGCATCACGCAGTCGAACATATCGATGCCGCGGTCGATGCTTTCCAGGATATTGGCGGGCGTGCCCACCCCCATCAGGTAACGGGGCTTGTCCTGGGGAAGCAGCGGACAGGTAACTTCCAGCATTTCATACATTTTCTCCGTGGGCTCCCCTACCGCCAGACCGCCTACGGCATAGCCGCCGCGGTTGGCGTTGTCCAGGGTGAGCGCGTGCTCCACGGCCTGTTGCCGGAGGTCCGGGTAGATACAGCCCTGGATGATGGGAAACATCACCTGCTGGTACCCGTATAAAGGTTCGGTTTCATCGAAATGTTTGGCGAAACGCTCCAGCCAGCCCTGTGTGAGCCGGAGGGATTTCTGCGCGTAGCGGTAATCTGCGTCACCGGGGCAGCACTCGTCCAGGGCCATCATGATATCGGACCCGATGATGCGCTGGGTGTCCACGTTGTTCTCCGGGGTGAAGATGTGCTTGCTGCCGTCTATGTGGGAGGAGAATTTGCAACCTTCTTCCGTGAGCTTGCGGATGGGCGCCAGGGAGAACACCTGGAAGCCGCCGCTGTCCGTGAGGATGGGGCCGTCCCAGTGTTCGAACTTGTGCAGGCCGCCGGCCTTATACAGGGTATCCAGGCCGGGCCGCAGATACAGGTGATAGGTGTTGCCCAGAATGATCTGCGCTTTGATATCGGCCTGTAAATCCCTGTGATACACGCCCTTGACAGAGCCCACCGTCCCTACCGGCATAAAAATGGGGGTGAGGATCTCACCGTGGTCCGTGGAGATGCGGCCCGCGCGGGCGGCGCTGGCAGGGTCTGTGGCAATCTTCTCAAATTTGAACATCCGGGCAGTTTTATCGTACAAAAATACGGAAAATTTCGTACTTTTGTATGATTTAGCTGAAGTCAATAACACAAAATACCATTATGCAGATCAAGATCAAACCCATCACCCTGAAGCTCATCCTGATGAACTTCCTGGAGTTTGCCGTTTGGGGTGCGTACCTTACCTCTCTGGGCCGCTACCTGGGCAACATCGGCCTGGGGTCCCAAATCAAATGGTTCTTCGCCATGCAGGGTGTCGTGTCCATCTTCATGCCCACCCTCATGGGTATCCTGGCAGATAAGAAGATGGAGGCGCAGAAAGTGCTCTCCCTCTGCCACGGCTTTGCCGGCCTGTTTATGGCAGGCGCCGGTTTCTATTGCCTGAGCGCCGGAGACGCCGTGTACAGTCTGAGCGTAGCCTTCTTCATGCCCACCATCGCCCTGGTGAACTCCGTGGCCTATAACGCTCTTACCAAGGAAGGCATGGACCCGGTGAAAGACTTCCCGCCCATCCGCGTGTTCGGCACCGTGGGTTTCATCTGCAGTATGCTCCTCACCAACTTCCTGCACATCGGCGGCCTGGCCATGCAGGACAGTTACACCCAACTCATCTCTTCCGGCATCCTGTCCCTGATCCTCTGCGGCTATGCCCTCTCCATGCCCCCCTGCCCCATCGACAAGACCAAGAAGAACGAAACCCTGGCCGATGCCTTCGGCCTCAAGGCCTTCAACCTGTTCAAGGACGGCCAGTTCGCCATCTTCTTCATCTTCTCGATGCTGCTGGGCGCCTCGCTGCAAATCACCAACGGCTATGCCAACACCTTCCTGGGCTCCTTCGCCGCAGACCCGGCCCTGGCCGACACCTTCGCCGTGAAGAATTCCAACGCCCTCATCGCCATCTCCCAGGCTTCGGAAACCCTGTGCATCCTGCTCATCCCCTTCTTTATGAAGCGCTTCGGCATCAAGAAGGTGATGCTCATCTCCATGTTCGCCTGGGTGCTCCGCTTCGCCTTCTTCGGCATGGGTAACCCGGCTATGCCCGGCGTGCTCCTGTTCATCCTCAGCTGCATCGTGTACGGTATGGCGTTCGACTTCTTCAACATCTCCGGCTCCCTGTACGTGGAGCAGAACGCCGCCAAAGACATCCGTTCCAGCGCCCAGGGCCTGTTCATGATGATGACCAATGGCTTCGGCGCCACCATCGGCACCCTGGCCGCCGGCGCCGTGGTAGATGCCTGCGACGTATTCAATACCCCGTCCAACTGGCCCACCGCCTGGTACATCTTCGCCGGCTACGCCTTTGTAGTGGGCGTCCTCTTCTGGATCCTGTTCAAGGACCCGCAGAAGAAAGCCAAACCGGCTGCTGCCGTTAAGGATTAAACGGATTCTCTTCTTCCGGATTCATCTTGTCCGCATCGTCTTCCAGGCCGATGCGGACAATGTTTTTTATGCGCGTAGGCGTCAGTTCATAGCGGATATCGAAACAAGTGTACTGATGGTGCACGCCCGACTTCCGGTAGGAGGTCACATAATCCATACGATAGCCCAGCTCCAGCAGCGTGAGCCGGTCAATATTCAGAATTCCCAGCCGCAGCAGTTTCTCCAGAATGATGTGATTGCGGCCGAGGACGCGCATCACCCGCCGTTCCACCTGCTCCCGGGGTGGATGCTTTACCCGGTTGTGCCAGCGGTTTTTGCAGGCCACGCTGCAGAACTTCCGGTCCGGCCGGCCGCGCAGTAGTACGCAGCCGCAGAACAGGCAGTGTGGCGGGTGCTTCATGTCTTCAATCTTATAAGCCATCTTTTCGCGCTCTATTGCCGCAAAGATGCATCGGAACAACAGGAATTCCAAGCATCGGAAGTTTTATTTCCCAAAATACTTCTGTTTCGCTGGTACAACAAGAAAAAACATTCGTAAGAAAGATTTTTACGGGCTGTCGTTTTTCTTCTGATACAACAAAAGAAAGCGCGTTTTTTCATAAAAAACACGAATAAATGCACCTGAGGGCCATTTTTTATGGGCCTTTCCCACTTCTGCACCCTTACTTTGCATCCGGGTCGGAGCGGCACAGCGCGCACCGCCAGGCCGGCCCACAGTTCAATTTCCAAAAACATAGTCATGGAATTTTTAAACAGAATACAGTTGCGCGGCGTGGTGGGAAAGGCCGAAGTCGTCACTTTTTCCAGCCAGAACCAGGTTTGCAATTTCTCCGTGGTCACCGACTACAGCACCGTGGACCGGGAGGGCAACTCCATCATCGAATCCACCTGGTTCAATGTATCGGCCTGGCACGGAAGAGATGGCGTAGACGATATCTATGCCCTCCAGAAAGGCGTATGGGTGGAAGTGACCGGCCGCCTGCGCAACCGCAAATACACAACCCAGAACGGAGAAGAGCGCTACACCACCGAAATCGTTGCGCGGAAAGTGAAACTGGTTCCGCGCGAAGAGGAACCTATGCAACCCCAAAGAGACTGGTAATTATGAAAACCGTCGGGAACACACTTTTGGCCCTTTTGCTGGCCTTGGCCGTCAGCTGGCCCGCCGCCGCCCAACGTTACAGTGTTGGGACGGACGGTATCGGTTGGTTAAGCCTGGGAGCCGTCAATGCCGATGCTTCCATCGCAGTGGGTCGGCACGCATCCCTGCACGCCGGTGCCGGCCTAAATCCCTGGACTTACCTTCGGCAGGATGCCGAGAAGCAGATGCAGGCCCGGCAACTGAACGTTTGGGGCGGAGTCCGCTGGTGGCCCTGGCACGTCTATTCCGGATGGTGGGCCGGGATGGACGTCCAATACCGGGTGTATAACGTAGGAGGAATCTGGAGTCGCGAAACAGAAGAAGCCGACACCTATGGAGGACGCTTGTGGGGTGGATATTCCATGATGCTCTCAGAGCACTGGAACCTGGATATAGGTGTAGGTGCATGGGGTGGATGGAAAAAATACACCGTGTACTCCTGCCCTACCTGCGGCAACACGCTGGAGCAAGGATCCAAACTGTTTATCCTTCCCGACGCACGGCTGGCTATCCAACTGATATTCTGAAGAGAAGGAAATGAAACAAGCAGACCCTGTCTTTGTGTTAGCCGCCGTGGCGGTGGCCATCGCGTTCCTCCCGGCTTGCGGGCCCATGCGGAAGATCGAGGCGGTTCGCCAGAAAGAACTGGCAGCCACCCTCGCCCTGTCCCGTAACGAAATCCAGGAGGAGCGCAAGGTCATCGCGGTTTCCCATCGCGACACCATAACGGTCAAGGACGATACCGGAAAGGAAATGCTCATTATGAAGGCCGTGAAAGACGAGTCCTCCGGTGAGATGGTAGCGCACGACGTGATTGACGCCGCCGTCATCACCGCCCGTTTCCGGAATGTGGCTGAAAGGCATGGCCGGGTGGACTTGCGCTTTGAAATCATCGTCCCGGCCTCCATGCAGGATTCCCGTTGGCAGCTTCGATTCCGTCCCCAGATGTATATCCTGGGTGACAGCCTGCAGCTGGAATCGGTCTATATCACCGGAGAAGACTACCGGAAACGGCAGCTCCGGGGATATGAACAGTATGAACGCTTCCTTGCCAGCATCATTACGGACAGCACCCGTTTTATCGACCTCAGAAACCTGGAAATCTTCCTGGAACGGAACCTGCCCGAAATCTATTACTTCAAAAACGACACTTCCTACGTAAGCGACGAGCAATTTGCCAGCTACTACGGTGTCACGGAAAAACAGGCGGTAGAGCACTACACCCACTGGTTGCTCTATCGGCTCAATGAACGCCGAAAGAGCAGAAAGGAACTTATGTACCACAAATACGTCCGTGCGCCCATCGAAACAGAAGGCATCCGGCTGGACACCGTCCTGCGGAGCTTGAACGGGGACTTCGTGTACGCCTATACCCAAAGCATCGCCACACGCCCGAAACTGCGCAAGGTGGATATCGTCCTGGGCGGCGACATCTATGAAAGTGACCGTAAACTATACGAAATGGAAAGGACAGAACCATTATCGTTCTATATCAGTTCTATGTCTACCCTGCTGGATCCCAGCGAACGGTATATGACCCGTATTGTGGAGCGCCGGGCGGCTGCCAACACTGCCTGCTACGTGGAATTCGAACAAGGGAAGGCCGAAGTCAAAGCCAATCTGGGCTACAACCAGGAAGAGCTCTCCCGCATCCGGGGGAACATTTTAGAAGTACTTGAAAACCAGAACTTTGACTTAGATTCCATTGTTATCGCCGCATCGGCTTCCCCAGAGGGGACACTGGCCCATAACAACGCCCTATCGACCCAGCGCGCCGCCGCAGTAGCGGCCTACTTTGAGAAGGATATCCGCCATTATCGCGACTCCGTACGGCGCAGCGGGTTTACGCTTACCGTAGGGGCGGACGGGCGCGAACGCGTGGGGCAACTGGGCATACCGGATATCCAATTCCGCTCCCGTTCCAACGGAGAGAACTGGGAACTGCTCTCCCTCCTGGTGGACCAGGACAGCACCCTCTCCCCCAAGGACAAATACACCTATCTGAAACATTTGGAAATCAGCGATTTGGACCAGCGGGAATCGGCCTTGCAGAAAGAGCCTTTCTACCGCCATCTGCGTGAGAAACTGTACCCGCGCCTGCGAACCGTGAAATTCGATTTCTTCCTGCACCGCAAAGGTATGATAAAGGACACCGTACACACTACTGAACTGGACAGCACCTATATGCGGGGCATCGCACTCTTGAAGGAACGTGAATACGAGAAAGCCCTGGAGTGTCTGCGCCCCTATCGGGACTACAACACGGCCATTGCCTGCATTTCACTGGACTACAATGCATCGGCTATGTCCATCCTCCAGGAGCTGGATCGTACCCCGGCCGTCAATTATATGCTGGCGGTCCTGTATGCCCGTCACAACGACGACGAACGGGCCGTCCAATGCTACTTGGATGCCTGCCGCGCCGACCGCTCCTTCATCTTCCGGGGCAACCTGGACCCGGAAATCTATATCCTCATCCAACGTTATGGCCTCAACCGCGAGGAAGATCCGTTTGAACCTGTACAATGAAAACGAAAAAACTGACATACGCCTTGCTGATACTTAGTCTCGCATCCTGTCGTTCCCTAATTATGGAAGAACGTTCCGAATGTCCCGCCTGGATTCAGGTAAAGGCCGACAGGATGGTAGACGAACAACTGTGGCCCTACTTCAGCTTCCGGATGATGAACCCTGATGCAGATTGGCTCCAGCGACAGGTAGCCCAAACCGGGACCTTCTGCACGGAGGGCGTCTCTTTCGCCTGGACGAAGAATTCCTCACTGGAAGTAACCTGTGTGAGCAATTGGTCCGAAACACTTTCCAACAAAGAAAACAGCCTGCTGATTCCCCTAACACAGGAATGTCCGGAAAGCCTTGCGGGTTGCGCACAGGCACAGACGGAAGATGCCGAACAATATGTGGTGGAAATCCCCCTCCAAAGTCTCTACGCGACTTTCTACTTCGAAGTAGAGATCCTGGAGAAGGACATTCCCCTTCAGCTGCAGGTTTCCGGCGACGTGGACGGTTATTCCCTACCCCACCTTCTGCTCCACGAAGGGCCTTATCGGGCCCAGGCCCGGGAAATCGGCCCGCTTTCATATGCCGTACGCATTCCCCGGCAGGCAACCCCTTCCGGGGTCACGATCTATGCCGGTTCCCTCCTGCTGGATTTGCTCACTCAAGACGACGATACTGGTGAGTGGGTGGCTTTCCAACGCCTGCCTTTGGGAGAAATGGCCACCTTGCGCGGATACGACTGGTCCCAGTCTATCCTGAACGACTGCCACATCCACCTGACCCTGGAGGGACGGGTGCTGGTGAACTATTCCATCCAAGTACAAGAATGGGAAACGGAAGTAGTACACCTGAATCATTGGAACCATTCCATTTAATTATCATAAACCATTAAACAAATGAAAACCAAAACTTTACTTTTGCTCGCACTGGTTGGAGCCAGCCTTGCGACAGCCTGTGAAAAAGCGCTTGATTCCACTCCCGTGATGGAACCGTCCCCTGCCCGTGAAATCACCTTCGGCCTGACTGTGGCCTCAGATTCTGACCCAGACACCAAAGCAACTACCCAGGTGGATGCCAGTAACTTGGAGACCATTTACATATCGGCCAAGTCGGGTACTAAATACGCCTTCCAAAATGTCGTATTCACCAAAGGAACGGATAATAAATGGCGGGGCGGCCAGTACTGGCCTGCAAGCGATCCTTATTATTCTTTTGCCGCATCAAACGTGAACTTGAATGATGGAGAAAGCCATCCCTCCGTTTCGGTTCAAAATACCAATACGGACGTGATAACGGCCTATCTGTCCTCGTCCACTTTCCGGCAAGAGAATGCCTTTACCTTCCGACACATCTTTGCCCAGGTAGGGACGGTTACTATGAAAGCACCTGCCGGCTTTACAGTTTCGAACCTTAAGCTCCGCTTCCGGCCCATCCAACAGGGAAAGTATTACCTGGACACGAATACCTGGAATGCCGGAGATGCCGTCAATAATGATGTATATCTCTTCGGTACTGAATCTGCCGGTGTAGATCTGGAAGGAGGGGTATCGCAAACAAGTGACGACCACGACCTTTGGCTTTTACCGGGCAGTTATACGCTTACGGCAACCTATACCATTTCAAAAGGAAATTACAGCAGATCGAAAACCGCTTCGGCTACGGTGAATCTAGCCCAAGGATATAACAACAATATCGGCTTGAATGGTGACGCGGCCAACATTCCGGAGCCGAATGATATCCAGGAAATCATTTTTACGGTAACGATCACTCCCTGGAGCGACAAGAACGTAGCAACCTCCTTTACGGAAAAGAATTAATACAGACCCGCCAGCTATGTCTTTCTACCTATTACCCCCTTCTTTCTTATTCGCAGCCTTCCTGCTCCTGCCTACGGGATGCAGGAAGGACTGCCCTGCCCCGCCCTCTCCTACACCCGTACCTGAAAAGTCGGAGGAAGTGAAACTGTATCTGTGGCAGGACCCATCCACCAAAACCAGCGCGGTCACGCAGCTCAGCACCGTCTTTTGGGGAACTACAACGGGAGGAGATGCGGAAGGTAGTTCAGCCGAAGTGGTCAATTGGTGTGCGGGCGCGAACGGAGCCCTGTCGGCCACGCCAGCCGATGGTGTTGTCTCCACCGGGCGGTATATAGATGCGGAGGCACCGGGAAGCCGCAACTACTATGTCGCCAACGTGGATTTCACCCTTGGAAGCACCACCACACTCAGCGCCTTGAACACGACGGATATCGTGGCTGGCCGGGTTTTCGACAGCAGTATAAGCACGCCCTCCGTGACGCTCCGTCACATCTTCGCCCGCCTGGGAACCCTCACGCTGGAACCACCGGCAGGGTACACCATCAGTGGCATCAGTTGGTCACTGCAGGGAAAGACGCAGCCTTTCGGCACCGCAGGCACCTATAACCTGACTAACGGCAGCTGGAGCGGATGCAGCGGACTGGGATCGGCCACACCCGTCACTTCCGGCAGCGACCTCTATCTGATTCCGGGCACCTACACGCTCCTATGCCGGTACACGCTTTCCATGAACGGACAGACACAGGTGAAGGAAGCCCAGGCCGATGTAACCCTGCAGGAAGGGAGGATCCATCACATCTCGGGCACGGCCGTGGCCGGAAGCCTGACCCAGCTGGTTTTGTCCGTAGATATCGCCCCTTGGGGTAATTCACACACAGCGCAGGAAGATTCTTAGTATGAGAAGGATTGTTTGTATTTTGTTGACGGGATGGTTTCTCGCGTGCTGTTGCACGCGGGAAACCCAACCGGAGATGATCAGGTTAAGCCTGCAGATCGGCCAGCCAGAAGCTATGGATAGCATCGGACACCACGGCACGAAGAGTTATCTGACGGCAGCCGACATTGAAACCAGAATCAGTAACGTCACCTTGGGCATTTTTGAGGCCAATGGAACGCAGGCCTATTTAGGTTACCTGACGGGAGGTTTCAACGCCATTGATGTGACGCTCCGCGCCGACCGGACCTACAATGTATACGCATTGGCGAATATGGGCGATCAACGTTCGGCCCTGGCTGCCGCCGTTTCTGACGGGACGCTATCGTCCTTGACCTTTACGGTGGACTATCCGTCGATGGCCAGCACCGGCATCCCCATGGCCGGGCAAGTAAGCGGGCAGGCCTTCGCCGAAGGACAGGGCATTACGGTGCACCTGCAACGGTTGCTGGCCAAAATCAATGTTTCCTTGTCCTGTGACTGGTCCGGGGCGGTCATAACATCGGCCACCGTGAAAAACGTAAATCCCACGGTAGCTCCTTTTGGAGTGTCGCCAGCCAGCAGTACCAATCTCCCTACCCTCCAGGACATCCACGGAGCAGTAACGGGCACTGCAGCCACCCTGTCGGCGGTTTTCTACGTACCGGAAAACGCCCAGGGAACCGTAGGAAGCGTCTCATCTTCCTGGCAGAAAACTTATAGCAACAGTTCCCTTTCTTCCATTCGTGATTACGCCAGCTACCTGGAAGTTGATGTCTCCACTAGCGGCCAATATACCGGCAGTGTGGTCTATCGTTCCTACCTGGGCGCCAACCAGACTACGGATTTCAATATCCTGCGGAATCAGGTGTACAACTGGACCATCACTTACCACGAAGAAAACCTGATGGACTACGATTGGAAACGGGCTGCAGACGTGGACGTAGCGGGCTCCATCAGCATCTATCCCTGGCAGTTTAACGGGTCGGATACCGATTATGTGGGCTATGGCAAGCGGGTAAGCGTTACGGCTTCCTACAGCCATACCGGTCCTACCTCCGGCTTTTCCTCCTATGCTGCCAACCTGAAGAACTGCACCTCTTCCGACTTCACGTACGGGAACGACGGCGCTACGGTCTGGGTATATTGGGACAGCGCCAATTCTTCCTCTGCCGCTCGCAGCGTCCAGATTTATCTGTATGATCCGGTAAGCGGAGCAGAGGATTATCTGCGTTGTTCACAAGAAGGACACACCACGGTGGAAACCCACAGCCTGGTGGTATCGGGCGGCGATACGTTCTTTTGGTATAACGGTGGAGGCTGCCAGCTCACGGCAACCTATTATACCACTGTCGATGGAGTAACCGACAGTGGTACGGATGTCACGTCCAGTGCTACCTGGAGCCGCATCAGCGGATCCGGAAAGCTTTCCGTGAGCAGTTCGGGCTATGTAACGGCCACAGGCGCCGGGACAGCCACCTTCCGTGCCACTTACCAAGGTAGCTCGGACACCGACAGCTGCACGGCCAAGGACTATGTGGAGCACAGTCTTTCCATCAGCGGCGCCACATCGGCCGATGTGGGAGAGAACGTGCCTTTGACCGCAACGTACTATACCGTCACTAACGGCATTTCCGACAGTGGAACGAACGTGACGCACTATTGGAACTGCTCCTGGAGTTGCACTGGGGTTGGTTCCGTGAACAACACTACCGGGGCCAACAAGGGAACGGTCACTTCCTCTACGCCCGGTACGGCCCATATCAGCGCTTCCTACAGTGGAGAATCCGACACACACGACATCCTGTTTAACGCCGTGGCACCCACCTATCTATACAAGGTAGTAACGACGGTCTCCTCCTCCGAACTCTACGTGGGCAATACGTCCAGCGCCACGGCCCTGCTATACCGTTCTTCTGACGGAGGTGCCAGCTGGACATACCAGAACGATGTAACCAGCAGCGGATTCACCGCCATTTCCGGGGGAAGCCATCTCTCCATTTCGGGCAATACTCTTACCGCCGTATCTTCCGGATCGGCCACGATCAAGAGTAAATACAGTGCCGACACCTATGAAAACGCCAGTCTGGATATCTGGGACGCTTATGAGATGGTTGTAACCGGTTCCACATCGGCCGTCAGAACTTCATCCATAAGCCTTACCGCCACGCTCAGAAAGAATGGAAGCCCTGTTTCGGCCTCAATCAGTTACAGTTGGATCAGCGGAGGTAGTTATGCCAACGTCTCGAAATCGGGGAATAATTTTACCATCACCTCCGAAAAGAGCTGCCGGTGGCACGACATGAGCCACTACACCATCAGATTCCAGGTGTATACCGATATGCATACCGGCACCTTGCACCAGGATGTAGATATCGTCTTCGAACCTGTCGCATGGACCATTACCATCGGTTTGCGCTACGAGAGCGGGTCTTCCTTCACCACAACCAGCTGCACCTATTATGCAGAGGCTTCCGAGATTATACCGCCGGAAGCGCAGTATGCACCCCTTATCGCCACCGACAATCTCGGGAATCAATGGGCTTTTGATTCGATAGACCACACCATGGTCACCGCAACCATGGTGAATCCAGGGGGCTTCAATCCTTATGGAAATGCCACCTTGGCCAAGAGCCTTCATATCGTTTCCATCTCCCCTTCCACCCTGTACTCCAAATCTTGGGATGCAGATTACACCTTCCTGACAGGTTCTACCCAAGCAAACTAACCACCATTCCAAATATACTCTACCATGAAAAAAAGCATTCTCATCCCCCTGACAGCCTTTGTAGCGTTGGCTTCCTGCAACAAAGAAGAGACGCCCCGAATCACGCCGTTCTCTTACGAACTGGTCAATGCCAAAATCAACCTGGGCGCTACTCGCAGCACGGGCCCCATCGGTTGCATAGAACTGAACGACAACGGCTCTTTCTATGCCGAAGTCTTGGCCGGAGAAGATCATTATGACGGCCTGGAGAAATACCTCCAGGTTCCGTTCGAACGTATCCTCGTGGGTACCAAAGACCGGAAAGCCGCCAGCTATGTCTGCGGTACTTACACTCCCGGAACCAACGCATACAAGCTGGAAGGACTGGGCACTCTCTCCTTCCAGCAGGATATGCTCTTTGCCCAATACACCTTTACCGACGGGAAAAGCTACCTCGACCGCACCGGGATTACCCCCAAACCCAAACAGCCCCTTTTCAAACCGGCCAACGGGCAATGGACACCCTGCAAGGCCGATATCACCGTAAACAACCTGGCGGATGACACCCGTTTCGAGGGCACGCCAGCTGTGCGCCTGCGTTGGAAAGCTATTTACCCCTGTTCGAAGGATACAGGTTGACCCGGATGAACGTTTCGCAACTCAACACCTTCGTTATGGAGTATACAAACGGGAAGAAACTGGGCGGATACTGGAAGTTCGAATCCACACAAGGGACGGTGAACCAACTGCTGGACAACAACCAGGTCCTTTCCACCACCCTCACGTTCAGCCCGGCTTTGGACGGCAACAGAATCACCCTGGTCATTGACGGAGAAGTGAGCGTGAACAATATCCCCACCTACCAATACAAAATTTCTTTGTATTTTTGTATGTAAATAACCACCAACATGAAGCGCGTCCTCCTTTCCCTTTCGTTCTGCATTGCCTTGTTATCGGCCTGCCAGGGCCCGTCCAATTGCGGACGGTTGATTGGCAGTGAGCAGGTCATTGCCGTTTCGCCCAATCCGGACAGCATTTTCCTGTATACGCCCGGCATTGTGGAAGGTTTTGAAGGCCGATTCGTGGTGGCAGTAGATTACGGCGGCCCCGGCACCTATGCGCTGGACGGGCCCAAATCCGACTTCGGCGACTATAAGGCCGGCAACCAGATCCGCGTGCTGCTCTCCGACGACAAAGGGCGCACCTGGCGCGAAACGCCCGCCCGCATCCCTATGATGCACGAAATCCTTTTCAAGGCAGGGCGCTCGCTTTATATGGTGGGCCATGCCGGACGCCTGCTGGTAACCCGCAGCGACGATAACGGGGAAACTTGGAGTTCCCCATCCGTGCTTTGTCCGGAACCGCGCTGGCACCAGAGCTGTACAGCCGTAGACACCTGTGGCGGGAAGGTAACGCTGGTCTATGAGAAATGGGTATCGGAGGGGCACAAATGGCCCGGCGTGGGTCCGGTGCTCATGCAGGCCCCCCTGGATGCCGATCTCACCCAGCCGGAAACCTGGACTTTCTCTGAACTGTACAATCCCGATGCGGATATGGAAGCCGCCCGGCCTTCGGGTATCCCGGTTGTGGCACCAGGTTCTGCCGGACTGCTGGAAACCAATGTCGTGCGCGTACGGGATCCGCAGCGGCCGTTCTACGACTCTACGGGCCGTAGCGTGGTGTTGCTTTCCCGGGCAGCGACGGGGTTCCCGGATATCGGCGTCATGCTTCGGGGGTATGAACGGGAAGACGGGTCTTTGGCCATCGGCCGCTGGCCCAAGAATGAAGGCGAGGTCTATTTCGTCCATGTTCCCGGCGGGGATCTCAAATTCCACCTCTGCTACGATGAAAAGACCCAGCTTTTCTGGCTGCTGCACTCGCAGATAGACGGGCGGATGAACGGACGCCGGCGCCTGGCCCTTTCCTACTCCCCTGACCTGCTGCGCTGGACTTTCGCCGGACTGGTGGCGGTGGGCCCCACGGACCATTCGGCCCGGCACTATGCCACTATGCTTATCGACGGAGACGACCTCTGCATCGTGAGCCGCTCCGGCGATGAACTCGCCCGCACGGCCCACGACGGCAATATCGTCACTTTCCATCGGGTAAAAGACTTCCGTTCGCTGGTTTATTAAAGAATTTTTATTACCTTTGTATCCCGGTTAGATTATAATCGGGATTTTTTATGTCTTTTAAAGCACAGAGTGCGAGCCTCCGGCAGGTGGCTTCGCTGCAAGAGACGAATATCTATAGGCTGAACTCCCCCGAGTTCCTGAATCGCTTTTTCGTCCTCACCTCTCCGGGCTCCAGGAAACTCCTTTCCTTCCCCGAAACTGTTGGTTTCCCCTGCTACACTGCTATCCTGGAAGAAACTTCCGCCGCCCTCCGTTATCTTTTGTCAACCGGTTTGGGCGGCGCTTTTGAAATCCTGACCATCCTTCGCGGCGGACTCAATTATCCCCTGGAGGAAGCCTGTGCCCAGGTAGGTATCCGCGTCCGCGACATGCATTTCCTCTCCTGCGAACGGGTGATTCAGGACCACGTGATTACGGGACTGGAGATCAAGTATGATAAACTGAACCCCAGTCAAGGAGCCATCCTGGCCATCGGAGATATCATTGCATCCGGAGTAACGCTGCAACACTGTCTGGACCACTTTATCAAGCAGTTTAAGCAAATGGGCGGAAGCATCCGCCGGATTGTCTTCTTCACCATCGGCGGTACCAGGGCCATCGAACTCATGGAAGAAATGACTCCCCTGCTCAGGACGCTGTTCCCCGGATTCGAGGGCTTCGACTGCTTCTTCTACGAGGGAGTATTTACGGTATATGACGGCCCCGGGGTAAGCGGAATCAACGTCCGTGACATTGACTTCGGCTGGAACGGTGGTATTGTGGCACCCGAATTCCGCAGCTGGATTATGGACCATCCGGACGCCCTTCTGGAAAAATGCATCATCTATGACGGCGGCGCCCGCCGCTATGAAATCCCCCTCCACCTGGATGAGGTTACAGAGTATTGGGAAGGCATCCTTGAACGGGCCGATAAGATTGATCCCCAGGCGCTTGTGGGAGAAAAACTGGGCTATCCCCATCTTCTGGGCTATGAAAAGTGGAGAGCCGTCACCCGGGTGCCGGAAGGCTGGGAAACGCTCTGGGAGAAGGAACAGGCACTCCTGTCCGAAAGCTCCACCCTGGATCTCAAGGCCCTTGCCCGCAGGCGCCTGGAGAGCATGGAATCTTTAAGGAAACTCTATCAATAAAAATATTATGACAAACAAAACGAACGACTTTGATTACACCTCGCGTCCGGTAGACGCCGCAGGACGTAAATCAACGCTGAGCATGTTTATGCTCATGCTGGGCTTCACCTTCTTCTCGGCCAGCATGTGGGTGGGCCAGCAACTGGCCGCCGGGCTGGATTTCGGCGGATTTGTATGGGCTGTTATCCTGGGCGGCCTGATCCTCGCCGCCTATACCGGAGCGCTGGGTTACATCGGCGCCAAGACGGGACTCTCCCTGGATCTGCTGAGCCACCGCAGTTTCGGCATCAAAGGCAGTTACCTGCCCAGTGCCATGATCAGCTTCACGCAGATCGGCTGGTTCGGCGTAGGTCTTGCCATGTTCGCCATCCCCGTGGCTAAGGAGTTTCTCGGCCTGGAAGTTACTCCTGACTCGATGCCTTGGCAGGGCTATCTCCTGGTGGCCATTGCAGGTATCCTGATGACCTCCAGCGCCTATTTCGGCATCAAGAGCCTCACCATCGTAAGTTATATCGCCGTTCCGGCAGTGGCCATCCTGGGTACGGCCGCCATGATTATCGCCGTCCATCGCGGCGACCTGGGTCTCATTGAGCAGTTCTCCCTGGGCACCAAGAATCTGGGTATCATCGCCGGCGCCGGACTGGTGGTGGGTAGCTTCGTCTCCGGCGGTACGGCCACGCCCAACTTCACACGCTTCGCCAAAAACGGGAAAGTGGGCCTGATCACCACCATCGTGGCTTTTTTCATCGGCAACAGCCTGATGTTCCTCTTCGGCGCCGTCTCCAGCATCTACGCCGGTGGAAACGACATCTTTGAGGTGATGCTGAACCTGAACCTCTTCTACCTGGCCGTCCTGGTGCTGGGACTCAATATCTGGACCACCAACGACAACGCCCTCTATACGGCCGGTCTGGGCCTGGCCAACATTACCGGCTGGTCCAAGAAGAGCATGGTCATTGTCTCCGGACTCATCGGAACCGTGGCAGCCGTATGGCTTTACTGGAACTTCTGCGGCTGGCTCAACATCCTCAACTGCACCCTTCCGCCCGTTGGCATCATCCTGATTATCAGCTATTTCTCCAACAAGAAGGATTTCATGTCTACTCCGCTCCAACAGGTAAACTGGTGGGCCGTAGCCGGTGTGATTGCAGGTGCCGTGGTGGCCAACCTGGTACACTGGGGCTTCCCCGCCATCAACGGTATGGCGGTTGCCGCCCTGCTCTATTGGCTGGGCCAGGTAATCAAAAAATAATTAGATTATCAGTTTCACGCGGAAGCCCCTTTCAGTGGGCTCTTCCACAACTCCTTTACATAGACCGGAGAGTTCGCTACGCTGCTGTTCACTCAGTGGCGTAGCTTGCATTTTCTCCACCATGAAGTCCAGGGAAGTAATGCCTGACTGTTCGCTGTGAGTGATACGGACGGTCATGGGGCGGTAAGCGTCCATCACATCATCCAACATCTTCTCCGTCAGTTTCCGCACAGCCGGCCGCTTGTCCATGATACCATATTTGTAGCAGAAGGCATTGATGGTGGAGCGCATGCCCAGGTAGTCGAAGTCGGGGCCGTCAATCTCGAATACCTCCTTGCGGATGCGCTGGATGAAAGCCTTGGTGGCGCTGTGAACAGGCTCCTCAAAAATCTGCTTAGGCGTTCCGTCCTCGTGGATAAACCCGCCGTACATGAAGAAGATACGCGTACTGACGTCGAAGGCAAACTTCATCTCGTGGGTGACGATGAGCATAGTCATGCCTTCGTCGGCCAGCTGGCGGATGACGCTGAGCACCTCACCCACCATAGTGGGATCCAGGGCCGATGTAGGCTCGTCGAAGAGGATGACTTCAGGCTTCATGGCCAGGGCGCGGGCAATGGCCACGCGCTGTTTCTGACCGCCGGAGAGGCTCGAAGGATAGACATCGGCTTTCTCGGCCAGTCCTACCTTGCGAAGCAGCAGAAGACCTTCCTCACGCGCCTTTTCCGGAGTTTCTCCCAGCAACTGGACGGGCGCCATCATCACGTTTTCCAGCACGGTCTTATGCGCGAAGAGGTTGAAGCTCTGGAACACCATCCCCATCTTCTGGCGCATCAGATGGACGGGATAGCCCTTGGCCAGGATGTTCTTTCCATCTACATAGATGCTGCCGCCGGTGGGATGATCCAACAGATTCAGACAGCGCAACAGCGTACTCTTACCCGTTCCTGAAGGGCCGATAATGGAGATTACCTCTCCGCGGTGAACATCGGCATTGATGTCCTTGAGCACCTCCAAGGCATCATAGCTCTTTTTCAGGTGGGAGATGCGGATGACGGGGGCGTCGTCGGGCTGCTTTGAAGACAGGAAGCGGGCCTCCATCTTGGCAAGCGCCCTGCGGCGAAGGATCACCCACACGCCGAGGCCCAGGACCAGGAGGGCTGCCAGGGCCCACGGCCACCATTTACCGTCCTGATGCGGCGGGGACTGGGGCCGGGAGGGTTCCGTAAGGATACCCAACTCCCCTTTCCGCGTAATCAGGATCATTTCCGACGCGATATAGCCGTCGGAGAAAAGAACCGTCTTCTTGCGCTCGTCGGTGATGCTGATATAGCCCATGGCCAGATCGGCCTTGCCCGTCTGGATGGCCGGAATCTGCGCAGCAAAGTCCATTATGAGGTATTCCAGCTTCCAGCCCCTCCGGTTGGCCCATTCCGTGAGCAGGTCCGGTTCCAGACCCGACGGCTTTCCGTTACAGATGAAGTTGAGCGGAGGCATGGACGGGAAAGCCGCCACGCGGATGGTGCGTCCGTTGCCGCGAGGCTGGGGAACGGCCAGCGAGGAGGGATCATCGGCCTGGGCCCACCGGTCCATAATCTTCTGATAAGTACCGTCGCGTCGGATTTCGGAGAGGAAGGCGTTGAAGTCCTGTTGCAGCTCAGTGCCGTCCAGCGGGAAGCAGGCGCCTACCGGAATGGCTGGGAGGCCGGCGCTGACGGAATCCAGCCTGGCGGCGAGATCTTTGTTGAAGACAAGGGTGAGGCTTTCGCCGCCCGCAATGTCCACCTTTCCGGCCTCCAGCGCCGCTATCAGGTCTGTGTCGGTGGCCATTCGCTGAATATGGGCGTCCGGAGCCATATCGGTAACGGCGATGTCCTGGATGCTGCCGATAATTACGCCCACGTCTTTTCCGGCCAAGGCTTGGAAAACGGCGGGAACATCGGCCACTTCGGCCTTCTCAGGAGAGGAGAACAGTTCCGGGACATAGCACACGGTTGCGCCTGTCAACAAGCCCGCAGCGGCCGCCAGGACCCTCAGATGCCGCTTTTCTACCAGCGACTTGAGCAAACGGCCGATGAGCCAGGCCATAAAGAAATAAATGATGGCTGTCACGATGATGGGGAAGAAGGCATCGAAGGTGCGGGAGCGGATGAGGTCCGACGCGCGGGTCATATCGGCCACGGCAATGTAGCCCACGATACTGGTGCCCTTGAGCAGGCTGATCACCTCGCCCTGATAGACGGGCATCACCGCCTTGATCACCTGGGGCAGCACAATCTTGATGAAAGTCTGCCGCTGCGTGAACCCCAGGGCAAGACCGGCTTCTGTCTGTCCCCGGTCTATGCCCTGGATGGAAGAGCGCAGCATCTCGCCGATATAGGCCGCCGTATTCATGCCGAAGGTGACGATGGCAACCACGATTCCGGTGGCATCCATCGGCGCCATGACCACGTAGTACATGAGCATGAGCAGCACCAGCACGGGCGTTCCCCGCATGATGTCTATATACACTTTGGCCACTTTCTGCAGCCATGAGTGACGGCTCATGCGCATCCAACACACCAGTCCGCCCAGCAAGGTACCCAGGACAGCGGCGCATACTGTGATAAGGAGCGTCACCTGAAGACCGTCCAGAACCATCCTGTACCGGTCTTCGGCTATGAAGTTGTTGTAAAAACTCTCGTAAATGCTGCTCATGATCATTCGCTAATTGTTTTGTGCTATCCCTCTACTTTGAAGTCGTTGGCGGCGTAGAGTGTGACGTCTTCCTTAAATATGGTCTTGACGTACTTGTTCAGGTTGTAAACGTAGGTCTGGCCATCCATCTTGAACTTCACAATGATGTCTTCCGTGCACTTATAGGCGCCCAGTTTAATATTGGTTCCATCAGGATAGTTGTTCTGGAACATCTTGTCGGAAACGATGGCCTGCCCCTTACTGTTGTAAACCATAATGTTGGAAATGAACTTCCCGGTATTGTTC
>CACYHF010000019.1 GCA_902774155.1 uncultured Bacteroidia bacterium | reverse complement strand
TACTCAGAAAGCACGTGCAGAGGTCCTCTTTCGTTACTATCCCGATATCAAGATGGCATATGACAGGTATCTGGAACTGGTACAGATATACAATACGCTAGAAGCATCCAGACCCAAACTGCTCACTAGGCTAGCCCGATGGTATGAGCGCGTGAGAAAGATGCAGATGAAGAGCTTCAACACAGTCCTGGAGACGTTCATGAACAACTATGACACCATCCTGAACTACTTCGACAACCGCGCTACCAACGCTTCGGCAGAGTCATTCAATGCAAAAGTGAAGGCTTTTAGACTTCAGTTCCGTGGAGTAAGGGATATCCCTTTCTTCATCTTTAGACTCGCTACAATCTTTGCCTAAGAAAATGCGAAACAACCGGTTTTTTGCATTGAGCCCAAAGTATATCATAAGTCGGCAAAAAATCGGCAAAAAATTATATGAGAAAAGCCAACTTGCTGATTTTTAGCAAATTGGCTTTTCTTGAAGTGCACTCTTAGGGACTCGAACCCTAGACCCGCTGATTAAGAGTCAGCTGCTCTACCAGCTGAGCTAAGAGTGCTGGTATATGTCTTTGTGACCCGTTCGGGGCTCGAACCCGAGACCCCAACATTAAAAGTGTTGTGCTCTACCAACTGAGCTAACGAGTCCTCCGCCCGAAATCGGGATTGCAAAGGTACAATCTTTTTTTGATTATGCAATACTTTTTTTACAAAAAGTTATGCACTGTATTCTTTGATGTGCTGCTCCTGGGAGAGGCGGCATACCAGCAGGCGGTCCTTTGATTCGGCCACAATGTAGCCGTCCAGGCCTTCCACCACCACGGTCTTCTCTCCGGCGGTGTGAACAAAGCAGTCCCGGCAGCCGTGCAGCCGGACATCGGCCCCGATGACGGCGTTGCCGTCTTCGTCGGTTTTGAGGTGGGTCATAATGGAGCCCCAGCTGCCCAAGTCACTCCAGGCAAGGTCTTCGGCAATCACGAAGATGCGCGGGCTCTTTTCCATGACGGCGTAGTCGATGGAAATCTTTTCACAGGTGGGGAAGAGACGCCGTAGTTCGGCCTGTTCCTTCTCCGTGAAGAAAGTAGGGGAGAGCGCATCCATGACGGCGGCAATCTGCGGCGCATAGGCCCGCAGTTCCTGTACGATGGTGTTCACGTTCCACACGAAAATGCCGGCGTTCCAGAAATAATGCCCGTCTTCCAGATAGCCGATGGCCGTGTCCAGATCCGGTTTCTCCTTGAATTCGCTCACCTTGACCAGTTGCCCGTGCAGGGCTTCCGCCGCGTGGATGTAACCGTAGCCGGTCTCCGGGCGGGTAGGGGTGATGCCCACCGTTACGATTGCATCCCGCTCTGCGGTGAAGGCCAGGGCCTTGCCGATGGTTTCGGCGAATTCGGCGGTTTTCATCACCAGGGCATCGGCCGGGGTGACCACGATGTTGGCCTCCGAGTCTTTCTGCTGGATTTTCCAGGAGGCGTAGGCGATGCAAGGGGCGGTATTGCGGCCTTCCGGTTCGCAGAGGATCTGCTCTTCCGGAATATTGGGCAACTGTTCCTTGACCAGATGGGCGTAACGCTCGCCGGTGACCACCCAGAAATTGCCGGGCGCGCACACGGGCGCGAAACGGTCCACGGTGAGCTGGATGAGGGTACGGCCCACACCCAGCACATCGATAAATTGTTTGGGGACATCCGGTGTGGAAAGCGGCCAGAGCCTGCTCCCGATGCCCCCGGCCATAATAACTACGTGGTTGGCCATACTATTTCTTGCCTCCCAGCAGGCTGCCCAGGATACTGGTGGCGGCTCCCAGGATGCCGGATCCGTTGCCACCCTTCAGGGTGAGGAGGATATCGTTGATGTCTACATCACCGTCGCCGTCCTGGTCCTTGATGATCCCGGAAAGCTTGGTCATGATGCCGGGGATAAGGCCGGCCAGTACCGGCGCCAACTTGCCCAGATTCAGTTTGCTGAGCACATTGGAGTTGAAGATGTTGCCGGCCAGGGCCGTGACAGGACTGGATGCCGCATTGATTCTGCCGGTGAGGAGGTTCTTTACCTCTTCCAGGCCACCGGGTTTGGCAACTGTCTGGGTAAGGGAGCCCAGGATGGAACTGGACAGACCGTTGAGAACCTGATCTTTCACCTGGGCGGGAATTTCCACTTTTCCGGCGGCGGCGCCCACCACCTGCTGGATGTAGTCGTTAATGTTTGCCATAGATAAGTATATTTAATAAGGACAAATTTACGAAAAAAGAAGCGGAAAACAAAAAATCAAAAAATTATAAAAATTTATTGCAATTCAATAAAAACTTATTATATTTGCACAAACAAATATTGAAAAGCTATGATTGCAACTTGGTGGGCTGGCCTCAGCCTTGTCATGAGAATCCTGTGGAGCGTCACCCTCGCCGCTTCCCTTATCTTCATCATCCAGAGCGTCCTCACCTTCGTGGGGGCCGATGCCGATTCCAACTTTGACGTGGACGTGGATACCTCCATGGACGGAAGTGACCTCTCCAACATCGACGGCGGTTCCAATCTGTACACGTTCCGCAACTTCGTGAACTTCCTGCTGGGCTTCGGCTGGAGCGCCATCCTGCTGCAGCACAGCATTACTTCCGCCCCGCTGCTCATCTTCGTCTCCGTCCTGATCGGCGTGGCGCTGGTGGCTGCAGTGATGTATATGTTCAAGTGGCTCGCCGGCATGCAGCAGAGCGGCAACATAGACATCACCACCGCCGCCAAAGGCTGCGAGGGCAAAGTGTACCTGACCATTCCCGCCCAGGAGAAAGGGGAGGGGAAGGTCCAGATCACCATCTCCGGCGCCGTGCGCGAATACAACGCCATCACGGACAGCGAGGAGCCTCTCAAGACCGGCACCCCCATCCGAGTGGTGGATGTAGTGAATGCCAATACCGTACTTGTAGAACAAATTAACACTTATACCATTTAAATTATGCCTTCCATTACCCTTCTCCTTATTCTGGTGGCCGTTATCTTCGTAACCCTGGCCGCCATCCTCCGGCGCTATCGCCGCTGCCCTTCGGATAAGATCCTGGTGATCTACGGTAAAACAGGCCGCAAATCATCGGCCCGGTGCATCCACGGCGGCGCCGCCTTCATCTGGCCCGTCTTCCAGGACTACGCTTATTTGGACCTCAAGCCCATCAGCATCGAGTGCAACCTCCAGAACGCCCTTTCCAAGCAGAACATCCGCGTGGACGTACCCTGCCGCTTCACTGTGGGTATCTCTACGGAACCGGAAGTGATGACCAATGCCGCCGAACGCCTCCTGGGCCTCAGCACCGACAGCATCCAGAGCATCGCCACCGATATCCTCTTCGGCCAGCTGCGTCTGGTGATCGCCACCATGGACATCGAGGAAATCAACGCCGACCGCGATAAATTCCTGGCCAGCGTGTCTGCCAACGTGGAGGCCGAACTCCGCAAGATCGGCCTGAAACTCATCAACGTGAATGTCACCGATATCCGCGATGAATCCGGCTACATCGAGGCCCTGGGTAAGGAAGCTGCCGCCAAGGCCATCAACGACGCCAAGAAGAGCGTGGCCGAGCAGAACCGTTACGGTGAAACCGGTAAGGCCATGGCCGATAAAGACACTCGCGTGAACGTGGCCGCCGCCGACGCCGATGCCGTTAAGGGTGAGAACAACGCCAAGATCGAGATCGCCAACTCCGACGCCCTCCGCCGTCAGAAGACCGCTGAAGCCACCCGTCTGGCCGTAGCCGCTGAAAAGGTGCAGGCCGCCAAGGCCCTGGAAGAAGCCTACCAGAGTGAGCGCGATGCCGAACTGGCCCGCGCCGAACGCGAACAGGCCACCCAGAAGGCCAATATCGTGGTCGCCGCCGAAATCGACAAGCAGAAAAAGATCATCGAGGCCGAAGCAGAAGCCGAACAGATCCGCCGCAAGGCCAAAGGTGAGGCCGACGCCATCTTCGCCAAGATGGACGCCCAGGCCCGCGGTATGCTGGAAATCCTCACCAAGCAGGCCGATGGTTTCAAGAGCATGGTAAACGCCGCCGAAGGAGACGCCCAGAAGGCCGTCCTGATGATGATCGCCGACAAACTGCCCGAACTGGTAAAGACCCAGGTGGAGGCCGTGAAGGGCATCAACATCGACAAGGTCACCGTTTGGGACACCGGCAACGGCACCGACGGCAAAACCGCCACTTCCAACTTCATTTCCGGTATGATGAAGAGCGTTCCCCCGCTTGAAGACCTGTTCAAGATGGCAGGCATGGAACTCCCTTCCTATCTGAAAGGCAAGGCCGATGAGCAGCCGCAGCCGGAAGCCGAAAAATAGTCCGTTATGCCCATTATTACCAATATAGATGTCATGCTGGCCCGCCGGAAAATGTCTTCCGGCGAGCTGGCCGAGAAAGTGGGCATCACCCCTGCCAACCTTTCTGTCCTGAAGTGTGGCAAGGCCAAGGCCATCCGAATCAGCACGCTGGACGCCCTATGCCGGGCCCTGGAGTGCCAACCGGCCGACATCCTGGAATACAGAGCTGAAGAACAATGAAGAAACTGTTTGTTGCAGGCGTTTTAGCCCTTTTCGTGTTCCTCCAGACGGCAGGAGCGCAGGAGTTCTATCCCAATCATCCGCTGCCGCAGCAGCCCGACACCCTCCGTATTCTGGCCATCGGAAACTCCTTCTCCGACGATGCCACGGAATACCTGCCGGGCCTGCTGGAGGCCGCCGGTATCCACAACGTCATCCTGGGCAGGCTCTACATTGGTGGCTGCACCCTTGAAAGGCACTGTCAGGAATTCGAGACCAACGGTCACGAGTATGTCTATAAAAAGTCCGTCGCCAACCAGTGGGAAACCATTAAAAAGTATAAAGAGGGGAGTTTCATGGACGGTCTGGGCGATGAACCCTGGGATATCATCACACTCCAGCAGGGTTCTCCCAAGAGCGGCCGATGGGACAGCTACGATCCCTGGCTGCCCAGGCTCATCGAGATTGTCCGCCTGAACTGCTCCAATCCCAATGCTGCCATTGTCTGGCACCAGACCTGGGCCTATGCACACAACTACGAGAACCGCAGTTTCGCCAACTATACCTACAGCCAGGAACTGATGTACGCCTGCATCGAATCCTGTGTGGCCAAGTTGCGGAAAGACTACGACATCCCCGTGGTCATGGCTTCCGGCGTAGCTGTTCAGAACCTTCGCAAGACTAATTTCCCCACCGACAGGGAATTCACCCGCGACGGTTTCCACATGGACTATAAATATGGCCGGTATCTCACAGCCTGCGTTTGGTTCGAAACCCTCATCCGTCCCGTTTTCGGGGTCAGCGTGAAGGGCAACACCTTCCGGAACCAGGGCACCGAGAACGAGATTACGCAAAAAGAAGCCCGGACGCTGCAGAAAGCAGCCATCCAGGCCTCCCATTACTGGAAATAAGATTTATTTCATCACAAAAAGAAGGTCTGCGCCATCCTTTATTTCAGAATAACGGATGGTGCTTCCTTTTACTCTCTGCCCATTGAGGTACACGGCCTTTACGTAGACGTGCTCCTTGCTCCAGTTCTTGGTGCGGACGGTGAGTGTGCCGCCGCCGGAAAGCCGGACCTGGACGCCGGACACGCAGGGCGAGCCCAGTTCGTATTCGTCGCTGCCGGGACAGACGGGATAGAAGCCCATGCAGTTGAACAGATACCAGGCGCTCATCTGGCCGCAGTCGTCGTTTCCGCTCAGGGCATCGGGCGTGTTGCCGTAGAAATGGTCGGCCACGTAGCGCACCCATTTCTGGCACTCCTGCGGCTTGCCCAGTTTGTTATAGAGATAGAGGACGTGGTGGCAGGGTTCGTTGCCGTGCCAATAGCCGCCGATGCGGCCCCAGATGTCGTGGGCGCCCGGAATGTCGTCACTCATTTCCAGCTTGAAAATGCTGTCCAACCGCTCGCAGAGGAACTTTTTCCCGGCGATGGCCATATAGTCTTCGAAGGCGTGGGGAACGGTCCAGGTGTACTGCATCGTGAAGCCTTCGGTGATGTCGCCCCAGCCGTTCACCGAACCGGGGCCCTGGTAGGCGATGGGGGCGAACGGCGTGCGCCAGTTCCCCTGGGAATCCCTTCCGCGCATATACTTGGTTTCCGGATCGATGAGGTTGCGGTAATTGCGGCTTCGGCCGATGAAGAACTCGTAGTCTTCCTGATGCCCCAACAGTTGGGCTACTTGGGCGATGCACCAGTCGTCATAGGCGTATTCCAGGGTCTTGGACACCGATTCCTTCTCCTTGTCGAAGGGGACATAACCCAGCTCCGTGTATTCCGGGATGCAGTCGTAATGGGGGTTGGTGGCCGTGGTCTTCATGGCCTGGTAGGCCCTTTCGTAGTCGAAACCCTTCACCCCTTTCATGATCATATCGGCCAGGACGGAACAGGCGTGATAGCCAATCATGCACCAGGTTTCGCCGCCGTAGAAGGACCAGATGGGGAGCATGTGCTCCGTGCTTTTGTCGAAGTGGGCCAGCATAGAGTTGGCCAGGTCGGCCTGAAGGGGCTGGTTCACCAGATTCAGCAGCGGGTGGAAGGCCCGGTAGGTGTCCCAAAGCGAGAAAGTGGTGTAGTTGGTCCATCCTTTCGTCTGGCCGATGGTGTTGTCGTGCTCCCGGAAACGGCCGTCCACATCCTGGAACAGGAAGGGATGCTGGGCCGTGCGGTACACGCTGGTGTAGAAGGTTTCCCGGGTGGCTTTGTCGCAGGCGGGATCCAGCCGGTATTTGCCCAGTTCGGCTTCCCAGAGGGCTTCGGCATCGGCCCTTACCGCTTCAAAGCCCTTGCCGTCCAGTTCGGTGAGGTTCTTCAGGGCGCCGTCGGTCCCTACGGCCGAAACCGCCACCTTCACGCACACCTGCTGCCCTTCCACGGTGCTGAAGCGGACACAGGCCTGCAGGCCCCGGCCCCAGGCTTCCAGGCTGCTGCGGAAGCGTTTGGTGTTGTAAATCACGGGCGCACCCTCCTGCAGGATCATGAAGTCCCGGATGGGCTCCGAGAAGCGCGCGGCGAAGTAGACGTGGCGGTTGGGATTCCATCCCGCCACGATTTTGCTGCCGATAATAGTGTATTCGTCCAGCAGCCGCACCGTGGACCATTCGCATTTCCAGCGGAGGGTATGGTCCAGGTCCACCATCACGAAGGCGGAATCTGCCGCCGGATAGGTAAAGCGGAAGATGCCGCTGCGCGATGAGGCGGTCATTTCGGCCTTGACGCCGTAGTCCAACAGGTCCACTGTATAATAGCCGGGGGAGGCCGCTTCCCGATTATGGCTGAAGCGGGAACGGTAGCCGCTGTCGGGGTCCGTGTCCGTGCCGGTGGCCGATTTCAGTGTGCCGGTGCCCGGCACGAAGAGGAAATCGCCCAGATCCGGAATGCCGGTGCCGCTCAGATGGGTGAGGCTGAAGCCCATGATGGTGGGCTTGTTGTACTTGTATCCCGCCGCCACATCGTAGTCGAAGTCGTCGGTGTCGGGGCTGATCTGGATGCCGCCGAAGGGGATTTGCGCTCCGGGATACACGTTCCCGAAACCATCCGTGCCGATAAAGGGATTGACGGAATCGATGAGGCGTTCCTGCGCGAAAACGGCCGTGCAGGCAAACAGTGCCAGGGCTAGAACTGCTTTTCTCATAGCGAGTAAGGTTTTGCGTTAGCGGAAGTGCCGCGGCGTTTGTTGGGGGTCTTGGTCATAATGAATTCCAGCGTGCCGCCCTGCAGCAATTCCTCGTGCGTGAGGTAAAGTTTGTCCACCGGCTTTCCGTTGAGCTTGACGGCCTTTACATAGCGGTTGGTGTCGCTTACGCCGGGGGCCTTGATTTCCAGGACCTTGCCGTTGTCGAACTGAAGCTTGGCATAAGGCAGGTAAGGCGCGCCGATCACGTATTGGTCGGTGCCGGGGCAGACAGAATAGAAGCCCAGGACGGAGAAGATGTACCAGGCGCTCATCTGGCCGCAGTCGTCGTTGCCGCCCAGGCCGCGAATCTCGGGCCGATAGAAGCGGTCGATGATTTCCCGCAGCCAGTACTGGGTTTTCCACGGCTGAGAGGTCCAGGCATAGAGGTAGGGGATGTGGTGGCTGGGCTCGTTTCCGTGGACATAGCCGCCCAGGAGGCATTCCTCGGTGACGTCTTCATTGTCTGCGTAGCAGTATTCCGGCAGGTGGGTGCCGAAGAGGTCGTCCAGGGTGGCGATGAAGCGTTTGTCACCGCCCATCAGCTGCAGGAGACCGTTCACGTCCTGCGGGGCGTGGAAGGAGAAATTCTGCGAATTGCCCTCGATAAAGCCCTGTCCTACAGTTTGTTTAATGTCGAAATCGGCCTTGAAAGTTCCGTCGTTGTAACGGGGGCGTGCCAGGGCGATGGACGGGTCGAAGATGTTCCGGTAATAGGCTGCCCTCTCATAATAGCGGGCGGCGGTTTCCTTGTCTCCCAGACGCTCTGCCGCGGCGGCGATGGCCCAGTCATCGTAGGAATACTCCAAGGTGTTGCTGGCGGCCGTGGCGCTGGCTTCCAGCGGCACGTAGCCCAGTTTCATGTATTCTCCCAGTCCGCCGTACCAGGGAACGGTGGAGGTGGAGACCATAGCCTCCAGGGCCTCTTTTCCGTCCACTTTCAAGCCCTTGGCGATGGCGTCTGACAGTACGCTTACGCTGTGGTAACCCGTCATACACCAGTTCTCGTTGGCCATATGGCTCCAGACCGGCAGCATACCGTGTACGCTTTGCTGGTAGTGGGCCAGCATGGAGGCAATCATATCTTCGTCACGCTGGGGTTTGAACAGGGCCAGGAAGGGATGTTCGGCCCGGTAGGTGTCCCAGAGGGAGAAAACGGTGTAGTTGGTGAAGCCATTGGCCAGGTGCAGCTCATGGTCTAGTCCCCGGTACAGGCCGTCCACGTCCATATAGACGGAGGGATTGATCATCGTATGGTACAGCGAGGTGTAGAACATCGTCTTTTCGGCCTCGGTGCCCTCCACCTCCAGGCAAGAGAGTTCCTTTTCCCAGGCCTGTTCCGCCTGGCAGCGGAGCTGGTCGAAGCTCTTGTCTCCGGCTTCGGCCTCCAGGTTTTTGAGCGCACCGGTCATGCCCGTGGCTGAAATGCCCACTTTCACGGTGAGTTCCGGCTGGGCCTGCGTATCAAAGCGGAACCAGGCGGCCAGTTTCCGGCCGGCCATTTCCGGGAAGTTGTGGTACTGCGGGAATTTAGCATAGCCGCCTTTGTAGTACACCGGCGCCTTGTCTTCATAACCGTATTCGGTGATGGGGCTGGAGAAACTGATGGCAAAGTAGGTATAGTTGGTGCGGGCCCATCCGTTGGTGATACGGTAGCCCGTGATGAGCGTGGGGCTCAGCACCCTTACTTCGGCCCAGAGGGTTTTGCCGTCGTAATTGTAGATGCCGTGGTCCAGGTCCAGCACCAGGTGGCCTTCGGCCCCGGCGGGGAAGGTGTAGCGGTGCACCCCCACACGCTGGGTGGCCGTGAGTTCCACCCGGATGTCGCTGTCGGCCAGGGTTACCTCATAGTGACCGGCGCCGGCCGATTCGGTTTCGTGACTGAAACGCTGGCGGTAACCTTCCTCCGGCTTTTCCGCCGTTCCGGGCACCAGCTGGATCTCACCGGTTCCGGGCATGAGCAGGATATCGCCCAGGTCCGAGTGTCCGGTGCCGCTGAAATGCGTATGGCTGAAGCCCACGATGGTGGGGTCGTCGTACTGGTAGCCGGCGCAGTATTCATAAGTGCGCGGCTGATAGACGCCTTTGATGTTGTGGGGAATCATTTCTGTGTCGGGCGAGAGCTGCACGCCGCCGAAGGGGACGCAGGCTCCGGGGAAGGTATGCCCCATCCCGGCGGTGCCGATAAACGGATTCACATACTGTACGTGTTGGGCCGAAAGGCTCACACTCAGGCTCAGCGCGAAGGCCAAAAGGAAAAAATGCGTTTTCATACCTCAAAGATAAACATTATTGCCGATTTTTCATTAACTTTATGCCTATGAAATGTGCCCGCCTCATCCTGGGTCTCCTGACCCTTCCTCTTCTGCTCGCTTGCGGCCAACAGACCGGTCGTTTTGACGAAAATTCCATCGTCCTTTCCCTGGGTGTCATCAGTGATACGCATATCGGGAACGGTTATGGTTCGGAAGAGAAGTTCCACAACGTCCTCACCCAGCTGGTAGAGGCCACGGAGGGGAAACTGGACGGCGTCCTGGTGGTGGGAGACCTCATCAATACCGCCACGCCGCCCCAGCTGGTTACGTTCAGGAAACTCTATGAGGAAGTGCTGGACCCGGCGACGGTTCCACTGGTGTATACCATCGGCAACCACGATATGAATCCCCAGTACCGCTGGACGGAAGAGACGGTGGCCCAGCACGCGGTTTTCCATACCATTCTGGGAGAAGATTATTTCCTTACGGATCAGGATTCAGTTATGCGGGATTCGCTGGAATGCCGGCACTGCGTGATCGGCCCTTACCATATCCTTTGCCTTACGCCGGACCATTCCAGCCCCATTACCTATAACCCTGCGGTCCTGGAATGGCTGGAGGCCCGCCTGCAGGAGATTACGGCAAAGGATCCGGACCGGTATGTCATCCTCCTGACCCATCCTATGATCTACGGCACCTGCTACGGTTCCGTCCTGCAGGATACCTACACCCGCCTGGGAGACTACTGGTCCACCAAGGAACTCAGCGAAATCCTATCCCGTTATCCCCAGGTAATCACCTTCGGCGGCCACCTGCACTTCCCCCTGAACGACCCTCGCAGCATCTGGCAGGGGAGTTTCACCGCCGTGGGCACCGCTTCTACCAGTTATATGGCCATCGACAACGGAAACTATGAGGATATGGCCACCGTCACCACTATGAAGGGCGCCGGGAAGTTCTCGCAGGGCCTGTTGCTGCAGTTCGACAAAAAGGGAAATGCGCGCCTCACCCGCATGGATTTCTATAACAAGGCGGTAATAGGGGACCTCTGGGAACTGCCGGCGCCCCGTAAGAACTTGTCCCATTTGGCCCGCTACAATCACGAAACCCTCCGGGCCCGGAACACGCCGCCGGTGCTCTCATCGGCCGAATACAAAGACGGCAAACTGTGCTTCGCCGCCGGGAAGGACGACGAATTCGTGCACCATTACCGGATCACCATCAGCCGGGATGGAGTGCCCGTAGCGGAGAAAAAGATCCTGGCCGATTTTTACCGGGTTCCGCTGCCGTCCCAGATGAAAGCGGATTATGAATTGTCTCTGGCAGATCTGGAAGAAGGGGCGTACACCGCGACCCTGGTGGCCGTGGATTCCTGGGATGCCCGGAGCGAACCCATCACCTGTGAATTTTCTGTAAATAATTCAAAAACAAACTGATATGCTAACCACATTATTGTTGTCGGCCTTTCTGGGCCTTTCCCAAGCCCCCCTCCTTCCCGATATAGAGGAAGGCATCAAGGGGTATGTTCCCACTGCGGAAGCGGTGGCTGCCAAGGAACAGTTCCGCGACGAGAAATTCGGCGTTTTCATCCACTGGGGCGTGTATTCCATGCTGGCCCAGGGCGAATGGGTGATGTACAATGAGAAGGTCCCTTATGAAACGTATTCCACGTATCCGGGCGGTTTCTATCCTTCCCGATTCGATGCCCGGCAGTGGGTACGCCAGATCAAGGCTTCCGGCGCCAAGTATATCACCATCACCTCCCGTCACCATGACGGCTTCTCCATGTTCGCCACCAAGGCCTCGCCCTACAATGTGATGGACGCCACGCCCTGGCACAGGGATCCCATCAAGGAGCTGGCCGACGCCTGCCACGCAGAGGGAATCGGCCTGAATTTCTATTATTCCCTGCTGGACTGGGGCCGCGACGACTATCCCCGCGGCGACGGCAATCCCAAGGCCGATTATGCCCATTACCTGGACTTCATGTGTGAGCAGATTACCGAACTTCTCACCAACTACGGCCCCATCGGCTGCATCTGGTTCGACGGCGACTGGGCCAAGATTAAGAAACCAGAGGAGGGCCAGCCGCTGAAAGTGGACTTCGACTGGGGCTATGAGCGCATCTACAAGCTTATCCATACCCTTCAGCCTTCCTGTCTGGTGGCCAATAACCATCACCGCGTGCCCATTCCCGGAGAGGACATCCAGATATTCGAACGCGACATCCCCGGAGAGAACGAATCCGGTTACAGCCGCACCAGCCATGTGAGCCAGGACCTGGCCCTGGAAACCTGCAAGACGCTCAACGACAACTGGGGCTACAATCTGCGGGATCCGAAGTGGAAGACGGTTCCGGACCTGCTCCGGACGCTGGTGAGCATTGCCGGACGCAATGCCAACCTGCTGCTGAACGTGGGCCCCGGCCCGGATGGCACCATCCCGGAAGGAAGCGTAACCCGCCTGGCAGAGATGGGTGAGTGGATGGCTATCAATGGAGAAAGCATCTATGGCACGCGTGCCACTATGCTTAAACCCCAGCCCTGGGGCGTACTCACTCACAAGGAGGGCAAGATTTTCCTGCACGTACTGGAAATGCCCGAAAACGGCACCATTACCCTTCCTTTCACGCTCAAGGTAAAGAAAGGCGCTGTGAAGGCCTTTGCCGATGGAACGGTACTTCCGTTCAAGAAAGGCAAGACCGATTTCACCGTCCAGGTGCCGCAGGATGCAGATTGCAGCATTGACTACATCATTGAGATTAACCTGTAAACTATTCCGGAAATGAAAAAAAAGCTCTTTATACTGGCAGCGGCTTTCTCCGTCCTGGCCTGCCAGCCTTCCGTAACCCCCGTGAAAGTGATGACCTTTAACGTCCGGGCGGGCGTCGCCAACGACCACGAGAATTCCTGGCAGTACCGTAGAAAGGCTGCCGCCGATATGATCCTGGACCAGCGTCCGGCCGTTTTCGGCGTGCAGGAAGCCGTGGATTTCCAGCTGGATTACATCTTGGAGCAATGCCCGATGTATCAATGCGTGGGTGTGGGCCGTGAGGACGGCGTGAAGAAGGGGGAGCATATGTCGGTATTCTTTGATACCACCCGCATCCAACTGCTGGATTGGGGCACCTACTGGCTGTCCGAAACCCCTGACGAACCCTCGCTGGGCTGGGACGCCGCCTGCCGCCGCACCGCCACCTGGACCCTGCTCAAGGACCTTTCCGACAAGAAGGAATTCTTCTTTGTGAACACGCACCTGGACCACGTGGGTGAGAATGCCCGCCGCAACGGCCTGGCGCTCATCGTGGAAAGGATCGGCCAGATGAATCCGGACGGCTTCCCCATGATCCTCACCGGGGATTTCAACGTTTATCCCGACGATCCTTGCCTGACGGACCTGCGTGCCATCATGCAGGATGCCTGGGAGACCGCCCCGGAAGTGGACGAAGGCCCCACCTGGCACGACTGGGGCAAGGTTTCGGGCACCCGTCACATCGACTATATCTTCTATTCCGGTTTTGAGAAGTGCACCAGCCTTACCCGCCTTACCAAGGAGTATGACAATATGCCCTTCGTATCGGACCATTATCCTGTGATTGCCGTACTGGAATAATGAAACTGCTTCTCGTCATCACCATCGGCGGTCTTCTGGGCCACGCTGTGGACGCCGGCTACAACGGCCGCCTCTCGCAGTATATAACGGGTCCGGAGAGCTATGCCATCCACCTGTTCAGCCCGGAAATGGTGGCGCAGGGGAAAGGCGGCTGGCAGGGTGAGCACGCCGGCAAGTGGATGTACACCGCCGCCAAGGCCTATGAGCGCACCGGAGATCCCGTACTGCGGGAGAAACTGGTTTCCGTGGCCGATTATCTTATGTCCCGTCAGGAGGAGAACGGCTACCTGGGCTGTTACCGGGAAGACAAACGCTATTATCATCGCCCCGGACCCGAAGAGATGAAGGTGGACTGGGACACCTGGATCATGGCCTATCTGATCAAAGGTTTCACCGAAGCCAGCATAGCCCTGGACCAGCCCCGTTATGCCGATTGCGCCCTGCGCATCGCCGGATTCCTGCATTGGACCGTCTTTGACCAGGGTATCAAGATTGCCCAGACCGGCCAGCACAGCGGTATGGCCGGCTGCGGCATCCTGGATCCACTTTGTGACCTATATATCCTGCGCCCGGATCCGGTGGTGAAGGAACTCATCGACCGCTGCATCTTCGAACTGGACAACACGCCCTGCCTCCAACTGATTACGCTGGCCCGGAAGGGGTATGACGTTTCCCTCATCGGCAACGGAAAAATCTATGAGATGAACCGCTGCCTCACAGGCATGGCCAAGGCCTACCAATTGTTTGGGGACGTACGCCTGCTGGAAGCCTGCACCCAGGCCTGGGAGAACATCCGCAGCGCCCACCTGACCACCCTCGGTGGTCCCTGGGGCGGCATTAACTATTGCTGGGAACTGTTCAACCGTCCGGCCGAATGGGCCCCTTATGAGTGTACCGAAACCTGCTCGGTGATGGAATGGATGCATTTCACCTGGGAAATGCTGCGGATCAGCGGCGACGGGAAATATGCCGGGGAACTGGAGAAAACCTCCTATAATGCCCTGATGGCCGCCCGGGCCGAAGACGGCCTGCGCTGGGAGTATTACGTTCGTACCAACGGGGAACTCACCCCCAGGGGAGACTGGGCCTGCTGCTGGAGCAGCGGTATGACCGCCCTGGAAGACGTTCCCGTGTATATGTACGAAACGCGGAAAGACGGCGTTTATGTGAACATTATTTCCGAATCCTCCTATGAAACATCCTTAAAGGGGAATTCGGTTCAGATTCGCCAGCTTTCGGACTATGCCCGGAGCGGCAAGGTGGTATTCAAGGTGGATGGCCGGGGCAGTTTCACCCTTGCCGTGCATCGGCCCGAATGGGCGGAATCCTTTACGGTGAAAGTCAACGGAAAAAAGCTGGAGGCCAGGGAGAAGGGCGGCTATATCCGCGTTAAACGCTCCTGGAAAGAAGGGGACTGTCTGGAAATCGATTTTCCCTTGGAGGTGCGCACCCTGGAAAAGATCTGGGAATACCGCAATGCCGGTAAGAACGAATACAACTTCTCCAACTGGTACAACGGTTTTACGCGCCATTACGTTACTTTCTGCGTGGGGCCGCTGGTCTTTGCCACCAACCACCCGGACAGCTTCGAACAGCCGAACTCCTTGCCTCTGACGCGGGAGGAAATCGCCGCAGCCCGCCTGGACGGCAACGGAGAGCTCCTGGCCGGAACGCTACGCTTAAAACCCATTGCGCTCATGCCTCCATTCGATGACGGACCGCAGTGGCGTACAACATGGTTTCAAATCAAACAATAATTAATAAACACCTAAAAATGAAGAAATTAATTAAACTTGCAATGACCCTTGCCCTGGCTGGAGCCGTTTCCTTCTCGGCCACGGCCAAGGATTATCTCGCCACCGACTTTGGCGCCAAGGCCGACGGTGAAACCCTCAACACCGCCATTATCCAGGCGGCCATCGACTACATTTCCGCCAATGGGGGAGGCCGCCTGATTTTCCAGGGCGGAGACTTTGTGACCGGTTCCATCTACATCAAATCCGACGTTACCCTGCACATCGAGGAAGGCGCCCGTCTCCTGGGCTCTCTGAATCCCTGGGACTACGTAAGGGATGTGGACGCCAAGTGGACCGCGATGATTTTCTCGATCATGCAGAAGAATATCGGCATCACCGGCAAAGGTGAAATCAACTGCCGCGGATTCCTGGTGGCCACCAAGGGTGTGGATTATGTCCATATGGGACTGATTGAAGACCCGCTCAAACTGGACCGTCTCCAGGAAAGCAAGCGTCCCGAGAATATTCATTTCTTCAAGTGCGACGGCATTACCGTCAAGGACATCACCCTGCGCGACCCCGCCAGCTGGAACCAGCAGTACGACAAATGCTGCAACATCCTGGTGGACGGCGTGAAAGTGGATGCCAAGTCCTACTGGAACAACGACGGTATCGACATCGTGGACTGCTCCAACGTGGTCATCCGCAACTGCGACTTCGACGCCGCCGATGACGTCTATTGCTTCAAGAGCCACAGCAAGGACGGCGTCTCCGAGAACATCCTGGTGGAGAACTGCCGCGGCCGCTCCAGCGCCAACGGCATCAAATTCGGCACTTTCACCCTTGGAAAGTTCAAGAACTTCACCTTCCGCAACGTCTATATCTACGACACCTACCGTTCGGCCATTACCATCGCCACGGTGGACGGCGCCCAGATTGAGGACGTGGTAATTGACGGTGTGCAGAGCATCAATACCGGCAACCCCATCTTCATCCGCACCGGATCCCGCCGTCCCGGCGACAATCCGTATATGAAGAACATCGTCATCAAGAACGTCTATGCCGAAGTTCCCTTCGACAAGCCGGATGCCGGTTATATGTACGAAGGCCCGGTGGAGGACCTGCCCCGCAACGTCTGTCCCAGCGGCATCCAGGGTATCCCCGGAATGCCCATCGAGAACCTGACCCTGGAGAACATCGAGATTGTCTATCCCGGCAAGGCCGATCCCGATTATGCCTACTGCGGCACCTCCAAGGCCGAACTGGAGGCCATTCCCGAACTGGAAGAGAGCTATCCCGAGTTCTCCAACTGGAAGGAGCTCCCCGCCTGGGGCTTCTATATCCGTCACGCCGATAACCTGGTGATGAAGAACGTGAAGATCAGCGTCAAGGACGTGGATTACCGTCCCGGCATCGTGGCCGATGACGTGAACGGCCTCACCCTCCAGGGCGTCCAGATCATCCAGCCCGACGCACCCAAGGGCAAGAAGCAGATTATTACCAACAACGTGAAGAAGTTCAAGAATAAAAAGTAAGCGGATATGAAAAAGATCATTATAACCGTCCTTGCCGCGCTCGTTACCCTGGTCGCATTCGCACAGGATAAGGAATATCAGGCATCTCTTTTCGGCATCAAGAGCAACGGCATCATCGACAATACCACCAGCATCCAGAAGGCCATCGATTTCATTGCCGAGAAGGGTGGCGGCACCCTCACTTTCTGCGTGGGCCGCTACGTGACCGGCGCCGTCTATCTGAAAAGCGGCGTGAATATCCGCCTGGATGCCGCCGCCGACATCATCGGCTCGGACAATATCCACGACTATAAGGGCCAGAAGGCCATCTTCAACGCCATCGGCGTGGAGAACGTGAAAATCTTTGCTACCCGCGGCAACGGCGTGGTGGACGGCCGTGCACCCCTGGTGCTCAAGAGCTACGAAGACCAGAAGGCCAAGGGCTATATCAGTGCCGATACCCCCGTTCCCACTATCTTCTACTTCGAGAACTGCAAGGGGATTGTCCTGGACAAGGTGCTGTACCGCAATCCGGCAACGCCCGGGAAGTTCTATGAGGCCGTCAACAGCGAAGTCAGCGAAATAGGATGCTTCACCGATACGCATTAGTCCTGGGTGCGCTGCTCGCAGTGGGCTGCGCACAGTCTTCCCAAGACCAGGTCACCCTGGATAAGGACGTCCTGATGGACAAGATCCGGGGTGCCTGGGCGGGACAGATTATCGGCTGTACCTATGGCGGACCCACGGAATTCAAATTCCACAACTTCATTTCCGACGAATATGCCATCGACTGGAATGAGCACATCGTGAAGTGGTGGTACGACCATACGCCCGGCCTGTACGACGACGTCTATATGGACCTCACCTTTGTGGAGGTCTTTGATAAAGAGGGTCTGGACGCTCCTGTGGAGTCTTTCGCAAAGGCCTTTGCCAATGCCGGATACCCCCTGTGGCACGCCAACCTGCAGGCCCGCTACAACATCCGGGAAGGGATTATGCCGCCCGAATCGGGCCATTGGCGCAACAACGCCCATGCCGATGACATCGACTTCCAGATCGAGGCCGATTATGCCGGCATCATGGCCCCCGGTATGGTGAACGCCGCCACGTATTATTCCGACGCTATCGGCCATATCATGAACTATGGAGACGGCTGGTACGGAGGCGTTTATGTGGCTGCCATGTATGCGCTGGCCTTTGTCAACGACGATATCCCTTTTATTGTCCGGGAGGCCCTCAAGACCATCCCGGCCGAGAGTAAGTACTACCAGTGCATGGACGATGTGATCCGCTGGTGGAAGCAGTATCCCGACGACTGGCACCTCACCTGGGCACTGGCCAACGAGCACTACGGATACGACATCGGCTGCCCCGGAGGATTTAACAGCTCCTTCAATATAGACGCGGTAATCAACAGCGCGTATATCGTGATCGGCCTGCTGTACGGAGACGGCGATTTCTACAAGACCATCGACATCGCTACCCGCTGCGGACAGGATTCGGACTGCAATCCGGCTTCGGCCGCCGGTATCCTGGGTACCATCCTGGGCTACGACCGGATTCCGGAAAAGTGGAAAGCACCTCTTGACGAAGTGGCGGACGTGGATTTCAAGTATACCGACATCTCGTTTAACCGCGCCTGCCAGATGAGTTTCAACCAGGCCCTGCAGGTGATCGCCCTCAATGGCGGTTCCACGGAGGGTGACGCCGTCACCATCCGGACGCAGGTCCCGCAGCCGGTGCGCCTGGAGCAGAGCTTCGAAGGCCATTGGCCCGTTGCCAAGGTCAGTATCAACAAGACCCTGGCCGATTTGGGCGAATTCAGTTTCGAAGGCAAGGGTGCGGTCTTTTCCTACCGCTTTGTCCTGCCCAAGGATTATGCTGTAACGGATTACAAGGCGCAGGTGGAGGTTCTTGTGGACGGCGCTTTGTATAAGACTGTCTCCCTCCCCGCATCCGGAAACGGAAAGGGTACGGAACTCTGCCAGATTTGGGACCTTCCGCAAGGGGAGCACAAGGTATCCTTTAACTGGACCAACAAGACTTCCGATCTGGACCTGATAGTGGGCTTTGCCAATATTTTCACTGAGAAAAAATGAAAAGAATCCTGATTACCCTGGCCGCCATCACGGCCTGCCTGCCCCTGCTGGGCGGCAACTCCAAGACCGTCTGGGAAGCGTTCCAGAACCCGGACGACGCCTATCGGCCCTATGTACGCTGGTGGTGGAACGGCGACAAGATTGAAGAAAGCGAAATCCGGCGGGAACTGAACCTCCTGAAAGAAGCCGGGATTGCCGGCGTGGAAATCAATCCGGTGGCCTATCCCGGAAAGGAGAACGTGGACGATCTGGGCAAGCGTTCCCTCCAGTGGCTCAGCGACGAGTGGATCGACATGGTGGCCGTGGCTTTTGACGAAGCCAAGAAACTGGGCATCACCTGTGACCTTATCGTGGGTTCCGGCTGGCCTTTCGGCGCCGAATCCCTTTCCCGCGAGGAACGTGCGTCTGTGATCCTTACCTATTGCGACACCACGGCCAAGGCGGCCAGTCCCTGTTCCACGTGTACAAGGAACTGGACCCGAAAGCCACCACCCCGCATCCCAGCCGCACACCGGAACTGCTGAAGGTGCTGCTGGTCCCGGATCCCATCAACGACCTTTCCGAAGCCCAGGACATTTCCCATATGGTGAAGGACGGTGTTATCAATATGGTGGTTCCCGAGGGCAACTGGCAGGTGTATTATATGGTGAAGTACAACTCCTTCGCCAGCGTAATCAATGGCGCTCCGGGTGCCGCAGGCCCCATCCTGGACCATATGAACGCCGCTGCCGTGCGCAAGTACCTGGACCATATGTCCGATGCCCTGGAGGCCCGTTTCGGCCCGCTGTCCAATTATTTACGGGCGTTCTTCGTGGACAGTATGGAGCTGGAGGGCGCCAACTGGACGGGGGATTTCGCCGAAGAGTTCAAGCGCCGCCGCGGCTATGACATCCTGCCCTGGCTGCCTTTCACCATGTTCAAGCTGCGCCGCCTGGGTGAGGTGGAGAACTTCAACTACGGATCGGCCAAGGGCCCCAAGTTCCAGGACCAGGTGAACCGTGCCCGCTACGACTTCGAACTCACCAAGGCCGAACTCCTGGAAGAGCGTTTCTTCAAGTGTACACCCAGTGGTGCCACGAGCACGGCGTGAAAGCCCGTGCCCAGGCCTATGGCTGCGGCTTCTTCCCGCTGGAAACGTCTATGACCATCGACATTCCCGAAGGCGAATCCTGGACCACCAACTGGCTCCGCCACGTGGTGGGCGAGGAAATGGGCGACAAGGACTACCGCCGCGGCCGGGCCTATACGATGATAGACAAATACGTGTCATCGGCCGCCCATCTGCAGGGCAAGCGCCTGGTGAGCGCGGAGGAAATGACCAACACCTACAATGTCTTCTCCACCTCGCTGGAATACCTGAAAGTGGGCTCGGATATGACCTGTATTTCCGGTATCACCCATTCAGTATGGCACGGCTTCAATTATTCGCCCAAGGAAGCGCCTTTCCCGGGCTGGATCCGCTATGGCAGCTTCTACAATGAGAAGAACACCTGGTGGCCGTATTGGAAACTCCTGAACGACTACCGCGCCCGTATGGGCGCCCTCGTGCGCAATGCCGATATGTACACGGATATTGCCATCCTGCCTGCCAACGCCGACCTCTGGTCCACGATGGGCGTCCAGACGGAACCCTTCCCCGTGAAACTGAATGTGCCCTATACCTCCCTGGTGTGGGAAGCCATCCACAAGAACGGCGGCGGGGCCGATTATGTATCGGAGCGCATCCTGGAAGGGGCTACGGTGAAGAAAGGAAAGCTCTGCTACGGTCCCAAGGAGTACAGTGTGCTCTTTACCGTAGAGGTTCGTGGCACCACGGTGGAGGCTATGGAGAAGATCCGGGAGTTCGTCCTGGGTGGCGGCAAAGTGTTCTGCATCGAGACCTATCCGGAGAAATCTGTGGGGATGCGGGATGCCGATGTCCGCGATGCCCGGGTGGCGGAAATTGTGAAGGAGCTGGAACAGACTGGCCGCTTTGTCCTGCTTCCCAAGCCGGAAGACAACCGCTTCCTGGAATGGTATGCCGACGTGATGCAGCAGTACAATCTGCCGCACACGCTCACCATCTCCCAGCCGGACCGTTTCCTGCTCCAGAACCGTTATGTGATGGACGACGGCAGCAATTTCTTCTTCTTTGTGAACGCCAGCCGTTTGGAGGGGAAGAGCACGGATATTACCTTCCCGGCCAGCATCACCCGCGGTCGCAAGGCCTGGCTATATGACCCCGCCACGGGAAAACGCTACACCCTGAAGATTCCCTCCGACGGCAAGCTGCACTTCGATTTCGGCCCGTCCGAGAGCTTTGTGTTTATGTTCAATAAGCTGGGCGGAAAGGCTCCCGAATGGAAGCCCGCTCCGGTTTCCACCGAAGGCCTGGAAGTGAAGAACTGGCACGTGAGTTTCGTGAACCCCGAAGTGCCGGATGTGAAGCCCGCCGTGCTGGATACCCTGGTGGACCTGAAGGACCATCCCGACTATCAGAACTTTATGGGTGTTGCTACCTATACCACCACAGTGGATCTTCCTGCCGGGAATCTGCCTAAGTATCTGAACCTGGGGAAGGTGGGTTATATTGCCGAGGTGAGCATCAACGGAAAACCCGCCGGTCTTCACTGGTACGGAAATGCCGTACTGGAAGTGGGCGGGCTGTTGAAACCGGGCACCAACACCATCGAGGTGAAAGTGACCACGCTTATGAGCAACTATTTGCAGACGCTTCCCGATAACCTGATGGTGCAGCGCTACATCCTGCGCCGGAAGACGCCGCTCATCCCGGCGGGCCTGATAGGACCGGTGGTTATTTATTAACGGTCAGCGTAACTTTCTGCAAGTCTTCGTCTGCGGAAGTGGAGCCCACCAGGACAGTGAAGTCCCCGGGCTCCACTTCCCATTTTTCCCCGGCGCCCCAGCAGGCGAGCATGTCGGGCGTGATGGTAAACTCCAACGTTATGCTTTCTCCGGCTTTCAGGAAGGGCTTCTGCACGGCTTTCAGTTCCTTCACGGGGCGGGTAACGGATCCGTATTCGTCCCGGATATAGAGCTGCACGGCTTCTGCGCCGTCGTAAGCGCCTGTGTTTTGAAGGGTTACGCGCAGCGTTACGCTTTCATCGGCCTTGATTGCACTCTTGGAAAGCTCCGGCTGTCCGTATGCGAAGCGGGTGTAGCTCAGGCCATAGCCGAAGGGATAGAGCGGTCCCTGTTCAGCCAGGGCGAAATGGCGGGAATACTGGGAGTGCTTGTGGTTGTATACGCACTGGATCTGTCCCACGTTGCGGGGGATGGTGACGGGCAGTTTGCCGGAAGGATTCACGGCGCCGGTAAGGATTTCGGCAATGGCCGTTCCGCCCATCTGACCGGGCTCCCAGGTGTTCACGATGGCGTTGACGGAAGGACTTTCCGCCGCCCATTCTACGCCCAAGGCGCGTCCGCTCATCAGGAGCAGGAGCGTGGGGCGTCCCGATGCCGCCACGGTTTCCAGCAGCTCCTGCTGCAGGCCGGGAAGGTCGATATTGTCCCGGTCGCAGTTTTCGCCGCAGGTGCGGCCGAAGGAGGAATAGCGCTGGGAATTGTCGCCCAGCACCAGGATGTTCAGCTGCGCTTGGCGGGAAAGGGCTGCCGCCTGGGCAATGCCGGCTTTGTCTACGCCGGTTACGCGTCCGCCGAAAAAGAGCGTGTCAATCCGGGCCGAAGGGAAGGCTTCCCGCAGGCCTTCGTAAACGGTGACCACGTCCTCATCGGCCTGGGGCACCACCCAGTCTCCCAGCAAAGTCTGGCTGTTTGCATTGGGACCGCAGAGGAAGATACGGCTATAGTCTTTCAGGGGCAACAGGCCGTCGTTTTTCAGGAGGACGATGCTTTCGCGCGCCGCTTCCAGGGCCGTTTTCCGGTGCTGGGGATTGGCGGCGAATCCTCTTTCGGACGGAAGGGGAGGGATGGGCGCTTCAAACAGGCCGATGGCGAATTTGGCCGTCAGGATCTTTCCGGCGGCTTCATTGATGTGCCGCTCCGGGATGCGCCCGCTCCGTACGCCTTCCAGCACCGTTTCGAAATAGTGGTCTCCCTGCATATGCATATCGATGCCCGATTCCACGGAAACCAGGAAGGCTTCTTCTTCGCTGGGCACCAGGTGATGCATACTGTGCAGGCGCTCGATGTCCATCCAGTCGCTCACCACGAAGCCCTCGAAGCCCAGTTCATCGCGGAGGATATCCTGGACCAGCCAGGAATTGGCGTGGCAGGGAACGCCGTTCAATTCATTGTGGGCGGTCATCACAGTGGCCACGTTGGCTTCTTCCACGGCCACCTTGAAAGGCGGGAGGTACAGCTCCCGCATCTTGCGCTCGCTCATATCCATCGGCGCGGCGTTCAGGCCGCCGGCGGGTTCTCCGCCGCCGATCAGGTGCTTGGCGCAGGCCAATACCTTGCCGTCACCTAACTGGCCGTCGCGGCCCTGGAAGCCCCAGATCTCGTATTTGCCCATCTGGGACACCAGCCAGGGATCTTCGCCGAAGCATTCGCCCATCCGGCCCCAGCGGGCGTCGCGGGCTACGTCCAGGTTGGGGGCAAAAGTCCAGTACATACCCGTCTGGCGCATTTCTTCGGCCGTTTCGGCCCCAATCTTCTCCATCAGTTCGGGCCGGAAGGTGGAGGCCAGGCCGATATTCCCGGGATACACCGTGCAGCCTGCGCGCAGGCCGTTGCCGTGAATGGCGTCGATGCCCATCAGCAGGGGAATGCCCAGGCGGGACTCCGACGCCAGCATCTGCAGCTGATGCGCCTCTTCGCCGGTAAGGACGTGCAGGAAGGCGCCCACCTTGCCATCGCGGATGCGCTGGGCCAGTTCGGGATTGCCCAGGTTCTCGTCGGAGGCATCGATGTTTTTGTAAGGCGAGCCTTGATCCGGCGGAACATAGCAAGGACCCACATATTGGCACATCTGGCCGATCTTCTCTTCCAGCGTCATCTCCTTCAATAGGAGCGCGGCCCGTTTTTCGGCGGGCAGGGAAGCGTCGTGCCAGTCTTCGGCCGAACAGGCGGCGAGGCTCAGGAAAGCGGCAAACAGAAGGACTTTTTTCATTACAACTGGACCGTCAGGGTTAGTGTATCGTGGATGGAAACTGCTCCGGCATCGGCCTTGAGCGTGTTGTCTTCCCATACCCAGCCTTGGAGCGCTTTTCCGTTCAGACTTACTTTCTTAGGCCTGGAAAGGCAGCGCAGTTCAAAGCTGTAATTGCGGTTTTCCGGCAGGCCCTGATAGGTGCCCTGGACCGGATGGACCTTCACGGTGATGTCGCGACCTTTTTCGGAGCACTCGAAGAGGGTGGAGCAGACGGCGCCTTCTTCATAGGCGTAGCTCTCCCCGTCGTCGTCGTACATGGTGAAGCTGGTGTTCCCGTGGGGATAAACCTTCAGGATGAAATCCGTCTGGGGCGCCGAGCCGATGAAATCCACCACCGGACGGGTGGGGACGATGGCGCCGTTGCGCACGAACAGCTGGCCGGCCCGGTTCACCGGAAGCTCCCGGGAAATGGTTTCCCCGTGGCTGTTCACCAGCTCGCCCGTCCATACGTTGATCCATTCTCCGGCGGGCAGGTAAATATCGTTGGAGAAGGCGCTTACGCAGTACTGTTTGCCAAACATATACTGGAACACCATATCGTCGCAGTTGCGGTCGTCGGGGAATTCCAGCGGCATGGAACGCACCATAGGCATTCCGGTGAGCATCCCTTCCAGGGCATTGGAATAGATGTACGGAAGGAAAGCGTAGCGCAGGCTGATGTAGAACTTGTACATCTCCTTCTCTACGCCATAATAGTAGAAAGGATGCATCATGCTGAACCAGCTGTTGATCTGCAGCCAGGGGAGGAAGACGCCGAAGTGCAGACCGGGCATTTCCTGCTCCCGGGGCACACTCATCACGTCGCAGCTCATATTCATAAAGCCGGAGTTGCCCAGGTTATGCTGGTCGAAGAGGGCTACGATGCCGCCGCCGTTGTCGCCGCTCTGGGCTGCGCTCCAGTGCTGGCTTCCGGCCCAGCCGCCGCAGTAATGGTGCCAGCTACGCCGGCCCGTGTGGCGGCGCGTCATCTGCGCAATCTGCTTGGGCATAAGTACCTGGCTGATGTTGTGCATCTCATCATCACCGTGGCCGTTGTAGTACTCCCAGGTGGGATGGGCGTCGATGGTACGGGCCGGATCCAGCTTGAAGCCTTCCACGCCCATATCCATAAAGGTGGTCAGGTGGTCGGGCCAATGCTCCAGGCCGGAAGTGTCGCGGCCTTCGCGCACGGCGATCAGGTCTTCCTCGATGATGCTGGCGTCGTATTCCTCACACAGCCACAGGCCCAGGCGGATGCCCATACTGCGGAGTTTGCCCACGAACAGGCGCGGATAGAACTTCTTGGGCATCTGGTCCTGCACCCAGTAAGGTTCGGGGGAGAAACGGTCGTAGTTCCACTTCTTCTGGGTGGAGAAGTCGTAGCGCTTGGCCATCCACTGCGGTTCCAGCCAGAAAAGGTCCACCGGAACGCCCATATCGCGGAAATGGGCGGCGTCGTTCAGGATGGCCCACTGGTCTTCCCGCATGTTGGGGCCGAAGGCAAAGCCGTAGGCCCAGCGGGGCAGCACGTAACTGCGACCGGTAATCTGGGTGTAAAGGTTCAGGACGGAGGGCATATCGGAGCCCAGCATCAGGTAGAAATCGGCCTCGTCGAAGGTGTTGTAGATGTTGAAAACATCGGCCTGGCTGCAGCCCACGTCAAAGTGGCATTTGCGGGAGGTGTTGTTGTAGATGCCCCAGCCGCGGGAGCTCATCATAAAGGGCATGGGAATCTCCGTGTGCTGGTAGGTGGTCCACATGCGCAGCAGTTCGCCGCGGTGCTGGATATGCTCGCGCGAAGTGCTGCCGCCGCCGTAAAAACGCTCTCCGTCTTCCAGGGTCAGGCATATGACGCTGGCCTTGGCGGGGTCTCCGGCATCCAGCCGGGCACCCCCGGAAAGCTTCCCTTCATCATCGCCGATAATGCCGTTGTTCACGGGCACGTGCAGGGACGCGAACTGTTCGTTGATGACATCGGCCAGGGCCTGTACCGGCGCACTGCCGGCGGGCAGATAGTTAATCTTGCGCACCACTTCCCGTCCTTCGGCATCCTTAAAGCTGAGGCTGCCGTCCTGGGTGGAAACGGTCAGGGAGCCCTTGGCGGTTTTGAACACGTAGGCATCCGGCCGCTGTTCCAGGGTGTAATCCACCACCGGCCAATCCTTGCGGACCACCCCATAGCGGTCCATCAGGGACTCGGTAAAGGTTTCGCGGGGCGAGATCTGCACGTGAAAAATGCCGTCGGCGCATACTTCCACCCCCAGGGTAGGACCTCCCGGAATGGGCACGATTTGTACAGGGTTGGCATACGCGCCCAGGCAGGCGGCCAGCAGCAGGGCTGCGAAGAAAGCAAGTTTTCGGGTCATACTATTTTACTTTTACGTCCACACCGGAAGATTCCCTTATCTCTTTGACTATCTTGTGTTTGTACATTTCTAGCGGGGCATTCATAAAGGCCGGAAGGTTGTAGGAATCCATCAGGCGCTTGTAATAGGCATTGGGGTCTTGCTGGGGTAGCAGGAAGGGTTTCGCGGCCACGCCATTTTCATCGATATAGGTGAAGTACGGGCGCGTGTACAGGCCGTCGCCCCGGCGGCTGCTGAACACCATCCAGCGGCCGTTGCTGCTCCAGCTGTGGAAGCTGTCCGTGTCGGGGGAGTTGGCCGCTTCCAGGGGCCATTTCTCCAGCGTCTCCAGATCCAGCATCCACAGGTCTGCGTCGTGGTGCCAGATGGAGAAATTCCCATAACCGTGGCGGGTAAAGCAGAGGAAGCGTCCGTCGGGAGAAACGCGCGGGAACGAGACGCTGTGCCCTTCGGCCGGGGCGTCGTAAAGGCATTCCAATTCCTCTCCAAAGCTCATATCCTCGGGATTAAAAGCGATGCGATACAGGCCGTACCGCACTTCCCGGTGCTCCTTGGGCATCTCAGCTACCGCCTGGGCGCTGCAGAAATATAGCCATTTTCCGTCGGGGGAGAAAGTGGGGAAGGTCTCGAAGCGGTCCTCGCTCTTGGTGAGGGGGCTCCACGCGATCTCCTGCGTGCGCACATCGTATACCACCACGTCGGAGGCCTGGTCGTATACCTCGATGCGGTTGGGGTCGTGGTTGTAGAATGCCTGCAGGGTCTTGTTGACGGAGAAGGCGATGTAATTCTCACTAGGATGCCAGTAGGGATACACCAGGGCGCTGATGGTGGAATCCGTCTTGGTGTTCAGCTTTTCAATCCGGTTTCCGTCTATGAGCATAGTGCCGCCAAAGGCCGCCCGCACGTGGAAAACGCTCTTGGAGGGGTTTCCTCCGGCGGTGGTATGGCAGTTCATACAGTTCCCGCCCGTGAGGTCGTTGGTGAGGATGGCAGATTCCCGGTAGCTGCCCAGCTCCCGCTGGTAAATACCCATCTTCTGCCAGCCCTGATAACCGGGCGGGATAAGCCGATAAGACAGGTAAGGGTCGATTTCTTCCTTAACAGTGAGGGTGAAAGGCCGATAGGCTTTCCAGGCGCCGTCCTGCTTCACCAGCACGGTCATTTCCACCTGCTCTTTCTCCATCAGCTTCTTCCAAAGGCGCGGGCTAAAGGAGAACAAGCCATTCTTGCCGCGGATGGTTTGCCCTTCCACCTGCAGGGCGCAGGGCTCGCTTCCGGTGTAGGAAAAATTGAGTGGGGCTATGTTGCGGGGCACCGTGACAAAACTGTAGTCCGGTTCAATGGGCGGGAGACTCTCGAGGGTCCCGGAGGGTTCAATGGCTCCGGAACAAGCGCAGAACAAGAAGGCTCCGGAAAAAAGGATATAGATTAGCTTTCTCATATCTGCTTGTATAATAAATAATACCAATAGGAAGACTTGTAGCCCTTGGGCGCCTTGCCGCCGCTCTTGACACTGGCATCCTGGAATTGCTGGAAGCGCTGGAAGGTTTCTTCCGTAACGCCGTGCGCCCGGCACCAGTCCGGTCCCAGGACATCGGCCCCGCTTACGTTGCGCGTGTATTCGCTGTAGAACAGCACGGCTTCCTGCACCGGGACCGGCAGGGAAAGCAGTCCGGGCTGCCCGTAATAGCGGGAGACCACCCCCGTAACCGACTTGATGTCCTTGGCCAGCAGTAAATACGCAAGCGCATATTCCATACCCCGGTTGTTGCCCGGATTGGCGTCTATTACCCGCATCAGTTCGTCCAGGGGGCTCTCAAACATGGAGAAACCCTCCAGCTTGGGCCAGCTGCGACGTCCGTTGCCCAGCAAAGGGTCGGCCTCTACGGCTTCGTCGTTGTAGAGGAAATGCTTTTGCTCCTGGGCCCAGTTGCGGTAGTGGGGCGCTTTTTCCAGGAGGGAAAGGTATTTGTCGGCCACGCCGTAGGCACCCCGCATCAGTTCCACCTGGGCGTTGATTTTGAGCATAGCGGGGCAGAAGCCCTCTGTGGAGTAAAGGGTGTTGAAGGCCACATCCTGGGCCGCCGCCATATTGCCCATAGCGAACATAATATGGGCCTGGGAGGTTTCCACGCCGCGGTCGTCGCTCATCTTAATGAGTCCGTCGGGGCCGCGTTGGTCGTACTGGAACATCTGGTCCAGCAGCGTCCCTTTCCAGGCCAGGGCCAGATTGAGGTACTGGGCCGTATGGGGAATCCATTCGTTTTGGAGACATGCCTTGATCAGGCCGTCCCAATCCTCGTTCACGGTGTAATACTCATATTCGTAGGTGAGTCCGGGCTGGCGGTCTTCGGCCTTTTTAGCCATACCGAAGGCAGGAAACAGGGCTATCAGCAGAATGGCAGAGGCCGTGATGAGGGCAGGAATTCGCTTCATTTCCTTGATCAGACAGCCTCCCAGCACCGTAAGGGGAAGTACGACCCAGGGAACCCAGTGTGCGGCAGGCATGGCGGCATCCAGGTCAAAATAGAATGCCGGCGTCCAGGCCACTTCCAGCGTGGGAACCCAGCCCAGCAGCCAGGCGCCCAGGCCGCACAAGAGCGCCATGGGAACCAACAGCGCCGACGCCCATTCCTTGTTCCACAGGCCGATGATGGTGGCGCAGAGGGCGAACAGCAGGGCGGCGGGACCGGCGGCCAGGTACACGATAACCGTGAGCAGGAGGCCCCAGACTACCTTATTAGCACGTCTGCGCGTGTACACGTAAAGCGCAGCCAGTGCGATGAGCCAGGCCGTGAGCACGCTGAAATGCATGGCATTCTCGGAGAGGGAGGCGGCCAGGAAGACGAACGGGATTAGGCAAAGCGGAAGGAGCTGCCACTGGGCGCGCTTCTCCCGGAGCGAGACCCACAGCAGCCAGGCACCCAAACCCAACAGCCCCAGCGTAATCACCAAAGCTAGGGTGGGACTCCAGAAAAACTGGACAAAGAAGCGTCCTGAAAGCGTGGAGAGGCCTCCCACGGTACACAGGGTCTGCACCAGGAAGGTCTTTTCGTACAGGAACAACTGCTGCTGTTCTCGGAAGGCTAATGCAAAACGGTCCATCATAGGTCTTCCTGCGCTATCAAGGTGGCAGTGGAGGAGTAGTAGGCGTAAGCTTTTTTAGCGTCCCGCTGGTATTCAGCTCTTGCCTGCCGGATATCTTCTTGGGTCAACTCGGGACTGCCCGACAGTTTTTCTGCGTAAACGGGACACCCGTAGGCGTGGCTCAGGACCATATCCTGCAGAAAGACGTACCGGACCGGGAAACTGTATCCATCGGCCTCGGGCGCTTTGGCCACAGCCGTACAATGGATGATGCAGAGGCTGTCGCAGGTATAGAGAATCTCCGGGGAAACAATCTCTGCGCCGCCGGGAAGGGACAAGTCTTCTACCATGGCCTGCTCCAGCGCTTTGGGAAGGCGGACAAGGGCCTTATCCTTCAGGCTGGACGGCTGGGTGGAACACCCGACAACCATCAGTAAAACAGCAAGAGAAAGCAGCGGAACAATCCTTTTCATGCGAACAATCTTTTGACAAGTTTATCTTTATCAAAGATAATCCTTTTTTGAACAATAAAAAAATCGGCCCCCGATTTTGGGGGCCGAAATCTGAGAAATCTGTCAAGGCTTATTCGCCGTATCCGTAGTTCTGATCGATCTTCACGTCCTTGTTGGACTGGATGATCTGAATAGGAATAGGAAGGATATAGTTGTAAGGCTTGATATTCGGATAGTGGCGGGTCTTGCCCAGCGGGTCGGTATAGGCTTCGCGGCCACGTTCTTCGTTTTCGTAACCAATACCATACTTGCGGGTGCGCTCGTACAGGGTATTGGAGGTGGTATTGTTCTGCGTAGGATAGCACTCGGTTACGTAAGTAGCCTTCGGGTTGCAGCTCAGACGGCTCAGGGTGACCCAGCGCTGTTCCTCACCGAAGAGTTCACGTACGCGCTCGTCCAGGATGTACTTGATGTCCACGTCGTTGGCGGAGCAGGCCTTGGCACCTGCACGGCTGCGGAGGACATTGATGTCGGCGGCGGCACCAGCCTTATTGCCCTGGGCCAGGCGAGCCTCGGCGCGGAGCAGATAGGTTTCGGCGATACGGATCATGTACCAGTCGGTGTCGTAGTAGGCGTTACCGGAATCGAAGATGTGACGGTCGTCGGAGAACTTCCAGAAACGAGGGGTGATGTTGATAGTATCGGCTGCGGTTACGCTGTACAGACCGGCATCTACACGGGCCTGAACCTGCTTCTTAACCACGGACCACTTCTTTCCGGAAGGAGTATAAGGATCACGCTGGATCATGACCTCGCTTCCGCGGAAGTCGTTGGGATCGTCCCAGATGGAACCGGAGGGGTCTCCGGCAGGACGGACCACCCATTCGGAGGGCAGCAGACCCAGACCGGTGGCGGCACCGTTACCCTGGGAACGGCAGGCGAGGGAGTCCATCTTGGTGGAGAGGTTGTAAGCGAGTTTGCGACCGGTCATGTCATCACCGTCGACGGCTGCAGGAGGAGCACCGGCGCCTGCAGGCTCTACGCCCTTAGGGAAGGCCACGGCATCGGCCGTGAAGACGTAGTAGTTCTTGCCGTCGGAGCCCTTTCTCTGACCATTCTTACCACCCATGGGGATCCAAGGGGCGAAGGTGGATTCAAGCACGGGTTTGTGCATACGCCACCAGGAGTCACCGGAACCGCCCAGCGGCCAGTTGTCCACACCTACTTCGTAGTCGATCTGGGCTACCCAGATAGCTTCCAGGTTACCGGGATCGTTGGGGTTGGAGTCGGCGGCGAAGTCGCCCACTTTGGTCTTACCGGAAGAACGGAAGAGGTCCCAATAGGCGCCCTGAGGAGCGGCCAGGGAGTTGCCGTAACGGTCTTTGGCCTGGTCGGCGCGGTTACCGAAACGGGTGGTCATAAGCTGGTAGTTACCGTCGGTCTTGTCGATGACACGGGTGGCAGCCTGTTCGGCCTTTTGGAACTCACCCAGGCAGAGATAGGTCTCGGCCAGATAGTGACCGGCAGCGGCCTTGGTGACCGTACCCATCAGACGAGGCTTGGACGGGAGGTTTTTCTCTGCATACTCGAAGTCGGCGGCGAGTTTCTCCCAGGCTTCCTCGCGCGTGTTCATTACATAGTCGTAGCGGGCTTCCTGGGTCATGTGCTCGGCGTATACGCAGCGGCCGAACATACCCACGATGACGCGGAAGGCCCAGGCGCGGAGGAATACGGCTTCTGCACGGAGGTTGTTCTTAACCTCTTCGCTGGTGTATTCGATTTCGGGATGCTCGTCAATCATGTCCACCACGATGTTGGCACGGTTGGAGAGCTTGTACATGTATTCACCATAGTGACGGGCATAACCGCTGTCGGAGGTCATGAGGGTCCAGTTGGAGAACTGGGTGTTACCGCCGGTGGTGGAGAAAGTGTCCAGACCCAGACCGAAGAGCATCCAGTTGTGCTCGGAACCACCACGCTGGTTACCGAATACCATGTACTGGACTTCAGAATAGGCCGATGCAAGGGCGATTTCGATAGATTGCTGGCTCTTGAAGAAGCTGTTGGTATCGTCCTCGTACGTACGCTCTTCCAAAAAGAGCTTGTCGTTACAGGAAACGGCCAGGAAGAGTGCGAGAAGAATGAATATATACTTTTTCATATACGTCGCTTGTTAAGTTATTTCCTCTTGGGAGCGGTGAAAGTCACATTCACACCAAAGGTGACGGTCTTGTAGGCGCCGTTGCTGCCGTAGCGGCTGGAAGAGGCGCCGGCGGCGATGGTACCTCCGGTTTCAGGATCGATACCGGACCAGTTGGTGAGGGTGAAGAGGTCGGTGGCGGCTACATACACGCGGAGGTTGTTGATACCAGCACGCTGGATGGCCTTGGCCGGAATGGTGTAAGAGAAGACCAGGTCTTTCAGTTTCAGGTAAGTGCGGCTGTTCCAGTACTGATATTCCATGTAGTTGGAGTAACCGTAGCGAGGGAATACCTGGGAGTGGTTGGTTTCAGTCCAAGGCTGGACGCGGGCCAACTGGGCGCCGCCGCCCATATTGGTTCCGAAGGCATAGGGGTCAAGGCCGATGAAGTGGGTCTTGTCACCCTGGGCCCAACGGAAGTTGAAGAACAGGCTGAAGTTCTTCCACTTGAGGGTGTTACCAAAGTTGATGGTGAACAGGGGATCCGGGGAACCGAGATACTGGCGGTCGTTGGCGTCGATGACACCGTCGTTGTTGTAGTCTTCGAACTTAAGGTCACCGGCCTTGGCATCGGGCTGGATGGGCTTGCCTTCGGGACCGGTATAGGCCTGAACTTCGGCGTCGCTGTTGAAGATACCGATCTTCTTCACGTCGTAGGCGGCGCCCAGGGGACGGCCCACCAGGAGAGCGTAGTAGGATTCACGACCGTAGGAAACGGCGTTGGCCACGTCGTCGGCCTCATTGCCTTCATAGTCGGGACCGAAGAGGGAGACGAGCTTGTTCTCGTTGGTGTCGAAGATGAGGTTGGTTTCCCAACGGAAGGTGTTGTCGCCGTTGCCGTTGAAGTTCACGGTGTTCAGGGTGAATTCAATACCGCGGTTGGTTACCAGACCTACGTTGTCGTTCACGTCGTTGAAACCGGAGATGTACGGGGCGGAACGGGCCACCAGCATGTTGGTGGTGCGGCCGGAATAGATATCGAAGCTACCGTTGATGCGGTTGTTCACGATGGAGAAGTCGATACCGAGGTTGAGCTTCTCAACGGTTGCCCAGGTGAGGTTACGGTTGGGCAGGTTGGTGAGGGTCATACCCAGGGTGCTGGCGTCGCCCAGCCAGGTCATGGTGATGGCACCGTTGTTGGAAGTGGCCTTGCCCATAGTGGCCTGGGTGGCACCTGCGCTGATGTTGCGGGAACCGTTCTGACCCCAGCTCAGACGCAACTTCAGGAAGTTGAAGAAGTTCAGGTTCTTGATGAACTGCTCATTGCTCAATACCCAAGCGGCGCTGGCGCCGAAGAAGTTGCCCCACTTGTGACCTTCTGCGAAGGCGGAGAAACCATCCCGACGGAAGTTACCGGTGATGTAGTACTTGCTGGCGTAGTTGTAATTGACGCGGGCCAGATAACCGACGGCCTGGGTCTCTACGCGGTTGCGATAGGTATCCGTTACGGAGTTGGCGGCCTCGATGTTGTACACACCCAGTGTGGTGGGAGTGGGATAACCGGTGAAGGAAGAACCCATGGTGTTGCTGTTGGTGGCTTCACGGGTGTAACCGAGGGTGGCGTCTACATGGTGCTGACCAAAGTCATTGTTATAGGTGAGGATGTGGTCCATGTTCCAGGCCAGGTAGTTGGAGGAAGAGATCTGACCGGTCACGTTGCCGATGAACTGGTAGGGATTCTGCATCTGGGTGACATCCTCCGTGTTCACGGACATTTCGGGTTTGTTGTAAACGTCGCTGTAACCGGAGTTGCGCTGACCCTGGAGGGTGAACTTGTAACTCAAGCCCTTGAGGAAGGGGAAGTCTACCTGTGCATAAGCCACACCGTTGATGTTCATGCTCTTGCTCTGGCGGTCGGTGTAGGCGTAGGAGTCGTTCTTACCGGAGCCGATGAAGGGGCTGGCGGTATTGTTGTCCGGAACGCTGTTGTACCAGTTCTCGAAGCCGGCCTGACGGGCATAGACATAGGAGAGCGGAGTGTACCACATGGCGTAACGGATGTTGGCGCTCTGGCCCCAGCTGTTGGAAGCCAGGAAGTTTACCTTGGTACCCAGGGACAGCCAGTCGGTGACGCGGAAGTCCATCTTGAGCATGGCGCCGAACTTCTCATAGTCGTCGCCCTTGCGGATACCCTGCTGACGGGTGTAGTCGGTGGAAGCGTAGTAGTTCACACGGTCGGAACCGCCGCTGACGGACAGGTCATATTTCTGACCCACGCCCTTGCGGGAAATCTCGTCCAGCCAGTTGACCCACTTGCCGTCGTTCCAAGCTTCAAGCTCACGAGGGGAGAGCATACCGGTGTAGTTGGCGGCCTGGTCGAGGCTGCTGAAGCTGGACCATTCCTTATCCTGGTAGTCCACGTTGCCGGCGCCCTTCTTGCTGTAGAAGCGGTTCTTCAGGAAGGTTTCCTTGTCGTTGACCATCTTGGGCATGCGGCTCCAGTCGGAGATGCTCACCTGGCCGTTGAAGTTCACGACGGGGGTGCCACCGTTACCACGCTTGGTGGTGATGATGATAACACCGTTAGCAGCACGGGAACCGTAGATGGCGGCTGCGGAAGCATCCTTCAGCACGTCGATGCTTTCAATGTCGGCGGTGTTGATGGAGTTGATGGAGCCATAGGAGAGAACACCGTCGATGACCAGCAGGGGCTGGTTGACGCTCTGGGCCGAGGCAGACATGGAACCGCCGGTAGGGATAGCGTTCTTACCGCGGATGGTCATGGTCTGGGTGTTGTCACCGGAGGCGCTGGAGGTAGGAGCGTAGTTGAGACCGGCCACCTTGGAGGACAGGGCGGACAGGGCGTTGGGGTTGGGCAGGGAGGCCACGTTGGAGTCGTTTCCGTAGTTAACGCTGGAGATAGCGCCGGAAACGTCCTTCTTACGGGCGGTACCATAACCCACAACCACTACATCGTCCAGGAAGAGGGTGTCTTCTTCCAGAACTACGTTAATGGATTTCTGGCCCTTAACTGCAACTTCAACAGTCTTGTAGCCGATGGAGGAAATGACCAGGGTGCCATTGTCCGCTACGCGGATGCTGAAAAGGCCATCCAGGTCAGTTGCTACGCCGGTGGTAGAGCCCTTGATCTGGACTCCGGCACCGATCACAGGTTCGCCCTTTTCGTCCACGACCTTACCGGTCACGGCATTCTGAGCGAACGCTTGCACACCCACTGCGAGGCATGCAAGTGCTACCAAAATGAATCGTTTTAGCATAAACTAAGTTTTAGTTAATATAATAGGGTTAATTTGGTTTTTCGCTAAAAACATCCAAATATATTAAAAAAAACCATTCGTTGTACACCTTTTCCTAAAATTTTTATCTATTTTTGTTCTGTGCTGAAGATACTCAAAGCGTCGGCGGGGTCCGGCAAAACATACAATTTAGCAAGGGAATATATCCGGCTTATCCTGCAAAGCGACAAGCCGGACGCCTATCGCCACGTGCTGGCCGTCACCTTCACCAATAAGGCCACGGACGAGATGAAGCGCCGTATCTTGCAGGAACTGAATGTGTTGGCCACGAATCCGGAGGCGTCGCCCTATGAGGAACTGCGACCCCTGCAACGGCGGGCCCGACAGCAGTTATCGGCCATCCTGCACGACTATTCCGCCTTCGCGGTTTCCACCATCGACCGCTTTTTCCAGCAGACCCTGCGGGCGTTTTCCCGTGAGCTGGGCCAGTTCGCCCATTATCAGGTGCAGCTGGACCGCGAGGCGTTGGTGGCCGAAAGCGTGGACCGGGTGCTGGACCAGCTTTCGGAGCAAGACCATGCCCTGCTGGACTGGCTCAGCCGAAGTGTGAAGGAGGATCTGCGCCAAAACGGCCGGTTCTCCCTGGAAGGACGCCTGAACGAAGTAGCCGGCAGCTTGTCTGCCTTGCCGGAAGGGCAGACTTTCCCCCGGGAAAGACTGGACCGGCTGCGGGAAGCCTGCCAGGCCGTGGATGCCGATTTCGAGAAACAGGTGCAGGCGGCGGCCCAGGCTTGTCTGGATGCCCTCACGCAAGCCGGCGTGGATCCGGCCGAAAGCAACCGCGGCTTCCTAACTCATTTGTACGCGTACGCGGAAGGTCAGGTGCCGGTGGATAAACCCAAGGACAGTTTCCTGGCCAAGGCGCCGGATCCGGCGCTGTGGTTCGCCAAGAGCAAAGACAAGCTGCGTCAGCAGGCGGAAGGTCTGCTGGAGGCCCCTCTGCAGGCGTTTTTGGCCTGCTTCGGCCCGCCTTTCCAACTATATTCTACCGCACGTATTCTGCAGGGCCAGCTGTATGGCTTGGGCGTGGCCGAGGAACTTCGCAGCGCCTGGACGCAGATCCAGAAAGAGAAAAACATCCTCTCCCTGGACGACAGCAACACCCTGCTGCGCCAGCTCATCGACGGGACCGACGCCCCCTTCATTTATGAGAAAATGGGCGTCCGCTACGAAAACTTCCTCCTGGATGAGTTCCAGGATACGGCCGATATCCAGTGGGAGAATTTCCGTCCGCTGCTGCTGAACAGCGAGAGCGCCGGCTTCTCTTCCATGGTGGTGGGCGATGTGAAACAGAGCATTTACCGCTGGCGGGGCAGCGACTGGGACCTCCTGGGCAGCCGGCTGGAGCAGGAATTCCGGGAGGTGAAGGTGCGGGTTCTGGATGGCAACCACCGGACGTGCCGGGAAATTGTGGAATTCAACAATGCATTTTTCCCCTTTGCTGCTGAGCAATTGGACCAGTTGTTAGGCGAAGATCCCGCAAAGCCCGGCAGTCTGTCGGATTTGTACAAGGACGTCCGGCAACAGGTACGTACCCGGGACACGGCTCCCGGCTCTGTAGAGGTGCTTTTCACCGAAGACCAGATGGAGGAGATTCTGCAAACCCTCCGGGAAGTCCGCGAAAGGGGCGGGGAATGGGCCGATATGGCCATCCTGGTGCGGGGCAATGCGGAAGGCGCCACCGTTGCCGCCGCCCTGGTGGAGCAGGGGATTCCGGTGGTGTCGGACGACTCCCTTTTCGTGAAGAGTTCCGTTACCGTCCGCCGGCTGGTTTCCCAGCTTTCATTGGTAGATGCTCCCGCCGCGCAGGACAAGCCTGGCGTGGCCACCTACCTGGCCCGGAGTCTCTCCGTAAACATCCCGGAACACTACCATTCGCTGGTGGATTTGTGTGAGGGTCTGCTGCGGGATCTCCGCCAGGCAGATCCTGATATGTTCGAGGCGGAAATACCTTATATCCAGGCTTTTATGGACTATCTGCAGGACTGGGTCTCCACAGGTGGAAACCAACTCCATGCTTTCCTGCGAAACTGGGAGGACGCCCAGCCCAAGATTGCCTCTCCGCAGAGCGGCAGCGCCGTTCGGGTGATGACCATCCACAAGTCCAAGGGCCTGGAATTTCCCTTCGTAATCGTTCCCTTTGCGGAGAAAGTGACCCTGTACAAGCCCTCGACCTACTGGTGTCATCCGGCAGTGGAAGGAACACCCCTGGAGGTGGAGGCCGATGGCGTTTATCGTGTCAAGTTGGACGGTAACGCCGCCGATTCCCTCTTCTCGGAGCAGTACCTCCGGGAAAGGAAACTGGCAGCCATCGACAACCTCAATGTCCTGTATGTTGCGTTGACACGCGCACGCTGTGGACTCAAGGTAATCGCCGCGCCGCCACCCAAGAAAGCTGGGGAGTACAAGAACCTCTCGCAGGTCTTGTACGCCTTTGTCGGGACCCCCGACTACAAGGTGGGAACGCCCTACGATTTCCACACGCTCCGGCGTCCGGAATCGGAGGAAAAACCCTTGGAAGCAGGCTACGAATCTTTCCCGGCCGATAGCGGTAAACGCCTGAAATTCAGTCCGGAAGCGGCCGACTATTTCGGCCCGGACGGCAGTTTCGGCCCCCAGGCCAGTATCCGCATCCGGGGCAATGTGCTGCACGGTATCCTGGGACGTATCGACACGCCCGACAAGCTGCCCGCCGCCGTGGAGGCGGCCGTCCTCTCCGGCGAATTGCCCCAGTCCCAGCAGCAGGAAACCCTGGACTTTCTCTCCGGACGTCTGGCATCGGTGGAAGAGAAAGGCTGGTTCGCGCCGGAAATGCGTGTTTGGAAAGAGGCTCCCGTGCTGGGTCCCGACGGGAACGAATACCGCCCCGACCGGGTGGTGCTCTCGCCGGAAGGCGAAGTAACGGTTATCGACTATAAGTTCGGCGCGCAGGAAGAATCCCATAAGCGGCAGGTGCTCCGGTACGCGAATCTTTACCGGAAAATGGGATATGCAAAAGTTAGCGCATACCTTTGGTATTTAGCCGATAATTTCATTATCTTTGTAGACGGTTAATTAGTGCGTCTATGGAAGCAAGCGAGAACAGCATCAAGCTTTATTACAATACGGAAGTTGAAAAGTTGCAAATGCCGGAGTACGGCCGCAACGTTCTGCAAATGGTGGAGCAGCTCCGGGATATTCCGGAGAAGGCCAAACGAACGGAACAGGCCTATGCCGTGGTGAAAGTGATGGAGAGCCTGAATCCCCAGGTCCACCAGCAGGAGAATTTCGCCCAGAAACTCTGGGATCACCTGTTCATCATTGCCGGGTACGACTTGGATGTGGACGCCCCCTTCCCCAAACCCACCCCGGAGGTGGTGAACAGTCGTCCGGATCCCATTCCGCTCAACACCAAGCCCATCCGGGCCCGCCATTACGGCCGCAACATAGAAAGCATCCTGGACCTCATCGCCTCGGAACCGGAAGGGGAGGTGAAAACGGCTATGATCCGCTCCCTGGCCATCTATATGCGCCAGCAATACCTGATCTGGAACAAGGATACCGTGGCCGATGAAACCATTTTACAGGACATCGAGCGCCTCTCCGAAGGACGTGTAAAAGTGCCGGAAGGCATTGAACTGAGCAAGATTGCAGCGGACCAGTCCTTCTCCCGCCCGGGCCTGAACCTGAATTTCTCCGGCGGCAACAAGGGCGGTAAGTTCAACCGGAATTTCCGCGGTAAAAACGGCAAGAAAAAATGAATCCTTTTGCCAAATACTGGAACGGGCTGTCGGAACGCAAGCAGACCGGCATCCGCTATGGCGGAATTCTGCTGGTGTTCATCCTAACCCTTACATTTATTATCTCGGTGGTGTCGTACCTGTTCACCTGGAAGCAGGATCAGAGTGCGCTCTCCGCCGCAGATGCCACCATCCAGAATGCCGCCGCTTCTTCGGGCCTTTCCATCGGCCATCTCCTGGTCACGGAAAGTTTCGGCCTGGCGGCCTTCTGCATCCTCATTTTCCTGCTGGCCTGGTGCGTGAAACTGCTATGGCGCGAAAGCCCCATCCGGCTTAAAAAATGGTTCTACGGCTGCCTCACACTCACTTTTATCCTGTCCTGGATTCTGTCCCTGGTGGGTCTTCTTACCGGTTGGGAGTATTCCTTTGCCGGCGGCCTGGGTGGGCGCGGCGGCGCTGCCGTGGTGGGCTGGCTGGTTTCGCATTTCGGTGAAATCATCACTAGCGTTCTGCTACTGGCCCTGTTGGGTGTCTGGCTGTACTGCATGAGCGACCGCTTTGCCGCTCTGCTTATGCGCAAGAAACCGGAACCCGTGGCCCCGGACCCCGCCGACGAAGCTCCCTTCGAAACTTCGGATACGTTGGATCCGGAATATATCCTGGAACCGGCTACGGACGATATTCCGGAACTGGCCGAATCAGACGAGGGTTCAGAAGAAATTGTGGTGAAAAATCACCGCCGCAAACGCGAAAAAGTGGTAGTGGAGGAAGGGAAGCAGGCCGGTGAAGGCATTACCGTGGTAACGGACGACACCTTGGAACAGGAAGTGAAGGAACCGCTTAAACCCATCGATAACCGCCTTGATCCGCCGGACGGCCTTCCCAAGTATAAGACCCCTTCGCTGGACATTCTGGGAGATTATGCCCATGCCCGCCATGAGGTTTCCCAGGACGAACTGAGCCGCAACAACAACAAGATCCGCGCAACGCTGGCCAGTTACAAGATCCAGGTACGCGACGTCACCGCCATCGTTGGCCCCACCGTTACGCTCTATAAGGTGTATCCGGCGCCGGGCGTGAAGATATCGGCCATCAAACAACTCCAGGAAGACATCGGCATCTCGCTCAATGCCAAGGGCGTGCGCATTACCACGCTGTCGGATTCCGTAGGCATCGAGGTTGCCAACGACAAAGCGTCCATGGTGCCGCTCAAGGCCTTATTGAACGACACCGCCTTCCGCGACAGCAAGGCCGAACTGCCGGTCGCCATCGGCTACACCATCTCCCAACAGGTGAAGGTGTTCGACCTGGCCGACGCCCCGCACCTGCTGGTAGCCGGTGCCACCAAACAGGGTAAATCCGTGGGCCTGAACGTGATCGTGGCTTCGCTCCTGTATTCCAAACACCCGTCGGAGCTCAAGTTCGTGTTCGTGGATCCCAAAATGGTGGAATTCTCCTCCTACGCCAACCTGCTGCACCATTACCTGGCCGTCCTGCCCAATGCGGTGAGCGAACAGGAAGAGGCCGAAAAAGCCATCGTGAAGAATTCCAAGGACGCCGCTGCGGTGCTCAATTCCCTCTGCGTGGAGATGGATGCCCGCTATGAGCTCCTATCCAAGGCTTATGTCAACAACATCAAGCTGTACAACGCCAAGTGGAAGGAACACCACCTGCGTTCCGACGAAGGCCATCACTTCCTGCCTTATATCGTGGTGATCATCGATGAGTACGCAGACCTTACCATGTCGGTGGGCTCCGGTCCCGAATCCAAGGCCCTGGCCCGTTCCATCACCACTTCCGTCATCCGTCTGGCACAGAAGGGACGTGCCGCCGGCCTGCACTGCATCCTGGCCACGCAGCGTCCTACGGTAGACGTGATCACAGGCCTTATCAAGGCCAACTTCCCCATGCGCATCGCCTTCCGCGTCACCTCGCGCATCGACTCCTCCACCATCCTGGACCAGCCCGGCGCCGACAAACTCATCGGCCGCGGCGACATGCTCCTGTACACCGGTGTGGAGATGGAGCGTGTCCAGTGCGCCTTTATCGGCAATGATGAAATCGTGAACCTGACCAAGGCGGTGGGGGATCAGGTGGGTTATCAGAAGAGTTACAATACGCCTTATTATCTTCCGGAACCGCCGGCACCCGAAGGCGAGGAAAGCGGTGGCGGCCTGGTGGACATGAATCGCCTGGACGAACGCTTCGAGGAAGCCGCCCGCACCATCGTGCTCAATCAGCGGGGCTCCACCTCAGACCTCCAGCGCAAGCTTGGCATGGGTTATGCAAAGGCAGGAAGGGTAATGGACCAGTTGGAAGCAGCCGGTATCGTCGGACCCCAGAACGGATCCAAGCCGCGGGAAGTCCTGGTGAAAGACCTGGCAGAGCTTGACGAGGTCCTGCAACACTTCCTGAACCCGGAATGAAAAAAGTTTTCTGTATAGTGGCCCTGGCCTTTTTCTGCTGCTGCGCCTTTGCGCAGGGGCGCATCCCGCTGCTGGACAAAGTCCAGGGACAGCGGGTCCGTTTCCATTATACTTATTCTTTGTCTCAGAAAGGAGCCCCCTTCCGTGACATCACGGACGGGGAGGTAACGCTGGAGGACAATGCCTATGTGATGGAAGGCTTGGGCCTGAAGGTCATCAGCAACGGGAGCACCCGCTGGTCCCTGGACCAGGCGGCACGGGAACTGGTGATCGAGCAGGTGGTCAAAGAAGACCTTTTTACCAATCCGGCCCTGTTCATCGCTTCTTATCAGGACCATCTGGACAGCATAAAGGTCAATCAGGCCGATGAAGACAGCCTGGATGTGACACTGACCCTGGACGAAAATACCCAGGCCCGTTTCAAGCTCACGGGCATTGTCTACGGCCCGCCGCAAGGAAAAAGCGACTTCTCGCTGGACGAGAAATCGCTTCCTTCAGACTATGTGATCACGGATTTGCGTTAGTCCGCGTTCTTGATGCAACGCACGTTCATGCGTAAGGATTCTTTGCTTCCTTTTCCCTTCATCACCAGCGGCTCTTCCTGTTGGATGTAACGGAATTCACCTAATTCATTGTCTTCCGCATTGGTATCTGATGTCCACCAGCAGGCGAATTCTTTGTAACCGAAGACTTCCTGAGCGGTGGTCGAATCAATGTAGCCGGTGGGCATGGCATTGAATTTCAGTTTGTTGGTAATGGGCACCTGCGGCCAGTAGGTCCACATGTCCACGCTCAGGAACTTGATATCCACCATGAGGTCTCCGGCCTGGTTACCCAGGGATTCGTCGAACTCTTTGCCGCTGGGCAGGTGCCATCCGTCGGGGCAGGCGGTCTGGGCTTCATTCCAAGTAAAATAGCGGCCGAAGAGGGCGGAGACCACTTCGCAGTCGCGGTAATCCTGACCGGATTCCGTACCGTACAGGTTCATGCCCATCCAAGTTTTGCCACCTATTTCCGTAACCAGATAAGGCTTTCCGTCGATTTCGGTTTTGGTGCCTTCCCGGCTTTCACTCAGAGCGGTGGCGGGATCGATGGCCTGGAATGCGAGGCTCACGGCACCGGCGTAATACTTCCCGTTGATGGCGTAAACGCTGGCGATGACAGAATAGTTGCCGGTTTTTTCGGTGGTAACTACATAGCTGGGGTTAGACTTGGAAATGTCCCGGGTGGTGGTGTCGCGGTCGCCTCCGTTCACCTGCCAGTACATACCCATGGTCCCCGGGTCTGTATAGTCCGAGGTATATAAACTGGTTAAGTCTACCTTGAAAGTCTGGGACGCGCCCACACGTACAAAAGGGATGGGGTCGTTGAGACTGAGACCGGCGATGCTGGGGAGGGAGGTGTCTTCGTCCTTCTTCTTGCAGGCCAAGGCCAGCAGGAAAGTGACGATGATCAGTATATAACGGAAGGTGTTTTTCATTCAATTGCTCTTCTGAACCTACAAATATCGCTATTTTTTCTTAATTTTACGCAAAATTCTTGCCACGATGAGAAAACTGCTCCCGTTTTGCCTGTTTTTGCTACTGTTTTCCTGCGCCCGGCCGCAGGGGCAGTACGTCCAGATCAGTGGTTTTGCCCAAGGCGGCACCTATACGGTAAAACTGAATCTGAAGGGCGTTCAGGTGGGCGTGGAATCCATCCGCGACAGTGTGGATGCCTTGCTGCTGCAGATAGACACCACGTTGTCGGGTTATAATAAGCATTCGCTCCTTTCCCGCTACAACGCCGGGGAGAAAGTACCCGCCACGCCGCTGTTCCTGGAAATGTACCGGGAGGCATACCGGTATTGGGAGCGCTCGGAGGGCCTGGTGGACTGTGCCGCCGGTCCACTCTTCAATGCCTGGGGTTTCGGCTTCAAGAACAGCCAGATGCCCACTGAGGAAGAAGTGGCCGATATACTGGCACGCTGTGGGATGGACCGCTTGCCGGCGGAACTGCCGGTAAAGGACGGTTACACAGACCCCGCCGATCTGGGCTTTCCCCAGCTCAATTACAACGCCATCGCCCAGGGCTACAGCTGTGACATGATTGCCCGTTATCTGTACAGTGTGGGCGTAAAGGATATGCTGGTGGATATCGGGGAAATCTGGTGCGACGGCCTGAATCCGGCCGGCAAAACCTGGTCGGTGGGCGTAGACCGTCCCGTGGACCAGGCGGACGGCCCTTCGAACGAGCTGGACGGCGTCTGGACCTCGGAAGGGAAGCCCTGCGGAGTGGTCACCTCCGGCAATTACCGCAAATTCTACATCCGCGACGGCCGCAAATACGCGCATACCATCAACCCGAAAACCGGCTATCCGGTGCAGCACAACTTGCTCAGTGCCACCGTGGTTTCTTCCCGCAGCGCGGCGGAGGCCGATGCCGTGGCCACCTGGTGTATGGTGCTGGGAGTGGAATCGGCCCGGAAGATGCTCTTGGACAGCCCGGAACTGGAAGGCTATCTGATTTACGATGCCGACGGGGAAATGAAGGAGTGGGCCAGTCCCGGTTTTACATTGAGGAAATAATCTCCAGGATCCATAGCAGCAGGCGGCACAAGCCGTCTGTTGCCGTGTAAAGGACGGTCGGACAGCAGCCCAGGGCCGACAGGGCCACGGTTCCCACGGCAATGGCCAGGAGAACGGTGGTGACGGGCATGGCCAGCAGGTTTGTCAGCAGAAAAAAGCGGGGAAAAGTGTGGAAGCGCAGCCAGGCCAGCGGCGCGGTGAAGGCTTGGCAGGAGATGCCCAGCGCTGCCATCGTCCAGATTTTTCGCATCGGATCCCATTTACTGGCCGCCGGATACCAGCTGTCCAGGATGGGATACAGGAGGACGAGGCCGGCCATAGCCAGGTAGGAAAGTTGGAAACCCAGGCTGCCGATGACGGAGGGATCCAGTGCCAGCTGGACCAGCAGGGCCAGGCACAGGACGCGCAGGGGGTGGCGGTGCCGGTTCAGCAGCCGCAGGGTTTCGCTCACGGCGATGAACAGGAACGCCCGCACCAGCGAAGGCCCCGCGCCGGCCATCAGCGTAAAGAATCCGGCGGCCGATAAGAGCAGGACATAGCGCAGCTTCCGCACGGCCGGAGAGCGTCCCATCAGGCGGGTGGCCCGGTCGAAAACCAGATAGATGATGCCCATATGCAGGCCGGAGAGGGCCAGCAGGTGCGAGGCGCCGCTGGCGCGGAAAACGCCCTGAATCTCCGGGGAAAGGCCGCTACGGTCGCCGGTGAGCAGCGCCTGCAACAGGGGAGCGGTGTGGGGTGAACGGAAGGGGAGCGAGCCAATGAGCGCCCGCAGGCGGAGGGCGGCGTGATTGGCCAGGCTTCTGATGGGCCCCGTGCTTTCCACGCCCGGCAGGGCGCTGTTCCAGGCGCAGAAGCAGCCCAGCAGCAGGAAAGTGCCGACCATGAGGATAAGCGTGGGGATCGATGGCAACTGGACGATGCGGCGCTGGAAAAAACAGGGGAGGGAGAGCAGCAGAAGCAGGAAAAAGGGCAGGGAAGGACTGGGGGAAGAAAGCATTGTTCCCGCGATGACGCCTGCCGTAAAACTGATCGACAGCGTTTCTATGCTTTTCGCCTCGGCCATACGTAGCAAATTTACCAATTATTTTGTATCTTTGTCCGGATATATGGGAAATATTTAACTGAACCACAATAAATCTATGATCATTCTCGTAATCAACTGCGGCAGTTCGTCCATCAAGTACCAGCTTCTGGACATGAAAAGCGACGACGTGTACGATATCATCGCCAAAGGTATCGCAGAAAAAATCGGCCTGCCTGCCGGTATCCTCCAGTACAAACCCAGCGGAAAGGACAAGATTGTCAAGGATGTCCCCATTCCGGACCACAAGGTGGGCATGCAGCTCATCCTGGAAGCCCTCACGGACAAGGAAACCGGTGTCCTGGGCTCCCTGGAAGACATCGAGGCCGTGGGTCACCGCATCGTGCAAGGCGGCGATTTCTTCGCCGGCAGCGTCCTCGTGAACGACGACGTCCTGGACAAGATCGCCTTCTGCGCAGATTTCGCGCCCCTGCACAATCCCGCCCACCTGCTGGGCATCCATGCCATGCAGGAAGTCCTTCCTTCCGTGCCGCAGGTGGTCACCTTCGACACCGCCTTCCACCAGACCATGCCGCCGTATGCTTATATGTATGGCCTGCCGTATGAGTATTATGAGAAATTCCGCGTGCGCCGCTACGGTGCCCACGGCACTTCCCATCAGTTCGTGGCCGGTGTGGGCGCCAAGCTTGCAGGCCTGGACATTAACAATTCCAAGATCATCACCTGCCATTTGGGCGCCGGCAGTTCCATCTGCGCCATCCAGAACGGCAAGTGCGTAGACACCTCTATGGGCTTCAGCCCGCTGGAAGGTATGATTATGGGTACGCGCGTGGGTAACATCGATGCCAACGCCGTCATTTATCTGGAGAACAAGCTGGGGGTAACCCCGGATGAGATGTCCGTGATCCTGAACCGCAAGTCGGGCTTCCTGGGTGTTTCCACCAAAACTTCAGACGCCCGTGAACTGGACGAACTGGCCAATAACGGAGATCCCAAAGCCAAGCTGGTGTTCAAGAAGTTCACCTATGACATCATCAAGAACATCGGCTCTTATGTAGCGGCCATGAACGGCGTAGACCTCATCGTCTTCACCGGCGGTATCGGCGAACACAACAGCCGCCTGCGCCGCCGCGTGCTGGAGAACTTCGCCTATCTGGGTCTCAAGGTGGATTATGAAGCCAATGTGGCCTTCGAGCAGAACACCATCATCACCACGGAAGATTCCAAGGTAAAGGCCGCCCTCATCTGCACCAACGAGGAACTGGTGATTGCCCGCGATACCATGCATTTAGTGATTGACAATCAAGAATAAAAGATATGATCAAAAATTTCAACGAGCTCTTTGCAGAGCTGAAAGAAAAAGGAATTTGCAAAAAGATGGTCGCTGCCTGGGGCGTGGATTCCCACACCATCGAGGCTGCATCCCTGGCCAGTGACATGGGCTTTGTCAAGGTGACCCTGGTGGGTGACACAGACCTCATCGCCAAAGTGTGCGAGGAGTGCAAGATCGACATCGCCAAGTTTGAGATCGTGGATATCAAGGACGAACTCAAGGCCGTGGCCGAAGCCGTCCGCATGGTCCACGACGGAGAAGGCGACGTGCTCATGAAAGGCCTGTGCTCTACGGACAAGTTCCTGCGCGCCATCCTGAACAAGGAAGTGGGTCTGCTGCCTCCGAAGGGCCTCCTGAGCCACGTGGGCGTGATCGAGAACCCTAATTACCACAAGCTCATCTTCATCACGGATATGGCCGTGATCCCGCAGCCGGACTTCCGCCAGAAGGTGAAGCTGGCCGGTTTCGTCACCGGCGTGGCCCGTTCCTTCGGCATTGCCATGCCCAAGATCGCTTTTGTCGCCGCTTCTGAGCAGATGCTGGACAGCATGCCCGCCTGCATCGAGGGTGCCATGCTGGCCAAGATGTGTGACCGTGGCCAGATCAAAGCCATCGGCGACGGCCCCCTGGCCCTGGATGTGGCCATTGACGAAGAATCCGTCCAGATCAAGAAGCTCAAGAGCCCGGTGGCCGGAGATGCCGACTGCCTGCTCTTCCCCAATATTGAAAGTGCCAACGTTTTCTGGAAGACCAATTCCAAACTGGCCGTGGGCGTGCGTCAGGCCGGCTTCCTGGTAGGTACCAAGGTGCCTTGCATCCTGGCCTCCCGTGCCGATTCCGTAGATGTGAAGTTAAATTCGATTGCTTCGGCAGTCATGTCTGTTAAATAATTATGAGAAAATACATTGTTGCAGGGAACTGGAAGATGAATACCACAGTTCCCGAAGGTGTTGAATTAGCCAAGGCAGTTGTAGAGAAGGCCAAGAGCCTTCCGGCCAATGTGGAACTGGTAGTGGCTCCGCCGTTCACCCATCTGGCCCCTGTGGCAGAGGTCCTGAAGGGCTCCAAGGTGGCCCTGAGCGCCCAGAACTGCGCCGACCATGAGAAAGGTGCCTATACCGGTGAAGTGGCCGTGAGCATGCTCACTTCCATCGGCTGCCAGTATACCATCCTGGGTCACAGCGAGCGCCGTCAGTATTACGGTGAGACCGATGAAAAGCTGGTGGTGAAAACCCAGCTGGCCCTGGCCGCCGGCCTGAAGGTAATCCTGTGCGTGGGTGAAAACCTGGAAGAGCGGGAAGCCAACAAGCACTTTGATGTGGTGACGGAGCAGACCAAGGCGGTCCTGTACAACTTCACCGCTGCGGATATGAAGAACATTGTGATTGCCTACGAACCTGTCTGGGCCATCGGTACCGGCAAAACCGCCACGGCTGCCCAGGCACAGGAAATCCACGCTTGCATCCGCAATGTCATCGAGGCCAAGTTCGGCGCCCAGGTGGCCCAGGATATGACCATCCTGTACGGTGGCTCCTGCAAGCCTTCCAACGCCAAGGAACTGTTTGCAGAGAAGGACATCGACGGTGGTCTTATCGGCGGTGCCGCCCTCAAGGCCGACGATTTCATCGGCATTGCTACCAGTTTCTAGTATTTTTTGTAAATACAATTATTATTATTACCTTTGCGCGCTTAAAAAAGCCGCAAAGGTTTTTTGGTGCAATGGGGTGCTTGAAAAAGAGCACTGAGTAACACATTTTTATTTTACAAAAACAATGAAGCATTTTACGCTGAATGGCGAAATCCGCCAGAAGGGCAACAAGGCCGTCCTCAAGGCCTTCCGTCGTCAGGGCCTGGTTCCCTGCAACCTGTACGGTGCCGGCATGGACAACATCCTTTTCACGGTCAATGAGAAAGAGCTGAAGGGTCTCACCCACACGCCCGCTTCCTACATCGTGGATCTGAACCTGAGTGGCAAGACCTACACCGCTATCGCCCACGAATATCAGTGGCACCCGGTGGAAGACAACTGCCTGCATGTGGATTTCCTCGCCGTAGACGAAAAGAAGCCCATCGTCATTGCAGTTCCCCTCAACATTACCGGTCATCCCAAAGGTGTGCAGGCTGGTGGTAAGTTCACCCAGAGCGCCCGCAGCCTGAAGGTTTGCGCCCTCATGAAGGACCTCCCGGACCAGCTGGACATCGATGTCACTCCGCTGGAGCTGGACAAGCGCATGGTCGCCGGCGACCTCAAGTTCGAAGGCCTGCAGATTGTTTCCGACAAGAACACCATCATCTGCTCCGTGAAGACCACCCGCGCCATGCAGCAGGCTGCTGCAGAGGCTGCCAAGGCTGCTAAAGAGTAAGAATGGAGTATCTGGTTGTCGGGCTGGGAAACATAGGGGCGGAATACGCCTCTACCCGGCACAACATGGGATTTATGGTATTGGATGCCTGGGCTCAGGCATCCAATGTCCTTTTCAAGACCGACCGTTACGGCCAAGTGGCCGAAGTCTCCTTCAAGGGACGCTGGTTCGTGCTGCTGAAGCCCTCCACCTATATGAACCTGAGCGGAAACGCCGTACGGTACTGGATGCAGCAGTTGCATCTTCCCCTGGAAAACCTGATCGTCATCTCCGACGACATCAACCTGCCCTTCGGTACCCTCCGTATGCGTCCCGGCGGTTCTTCCGGCGGACACAACGGACTGGAGGACATTACCCGGAAACTGGAAAGCGAGCAGTGGACCCGCATAAGGGTGGGTATCGGCAATCAATTCTCCCGGGGACATCAGGTGGATTATGTGTTGGGAGACCTTTCCGCAGAGGAGAAAGAAGCCGTCCCGGAACTGGCCGCACGCATTATCCAGTCTATCAAGGACATTTCCACCATTGGTGTGGCCCGGGCCATGAATACGCTCAATACCCGGCCCAAAGCGCTCCAAAAGGCCGAAAATGAGCCAAAAATGGATAAAAATCCCGGGGAAGTGCCTGATATTTAGCATTTTTCGGCATTTTTTTTTGCGATTTCAAAAAATTGCTGTAAATTGCAGCAAAGTTTGACCTATTAACATATTACAAACCAATAAATAACTAAAACAATGAAAGAGCTTGTTGAAAAAATCAAGGCCGAATTCGAGGAATTCGCAAAGAACGCTGAGGCTCAGGTAGAGAAAGGCAACAAAGCCGCCGGTGCCCGTGCCCGTAAGTCCGCTCTCAAGATCATGAAGGACATGAAGGACTTCCGTAAGGTTTCCGTAGAAGAGGCCAAGTAAGTTTTTCTTACAAAAAGCACAAAACGTTGCAGAATTTTTCAATTTTCTGCAACGTTTTGATTTTTTATGCATCTTTATTATAGGTTTAGGTTTTAGTACACGTCAAGAAACCGGGTCCGCTAGTCTTCTTTTAGCGCCCCGGTTTTCTTGTATTATGCGCAGTCGCTTCGCTCCTTATCTTCGGGGGTGGTGTTGCAGAATGGATTGATGCCAGGTCTTGGTGTCCAGATGGGTGTAGATTTCGGTGGTGAGAATGCTTTCGTGCCCCAGCATTTCCTGGACAATGCGCAGGTCGGCCCCGTTTTCAATCAGGTGGGTGGCAAAGCTGTGGCGGAAAGTATGAGGGGAAATCTCCTTTTGGATGCCGGCCACCATGGCCTGATGCTTGACCAGATTGAACAGGGAAACGCGGCTGAGCGGCTTTCCGAAGCGGTTTAGGAACAGAAAGTCGTCGTAGGCGCCGGAAGCAGGCGTGGGCCTGTCCTCCAGATAGCGGCGGATGGCATCGGCCGCTACCTCGCCCAGGGGAACCAGGCGCTGTTTGTTCCCTTTGCCCACCACGTCCACGAATCCTTCGTCCAGATGCACGTGCGAAAGGAGCAGACCGGCAGCTTCGCTCACGCGCAGTCCACAGCCGTACAGGACTTCCAGGATGGCGCGGTCGCGTTTGCCGAAAGTGGCTTTTTCGTCCACCGATTCCAGGATGGCCGTCACCTCTCCCACGCTGAGCACGGCCGGCAGATATTTGCCCAGTTTGGGGGCTTCCACCCGGTCGCAGGGGTTTTCTTTCACTTCGCCCTCTTCCACGCACCAGCCGAAATAACTGCGCAGGGAGCTGAGCAGGCGGGCCGTGCTGCGCTTGGAAAGCCCGTCTTCCGTCACCTTGCCCAGGTAGTGCTGGATATCGGCCGATGTCACCGCGTGCGGCTCCACCTGGCAGAACGACAGGAATTCTTCCACGTCATGACAATAGGATGCCACCGTATTGGGTGACATCCTCCTTTCAATCCGCAGATAATTCCTGTAGTCCTTAATCATCATAAGTCCCTCCCCTGAGGGGAGGGGTTTCGGGTGGGGGTAACGTGGGCATTTTTGCACGCTTTAGCATGCTAAAGTGTGCCGTATTTCTTACCGTAGAAGAGCATCTGTCCCAGGTAGTCGTCGGTGTAGACGGGAACGTAGTCGGTGATGGTGCCGTCATCGGCCCTGACGGGCTGGATTTCCGGATTTACAAATCCGCCGTAAGGCTTCAGGTTCAGGGCTTTATAGCGCTCCAGGACTTCCTTGTGCAGTTCGGGGTCGATGTGCACGGCGTAGGTCTCGATGAGCGCCTTGCCGGCCTGGTAGTCGCCTTCACTCTTGATGCGCTGGATTTCGGCCAGCAGTTGGGCGAAGAGGGCGCGCAGTTTCACATAGTCCTTCACGATGAAATAGGTTTTCCCGTCCTTCACTTTCTTGACGATGACCTTGTCCTTGGCGCCTTTTTCATAGCACCATTCGGCGATGAGCTTGCGGTTCTGCATATGCGCCTCCGTGTTGGGACGGCCCGGCTCCACGCGGGTGAACTGCACCATGAGCCCGTTGCGGATGTAATTGGCATATTCGGCTTTGTAGGCCTCCGGATCCGGCATAATACCCAGTTCCACCATCTTGGGATCGGCCGTGAAATACAGGCCGAAAAGGTCTGCGCGGGCTTCTTCCAGGGCCGAGGCATATTCGCCCATGGCGGTGGTGCTCACGCCGGGCAGCAGCTGGCCGGAGGCGTGGCCCAGACATTCGTGGAGGTCTGTGTGGATTTCATCGGCGATGGTGCCCCACTTTTTGGCCAGCTCGATTTCCTTTTTGTCATACGCGAACTCCGTGAGGGTGCTGGTGGGCAGTTCCTGGGCGGCCAAGTCATAGGTATGAGTGATGTTGGCGATGGTCACGCTCTTGGAACCGTGTTCCTTGCGGATCCAGTCTGCGTTGGGCAGGTTGATGCCGATGGGCGTGGAGGGATAGCTGTCGCCGGCCAGGCATACGGCATTGATGACCTTGGCCGATACGCCCTTCACGGTTTTCTTCTTGAAGCGCGGATCCACGGGGGAATTGTCTTCGAACCACTGGGCGTTGGCGCTGAGGATTTCCGTGCGCTTGGAGGCTTCGAAATCCTTGATGTTCACGTAGCCTTCCCAGGAAGCCTTGCGGCCCAGCGGGTCATTGTAGTCCTCGATGAAGCCATTGATGAAATCTACCGTTCCCAGGGTGTCTTTTACCCATTCAATGTTGAATTCATCCCATTTTTTAAGGTCTCCGGTCTTATAATATTCTATAAGGATGCCCAGCGCGCGTTTCTGGATGTCGTTTTCCGCTACTTGGCGGGCCTTGTCCAACTGCTCGCAAATCTTCTCGATGGCGGGGGAGTACAGGCCGCCGATTTTCCAGGGGAGTTCCCGGATCTTGCCGTTTTTCCCTTTCACCACCTTGGTGTTCAGGCCCCAGGAAACTGGCTCAGGGTCATCGGGATCCATCATGCTGTCATAATACTGTTCCACTTCCTCACGGGTGACATTCTCATAATAGTTCACGGCCGAAAGCTTTACCAGGTCTCCGGAGGTCTCGGTGGAACGGCGCTGAGGCCAGATGGCGGGATTGTAGATGATTTCCAGCAAACCGTTATCCGGAACGCCGGCTTCATCCAGCAGCCGCGCGAAGTAGCTGCGCTCGCAGGTGGGAAGGATTTTGTCCTCCGCGTAATGATGGTGGATGCCATTGGAGAAGAATACGCGTTTGGCGTACGCCAGGAAATCCTGATACTCAGGCGTTTTTGTATCAATGTCGTCACATTCCAGGATGGCCTCCAAGGCGTGTCGCACGCGCAGGTTGTCCCGGCAGTTCTGGTCCCAAAGGATATCGCGTCCGTATTTGGCGGCCTCTGACAGATAGTAGGCGTATTCCTTCTGCTGAAGGGTCAGGTTCTCCCATCCGGGAATGCGGTAGCGCATTACCTTAAGGTCGGCGAAAGAGTCGATCGTGTACTTGAAATCGTTGGTGGCAGCCTCTTCCTGAGGGCCGTTACAGGCGGCCAGCAGCAGGGCCGCACCACTTGTCAATACCATTTTAGCAATCGTCTTCATAATGCACAAATTTATATAAAATCTGGCGATTATAGGCCAGTTCATATAAAAATCAAGACCGCTGTCTTATCTTTGTAGGCGAGCGGTCGTCGCCATCCGGCGC
>CACYHF010000018.1 GCA_902774155.1 uncultured Bacteroidia bacterium | reverse complement strand
CTCAAACCGGAGACAATCGCAGAGCAGGCCATAGAACAAACCTATAAATTCTTCGAGTCCATCGGCATCCCGATGCACCTGAAAGAAGTGGGCATCGGCCCGGAGCGAATAAAAGAAATGGCCCACCACGTGGCCGTGAACGAAGGTCTGGAGCACGCGTATGTTCCTCTGAATGAAAAGGATATAGCAGAGATTCTGACCGCATCGTTATAAACCTATGAAGCATTCTCTCAAGGTCTACTTAAGGTTGTTCCATATCTGGCAGGTGCTGGGGGAAAATCCCTGGAAGAAGCAGCGTACCTCCAAAAAGGAAGGCAAAGATTTCTACAAAGGCGCCTTCGACAGCATCCCGTTCCTCAATGACGATGCCAAGCGTACCTTCGTACACCTCCTTCTAAGGCCTGGGTATATGATTCGGGACTATGTGGGCGGCAAGCACGACCGTTACCTGGCGCCCCTGGCGGCCCTCATCATCTTCTACGCGTTCTTCACTCTGATATCGTCCGCCCTGCAGCCCCTGGAGACCAGGAAAGAGGAGGAAAAAGATTTTTCGATAGAAATGAAAGGGGGGGGCGATGATGAAGTCAAGTCCACAGAGAATGACAATGTGTACAAAATCCTGATTGCTGCCCGGAAATTGGTCAAGCTCCCTTATCTGGACAAGCATCCGGAAGAGGTGGATTCGCGCCCCAAGGCCATTCTCGCGGCCATAGAAGGCTCCCTGAGAAGCAAGGGCATCACGCTGTTCCTGGGGAGTTTCTTCCTCCTGTGGTTCTCTATGCGCTTCGCTATGCGAAAAGACGGGGTCTCCTGGTCGGCCGCTGCGGCGGCATCGGCATACGTTCTGTGCCAGCTCAGCTTTTTTATGCTTTTCGCCGTCCTCCTGAGCGGGGGAAAGAACGACTCTGTGGGCTACTACATCCAGGCGATTATTCTGGTGGTGGATTATAAGCAATGGCTCTCGCTCGCCTGGCGTAAAAGTATCGGCCGAACCATCAAGACCAGCATTTACTACGGCCTCATCTGGCTCCTCTTCTGGGTTCTGTTGGGCGTGGTGATCCTCTGCATCGCTTTGGCTTCGGGGGTAGTGAGTCTGGATCAGCTAATCTCCTTCTGGAGTGATTAGAGCAGGAAGAACAGCGCCACACCGGTCATAGAAACCGCCACGCCCAGGATTTCGCGGAGCTTGATGCGCTGCTTGTAGATGAAAGCGTAAGGGAACAGGATGAAAACCGGCGTAAGGGCCATCAGGGTGGAGGCGATGCCGGCGTTGGTATACTGCACCGCCATCAAGGAGAGTGAAACCCCCAGCACAGGGCCGAAGAGCGTCATAATCAGCGCATACCGCATTCCCACTTTATCCCGCACGGCGGTCCGCAGGCGCGGCAGGTCGCGTTGCAGGGCCATCAGGCCCAGGAAGCCCGCGGCACCCACCACGGCCCGGATCATCGTGGAGGCGAAGGGGAGCATATCGGCCATCAGGCGGGGCGCATCGGCCGGAATGGCGTCCGCATAATACTGCAGGCCCACCTTGCTCAACACTAATCCCACGCCCTGGCCCAGACCGGCGCCCAGACCCAGCAGCACGCCCTTGAAGGGCAGGGTCAGGTGCACCCGGTGACCGCTACCCCTGCTTAAGATAGAGATGGCTATACCGCTCAGCGTCACCGCCATAGCCAGCATCGATTTCCAGGAAAGCGTCTCGCCCAGGATGGCCCAGCCGGCAATGGCAGCCATCGGCGGCGCTAGCGTCATAAACAGCTGGCCGAACCGTGCGCCGATACTCAGGTAGCAGTTAAACAGGCACCAATCGCCGAAGACGTATCCCACCAAGGCCGATAACGCCAGCCACCACCACGCCTGCCCGGAAGCATAAACGGGGTAGGGATGCCCCACCGTCACCCAGAGTAGCACCCCCAGGAACACGATGGCCATCGTGAGCCGCAGCACATTTGCCGTCATGGACCCCAGCCGGTGGCTAGCCTTGTCGGCAAACAGCGCCGTCACCGTCCACGACACCGCCACCACCAGCGATATGATCTCCCCCAAATGATTCATTCCATACAAATATTAAAGCGTTCAGGAACGGCGTGGGGGCTTTCGACGGCGCAGCGGGCGCATTCCAGGCCCCAGCGGGCCGATTCTTCCACGCTTCCCGGATTGGAATCGCCCACCCGGAACGCCTGGGCCGATGTAGCGGTAATGTCCACATTCGCCCCGCCTATGACACAGATTTTCATTCTGTAATCAGTTTTAATTCTTTGCCAGCCAAGTATTTATCCAGTAAATCGCGCGTGTGAAGTTTCACGAAGCAAGTGGGCGTGCCGTCGGTGCAGGCGAACCATTCCGATGCGGCAATGGAAGCGTCCATTACCAAGTGCACACCTGCACAAGCGGGCCAGACAGCGCTCAGGATGGTAGTAGCGCCCACGCGCACGCCGGTGCGTTCCCACAATCGTTCCGCCGAAGCGAACGACACCCGCGGAATGCCCAGCGCGCTGCAGAAATCGCGCGTCACAAAAGGCTTGTCGTGCGAGGTAACATAAAGGTAGAACTCCGTCTGCTGCCGGTTGCACAGGAAGATGGTCTTCACAATCTGCACGCCAATGCGCGCACTGATATGGGCGCAATCCTCCATCGTAATCCCCGGGTCCGTATCCACGCGCGAAAAAGGAATCTCGGCCGATGCAAACGTCTCATAGATAAGCTGTTGCAGCGGCGTCTCAAAGGCCGATGGCGCCGTGCTGAAAGGCTCGCTCACATAGAACCCCAGCAGCGCGATGCGCAGCGCCGGCACGCTTCCGACCATCTGAGCACCCTCAGCAAAAAGCTCCCGAAGCACCGGCTCCAGTTCCTCCGCTGAACGATACCCCCAGCTCACCGCCAGCCCCTCGATCCCGCCGTTCGCGGCCGTGCGCATATCGGTAGGGGAGTCGCCTACCAACAACGCATCCTCCGCTGCCACCCCGGCCCGCTTCAGCACCTCCTGCACAATCTCCGGCGAAGGCTTCAGCGGATACCCCGGCCGATTCCCCAATATGGAAACAAAATCTATCCCCGGGAAAAACCGCCGGATCAGATACTTCGTCCCCTCCTGAAATTTATTGGACGTCACCGCCATCATCACCCCCGCCTTCTGCAAATCCTCCAGCAACTCCGGCATCCCCTCATACGGCCTCGTATGCACATCAATATGTTGCTGATAATACTCCCGAAAATCTGCCAGTGCTGCATCTATAGCCTGCTCATATTCAGCAGAGAAAAATTGGTTTTTTGGAAAGCCTTCCAAAAAATAATTTTTCTCTGCCCCATTATCTCGGGCTACTTCACAGGCTGCTTCCAATGCGCGCTGCACCAGATTCCGGACGCCGTGCCCAACCATTTTGCGGTATCGCTCCACCCCCAACTCCGGGAGCCCTCGCAGCGCCAAAGTGTGATTCACAGCCTCAGAAAGATCCTCCAGGGTATCCAGGAGGGTTCCGTCCAGATCAAAAAGAATGAGTTTTTTCATATTCAACGGCAAAGATATAAAAAAAGCCTATCTTTGCAGCCATGATCAAACTGCTTATTCTGGATTTTGACGGCACCCTGGCCGATACGCAGGAACTCATCGTCCGCACCAACCAGGAAGCCATGCGGCGCATGGGGTATCCGGTGCGCGAGGCGCAAGACATCATCGATACCATCGGCCTGCCGCTGGAGAAAGGCATCCAGACGCTTTTCCCGGACCTGCCGCATGAAGCCCTGCCCGAATGGGTGAAAATGTACCGGACCGTGTTTGATATCCTGAAGGAGCACATCGGCCCGCAGCTTTTCCCGGGCGTGCAGGAAACCCTGGCCCAGTTGCACGCAGACGGCTACCTCATCAGCGTGGCCTCCTCGCGCCTTTCCATCTCGCTCAACGCCTTCCTGAAAGACCTGGGCCTGATGCCCTATATCTGCTACGTCCTGGGGGCCGATAACGTCACCCAGGCCAAACCCCATCCGGAACCCGTGCTCAAAACGCTACGGGACCTGCACATCCCTGCCCAGAAAGCGCTGGTGGTAGGGGATATGCCCGTGGACATCCAGATGGGCCTGGGAGCCGGCGCGTACACCTGCGGCGTTTCCTACGGCAATTCCAACCGGGAAGCACTGAAAAAGGCCGGCGCCCACCGGGTCGTCGACCTTTTCTCCGAGATTCCTTCGCTATTGAGCGGTTTTTGATTCCTGCAGGATCTGCCGCACCAGCAAAGGGTTGTTGGTGGTAATCTGATCCACCCCTAAAGTGATCATCTTCCGGATATCCTCTTCCCGGTCCACTGTCCAGGCGTTTACGGTCATTCCCATCGCCTGGGCTTCCACCACCCATTCGGGGTGCTTCAGCAGGCGGGAATAGTGGTAGTCGATGCCGTTGATCTTATCGGCCCGAAGCTCTACGGGCGATTTGTCCCCGTTCAGGTATTGGACGGTAAAGTCCGGACACATACGGGCCAGTTCCTTGCAGATATAATAGCTGAAGGAGATGAAGACCACGCGGGTAGGATCCAGCAGCTGATGGGCCTTCAGGCCTTCCAGGCACTTGTGGATCACCATATCTTCCCGTACCTGATTCACGTGCGGCTTGATCTCCAGCACCAGCACGCAGCTTTCGCTCTGGGCGGCCTGGTCCAGGTATTCGGCCAGCGTAGGAACCGGTTCCCCGTTTCTGAGCTTATGCTCCCGAACCTCCCGGAACGGACTGATCTGGATTTCCGTATCGCCGATGGCGCCGTCGTGGTTCACCACCACCACGTTATCGGCCGTCAGATGTACGTCGCACTCACTGCCCCAGCAACCGAACGCCTGCGCCTTCCGCAAAGACGCGATGGAGTTCTGGGCATTGTCGTCCCAGTAGCCGCGATGGGCCACGATGGCGGGGCCTTGTGCAAACGCGATGCCCGCCAGAGCGAGCATCGCGATAGTAAGAAGCAGCCGTTTCACTTTACAGCATCAGGGCGCCCACCAGACCCAGAATGGCGTAGAATTCCGGGAGAGCGGCGTAAATAAGGGTGTTGGTGAATACATCGTGCCCCTGGGATACGCCCACGATACCGTTGGCGCAAACCTGGCCCTGGCGGATAGCGGAAAGCATACATACCAGACCTACACTGACGCCGATACCGAAGACCATACCGCCGGATTCGGCCACCTTGCCCATGAGCATAAAGAAGGCTACGAAGCCGTAGATACCCTGGGTGGCAGGGAGTGCACTGAGCACCATGTAGTTACCGGAAGCTTCCGGCTTGCGCTTGAGGGCGCCTTCTGCCGCGTTGCCGGCCGTGGTGGTCCCAATGGCGGAACCAATACCTGAGAGGGCCAGTACCAGGCCCAGACCCAAATAACCGAGAATTAAATTAAGCATGATAAGTAGTATTTATTTGTTATTTACTTAGCGGATGGAAGTTGCGCCCGTTGGCCTCATAGCCGGAATTCTTGAAGAACTCCAGGAAGTTGAGTCGGAGCGGGTGTACAAAAGCGCCCAGCGCGCACATAGCCACATTCAGCGTATGGCCGATGAGCACGATGAGGAAGAACGGAATCCACAGCAGGGCCGATTTGCCGTCGCCCAGTACCATGGCGCCGATATTGTTGAAGGCCATGCCCAGCATAGCGCCGGCCAGGCCCAGGGCATAGAGTCGCAGGTAACTGAGAACGTCTCCCAGCAGGCCCGTAACCGTGTTGTAGGTGTTCCAGAGGCCCACTCCTACATTGGCCAGTTTGTTGCGCTGCAAGTCGTTGAACACAAAGATGCCCAGGGCGCTCACAATGCCCAGGACAATGACGATGATCTTGGTGAGATCCTTGTCCAGCACGCCCAGCAGGAACAGCGTGGCCACAGCGGTGCCGCCCACAATCAGGAGCGTCCATCCCCAGGTGCCCAGGGCATTCATAAAGCCCTTGTTCCTGGTTTCCTGGTAGGTTTTCACGCACATGGCCAGGCACAGGTGAATAATACCGATAATGAGCGCCAGCACCATGGTGCCGTCATAGCCGCCAATCTTGGCGGGCAGGAAAATCCACTTGATGGGCTGGAAAATCTCCCAATTGGCGATGTCGATGGAGAAGAAAGTATGGAACAGGAAGCCGATGACCGTGGTCCCGATACCCAGGATCACCACCAGCGGCGCCAGATCCTTGAAGGAATCCACCTTCCGGAGCAGCAGGCCGATGAGGATGAGCACCAGGCCGTAGCCGCAGTCGCCCATACAGAAGGCGAAGAACAGCAGGAAGAACACGCTGATGAAGGGGGTAGGGTCGAAGCCGTTATAGGCGGGCCGGCCGTACATATCCGTGAGCACCTCGAACTGCTTCACGAACCAATTGTTCTTGAGCTTGATGGGCGGATTGTCTTCCACCACGGCTTCTTCCTTCAGATAGAAGACATCGGCCTCATCCAATGCGGCGCAAATGGCTTCATCATCCTCCACGGGGGCATAGCCCACCAGGGTGACGATGGTATTTTCGGCCGCCGGAACAGCAGACAAGCCGGCCAGGTAGAGATCCAGCTGGGAGACTAAATCGGCCTTCTTCTGTTCCAGTTCCGGGATGCGCTCCTTGGCGCCGGCCATGCGGCACAGCACCTTCTGGAAGTGTTTTTCTTTCTCCTGGAGCTCGATTTCCAGTTGGGCGGCATCGGTTTCAGGGGTGGGGATTTCGCCCGGAAGGCCATCTTCCCCGGCCACCACGAACCAGGTGTTGGCCTTATCCTTATGCACCACGGAAAGGACATATTCCTGCTCCCATTCCGGCTTGAACTGCTTGTTGGACAGTTTGTGGAAGTGGATGGGCACGCCGGCTTCTGCCAGCTGCGCCAGGATTTCAGGGTTGAACGAACCCCAGATGCGCCGTTCCTTCAGTTCATTGCGGAGGAACTGCATATCCGTGGTGTCATCGGAGTAGCGCATAATCATACCGCCGGCCAGGCGCACGATGTCGCCGTCGATGTGCTCCGGCTCCGTCCCTTCCGGGACTTCGGCCTTCTCCAGGCCTTTGATGAGACCGCTGAGCAGTTCGATATCGGCCACCATCTTCTGGGACTGGTCGTCCAGGGCCTTGGTGCTGCGCGTAATATCCACCAGACCCAGCTCCTGGAGGCTTTCCAGCAGGGCATCCTGCTCCCCGTTGAGCAGAATGAAGGAGTATTTGGTCATGGGATTGATCATACGGCTGAGGCCTCCTCCTCCTCTTCTGCGTGGCGTTTTTTCACAATCTTGGAAGACGCCTTGGAGAGGTTCTCCTCGTCTTCCATATAGCGTTTGATCTTGCGGATGGCCTCCTGGTAACCGGGGATTTGCACTTTCTCGTACAGGTTCACCTTCTGGGTGGTTTTCCGGCGGTTGTAGTCCAGGATGCGGGCCTTCTCCTTATAGACCTCGCTCTCGATGCCCAGGCGACTCAGTTCCTTAAGGATGGCAACGCCGTCGGCATACCAGGCGGGTTTGACAAACGCGTTGAAGGGCTTGATCTCATAGTGGATCTCTCCCAGGGCGGGCGTTTTTACACCGGCCACCTTCTTGGTGTACAGGTCCACATCCGTGATGGCGATGAGCCCCGGGTCGAATTCGTTCCACAGGGCGGCCAGGTAATCATAGCGCTGCAGGGCCTGTTCCAACTCGTCTATCAAACGGTCGCTGTCGGCCTTGGCCTTGCGCACTTCCAGCCGCAGGGCGCTCTCCTTGTTCTGCAGGGTAGGGAGCGCCCGCTGCCGGACCTTGAGCTGCTTGCCCATCTCCGTCAGCGAGGTTTTGTTGTATTGGAATTTAATTGCCATTATTTGACCCAGTATTTGTCAATCAGCGCCTGTTTGATACCGGTTTCGGCCGGTGAGAAATATTTACTGAAGAGCTTCCACGCGGTGTCCAGCATCTCGTTGATGCCGATGTTCACGTCGATGGCCAGCAGTTCGCGGGCATAGTCTTTTGCGTAGTCCAGGCAGCGATGGTCGTAGTCGGACAGGTCGAAGCCGTTCTCCAGCTTGGTCTTGGCGTTCTGGGCATCGGCGTACAGACGCACGCCGGCGTTCATCACCTGGGAGTGGTCCTCACGCGTCTTCTTGCCCTGCACCAGCTGTTTCAGACGGGACAGGCTGCGGAACGGGTCGATGATCACCTTTCCGGTGTCGGTATCGGCCTTCAGATAGAGCTGGCCTTCCGTGATGTAACCGGTGTTGTCCGGGATGGCGTGGGTGATGTCGCCGTCGTTCAGGGTGGTGACGGCGATGATGGTGATGGAGCCTTCCGTGGGCAGTTGCACGGCCTTTTCGTAGATCTTGGCCAGGTCACTGTACAGGGAGCCGGGCATGGAGTCCTTGGACGGGATCTGGTCCATACGGTTGGACACGATGGACAGGGCGTCTGCGTACAAGGTCATATCCGTGAGGAGCACCAGCACCTTTTCGTTCTTGTCCACGGCGAAGTATTCGGCGGCGGTGAGGGCCATATCCGGCACCAGCAGGCGTTCCACCGGGGGATTCTCCGTGGTATTGATGAAGCAGATGATCTTGTCCAGGGCGCCGGCCGCCTCAAAGCTGTGGCGGAAGAAGAGATAGTCGTCGTTGGAAAGACCCATACCGCCCAGGATGATCTTGTCTACATCGGCGCGCAGGGCTACATCGGCCATCACCTGGTTGTAGGGCTGGTCCGGGTCTGCGAAGAAGGGGATCTTCTGGCCGGAGACCAGGGTGTTGTTCAGGTCGATGCCGGCGATGCCGGTGGGGATGAGCTGCGAGGGCTGACGACGCTTATACGGGTTCACGGAAGGGCCGCCGATCTGGCGCTCCTCGCCGTCGATCTCCGGACCGCCGTCGATGGGATGGCCGTAGGCGTCGAAGAAACGCCCGGCCAGCTGGTCAGACACCTTGATGGTGGGCGGTTCGCCCAGGAACACTACTTCCGCGTTGGTGGGGATGCCTTCGGTGCCCGAGAACACCTGCAGGGTAATCACGTCGCCCTTGATGCGCACCACCTGGCCCAATCGGCCGCCTACCACGGCCAGTTCGTCGTTGCTCACGCCCTTGGCCTTGAGAGAAACGGTGGCCTTGGTAATGCCTTCCAGCTTGGTATATACTCTTTGGTATGCTTTCGTTGCCATAATCTATGCGGTCATTTTCTTTACGGAATCGTTGTAGGCCCAGAACTGCTCGCTCTCATAGGGGGAGTAGTTCATCTGCCGGAGCTCGTTGATGAGGTTCTTGAAGAATTCGCGGCATTTTTCGAAGTCTTCAAAGTTGTAGTCTTTCTGGCACACTTCCAGCACCAGGTCCAGCATAAAGCGCTGCCGTTCCATGGGGCAGAGCGAATCCACCGGGTCGAAGCCGTCCTGCTGCAGGATGATGAAATCCACCAGCTCGCTCTTCCAGAAATTGACGTGGTAGCTCATAGGGACGCCGTCGTCGCCCAGGATGTTGATCTGTTCCGACGCTTCCTTGCCGCGGCGGATGATGTTCTTGGCCGATAAGACTTTCTCTACCCAGCCTTCTTCCACGGTCTCGTCCAGGAATTCGCGGATTTCGGGGTAATCCAGGTACTTGGAGTAGGACTCCAGCGGGCCCACGGCCGGGTAACGCTTCTGGTCTGCGCGGCCCTGTTCCAGGGCGTAGAAGCAGCGGGCGGCCTTCTTGGTGCTTTCGGTCACGGGCTCCTTAAGGTTACCGCCGGCAGGGGAGACCGTGCCGATAAAGGTGACGGCGCCCGTTTGTCCGTTGTTCAGCACCACCATACCCGCGCGGGCGTAGAAGTTGGAGATGATGGCCGAAAGGTCCACCGGGAAAGCATCTGCGCCCGGGAGTTCCTCCATACGGTTGGACATCTCACGGAGGGCCTGGGCCCAGCGGGAGGTGGAATCCGCCAAAAGGAGGCACTTGAGGCCCATGGCGCGGTAATATTCGCAGATGGTCATGGCCGTGTACACGGACGCCTCACGGGCGGCCACGGGCATATTGGACGTGTTGCAGATGATGGTGGTACGTTCCATCAGGTGGCGGCCGGTGTGCGGGTCTATGAGCTCCGGGAACTCGGTGAAGATTTCCACCACCTCGTTGGCGCGCTCACCACAGGCGGCCATCACGATCACGTCGGCGTCGCCCTGCTTGGCTATAGCGTGCTGCAGCACGGTTTTTCCGCAGCCGAAAGGACCGGGGATGAAGCCCGTACCGCCTTCGGCGATGGGATTCATGGTGTCGATCACGCGAACGCCCGTTTCCATGATCTTGTTGGGACGCGGTTTCTCCTTATAGCCCTTGATGGCCACCTTTACGGGCCATTTCTGGGTCATGGTCACGGGAACTTCCTCTCCGTCGGCGTTCACCAGGACGGCCATTACGGTGTCTACCGTATAAGCGCCGGCTTCCTTGATGGATTTCACGGTATATTCCCCCTTGAAGGAGAAAGGAACCATGATCTTGTGCGGCAGCCAGCCTTCCTTCACCTCTCCCAGCCAGTCGGCGGCCACTACTTGGTCTCCGGGCTTGACGATGGGCGTGAATTCCCAGGCTTTCTTGCGGTCCAGCGGGTCTGTGTATTCGCCGCGCTGCAGGAACACCTGCTCCATGGTGGCCAGGTTGTTCTGCAGACCGTCGTAGGTACTGGAGAGCAAACCGGGACCCAGCTCCACTTCCAGCATCTTCCCTTCGAATTCCACGGTATTCCCGCCCTTGAGGCCACGGGTGCTTTCAAACACCTGTACGGAGGCATTCTCTCCGTTCACCTTGATGACCTCTGCCATCAGGTCCACGCCTTGGGAGTTGATGTAGCAGATTTCATTTTCGGAAACCGGACCGTCCACCTTCACGGTGACCAGGTTGCTCACGATACCGGTTACGATTCCTTTTGTCTTCATATGGAATATACTTATGATTCTGTGTAGTTTACGCCTTTAAAAGTGCCTTTCACCTCCTGGACCAGCTGCCGGAACAGCGCCCGGCCTTTCTCTTCGTCCAGGGCCAGCCAGCGGTTCACGATGTGCAGTTTGGCAATATACGCCAGGACAGCGGTGAGGTCGAAGTAATGGAAGGTTTCCAGGTTGCCGATCTTGGTCCAGCATACATCGTCCAGGGCCTTCTCCCGGCCCAGCAGGCTGGCCTGCGAAAGGGCCTGCGCCACCGCTTCCTCTTCCTCGAATTCGCCGCCGGTGAAACGGTAGCCGTCAATGTCCAGCCCTTCGTCCTCGGGTGTGCCTTCGCCGGTGATGAGGTCCAGATCGGCCGGGCGGCCCAGCTCCCGGTTCAGGAAGCGGACCTTGGCATTGCGCAGATTCAGGTCGAAGCGGAAGTATTCCCGCACGAAGCGGAGGGAATGCTGCAGCGCCTGGGCGTAGAAGTCTGCGTTGAGCTGGTCTGTGTCAAAGCCCTTCAGGAGGAAATCCAGCGTGGCGGAGTCTTTTTCCGAGAGTTCGCTGCGGATCTCTTCCACCACGTGCCAGTATCCCTGCCCTTCCGCGTACTTAAAGTCCATGGTAAGGTAGGGGAGGCTGGAGATGATATATTCGAAATTGCTCATTAACTAGCCGAAGAGGATTTTCTTGGTGCCGGGACGGAGATAGTCTCCTATGAGTTGCTGGAAGGCCTCGTCCGTGAAGCTGATGAAATAGCTGCCGTCCTTGGGGCCGATCTTGAAGCCGCCGTTGAGCTTCTTGGAGAAGCTGGCTTCCACGCCCTTGCCCAAGGTCTGGGCCAGCGCGCCTTTCAGGAAGGGCTCCAGCTCTTTCTGAAGCTGCTCCGGCAGCACCAGGGCCAGGTCTGTGCTTTCCTGGGCACTGAAGCGCTGGGCCACGGCAGTGATGATGCCCTTGAGGAAATCGGCCTGGGAGAGGGCCTCTTTCACGGGGGCGTCCACTGCCTTGGCCACGATGATTTGCTCGATGGCGGCCTTGGTGGCCTGCAGGGCCTGGCTGGAGGCCATCTTGACGTCGCCTTCCACCTTCACTTTGTAGTCGGCCGCTTCTTTCTGCGCCTTCTCCACGATGGCGGCGGCTTCTTCCTGCGCCTTCTTCACAATGTCTTCGGCCTGGGCTTTGGCTTGGGCCAGAATGGCTTCGCCTTCTTCTTTTCCTTTCGAAAGACCCTCGTTATAGAGCTTTTGGGTCAGTTCCTGGAGTTTGTCCATATTTGTCTGTGTATTAGTTTTCTGTGCTTTCTACAAATTTAGTAAAAAATCTTTGGATTTAAAAATCCAATTTTAGCGGAGAATGGATGCGGCCACGATGGACGCCACGGTAGAGCGCAGGCGGGAGGCCGATCCTTCGTCCACGGGATGTACCCGGTGGGCCAGGACGATCACGGCCGTGTTGGTGTCCGGGCTCAGCAGAATGGAGGTGCCGGTGTAGCCCGTATGGCCCCGGAGCTGCTCCAGCGGGAAGATGTCCCCACTGGTGTAAGGGCCTGTATAATAAGTGTCCCAGCCCAGCGCCCGGGCCACTTCCGGGGCGTTGGTGGCGGGCACCGTGAACATCTTCTGCACGGTGAGCGGCTGCAGGACGCGCTGGCCGTTGTAGCTTCCGCCATTGAGCAACGCGGCGCTGATCACCGCCAGGTCTTCCACGTTGGAGAACACCCCGGCATTGCCCGAATTCCCGGCATTGACCAGCCGGGCGATGGGGTCGTGCACCTGCCCCCGCAGCACCGAGCCGTCGGGCTGAACCTCAGTAGGGGCAATGTTTTCCATAGTTAACGGTAGATAACAAGTATGTTTCAGGCCCAGTGCATCAAAGACATGGAGCTGGGCATAGTCGCAGAGGCGTTCGCCGGTCACCTTTTCCAGGATGAACTGCAGGGTGATGAAGTTCAGGCAGCTGTACAGTTGCTGCGTGCCGGGGCGGAAGTTTCGGCCGGTGCGGGTGCAGATGTACCGGAGCAGCGATTCCGGACTATTGGGGCCGAATTCCTGCACATAGGCGGCCACGTTAGGCAGGTAGGCATCCAGGCCGGAGGAGTGGGTGAGCAGGTCCTGGACCTTGATGTCCACCTGCTCGCCGGTTTCCGGGTCTGTCCAGGGCTGGAAATCCGGGAAATAATATTTGACGGGGTCCACCAGGCGCACCTGGCCCTGCTCCACCAACTGCATAAAGGACAGGGTAGTTCCCACGCACTTGGACACGGAAGCCAGATCGAACATAGTTTCCACGGTCATGGGTTCCACTTCCGGGTACACGGCCTTGTTGCCGAAGGCTTTTTCGTACACCAGCGTTCCGTTGCGCACCACGCCCACCACGGCGCCGGGGATGTCCCCATCGGCGATGGATGCGTTCACGGTGCTGTCGATGCGGGCCAGGATGCTCTCATCCATGCCCTGGCGATAGGGGGTGCTGCGCCGAATGCCTGTTTCGGCGGGGTGGCAGGCGGCCAGGCACAGCGTGGCGGCCAGGATGGTAAGGGTCTTAGAATACATAGGTGGTAGCCATAACGATCATAAAGTTGCTGAGCTGCGGGTCAAAGGCCTTGGCAAAGTCCAGCGACAGGATGAAATTGGTGTTCATGTGTAATTTGATGCCGCAACCGGCACTGGCCATGACGGGACGCTTCAGGCTCTGATAGAAATCGGCCACTTGCATCTGCTGTTCCAGCCGGTAGGTCTTGGTAATGGCGGCCAGGTCCATGAAAGGGTTAAGGACCAGGCGGAAGTTCTGTTTGAACAGTTTGAATTTCCAGGGAATCACGCGGAATTCCAGGTTGGCCCAGGCGTATCCGGCCGCGGAAATGCGGTTGTAATTATAGCCGCGGATGCTGTAGCGGCTGCCCAGACCGGAATTCTCTTCGTAAAGGTAATGGAGGGTGGCCAGCTCGTTCAGGTTATAGTAGGGAATCTCTCCCGCCAGGGTGTGCTGGAAGCAGAGCTGGTAGGCGAAAATGAGCCAGTCCGGAATGAGGCTGATGAACTGTTTCCAGCGGGCCGCCACCTGTAAGTAATTGTATTTCCATTGTTTGAGGTCTCCGTTGCCGATGAGGAGTAGTTCCCCGTAGGCGCCCTTGGTGGGGAACATCTCCACGTCGCGGGTGTCGTAGCTGATGCCGCCTTTCAGTTCCAGGGAAGTGCCGCCGGCAAACTCATCTTCGTGAATAAGCCCAGCCTGTTTGTAGGCCATAAAAAGGCTTTTGCCGGAATCGTAGTTGTTCAGTTGGAAATCGGCCATCATCACGTGGCGGAAGACGGCGCCGCCCACCCAGTTCAGCTTGCCGGCGATGGGCCCCTGGAAAGTGGTGGCCACCCGCACGAAGCGCCGGTGGTTGGTATACCAGGCGGTGCGGGTATGCTTGTTTAAATCCAGCTCAGGGTCGAACGGCGCGGCAATGCCGTTGAAGCCATAGAAGCTGTTGGCCTCGGCATCCCGGTAGGTGGCCGATGCGCTGATGCGAAGGCCCGGAATCAGTTGGATGGATTCGAAATAGCCGTGCAGATACCAGCTCCCTTTGGTGGAATAGGTGCCCGTAATGCCCCCGTGATGGAGGAAATTGGGGTAGATGGTTCCGTCGCCGTAGTAGAAGAAGTCGCAGAAGGCGCCCAGCGATAATCCCAAATCCGAATTGTAGTTGACGTTGGGCAGCGGAACGTAATCCCAGCCGGTCTTGGCCGCCTCCTGTGCCCGGACCGTGAGTCCAAGAAACAGGAGGAGAAAACCGGCTGCGATTCTTTTCATTAACCCAGGAAGCTAAGCAGGATACCAGCTGCCACGGCACTGCCGATCACGCCGGCCACATTGGGTCCCATCGCGTGCATAAGCAGGTGGTTCGAAGGGTCGATTTCCCGGCCCACGGTCTCGGAGACGCGTGCGCTGTCGGGGACGGCGGAAACGCCGGCGTTGCCGATGAGCGGGTTGATCTTCTTGGCGGGGTTCTTGATGAACACGTTCATCAGCTTCACGAAGAGCACGCCGCAGGTGGTGGCGATCACGAAGCTCAGGAGACCCAGCCCGAAGATGAGCAAAGACTTGAGGGTGATGAATTTATCGGCCTGGGTGGAGGCGCCCACGGTGAGGCCGATGAGGGTGGTGACCACGTCGATGAGCGGACCGCTGGCGGTGTTGGCCAGACGCTTGGTGACGCCGCTCTCTTTCAGGAGGTTACCGAAGAAGAGCATACCCAAAAGGGGCAGGCCGCTGGGCACGATGAACGCGGTGATGAGGAAGCCCACGATGGGGAAGATGATCTTCTCCTGCTTGGACACCACGCGCGGGGCCGGCATGCGGATGAGCCGCTCCTTCTTGTTGGTGAGGAGCAGCATGATGGGCTTCTGGATCACCGGTACCAGCGCCATATAGGAATAGGCCGATACGGCGATGGCGCCCATCAGGTCCGGCGCCAGCTTGGAGCTCAGGAAAATGGCCGTGGGGCCGTCGGCGCCGCCGATGATGCCGATGGCACCGGCCTCATTGGGAGCAAAGCCGAAGGCCAGGGCCAGGAGGTAGGCACCGAAGATACCCATCTGCGCCGCCGCTCCGATGAGGATGAGCCGCGGCTGTGAGATGAGGGCGCTGAAGTCCGTCATGGCTCCGATGCCCAGGAAGATGAGCGGGGGATACCAGCCCTGCTTCACGCCCTGGTACAGGATATTGAGCACGGAACCGTCTTCATACACGCCGATGTTCAAGCCAGGGAACATGGGAATATTGCCCACGATCATGCCGAAGCCGATGGGAACCAGCAACATAGGCTCCCACTCCTTCACGATGGCCAGGGTGATGAAGATAAGGCCGATCCCGATCATCACCAGGTTCTGCCAGCTGCAGTTGGCAAAACCGGTGTACTCCCAGAATTGGGCGAGGGATTCGAAAATGTGTTCCATTAAGCGATGCTGACTACGGGAGCGCCTTCCAGGATGCTGTCACCCTTCTGGACGTGGATGGCGGTGATGGTGCCGTCCTTGGGGGCGGGAATCTCATTCTCCATCTTCATGGCTTCCAGTACGGCCACCTTCTGGCCGGCCTTCACGGCCTGGCCTTCCTTCACGCTCACTTCCACAATCACGCCCGGAAGCGGGGAATTGACCTTCTCACCAGCGCCGGCGGGGGCGCCGGCGGGGGCGGCGGCGGGTGCTGCAGCCGGGGCTACCGCTGCAGGAGCAGCAGGCGTGGAAGCTTGTACCGGAGCGGCTACAGGAGCGTTCTCCAGCTCTACCTGATAGTTGGCGCCGTTAACATTCACGGACAGCAGTTTTCCCTCTGCCTCGCCGATGGTTACAGCGTAATCCTTACCATTGATTTTGAATGTGTACTCTTTCATATCGTATGCTATTATTATCTGGGTAATTTTCTAAAGGTCAATGCTTTGTTGTTCCAGGCGGATTCCTTGCGGGTGATGGTGACAATGCCGGGTTCTGCATCGTGGACGCATTCCGTGAGGTACAGGTGCACGGCCGTGGCAATGGCGGCGTACACGTCTCCGGAATCCTCCATATCCAGGGCCACGGCGATGGCGGCCGCTATCTCGGCATCGGGTGTGCCCTTCACCACCTTGGCCGGCTTGTGTTCGGCCTTTTTCTTGGCGCGGCGGTCGAACAGGAACCAGAAAAGGAACCACAGGATGGCGAGGGCGCTGAAAACAACGCTCACAGAGGTGACGGAGAGGATCCAGCCGTGCGGGTCCCGCTCCTTCATCAGTTCACCGCGGGAGGCGGCGTTCCGGTCTCCGTTCAGGATGGCGGGGGAAGGGATGGCGGGCTGGTCCTGGGCCGCGAACTCCTGCTGCCGGATGTCCGGAGCCAGCTTGGCTACGGATTTGCCAACCGGCAGATTGGCAGGTATTTGCAGGGAGTCAATGATAGTTCTGCCATCATTGGAAACCAGGTATACGGTCTTTCCGGGCGCCAGCGTGAAGTCTGTGTAGAAGGTGCCGTCGTGCCGGTTGCCGCTGCAATAGAAGAGCACCACTTGACGGGGACCCAGTTTGGTGCGGTTGTCGCTCTTGGGGATGATGCTTTTCCGGAGCTGCGTGCGGTCGTCCGTTAGGAAGCAACCGGCGTAGTTCACGGTCCCCGTGGATTTGTTGTACAGTTCCACCCAGCCGCCGCGCCGGCCGTATCCGTCCAGGATGCCGGTGGAATCCGGCTGCGCCAGGGCCTCGGAGATGATGAGGTCACTGACGTTCTGGGCGTGCAGGGCCAGGGCCGACAGCGCGGTAAGAACCGTAAGAAGGAACTTTCTCATAGGCTACAGCGGCAGGTTATCGTGTTTCTTGGCGGGGATCTCCTGCCGTTTGCCGGCGAGTTGCTCCAGGGCGCGGATCACGCGGAAACGCGTGTTGCGCGGTTCGATCACGTCATCGATATAGCCCTTCTGGGCGGCCTGGTACGGGTTGGAGAAGAGGTCTTCGTATTCCTTCTTCTTCTCATCGAAGATGGCCTGGGCCTTCTCCGGATCTTCCTTCATTTCCTTGGCGTAAAGCACGTTCACGGCGCCATCGGCCCCCATCACGGCAATCTGTGCGCTGGGCCAGGCGTAGTTGATGTCTCCCCGCAGCTGCTTGCAGCTCATCACGATATGGGCGCCACCGTAACCTTTGCGTAAGGTGACGGTTACCTTGGGCACCGTGGCTTCTCCGTAGGCGTACAGCAATTTGGCGCCGTTGGTGATGATGGCGCCGTATTCCTGCTGGGTGCCGGGCAGGAAGCCCGGGACATCCACCAGGGTAACCAGCGGGATGTTGAAGGCGTCGCAGAAGCGGACGAAGCGGGCGGCCTTGCGGCTGGCGTTGATGTCCAGCACGCCGGCCAGTACTGCGGGCTGGTTGGCCACCACGCCCACGCTGCGGCCGTTCAGGCGGGCAAAGCCCACGATGATATTCTTGGCGAATTCCTTGTGCACTTCGAGGAACTTGCCATCGTCCACGATGCTCTTGATTACGGCATACATATCGTATGCCTTGTTGGGATTGTCGGGCACAATGCTGTTCAGAGCGTCATCCACGCGGTTGATGGGATCGGCCGATTCCACCAGGGGAGCGGTCTCCAGGTTGTTCTGGGGAAGATAGTCCAGCAGTTCGCGGATGGTGGAGAGGGCCTGTTCTTCCGAATCGGCCGCGAAATGGGCCACGCCGCTCTTGGAGGCGTGGACGGCCGCACCGCCCAGCTCTTCCTGGTTCACCTGCTCGCCGGTGACGCTTTTCACCACGGCCGGGCCGGTGAGGAACATATAGGACGTGTTCTTGACCATAAGGGTGAAGTCCGTGAGGGCGGGGGAGTACACCGCACCGCCGGCGCAGGGACCCAGGATGCAGCTGATCTGGGGTACCACGCCGCTGCTCAGGATGTTGCGCTCGAAGATTTCTCCGTAGCCGGCCAGGGCGTCGATGCCTTCCTGGATGCGGGCGCCGCCGGAATCGTTCAGGCCGATACAGGGCGCGCCGTTGCGAAGGGCCATTTCCTGCACCTTCACGATTTTCTCGCTCATGGTCTTGGACAGGGAGCCGCCGTTCACCGTGAAATCCTGGGCGAACACGTACACCAGGCGGCCGCCAATGGTGCCGCAGCCGGTGACCACGCCGTCGCCGTCCGGATGGTTCTGCTCCATCCCAAAGTTGGTGCAACGGTGCTGCACAAACATGTCGAATTCCTCGAAACTGCCGGGATCCAGCAGCAGGGCCAGGCGTTCACGCGCCGTTTTTTTTCCTTTGGCGTGCTGGGCGTCGATGCGTTTTGCGCCGCCGCCCAGGCGGGCTTTCTCCCGCCGCTGCACCAGCTTTTCAATATTTTCGCTTTGAATACTCATAGCTTATCTGAACATTTTATCTACTTCTTTCACGGCTTCGGGCAGTGCGAACACCGCCACACGGTCATAGGGCTCGATATGGGTGTGGCCCACGGCGATGAAGCTGTCTCCGCCGCGGATCACGCCGCCGATGATGGCGTCCGAAGGGAACTCGATGTCTTTCAGGATGCCCTTGGTCACGCGGGAATCCGGCGCGGCCGTATATTCCAGTACCTCCGCATCCGTTCCGCTCACATAGCGCACGGAACGCACCTTGTCACTGAGGGTGAACTTGAAGATGCGGCTGGCGGTAATCAGTTTCTTGTTGATCACGGTATCTACGCCCATTTCTTCGGCCAGGCGCAGGTATTCCAGGTTTTCCACCTGGGCGATGACACGGGGGACGCCCAGCTTTTTGGCCACCACGCAGGCGAGGATGTTCACTTCGTCGTTGCCGGTGAAGGAAAGCACTGCCTGGTAGCTGCGCATATCCTCTTCCAGGAGGAAGTCCGAGTTGCGGACGTCTCCGCATACCACGCTCACTTCGTCGGGAAGGACTTCCGAGAGGTATCGGCAATGCTCACGGTTGATGTCGATGAGCTTGATGTCGTCCAGCTTCATCGTGGCCAGTTTTTCCGCCACCATATGGCCGATCTCGCTGCCGCCCAGGATCATCACGCGGCGGATGTCGATCTTGTCCTTGCCCAGGAATTTCATCAGGGCGGGCATGGCGTCGCGGCGGGCGATGATGTAGAGGAAGTCGTGGTACTTGAACCCGGTGTCGAATTTGGGGATGATGGTCTTACCGCCTCTGGAGATGGCCACGATGCGGAAATCGGCATCGGCCTGCTTCTGCTTCACGGCGTGGGCGAATTCCGCCACGTTCATATCCAGGAGGGGGGAGTCGTCGTCCAGCTTGAACACGGTGAGCTGGAGTTTGCCGCGGGCGAAGTCCAGGGTATCGGCCGAGGTATTGCTGCGCAGCATATCCACAATTTCGTCGCTGGCACTCTTCTCCGGGAAGAACATCATATCCAGGCCCATATCCTTGAACAGCAGTTTGTTCTCCGGGGAGAGGTACGCCTGGTCGTCGATGCGGGCAATCACGCGCTTGGTGCCCAGTTTCTTGGCCAGCAGGGCGCTGACGATGTTCACGCTCTGGTCCATTCGGGGATTCACGGCGATGAAAAGGTCTGCATCCGCGCAGCCTGCTTCCTTGAGCAGGCCGATGTTGGAGGGCGGTCCCTGCAGGGTGACTACGTCGGCCTGGGTGGCCAGCTGGCGGATCCGGGCGGAATCGCTGTCGATGACGGCAATCTCGTTGGACTCCACGCTGAGCATCTTGGCCAGGTGCGATCCGGTCTGTCCGGCTCCTTCAATGATAATCTTCATAGCGTTATATCATTTCACCTATCCTGCAAATATACTATTTTTTTCTGAACAACGCGAACGCGCGCGGAATGATGCAGCCATTGTACAGGCCTTCGGGTTTGTGGGGGTGCGGGGGGAGGGGGCCGGGTTGGCGGAGCTGACGGTATTCCTTGTGGGCCTGCACTACGGCATTGTAGAAGCTCCAGCGCTTGGTAATGAGGTAGTTGAGGGATGAGAGCCCGTCCAGGCACATACGGGTGAAGATGCGGCGGCGGGCCTTCTTACGGGCTTCCTGGGCCGATAGTCCTTCGGCCATAAAGGTGGCCGGGAGGTTGTTCTCCAGGAGGAGGAGGTTGTTGCGGAAGTTGAGGCGGAGTTTGAAGGGAGATTCGTTGGGGAGGGTGCCGCCGCCGATGTGATACACGTGGGACTGGGGCACTACGGTCACTTTCCAGCCGTGGAGCTGCATACGCCAGCATAGATCGATCTCTTCCATATGGCAGAAGAAACGCTCGTCCAGGCCGCCCAGGGTTTTCCAGACACTGGCGCGCACCAGCAGGCAGGCGCCGCTCACCCACAGTACATTGGCCGGGGTGTCATACTGGCCGTGGTCTTTTTCTATTTTCTGGAGGATGCGTCCGCGGCAGAAGGGATAGCCGTAGCGGTCCACCAGGCCGCCCGCCGCACCGGCGTATTCGAAGGTGTCGCGCTGGGCATAGGAGATCAGCTTGGGCCCGCAGGCGCCGCAGTCCGGATGGCTGTCCATCCAGTCCACCAGGGGCTGCAGCCAGCCTTCCGGCACTTCGATATCGGAGTTGATGAGCAGGTAATAATCGGCCTCCAGCTGCGCCAGGGCGCGGTTGTAGCCGCCCGTGAAGCCGTAATTCTGGTCCAGCCCGATGAGCGGAACGTCCGGGAATTCGGCCTGCATAAGGGCGGCACTTCCGTCGGTGGAGGCGTTGTCGGCCACTACCACTTGGGCGTCCAGACCGGCGCAGGAGGCCACCAGGCCCGGCAAAAATTTACGAAGGTAATCCTTTGTGTTATAATTCAATATGACAACAGCAGTCTTCATGCGCTGACATCTACATTGGTGAAGGCGAGGGAGGGGATGAGTTTGGACAGGCAGGGGCGGGCGTCCCGGGCGGTGGCCAGGAGATTTCCCCAGAGGGTGAGGAAGTTGCCGGTGATGAGCAGTTCGCGCACGGGATGTACGCGCTGGCCGCCCTGGATGAGGAAGCCCTCGATGCCGTAGGAGAAGTTGCCGGTGGCCGGGTTGGAATTGCCGCCGTTGAAGCCGGTGACCAGTATGCCGTCGCCCACCTGCTGCAGGAGGTCTTCCAGGGTCCGAGCCTCTCCAACCGGCATCAACTTCACGCGGGTGGCATCTTCCGCGGTGGGCGGAAGGCCCATCTTGGCGGCCATATAAGTATTTAAGAAATAAGTCTTTACTACGCCTTTCTCGATGATCGCGCGCTCCAGGGTGGCTACGCCTTCGCTGTCGAAGAGGCGGCAGCCGGTGTCGCCGGGCGTACGGGGAGCGTCCAGAATGGTGAGCTGCTCCGGGAACAGCTTTTTATCCAGGCTGTCCACCAGGAAGGAGTTCTTCTGCTGCAGGGAGAAGCCGCCCAGCGCATTGAGCACGGGCGTAAGCAGTTTGGCGGCGCATTCACTGTCTACGATGAGGGTGTATTTCCCGCCGGGAACGCTCTGCGGGCCGATCTGGGCCACCGCCCGCCGGCAAGCCGTGGCGGCGCAGTCCTTCCACTGAAGGTCCTGCAGCCGCGGCGTGGCGTCCCACCAGTAGGAGGAGAAATGATTACCGGCGGCGTCTTCCACCGTGGATTCGTACCCAATTTCAAAGGAACTTTCCGTATGCCGGGCATACAGGCCTTGGGAATCCAGCGTCAGGGAATCGAAGACGGAATCGGAATACTCTCCTTCCTCGGCCACCAAAGCCACAGAAACGGGTGCAGCGGGAAAGTAACAGGATGCCAGGGCCAGGTCCCGGCGCTTCTCGGCCGTAAGCGTCTCATAGGCAGGGTCGTACAGGTCCAGTTCGCGGCCGGAGACGGCGTCCCGGGCCAGGCGTTCCGGAGCGGGGAGGTCCCGGTAGGAATCGGCCTCCAGCATTTTCACGGTGCCGATGGCCTCGCGGATGAAGGCCTCCAGCCCTTCCTTCTCCAGGCGATTGCTGGAGAAGGCGCCGTATCGGCCTTCCACGAACAGTTGCAGCTGCAGGCTACGGTCCAGCGCGTGGGCGGTCTTGTCCACCTCGCCGTTGAGCAGGCCCACCAGGTTCATCAGGCTCTTGGACAGGGTGATGCGCACTTTCTGGGCACCTTGTTCCTGTGCATAGGCCAGGCAATGCCGGGCCAGGGCTATCTCTTCTTGTGTAAGCAGGGCTTTTACCATCCTATTCGCCTCCTACGGTTAAACTTCCAATCAATACGGTGGGGATGCCGCAGCTCACGGGAACGGACTGTTCCTTGCCGCAGGTCCAGGCCCCCGGGTCGATGGCCAGGTCGTCGGCTACGCCGCGGATATCGGCCAGGGCGGCAGGGCCGTTGCCGATGATGTTGATGTCCTTCACGGGCTGGGTCAGGCGGCCTTCCTCGATGAGGAAACCGGATTTGACGTAGAAGGTGAAATCCCCTTCGCCAATCTGGACCTGTCCGTTGGAGAATTCGTCCACGTAGATGCCTTTCTTCACGGAGGCAATCAGGTCCTGGGCCGTGGCGTTGCCGCTTTCCATATAGGTGGCCCGCATACGGGGCAGGGGGGCGTAGCGGAAACTCTCCCGCCGGCCGTTGCCGGTGGGACGCACGCCGTAATGGGCAGCGGAAATACGGTCGTGCAGATAGGAAGTGAGCACGCCGTCCTCCACCATATAGGTCTTCTGTCCGGGGATGCCTTCGTCGTCGAAATTCAGCGCGCCGCGGTTGCCTGCCAACGTGCCGTCGTCGATGATCTGGATGCCCCGGGGGCAGATTTGCTGGCCCATCTTATCGGCGAAGATGGAGGTGCCTTTCCGGTTGAAATCAGCCTCGAAGGCGTGTCCCATGGCCTCGTGCAGCAGGATGCCCGAAGCGCCTGCACCCATCACCACGCTCATCTGGCCGCCTTTGGGCCGACGGGCGGCAAAGCGTTCGTCCACGCCGTGCACCACCTCTTCCGCCATAACCTGGATGAGGGCTTCATCCAGCATTTCGGCGCCTTTGCGGAAGCTGCGGGAGGTGGACTTGTTCTCGGTTAGGCCGTTCTGCTGGAACACCACCGACAGCGATACGCTGCCCATCGGCCGGCTGTCCCACTTGAGTTCCCGCTCGCTGTTATACATTAGGATGTCGCTCATCTGGAAGGCCAGGTTGGCCATCACTTTCACCGCCCGGTTGTCCCGGCGCCGCACTTCCGCCTCCAGTTTCTGGAGGAAGGGGAGGAACGCCGATAAGGGCACGCCGCGCCAGGCCTGCTCCAGGGGGTAGCGGTCGGCCGCCGGGTTGGGTTCGCCCCGGCTGGGATTGCGGGTGCCGTAAGGACTTACGTCCACGGGGGCCGATGCAATCTGCGCGGCGGCGCGGGCGCAGGCCACCAGGTCTTCCCAGGCGGTACTTTCGGCATACGCGTAGCCGGTTTTTTCGCCGCTGAGCACCCGGACGCCCACGCCGAAGTCCACGTGGAGGCCGCCGGAAGTGACGGCGCCGTCGCGCAGCAGCAGGCTGCCGTAGGTGGTATTCTCGAAGTAGAGGTCTGCGTAGCTGCCGCCGGAAGCCATCGCCTCCTGCACCAGCTTGTCCAGCAAGGGCGCGTTTACCTGGAAGATGTCAAAGTAAGAGGACTTAGATAGGATCATTCTGATAAGGGACTCCGTCGTGGGCCAGCGGAGCTTTGGCAATTTCTTTTACTATGAATTCCGTGAGGTTTTCGATGGGGCGCTGGGGCTCGATCTGGTCGGTGACCTCCGAGCGTACCCGCTGGTACCGTTCCATATCCCGGATCACCAGGCCTTTCTTGCTGCCTTCGGCAATGATGTCGAAGGGCGGGTTGGAATTATCGGCCAGGATCCATTTGTCGCACAGGGGAATGTATTTGTGGAACAGGTAGTTAAGGCCGAATTTGTAGCGCCGGCGGATGGTCTCCTCCGGGACGTCGTGTCCGCCGGCCTGCACCCGGCTGGCCACCCGTTGCACGGCGATGTCGGCGCTGTTGAGCCAGAAATAGATCACCGTTACATAGTATCCTTTGGCCTGGGCACTGCGCACCATCTTGATGAGCGAACGCGTGGCCAGGGTGGTCTCGATGCAGAAGTCTTCCCGCCGGTCAAACAGGTACTGCACCTTCCTGAGCATCAGGCGGCTGGCCGTAATATAGGCGCTTTCCGGCGCGAAGGGGGAGAGGTGTTTGGCGAACTCGTCGGAATTCACGAACTCGCTACAGTCCAACAGCTCCGGGAGAACACCGTACGATGCCGTGGTTTTCCCGGAGCCATTAGGTCCTGATATTATATACAATCTAGGCACTTCGTGCCGAATTGCTTAACGTTACCCCCTCCCGAAACCCATCCCCTCGGGGGAGGGACTTAGAGAAGGTGTTGGTTCTACTCAGTAGCTGCTTCGAGTTTTTTCATCATGGTGAACATGAAGATGGCGGAGATGACGCAGACGGCCAGGAACACGGTCCAGACCACCCACAGCGGCAGGCTGCCCCAGAGGTGACCGCCCACCTGCACCAGGAAGTTACCCAGGGCGGTGGCCACGAACCACATACCCATCATCATACCCTTATACTTGGGCGGAGCTACCTTGGAAACGAAGGAGATACCCATGGGGCTCAGTAGCAGTTCGCCGAAGGTGAGGACCAGGTACACGGTGATGAGCCAGTATGGGGAAACCAGGGTTTCCGGCATGCCGGCTTCGCGGGCGGCGGCCTGTACATCCGGCGTATTCAGGCCGATGGAAGCGAAGACCATAAGGCCGAAAGCCACGGCGGCTACCAGCATACCGTAAGCGATCTTGCGGGGAGCGGAAGGCTCCTTGCCTTTCTTGGCCAGGGCTCCGAAAATGGCCATGGAGACCGGTGTGAGGGCTACCACATAGAAGGGATTGAAGTGCTGGAAGATGGGGGCGCTGATCTCGATGGAGCCGCTCAGGCGGGTGTACTGCCAGACCAGATAGGCGCAGGCCAGCACCACCACACCCACGCCGATCCACTTGCCTTTCTGCGTGGCTTCTTTGTCGAAGATGGAGAAGAGGGCGTATACGATGGCAATCACGGCCACCAGGTTCCATACGTTGAACGGCATAGCGGCGATGCCGGAGGCGCTGCGCTCCGTGAATTCATCGGCAAAATAGGTGAGGGTGAGGCCGTTCTGGTGGAAGGACATCCAGAAGAAAATCACCACGGCGAACACCAGGAACAGGGCCACCATACGTTTCTTGGTCTGTTCCGGGGTGAGGGTATCCACCACCTGGGCTTTGCCGTCTTTCTTGTGGCCGCCCTCCACGTGCTTGAACCAGGCACGGAAAGCATAATAAATGGCGATGGAGACAATCAGGGACACGCAGGCCACGGCGAAGGAGAAATGATAGGCCGAATTGCCGTCGAAGCCCAGGCCGATGGCCCATTCGCGGATGCGGATGGCGGCTGTGGGGGCGAAGAGGGCGCCGATGTTGATGGCCATATAGAACAGGGAGAAGCCGCTGTCACGCTTGGCTGCGTACTGGGGTTCATTGTACAGGTCTCCCACCATTACCTGGAGGTTGCCCTTGAACAGGCCGGTTCCGAAGCCGATGAGCACCAGGGCCGCCAGCATACCTACCAGCGCGACGCTGCCGCTGCCCAGCGGAATGGACAGGAGCAGATAGCCCAGGAACATAACGATGATGCCGGTGGTGACCATCTTGCCGAAGCCGAATTTATCGGCCAGGATACCGCCGATGAGCGGGAAGAAGTACACCAGCATGAGGAACGAGCTGTAAATGGTTCCGGCAGTACCTGCCGAGAGGCCGAAATTGGCCCTGAGGAAGAGCGCAAAGACGGCGATCATGGTGTAATAGCCGAAGCGCTCACCGGTATTGGCCAGTGCCAGGGCGAATAGACCTTTGGGTTGTCCTTTGAACATAATATTGGGTTTTAGTTTATAGTTGCCTTATCCTTACAAAATTGGGGAATTTTTCTGACTTTGCCAAATTAAACTGCCCCTGGCGGGCTTCACTTGTTTATTTGGGGGGAATTCCCTAAATTTGTATGATTGGAAAGAAATAATCAAAACATACTATGAAACAGTCATTCCTCTGTCTGGCCGCCGTGGCGGCGATGCTCGTTTCCTGCGGGGAAAAGGAGCAGGTTCAATACATTACGGATGTGCAGGCCCATCGCGGCGGCATGGGTTTGTATCCGGAAGAATCCCTCGCGGCCATGCTCAATGCGGTGGATCTGGGCGTGAATACGCTGGAAATGGACCTGTGCGTTACCCAGGACAAAGAGGTGATCCTGTCGCACGACAAATACTTCCATCACCGCTACGCCACCCGTCCGGACGGCACGCCCGTGATGGCGGAAGATGAGCGCGTTTACCTTTGGAACCTGCCCTATGAGGAGATCCTGAAGTGGGACGTGGGCACCAAGCCCAATCCCGACTGGCCGGAAAAGAATTGCCAGCCTGCCGTGAAACAGCGCGCCGCAGAGGTGATCGATGCCGTGGAGGCCTACTGCAAGGAAAAGGGCCTTCCGCCCATGAAGTACAATATTGAAATCAAGAGTGACCCGGACTACGACGGCGGCATTGAAGGGGAGCACTGGCCGGAATACAAGGAGTTCACGGACCTTTGTATGGAAATGCTGGATGCCCGCGGCCTGGGAGACCGTCTCATTGTCCAGTGCTTCGACGAGCGTGCCCTCAACTACATCAATGAAAAATATCCCGGCCATATCCTGGCCTATCTTCTGGAAGGCTATGAGAAAGACGTGGATGAGGCTATGTCCAAGCTGGATTTCACCCCGCAGTGGTTAAGCCCCGAACACGACAACGTGGATGCGGAACTGATGGAGTATGCCCACAACCACGGGATGAAGGTGGTTACCTGGACCGTGGACGACAAAGACGAGATGCGCCGCCTCATCGGCCTGGGCGTGGAGGCCATTATCTCCAACTATCCGGACCGCCTCTTGGAGGTTGTTAAGGAATACCCTTATAAGAAGTAAGATGTCTTTCCTGGCCTGGTTCCTGCGCAGTGTGCTCCGTTACCGCTCAGATGTGGTGACGGTGAACCTGAGCCGTAGTTTTCCGGAGAAGACCTATGAGGAAATCCAGGCCATCCACAAGCAGTTCTATGAACACCTGGCCACCATCGTGAAAGAAGCCTTCTGGTTTGGCCGATACACGGGAGAGAAGTGCCGCAAACGCCTGCGGGACAGCCATATTGTAGAGTTCGCCAACCCGGAGGAACTGAACCGCCTGTTTGCCGGTGCCAGGCAGCTGATGCTGCTACAGTCCCATATGGGCAACTGGGAACTCATCGGCGGCATCCTCAATTACAGTTACGGAGTGCCGCTGGCCATCACCTCGGATACCTTTGCCGTCACCTACCGGCAGCTCTCCAGTCCCCGGGCAGACCGCCTGATGGCCCGTATCCGCACGGCCGCCGTGGTGGATCTGGATTTCAAAGGCTATGTGGAAGCCCGGAGCGCCATCCGTTTTGTGCTGGACCGCCGGGATCAGAAGTACGGCTATTCCTTCATCACGGACCAGTTCCCGTATTATGCCAACCGCAAGAATTTCGTGCACTTTATGCACCGCGATACCCCCACGATGACGGGCGCGGCCGAACTGGCGGTGAAGCTGGATATGGCGGTGGGCTATCTCCGGATGGAATGCCGGGAGGGCGGGGGATACCGCCTGGAGGTGGTGCCCATCAGTGAGCACGCCGCCGGGGAACAGCCGCTGGAACTGATGCAAAGATTTTATCAACTGCTGGAGGCAGATCTGGAAAAACAACCCTGGAACTACCTCTGGACCCATAAAAGATGGAAATTACAATGAAAAAGACAGGCTTAATACTGGCGCTGGCCCTGTTGTCGGCCGCCTTGCAGGCGCAGGAGATTCCCTATGCCTTGCCCGCCACCTCCGTTACCGTGAAGGTGGATGTCCGGCAGGAATCCTTCTTCGCCGGACCTTACGCCGCTTACGCCAAGCACATGCTCAATATGTCGGTGGAAGACAGAGACAGGATCTCCACCGAAATCACCCGCGTGGAACTGCTTCCGCGCGTGGAGGCCGATACGGGCGCCTGGTACACCTGCGATGCCGAAAGCGCCGCGCTGATGGCCCTGGGGGCGCAGGGACTGGTTTCCCTGGGCGGTTCCGATGAGCAAACCCGCTGGAACTTCCAGCCCGGCCTCCGCTCCGATTATTCCGACAAAGGACTCACGGAGCCCCGGAAGCAGGTGGTGCAGATTGTTTATGAGCAGATACAGACCGATACCGCCCTGGTGAGTGTTCCGGTAGAGCAAAAAGTGATGGTGGACAAGACCCTGGAGGACAAAGCCCAGGAGGCGGCGGAAAAGATCCTGAGCATCCGGCAGGCCCGCCTGGACATCGCGATGGGGGATACGGACGCCAACTATTCCGGCGAGGCCATGCAGGCCGCCCTGGATGAACTGAAACGGACGGAGGAAGAGTATATGGCCCTGTTCCGCGGTTACTCGGTAGTGCGCAAGCAAAGCTACGTGTTCGAGGTGCTTCCTTCGGCCGGCGTGACCAATCACCGTTATCTGGTGTTCCGTCTTACCGACGAAGGCCCGGTGGCGGAAGGCACCAAGGGTACACCCTATTATCTGGAACTGCATCCCGAAGGAACCCTCCCGGAAGAGCAGTCCCAACGCAAATCGGGCAAGGGCGCTGTCCGTTACCGCATTCCGCAGGTTTGCCGGGTCACGTTCTCCCGCGACGGCCAGCCTATGCTGCAAACACGCATTCCCTTCTATCAGCTGGGGCGGGAAAGCGTTCTGATCTTATCGAAATAATTATTCAAACCACATATTATGAGCATTCAAAATTTAGAACCGCAAGTAGTCTGGAAGAACTTCTATGCACTTACCCAGATTCCCCGTCCCTCCAAGCACGAAGGGAAAGTGATTGATTATCTGTATAACTGGGGCCTGTCCCACGGCTTCGACACCGTCCTGGACGGCGGCGGCAACGTGATTATCCGCGTGCCGGCCACGCCCGGTATGGAAAACCGCAAGGGCGTGATCCTGCAGGGCCATATGGATATGGTGCCGCAGAAAACCTCCGACTCCCCGCACAACTTCCTCACAGACCCCATCAATGCCTATGTAGACGGCGAATGGGTAACGGCCGACCGCACTACTTTGGGTGCCGATAACGGTATGGGCGTAGCCCTGAGCCTGGCTGTGCTGGAAGATCCTTCCGTTAAGCACGGACCGCTGGAGATCCTGGTCACCTACGACGAGGAAACCGGCATGACGGGCGCCAATAAACTGAGCCCGGGCCTCCTGAAGGGGGATATCCTCCTGAACCTGGACTCCGAGGACGAGAGTGAGCTGTGCGTGGGTTGCGCCGGCGGCCTGGACGTATCGGCCTCCTTCAAGTATCTCAAATACAAGACTCCGATGGGCAGCAAGGGCCTCAAGGTCACGGTGAAAGGCCTGCAGGGTGGCCATTCCGGTATGGACATCGCCCTGTACCGCGCCAATGCCAACAAGGCTATGGCCCGTATGCTCCTTCCCGTGGTGGAACTCTTCGGCGTGAAGGTGGTCAACTTTACCGGCGGAAGCCTGCGCAACGCCATTCCGTTCGAGGCCGAAGCCCTGCTGGTGCTCCCGAAGGAGAACGTGGCGGCCGTGAAGGAATGCATCGCCAACGTCTTCGCGGAGATCAAGGCCGAATTCGCCGAATCCGACCCTTCTGCCCAGCTCTTCGTGGAGGACGCTCCCGTGGAACCCAAGTTCATCCAGGGCAGCGTGATGCTGCGCGCCCTCAAGGCCATGCTGGCCTGCCCGTCGGGCGTAATCCGTATGAGCCGTACCATGGAAGGCCTTACGGAGACTTCCATCAATATGGCCATCGTGCGCACGGAGAAAGGCCGGATCACCATCCACAGCCTTATGCGCAGCGCAGTGGATACCGCCAAGGCGGCCCTGGCCCAGCGCGTGCAGTGCATCTTCGAGCTAGCCGGCGCGGATTCCATCCAGTTCAAGGGCGGCTACTCCGGCTGGACCCCCAAGCTGGGAACGGAAATCAATAAGGTCTGCATGGAGCAGTACGAAAAGGTGTATGGCCATCCCATTAAGATTATGGCTACGCACGGCGGTCTGGAATGCGCCATCATGGGTGCCAAGTATCCCAACTGGGAGATGGTGTCCATCGGCCCTACGGTCCGCTATCCGCACAGCCCGGACGAGAAAGTGAACATTGCGTCCGTGGCCCGCATCTGGGAATATCTCAAAGCCATTCTGGCCAATATTCCTGAAAAGTAGTCTTTAGCTCTAGATACGGCGATGCCGGTGGGTCGGGGTGGGTCCGGCCTGCCGGCATCGGTGCAAAAAGGGGTACCTGACGGCGATCGATCAGACGATTTGTCGACAGCTTTTGCATCGGCAAGTTACAGCGGATCGGCCGATTGGACAAGGGCTGAAAATATTTTGTTTTTCCGATTGAAATTCGTATATTTGCAGTCCTTTTTGGGCCATAATGTTGCCCGAAGGATAGTAACTCATTTATAAACAATTAATTATGGTTAACCAGTACGAAACCGTTTTCATTGCAACTCCCGTTTTGTCTGAGACCCAGATGAAGGAAGCGGTTGCCAAGTACGTCAAGCTCATCGAAGATAACGGCGGTGAGATTGTGTACCAAGAGGATTGGGGCCTGCGTCAGCTCGCTTATCCCATCCAGCACAAAACCACAGGTTTTTATTACCTGATCGAGTTCAAGGCCGACTCTCAGTTCGTTGCCACCCTCGAAACCCAGTATCACCGTGACGAGCGCATCATCCGCTTCCTCACTGTCGCCCTCGACAAGGATGCCGTTGCATACGCAGAGAAACGTCGCGCTAACAAGGCTGCCAAGGCTGCTCCTGCCGCCGAAGCTCCCGTTGCTGAATAATTAGGAGGACACAATTATGGCAAACGAAAATAAAGAAATCCGCTATCTGAACCCCCCGACCGTAGAGGTTCGCAAGAAGAAATACTGCCGTTTCAAGAAGGCCGGTATCAAGTATGTAGATTACAAGGATCCTGAGTTCCTGAAGAAGTTCCTGAACGAACAGGGTAAGATCCTTCCCCGCCGCATCACCGGTACTTCCCTCAAGTTCCAGCGCAAGGTTGCCCAGGCCATCAAGCGTGCCCGCTCCCTCGCTCTGCTTCCGTATGTTACTGACCTTCTTAAATAATCTGCCTTATGGAAATTTTGCTCAAGAAAGATGTAACCAATCTGGGTTACGCCGGTGAGATTGTAAAAGTTAAGGCCGGTTATGCCATGAACTATCTGGTGCCCCAGGGCTATGCCACCGTGGCCACCGAGAGTGTGAAGAAACAGCACGCGGAGACCCTCCGTCAGCGCGCCCACAAAGAGGCTAAGCTCGTAGCCGACGCCGAAGCTCTGGCCGCTACCATTGGCGCCCAGACCGTGGAAGTGAAGGTGAAAGTGTCCGAGAGCGGCAAGCTCTACGGCAGCGTCACCACCATGGACCTGGCCGAGGCTCTGAACGCCAAGGGTCTGAACATTGACAAGAAGGACATCACCATCCTCGCCGGTGAGGTGAAGGAGTGCGGTGAGTACGAAGCTTCCGTGAAGCTCTACAAAGCCATCAAGGCCACCTTCAAATTCAATGTGGTAGCCGAATAATTCATTCGGAACTCGTAAAAGGGGAGTGACTCATTGGTTGGGTTACTCCCTTTTTTATGTATTGATGTGCAGCCGGTTACGGCTGATTTACCTTGATGGTGGTGAAGACATCGCCACATTCCATCTCTATAATGGCATGACGGGGCTTTGCAAGATAGTTTTGATCGACCGTAATGAATACTTGATTGCTTTGGCCTTTGTTCGGAACCATAGCATGGAACCAATTCCCTTCAAGTATGTCATATGTGCAGGCCTGCTCCCCATCCGAAGAAGTGGCTAAAATGTAATTTTCGATCGGCCGCCAAACTCCTTCTTCATCAGGTTCGGCGGAATAACCGCCATTAATCCACCAGGATTTGTAATTGAGCATGGAAACGACCATCGTACCACCTTCAGAAGGAAGATTAATCTCGGGTCTGTCCAACTGGATAGCCGGCCAGCCGCCATCAATCAATTGGCTCTCTTTCCACAAGTCAATGAGCGTTTGGTCAATGTGGTAAGTAAGGATGACCATATCATGGCGCAGTTTCTTCCCGTCAAGATCTATAACCTCATAGGTGTCCTCCTTCTCATAGTTGGTGTAGAAACGCTCCGCCCAAGGTGTCATCTGCTGGGCTTGAACACAGATAATCTCCGTCCCGTCGGCAAGTTGGATGACGGCCCGGAGGCTTTCATTAATGGACACACCGGGTGCCGCTGCGCCTATGTCAAGCTTCACCATCTCACCAGCCTTGATAACGGATGTGACATCATCATGGTATCCCAACGGATATGAGGTGGTGAGTTTTACCGAGGCTTCCGTTTCGTTCTTAACCTCGCTCCAGCCACAACGCACCCATTCAACGATTACTCCCAGTTCTTCCTCAGTATAGATTTTTTCACATCCGGAAAGGACCAATGTGGCCATGGCAGCCCAAAAAACAAGTCTTTTCATAAGCAAATGTCAACCATACAACCGTTAAACACAGGATTATCGGGAATCTTGCATCCGGAGGTCAAATATTCTGTGGAACTTGGCACAAAGATAGCAGCCTCATTTGAGAACGCCAAACGGAATTTGTTAAAAAGTGTTAAAGGATTCGAAATAGGAGCAATCGGGAGCGAAAAGAGGATATTTTGCTCCCAAATGATGTAATTTGTAGCTTTCGGGAGCAAAAACAGGGAGTTTTGCTCCCGGATTGTCATTCTGGGCTTGTCCACCCCCGGACGAGGGCAGGGGGAGGGGCCCGTTGGAGACAAGTTCCCGAAGGGGACGCAGGATACAATGGGAGGGGCCGGAATGGAGCGCAAAGCGCGTAATGGAGTCCCCCGGGAGTGTCTTTCCCTTCCATCCTATTGGTGTAACCACCAGTCTTGGAGCAGGTCAGTAGGGTAAGCGGAGCAGGTCCGATTTCATCCTACTGACCGGCGCCGCAAATCGGCATTCTAAGCGTTCAGGTGGCGCCGGTCCCTCACCCCGAATCGGACTTGCTCCGCTTACCACACCCTCCTGTACCACTCGCGTTACCGACCTGCCCCGGTTATGACCGACCTGCCCCGCTTACTGCACTGACTCGCACCGCAAACATTACTGACCAGCGCCAACCATGTTCAGACCAGCAAAAACAGGAGGACAGAACAGTCCCCAAACGTCGCAAGTCGGTAAAAAATGGCTGACCTGCGACGTTATACGTTCTGTATGACCGATTTGCGTAGCAGGTGAGGGAAAAAAAGCGGACCTGCGACATACGAACACAAAAAAAAGTGACCTAAGTCAATTGACTCAGGTCACACTTTTTTTAGATTACCTTGGCCCAGGCTTCCCGAAGCTTTTGGACAGACTTTTCTATGTCGTAGTCTTCCATTTCTTTGGCGTGGCGGAAGCCCATTTCCCAGCGTTCCTGGGGGCGGGAGAGCCAATAGTCAATGCGGTTGGCCAGGGCTTCGGGATTCTTTTCAGGGAATTTGCAGTGGCGGTCCAGCGCGAACTGTGCGGTGCCGGTGTATCGGCCCACGGCAATGATGGGCGTGACGGCCTGCTGCATGGCTTCCATGATGGAGAGGCCTTCTACCTCGATGTTGGCGCAGTGAATGGCCAGATCGGCGTTGGCGGCCAGTTCCCGCAGTTCATCGCGGTTCAGGAAGCAGAAGACGGGCTCGTATTTCAAGACACCTTCCTCCACCAACTTTTTGGCCAGTTTTTTATATTTTTTGGCCTTGGGGCCGTTGCCGGCGAAATGCAGGCGGATGCGCTGGGCATACTGGCTGTAACGCATGGCCTCCAGCAGCGTGGTCTGGTCTTTTTCGGCCGATAAGCGGCCAATGTAAATCACATCTAGCGGGCGCTCCGGATTCAAATAATTCTCCGGCGGGGTAGTGGGCCTGATGCAGGCATCCGGAATGACACCATTGGAAATGACCTCCGTGGCGGGCTTGAAATGATAGCGGCGCAGACGGTCCTGGACATTCATGGTGGGGCACTGGATAAACTTGCATTCATCACACATGAGTTTCTTCCATCCACGGAGAATGCCGCGGTTGAAGTTGGGCCATTTGGCCAGGAGCGGGCCTATGTTGTTGGTAATGTTTTCCGGATGGAGATGATAGGTGGCGGTGAGGGGTTTCCCCAGGCGTTTGGCGGCTTTCACCACCTTCCACTGCAGGACGAAGAACTCTTCCAGATGCACTACATCCGCCCAACGGACGGCTTCTTCGATTACCTTTTCATCGGATTCGGCGTAGGAGAAACCATTGGCCTCGATGATGGGCTGGAAGATAGGGAAAACGTATTCCTTCAAGGGGAAATCCGGCTGCGGCTGGTCTGCGTTCTTATTGGGACCGGAAAGCACGCGGACATCCTCTCCCATCTTTTTAAGTTCGGCGATGGTTCTGCGGACCGATGCGCACAGTCCGTTACCCTGCACATATAGATTATTGACGACGATCAGAATTTTCATAGTCTACAAAGTTACCTATTTTTCCAGTAACTTTCAATTTCCTCCAGGGTTTTTCCGGTAGTTTCCGGAATATATTTCCACATGATAAACAGATACGGCAGGCACATGAAGGCGAAGAGGAAGAAAGTGCCGGCCGGGGTGAGATTCTTGAGCATCCAGGGGGTTAACTGGCCGATAAGGTAGGTGCCCACCCAAAGGGCGAAGCCGGCGATGGACATGGCCAGACCGCGCACCTGGTTGGGATACATTTCACTCAGCAGTACGAACACCACGGCGCTGATAGAGATGGCCGTACAGAAGACATAGAGCAGGAAGAATACCAGCATGAAGCCGGTGGGCAAGTGGATGGCCGGCAGGAAGTAGATTCCGATCATGAGCAGGCACAAGATCATGCCGCCTACGCCCCACCAGACCAGTTGTTTACGGCCCACCTTGTCAATGATCAGGAGGGCAATGACGGTGGTGAGCATATTCACCACGCCTACCAGAATGGTGGAGAAGAGGGGATCCTCAAAACCGGCGTCTTTGAAGATGGTAGGACCGTAATACAGTACGGCATTGACACCCATGAACTGGCCCAGGATGGCAATGCACGCGCCCACTATCACCGCCAGAAGGATGCCGGGTTCTCGAAGGGCTTTCCATTCCTCGCTGTTGTCTTTCCGCTCCCCGCGCACGGCCAGCCAGCGCGGGCTTTCGGGAATGAAGAAGATCAGGACCAGGAAGAGCAGATCCGGAAGGGTTTCATAGCCCAGCATGCCTCTCCAGTATTCGTTGTTGAACATGCGGGAACCCAGTGAGGGGTCTGTGGCGGAAGTATCGGCCCCCTTTAGTACCAGATAATTCATCAGATAGGCCAGGAGGAAGCCCACGGTGATGGCCAACTGGTACAGGGAAACCAGGGTGCCGCGCTTTTCGGCCGGCGCCACTTCCGAGATGTAGATAGGGGAGACGATGGATACCACGCCGATGCCGAAACCGCCGATCATGCGGTAGATAACCAGGTCTGTAAATCCCTGACACACAGCGCATCCGATGGCGGAGATGCTGAACATGAGGGCGGCGATGAGCATCGTCTTCTTCCGCCCCAGGAAGTCGCTGAGCACGCCGGCCACCAGCACGCCGATAATGGAGCCGATGAGGGCGCAGCCCACGTACCATCCGGTGGCCAGTTCGCCCAGACGGAACTGCTGGCTCACGATGTCCGTGGTGCCGGAGATGACGGCGGTGTCGTAGCCGAAGAGGATGCCGCCCAGGGCGGCGACGCAGGAAAGAAAGAGAATGTATCCCGGATGTTCGGTTTGGGCCATGGTCTATAGGTTGAAGTACTCCTTGTAGCGGTCGTAGAGGTGACCGGCCTGGGCATAGGCGCTCTGCGGGCTCATGCGCAGTTTGTCGAACTTGATGGGCAGGAAGCGGATGGGCATGTCGCGGTCGAAGCTTTCGGCGTTGGTCCAGCACTGCATGCCGTATTTATCGGCCAACTTCTTATTCACGCTGAAGAAGGCGTCCAGTTCGTCGTAGTCGATGTGCCCGTCCTGGAAGGCGCAGGCGTCCACATAGTCGTGGATGCCGTCGAAAATCTCGTTCCATTCGCGCTCGTGCTGCTCTACGGACACGGCTTGATCCCTTGTGAGGCTGCCGCTGGCGGCATCCACGGCCTTCTTGCCGTCGATCCAAGGCGAGATGAACGTGGGCAGGCCGCCGCTGATTTCCTTGCACTGCCGGCCCATGGTGCGGAAGCTCTCGATGGCTCCCTTGGTGGCGCGGGAGATTTCTCCGGAAATGTACCAGCCGCCGAAGCTCTTGTACTTGGAACCGTAGCGTTCCCACACTTCGTCTATCACGAAGCGGTTGGCTTCCACCTCATAACTCATGTCGCCGGTGTCCCAGTATTTGCCGGAATCGTACAGGCCCAGCATGAACTTCATGTCATACTTCTGGGCCAGCCGGCAGAACATATCGATGAGGTCCAGGGACGGCATGTAGCAGCCTTTATTGAGCAGGTAGGGGGAGGGATAGGTGATGAACTTGCGGTAGCCGCAGCGGATATCGATAACAGTATCAATGCCAATGGCTTTCATGTAACGGAAGTCCCGGTCCCACTCCCTTTCTCCCCAGTTCTGGTGGGGGATGTCGTGCGAAATCTCATCCAGGAAGGTGCCGGTAATGGGCAGGCCGGCGGCTTTGGGAACTATGAGGGTGCTGTTAACGGAAGGATCCGGGTCAATGCCATATTTGTCTTGCCCGCCGGCGGGTTTGCAGGCCGATGCCAGCAGCGGGGCAGCGGCAGCCGCCAGGGCTCCTTTCTTCAAAAACGAACGACGATTTTCCATAATTTCTGCGGTTAATAACACAAATATAGCTATTTTTGTTTAGCAAAACTACTGAAAAATGAGCACAGATTTCGCTGCATTGGCGGCACGTTATCAAAACGAATTATATCACAGCGTCTTACCCTTCTGGCTGGAAAAATCACAGGACTTTACCTACGGCGGTTATTTCACGTGCCTGAACCGCGACGGCAGTGTTTTCGACACCGACAAATTCGTCTGGCTGCAGGGCCGGGAAGTGTGGATCTGCGCCCGCCAGGGGGCCGAATTCCTGGAAAAGTTCGGCCACGACGGCAACTACGACTTCTATTTCTCCCTCACGCGGGAGGGCAAGCCCATCATTGCTCCGTATAACATTTTCTCCAACACCTTTGCCTGCATGGCCTTTGCCCAGCTGGCCGTAGCCACCGGCGAGGAACATTGGGCCGATATAGCCCGCAAGACCTTCCAACGCATCCTGGACCGCCGTTCCAATCCCAAGGGTAAGTGGCTCAAAGCCGTGCCCGGAACGCGCCCGATGAAGGATTTTGCCCTGCCAATGATCATCTGCAACATGGCGCTGGAGATTGAACCTATCATCGAAGATAAGTCCTTGTTGGACAAGACTATAGACGAAGCTTTACACGAGGTCTTCGATGTCTTCTATCAGCCCGATTTAGGCGTAATGGTGGAGAATCTGGCTCCGGACGGCAGCCTCATCGACTGCTTCGAAGGCCGGCGCATAAACCCCGGCCACGACCTCGAAGCCCTCTGGTTCATGATGAACCTGGGGCTGCGCCTCCATCGGCAGGATATCATCGACAAGAGCATGGAGATTGCCCTTCGGGTAATCGATTATGGCTGGGACAAGGAGTATGGCGGTATCTTCTATTTTATGGACCGCAAGGGCTATCCCACCCAGGAACTGGAGTGGGACCAGAAGCTCTGGTGGGTGCACATCGAGAGCGCCATCTGCATGATCAAGGGGTACCAGCTTACGGGCAACGAAAAGGCCCTGGAGTGGTTCCAGAAACTGGACGAATATCTCTGGACCCGTTTCAAGGATCCGCTGTATCCGGAATGGTTCGGGTATCTGAACCGCAGGGGAGAGGTATTGCTACCGCTCAAGGGCGGCAAGTGGAAGGGCTGCTTCCACGTGCCCCGCGGCCTTTATCAGATAGGGACCATCCTGCAGGAGATAGCCGATTCTAAATCTTCAATTTGATGCCCGCCTTGGTGAGTCCCCAGGCGCAGGCAAGGTAGACAGCGGCCATCAGGGCGCATTTGGCAACGCCCACCCAGCCGGTGAGCCAGGGTGCGATGGTGGGCTCCACAAAGACCCAGAGCACCACGAACAGATAGGGAATCATATACACCGTCAGGGTGGCGGTTCCTGCAACAGAGAGGGGTTTGAACCAGCCGGTCCAGCCCCTTCTTTCCATATAGCGCAGTACAGCATAAAGGGCTGCGGAAAGGGCCAGGACAAACAGGCACCAGGGCAGCGTCCCCAGGTTCTTGGAGATGATCCAGCCCGTGTGGACGGCCATGCCCAGCACCAGCAGGACGGCCGCGGCGGCAAAGGCCAGGCCCAGGCGTTTCCCGGCGGATTCTTTCTGCAGCTGTCCATCGGCCAGGGTGAGCAGTACGCCGCCCAGACCCATAATGGCGCAGGAGCCGGTCCCCAGCTGGAGTGCCCGGACCAGATCGGCCAGGACATTGGGGCCGATGAGCACACTGCCGTCCCGCATGCGCATCACGGAAAGGTTCACCAGGCAGAGGCCCAGCCACAGGAGCGGGAGTATCCACTTGCGCTCCCGGCACAGCAGATAGGCCAGGGAGCAGAACAGGTACGTCCAGCCGATGAGTCCCAGAATACCCCACCATAGGCTCTGCAAGTGGTGCCCGTCCGGGGTTCGATAATAGAGGGCCAATCCTGTGAGAAGCAGCGCTCCGGTCAGGCGGCACCAGCGCGCAGGCTTCCATTCCTTTGGATATTGGTTCCAGGTGAGGAAAAAGCCGATAATGAGGAGCAGCAGCCAAAGCCCCCGGTTGCCGGCCATCTCGCGGGATTCCTGGTTACAGATGAAAACACCCATCACCAGCAGGGCGAACGTCCGGCTTATAATGTGCCCGAGCGTGCTTTCGGTGCTGTAGCCTTTCTCCTGGCGGCGTTCCAGGGCATAAGGGATGGAAAGGCCCATAGCGAAGAGGAACATAGGGAAGACGATGTCGGACAGGCCCATTCCGTCTTCCAGGGTGGCCGTATGCTCCATCCAGTGGGGAACGTTCAGAACTTTCCAGAATTCGTTCACGAACACCATCAGGGTCATGGTGAGACCCCGGAACATATCAATGGCCAGGTTCCGTCTATTCATCCTTCTTCTTGTCTTCCTTGGGATGCTGGGGCTCGTCGCCGTGGGAATCCTTGTACTTGAAGCGGCGGATCTTCTGGGTGGCGGTTTTCTCGAAGGGCTCCTTCATAGCTTCTACTTCGCCGATCTTGGAATTCTTGCCCACGGTCTTGTTCACCCAGTCCATAACGGCCTTCTTGCGGATATCCAGTTCCTCGAACCACTTGTCTTCCTTCTCCTGGTTCCAGTCGATGGCGTTGTCCTGGAACTTCACCAGGGCCACCAGCTTGCCGTCGCGCTCCATCACCAGCGATTCTTCCACGCCTTCGATGTTGTTGATCACCTGTTCGATCTCTTCCGGATAGATGTTTTCGCCGGAAGGGCCCAGGATGGTATTGTTCAAGCGGCCTTTGATGTAATACAGGCCGTTTTCGTCCATAGTGGCTACATCGTTGGTGTGGAACCAGCCTTCGTCGTCCAGCACCTGCAGGGTGCGTTCGGGGTCTTTGTAGTAGCCCAGCATCACGTTGTCGCCGCGGACCACAATCTCACCTTCGCCGTTGGCCGGGTTCACGTTGTCCAGCCGGATGTCCACCCGGTAGGAGGCCGGGCCGATGGAACCCAGGTGCTTTTTCTTGTCCACCATCACATTGCACACCAGGGGAGCCGTCTCCGTGAGGCCGTAACCCACGGCATAGGGGAAGTGGCAGTCTATGAGGAACTGCTCCACGGCGGGGTCCAGTTTGGCGCCGCCCACGCCGAAGAAGGCGAGCTTGCCGCCGAAGGTTTGGATCATACGCCGGCCGATGAACCAGTGCAGGATGTGGGGGATTCTCCGATCGGCCCAGGAGAGCACGCGGCTCTTGCGGATGGTGGGCCAGACGCTGTTCTTGATCACCTTCTCGATGATGAGCGGCACCGAGCAAACGATGGTGGGCTTGACCGTCTTCATGGCCCCCAGCAGGATGGTGGGAGTGGGCGGTTTCTGCAAGGTGTAGCAGGTGGCGCCCACGTAGAAGGAATACAGCGTGGAGACGCTCATCTCATAGGCGTGGGCGGCCGGGAGGATGCTCAGGAAACGGTCTTTCTTGAACGCCGGCTTGGCCTTGAAGGCCGATGCCAGGTTGGAACTTAAGTTCCGGTGGCTGAGCATCACGCCCTTGGCCTTTCCGGTGGTGCCGGAAGTGTAGATGATGCAGGCGAGGTCGTCCGGGAGGGGGTCTTTGACCCAGCCGTTGCACTTGAAGTCTTCCTTGTCCTTCTTGAGGAACTCGAAGGTTTCGATGTCGATGACCAGGGTGAGTTTCTTGCGGCATTCCTCCGTGAGTTTGCCCATCATCCGCTGGGAGATGAACAGCACTTTGGACTCGGAATGGGTGAGGATGTTGGAAACCTCGTTCTGCGAACTGTCCGGGAGCATAGGGACGGCGATACGGCCGAACGCGGTGGCGGCGAAGAAGGCGACCACCCAGTTGGGCATATTCTGTGAGAGGATGGCCACCCGGTCTCCGTGCTTGATGCCGAAACGGCTCATTCGCTGCGACAGGCGTTCCACTTTGGTGCGGAAATCCGCGTAGGTATACTGTTGACCGCCATCTACGTATTGGTAGGCAATCCGGTTGGCGTAATGGGTGGTGGCGTAGTCAAAGACCTTGTGGAGGGTGGTGCAGGTGTTTTCGCGATTGCGGTATTTGCGCCAGGCCTTGTAGGGACTTTTGATTTTTTTTGCCATAAAAGCTATTTTAAGGTTCGGGGATAACGAACTGATCCTTGTGGTATCCCTGAAGGCCCAGAGGGCGATAATGGTCGTAAATTCGTTTCATATCGGCCTTGGGATCGTCGGTCAGTTCAAACGGTTCGCCCACGCTGATGCGCTTGCGGCCCCAGTCGTAGTACCCCAGGTACACGGTGGCGCCGGTTTCGCGGGCGATAAGATGATATCCGCTCTTCCAGTTGGTGGTGGCTTTGCGGGTTCCTTCCGGCGCAATGGCCAGATGGAATTCGGGCACTTCTTCCATAATGGTGATGAGGCTCTTAACCAGCGAGGCGGCGTTTTTCCGTTCCACGGGAACGGCGCCGCAGGCGCGCAGGATGGGCCCCAGGGGCCAGAAGAAGAACTCCTTCTTGATCATGATATGGGCTACTTTGCCAAACTGGGTATAGAAGAAGTAGCAGACCACGAAGTCCCGGACTGTGGTGTGGGGAACGCCCAGCACGATGGCCTTGGCCTCGGGCATAGGGCCGCCTACGGAGGTCCATCCCATTTTCTTCAGCATCCAGCCGCAGAACTTGGCCCAGCGGGGGCCTACCGTTGTTTTGATTTGCTTGCCCATATCGTTAAATATTAACGTCTTCCAATTCTTTTTCGCTTCGGAGGTTGTCCATAATGAAATGCTGGCGTTCATAGGTGTTGATGCCCATATAGAATTCCATAATGGTGGAGATGGATTCTTCATCGGCCAGCTTCACGGTGTCCAGGCGCATATTTTCGCCGATGAAGTCCACGAACTCATTCGAGGAGATTTCCCCCAGGCCTTTGAAGCGGGTGATCTCCACGCCGGTTTTCAAATCCTTGACGGCTTTGTCGCGCTCTTCGATGGAGTAGCAGTAGCGGATGTCTTTCTTGTTGTGGACGCGGAACAGGGGCGTTTGGAGGATGTACACGTGTCCGCGGCGGATGAGCTCCGGATAGTACTTCATGATGAAGGTGAGCACCAGCATCCGGATGTGCATGCCGTCGTCATCGGCATCCGTGGCCACGATGATGTTGTTGTAGCGCAGGTTGTCCAGGTCTTCCTCCACGCCCAGGGCGGCGATGAGCAGGTTCAGTTCTTCGTTTTCGGCCACTCGCTTGCGGCTTTCCTTGAAGCAGTTGATGGGTTTGCCGCGCAGGCTGAAAACGGCCTGGTTGTTGGCGTTGCGCACTTTGGTGATGGTTCCGGATGCGGAGTCTCCCTCCGTGATGAAGATGGAGGTCTTCTCCCGCTGGTCTTCCATTCCCTTGGGGAAACGGGTGTCGCAGAAATGGTAGCGGCAGTCCCGCAGTTTCTTGTTGTAGACGGCCGTTTTCTTGGCGCGCTCGCGGGATTTCTTCTGGACGCCGGCAATCTCTTCGCGTTCGGCCTGGGAGGCCTTGATCTTGTCCTCGATCACCGGGACGATTTCCATATGGCGGTGGAGGTAATCGTTCAGGTTCTTGGTGACAAAATCGTTCACGAAGGTGCGGATGGTGGGGCCGCGGTCCACGCTGGAGGTGCCGTCGGCCGCCTTCACCTGCTTCTCCCACATGTAGGTGCTGCCCAGCTTGGTCTTGGTCTGGCCTTCGAAGATGGGTTCCTGGATCTGGATGGAGATAGCGCCCACAATGCCCTGGCGGATATCTTCGGGTTTGTAATCCTTCTTGTAAAAGTCCTTGAAGGTTTTGGCGATGGCTTCGCGGTAGGCGGCCAGGTGCGTGCCGCCGTCGCGGGTGTTCTGGCCGTTTACGAAGGTGGCGATGTTCTCCCCGTAGCTGTTGCCGTGGGTGAGGACGATCTCAATGTCTTCGCCTTCCAGGTGGACCAGAGGATAGAGCGGGGTTTCGCTCATGTTCTCCGTCACCAGGTCCAGCAGGCCGTTTTCGCTCTTGTAGGGCGTTCCGTTCAGGTTCAGGGTGAGCCCTTTCTTCAAGTAAGAATAGTTCTTGACCATGCTTTCCACGAATTCCATATGGAAGCTGAAGTCGTTGAACATTTCTTCGTCGGGCGTGAAACGGATGAAGGTTCCGTTTTTCTCCGTGGTGGGAACGATGCCGCTTTCCAGCAGGTGTCCCCGGGTAAATCGGGCATAGGAGCACTTGCCTTCGCGGTAGGAGGCAACGTAGAAATCCACCGACATGGCGTTCACGGCTTTGGTACCCACGCCGTTCATACCTACGCTCTTCTTGAAGTTGGTGTCGTCGAACTTACCGCCGGTGTTCAGCTTGGAGGTGGCGTCCACTACCTTGTTCAGCGGGATGCCACGGCCGAAGTCTCGCACGGTCACCGTCTTGTCCTCGATGGTGATGTCGATGCGCTTGCCGTATCCCATTGAGAACTCGTCGATGGAGTTGTCCACGATTTCCTTCAGGAGCACGTAGATGCCGTCTCCCTGCCGGTCTCCGTTGCCCAGACGGCCGATGTACATGCCGGCGCGGCGACGGATGTGTTCGTTCCATTCCAGGGTCTGGATGGAGTCGTCGTTGTAGGTATGGATGGTTTCTGCCATGTCTTGCCGATTCATCCTACAAATTTACGAAAAATTATCGGATTTCCCCGGCTATAAATAGATTCACAAGCGGTCTTAAGGGAGAATTGGTGGTGAGGCTCACCATAATCACGTTTTCGCCTTTCTCCAACAGTGCAGTCTCCAGCAGAAAACGCACGTCTCCTTGGGCTCCGGGCGCGATTTCCTGCAGCGGGGCGGCCAGCGTCACGGCATCTGATTCAACATCGGCCTTATAAATATGGAAGGCCGATTTGCCCCGGTTGGTGCAGTGGAAGACGATTTCTTTCTTTTCGCCTTTTTGCAGGATACCGAAGTTCACGGTGCTTGTTTCGAAATAGGGGAGGGCGGCGTTGTCGCGGGCGGCCTTGTCCAGGGTGCCGAAATTCTCCTGCGTCCAAGTGGTTACCGTCAGGGGGGCATCGGCCTTTTTCCCATTGAGCACCGGAGTGGCCTGATAGGTGTTTTTCCCGTACAGGGCCGGGTTGGCCTGGATGGTATAATGGAGCGTGGCGGTGCTTTCGGCGGGGATGGGGTTGGGCTCCACGCGGAGACTCAGCTCCGGTGCTGTGCTGGTGAAATCCACCTGCAGGGGTTTCTTGCCCAGATTGGCCACCGTGGTGGTCTCGCTTACGCTGAGGCCTTGCTTGAGGGTGCCGGTCTTGAGCTGGCGCGACTTGATACCAAAAGCCCCGAGCTTTTGTGCTCCGTAGAGCTCGCTCAGGGACTTTTTCTTTTCGTGGACCACGCCCCGCAGGCGCAGGACTACAGGCCTTTTGACGCCGGAAACATACACCGTAAGGGTTTTGTCAAAGGGGATGGCACCGTCTTCGTTCTTATACGTGGCCGATATGGTGCCGCTCTTTCCGGGCTGGATGGGCTCCCGGGTCCATTTTACATCTGTACAGCCGCAGGAGGAAACCACTTCGAAGATGGCGATGGGCTCCTTGCCGTTGTTGGTGAGGGTGAAGGTGCAGACGAGGGGGCCGTCGTTTACCGAAACGTCGCCGAAATCGTGCACGGTCTTGTCCCAGGAGATGATATCGCCGGGGTCATCGGCCTCATTATCCGCTTCTATGGCGGCGGCCAGTTCCGTGACCGGCGCCACAAACTGCGCGTTGGGCCCGTTATTTGCTACGGATCCGTTGCCGCAAGTAGTGAGCAGCCATGCGGCCAGTATGGAGAGAAACAGGACTTTCATAAGCACAAAGTTAGTTACAGTTCTTTTCAAAATCAAATATAATGCCTATCTTCGCGTCTTAGAGAATAACACAACAACAATAAAAGCTTTTATTATTATGCCTAGAATCATCAACCCCGACCTTTGTGTCTCCTGCGGCTCCTGCGCAGACGTTTGCCCTGTGGGCGCCATCACCGCCGGTGATACCTCCTATGTAATCAACGCCGACGAATGCATCGATTGCGGCGCCTGCGAAGGAACGTGCCCCAACGAAGCCATCAGCGAGGCCTAAAGCCTCACTGAGGCTTCGCAATAAAGGCTGCGCAACTTGCGCAGCCTTTATTAATATGCCCACGTTACCCTCTCCCTAAATCCCTCCCCTCGGGGGAGGGTCGGCGGCAGAAGCCGCCAGTAAGGGACGGTAGGTGCAATTATTCAGATTCGGCGGTGACGGCGGGTTTCATGACCAGTTCCACGAAGTTGTCCTGGGCCAGGATTTCCTTCAGGGTGTTCTGGATGAGCTCCTTGGAGAGCTTGTTCACGGAAGCTTCGTACTGGGCGTCGCGGTCTTCTCCACGGAGGAGGTAGATCTCGATGTTGTTCTTCCACCAGTTGTTACGCTGACGGCTTTCCGGGATGTTCTTCTGGAGGTTCAGCTTGGCCATGTTCACTTCTTCGTCGGTGGGACCGTTCTGGGCCAGATCCTGCAGACCCTGGGTGGCCAGGCTGCGGAGTTTGTCGCACAGGGCGGGCTTGCAGTCGAAGTATACCTGGACCAGGGCTTTCTCCTTGGGACGACGGTTCAGCACGGCGTTGGTGCTGGCGCCATAGGTGCCGCCTTCTTCCTCACGCAGGGACTCTACATAGCGCATATCCAGGATGTAGGAGATGGCTTCCAGAGCCGTCTGACGGTCATAGTTGAAAGGAAGATCGGCCGACCAGACCTGGAGCACGGTGCTCTTGGGAGTCTGCATGTCCACCTCGAAGATGTTCTGGACCTGACCCTTCACGATATCCTCGTTGGTGTCGATCCAGTTGCTGGCCTTCTTGCCCTTGGGCAGGGAGCCGATGTATTTCTCTACCAGCGGTTTCAGGGTTTCGGGGTTCACATCACCCACAATGACCACGGAGGCACCGGCGGCATCGGCGAAGAGCTTGCGGTAGTTCTTCTCCACGGTGGCCAGGTTGGCCTTGGCCACGACATCGGCGCTTAACATCTGGCGACGCGGGTTGTTGTTGTAGAGGGTCTTGTACAGCTGGTCCTGAAGCTTGTAGTTGGGCTGGTTCACCAGGTTGGGCAGGATGGCCTGGATCTGGTCTACACCGTTCTGCCACTCTTCGGGATCGAAGCGGGGATCTACAAATTCAAGATACAGCAGCTGGAAGGCGGTCTCCAGGTCCTTCACGGTGCTGCGGGCACTGATGCCGTGCTCCACGCCGTCGATGAACGGGTTCACGGAGACGTTCTTGCCGGTGAGCATCTTGGCCAGGACGGTGCCGGAGAAGGAGGATACACCGCTGTTGTTCTGGAACAGGGAGATGAGGTTCTCGTCGAAGCTGGCCATATCCTCGGTGGGGATGAGGCTCTTACCGCCCTGCTTGGTGAGGGTGATGAGGATCTGGTCCTTCTGCAGGTCTGTAGGATAGACCACTACTTTCACACCATTCTTGAGGGTCCATTCCTGTGCGCCGTAGATGGTGGTGCCGGCCTTGGCGATCTTGGCACCCTTGAGCTTGGCGGGATCCAGGAGGGCTTCCGGGATGTCCTCGCCGGCCGGGGCGGCGATGTCGGAGGCCTCAACCTCTGCCATGGCCTGGAGCAGCTGCTCGGCGGTGGGGGTGGCGATGCCTTCCTTCTCAGGACCGGAGTAAACCACTACCAGGTTCTCCTTGTTCCACAGCTGGGCGGCGGCCTGGCTGATGACGGCCGCATTCAGCTGGCCGAAGAGGGCGGTGGTGATTTCCAGGTTGTCCTTGGGTTCCAGGATGGGCCACTTGTCGAAGAAGTTGCTGAGCATGCCGCGGACAAATTCCGGATTCTGGCGGGTTTCGGCCCGGTTGACGGCGCTTTCCAGCATGTTCAGATAATCGGCCTTGGCGCGGTTGTATTCGGCCTCGGTAATGCCATATTTCTGCAAGCGGAGCAGTTCCGTGTAAAAATCCTTGAAACCGCCGATGATATTCTCTTCGCGCAGGGATACTTCACCCAATACGGCATCGATGTCTTCATAGATGAGGCTGGAGGTGCCGAAACTGCCGTTCAGGTAAGGCGAGGTGGGTTTGGAGGTGATGTCGTTGAAACGCTCATACATGACCTGGGAGATGATGTTCTTTGCCAGCTCGGTGGCCTGGCCGATAGCCGTGGCGTTGGCAATCTCCGGCATGGCCTCGCTGTGCCAGATGAGCTCGATGGACGGGGAAGTGGTCTCCGGGTCCGTGATGATGCCCACGCGGGGTTCGGCGTGCTTGGCAATGGTCTGAATGGGCTTTTTCAGGGCGTTCTCCTTGAGCGGAATCTCGCCGAAGAAAGCCTTGATCTGGGCCTCGGTGCGGTCTACGTCTACATCACCAACCACCACGACGGCCTGATTGCCGGGGTGATACCAGGTGTGGTAGAAGTCGTTCAGGCTTTCATATTTAAAGGTCTCCAGGTGCTCCTGCGTGCCGATGAGGGTGCACTGGGCCTGGGGGCTGTCGGGACCGAAGTAGTAGGGGAGGCTGCGCTCCATGGTGCGCCAGGAGGCGTTGCGGCGGGTACGGCGCTCTTCGATGATCACACCGCGCTCTGCGTCGATCTCCTTGGGCTCGTTGAGCACGTAGTGGGAGTAATCCCGCAGGATCATGAGGCAGCTGTCCACCACGCTTTCCCGCTCCACGGGAATGTTGTTAAGCATGTACTGCGTTTCCTCAAAACCGGTGGAAGCATTGATGTTCCTGCCGAATTCCGCGCCGATGGAACGGAGATAGTTGAGGATGCTCTTTTCGGGGAAGTTCTGGGTGCCGTTGAAGCACATGTGCTCCAGGAAGTGGGCCAGACCGTCTTGATCCGGTTGAATTTCCTGAATGGCGCCCACATTGGTGGCCAGATAGAATTCTGCGCGGCCTTTGGGAAGTTCGTTGTGACGGATGTAGTAGGTGAGTCCGTTGTCCAGGTGGCCGATGCGGACCTGGTCTGAGTTGGGGATTTTCGGCATCTGGGAGAGGTAGGCTTCCATCTGCTCACGGGTGGGTTGCTGCGCAAGGGCCATAACGCCGGTCATGACCAGGGCAGCCAGTGTAAGAAAGATTCTTTTCATTACTGTATTGTTTAGAACGTGTATTAGTCTAATAGTACACCACAAAGGTAGAAACAATTTTTTATTTTCCAAACAAAAATACTTATTTTTGCAAAAAGAGAAAACGAAAAAATCTATATGTTGGAGGACTGCAAAATCCGTGCTTTTCTAACCGTAGTGGAGGAGGGAAGTTTCACCCGGGCCGCCAGGCGCCTGGGCGTCACCCAGCCAGCCGTCAGTGCACAGATTGCTTCGCTGGAAGCGGCTGTGGGCCAGTCCCTTTTTGAACGGGGTACTACGCTTTCCCTCACGCCCAGCGGCGAACTGTTTCTCCAGTACGCCCGCCGCATCCAGGACGCATACGATCTTACCAACGCAGCCTTCCTATAAAAAAACCGGTGACCTTTCGGCCACCGGCTCTTTTCATTATTTGCCTGCAAGGCGTTTGTAGGTGTTCAGGCGAACCTTGGCGAATTCCTCGGTCTTCTGGAGGAGTTCTCCGGCGGTCTCCGGGAACATCTTGTACAGCGATGCGAAGCGGACCTCACCCTTGAGGAAATCCTGGAACTTGGTCCAGTCGGGTTCCTTGGAATCCAGGCTGAACGGGTTCTTGTCGGTGCCTTCCAGTGCAGGGTTGTACCGGTACAGATGCCAGTAACCGCACTCCACAGCCAGTTTCTCTTCCTTCTGGCTCAGACCCATACCGGCCTTGAGACCGTGGTTGATACAAGGGCTGTAGGCGATGATGAGGGACGGTCCGTCGTAGGCCTCTGCTTCCTTGACGGCGTTGAAGAACTGCACGGGGCTGGCACCCATGGCCACCTGAGCCACATAGACGTAGCCGTAGGAAATGGCCATCATGCCCAGATCCTTCTTGCGGATCTTCTTACCGGAAGCGGCGAACTTGGCGATAGCGCCCACCGGAGTGGCCTTGGAGCTCTGGCCGCCGGTGTTGGAATACACCTCGGTGTCCAGGACCAGGATGTTCACGTTCTCACCGCTGGCCAGCACGTGGTCCAGACCGCCGTAGCCGATGTCGTAGGAGGCACCGTCGCCACCGAAGATCCACTGGCTGCGGGCTGGAATGAAGTGCTTGTATTCCAGGAGTTTCTTGCAGGTATTGCAGCCACAGGCCTCGGCCAGGGGGACAATCTTGTCGGCCACCTCACGGGTGACGGCGGGATCCTTGGGAGCCTCCAGCCACTGGGCGGCGAGGGACTTAATCTCCTGGTTGCAGGTATTGCACTCCAGGGCCTCCTTCATGGTAGCTGCAACCGTTTCGCGGATGCGGTCGGAACCCAGGTGCATACCCAGACCGAATTCGCAGAAGTCCTCGAACAGGGAGTTGGCCCATGCGGGACCGTGACCCTGGGCATTGGTGCAGTACGGGCTGGCCGGGAAGGAAGCGCCGTAGATGGAGGAACAACCGGTGGCGTTGGCAATCATCATATGGTCGCCGAAGAGCTGGGTGATGGTCTTGATGTTAGGCGTTTCACCGCAACCTGCGCAGGCGCCGGAGAACTCGAACAGCGGCTGGGCGAACTGGCTGTTCTTCATATTGGCCTTCTTGTCCACATACTCCTTGTAACCTACCTTCTTGTTCAGGTAGTCGAAGGCAGCCTGGTCTTCCTTATTATCGATATAAGGAACCATCTTGAGGGCCTTTTCAGGCTTGGCCAGACACACATCCACGCAGTTGCCGCAACCGGTGCAGTCGTCCACGGAGATGGCAATGGCGTACTTGTATTCCTTGAGGTTGGCCTTGCCCTGGGCGAGCTTCACGCCGGCAGGAACCTTGGCGGCCTCTTCTTCGGTGAGGAGGAACGGGCGGATGGCGGCGTGCGGGCAAACGAAGGCGCAGGTGTTGCACTGGATACATTTGTCGGCATCCCATTCGGGCACGTTCACGGCTACGCCACGCTTTTCGAAGGCGGCGGTGCCGGCAGGCATGGTGCCATCGGCATAGGGCATGAAGGCGCTCACGGGCAGGGTGTCACCGGCCTGGGCGTTCACGATATCGGCGATATCCTTCACGAAGGCGGGAGCCAGACGGTCCTTGTTGGGGTTCTCGAACTTGGCGGTGAGGTTGGCCCATTCGGCGGGAACCTTGATTTCGGTGTACTCGCCGCCGCGGTCTACGGCTGCGTAGTTCATATTCACCACGTTTTCACCCTTCTTGCCATAGGACTTCACGATGGCGTCCTTCATATACTTCACGGCGTCGTCGTAGGGGATGATGCCGGTGATCTTGAAGAAGGCGCTCTGCAGGATGGTGTTGGTACGACCGCCCAGGCCGATTTCGGCAGCGATCTTGGTGGCGTTGATGATATACACCTTGATGTGCTTGCGGCCGATGATGGCCTTCACATTGTCGGGGATGTTCTTGATGGTCTCTTCTTCATCCCAGAGGCTGTTCAGGAGCAGGGTGCCACCGTCCTTGATGCCCTTCAGGACATCGTACTTCTTCAGGTAGGAAGGCACGTGGCAGGCCACGAAGTCGGGCGTGTTCACCAGATAAGGGGCCTTGATGGGCTGCTGGCCGAAGCGCAGGTGGGAGCAGGTATAACCGCCGGACTTCTTGGAGTCATAGTCGAAGTAGGCCTGGCTGTACAGATCCGTATGGGAGCCGATGATCTTGATGGTGTTCTTGTTGGCACCCACGGTACCGTCGGAACCCAGACCGTAGAATTTGCACTCGGTGGTGCCGGGCTTCACGATGGAAACCTCGCTCTTGATGGGCAGGCTCTTGAAGGTGACATCGTCCACGATGCCGATGGTGAAATCGGCCTTGGGCTCCTTGGCGTCCAGGTTGTCATAGACGGCCACGATCTGGGCGGGGGTGGTGTCCTTGGAGGACAGGCCATAACGGCCGCCGATGATGAGGACATTGTCCTTGCCCTGGAAGAGGGCCTTTACATCCGTGAAGAGGGGTTCGCCCACGGCGCCGGGCTCTTTGGTGCGGTCCAGAACGGCGATCTTGCGGACGCTCTTAGGCAGCACGGAGAAGAAGTACTTCTCGGAGAAGGGCCGATAGAGGTGGCAGGTGATGAGACCGTACTTGCGGCCACGGCCGGCGAGGTAGTCGATGGTTTCCTTGATGGTTTCGGTGACGGAACCCATGGCTACGATGATATTCTCTGCGGTGGGATCACCGTAGTATTCGAAGGGACGGTAGCTGCGGCCGGTGAGCTCGGTGATTTCACCCATGTAGCGGGCCACGATGTCCGGAACGGCTTCGTAATACTGGTTGCGGGTTTCCACGGCCTGGAAGTATACGTCGCCGTTCTGGGCGGTGCCGCGGGTGACCGGGGCGTCCGGATTCAGGGCGCGGGCGCGGAACTTCGCCAGGGCTTTCTCGGAGACCATGTCCTTGAGGGCGGCCTCGTCCAGGGCTTCGATCTTCTGGATTTCATGGGAGGTGCGGAAACCATCGAAGAAGTGCAGGAACGGCAGGCTGGCCTTGCAGGCCATCACATCCTGGTGGTCACCGAAGATGGAGAGGGCGTGGCTGGCCAGGGCGCGGGCGCTCACGTGGAACACGGTGGGCAGCATTTCGCCGGCAATCTTGTACATGTTGGGAATCATCAGGAGGAGACCCTGCGATGCGGTGAAGGTGGAGGTGAGGGCACCGGCCTGGAGAGAGCCGTGCACGGCACCGGCAGCGCCGGCTTCGCTCTGCATCTCCGTCACTTTCACGATTTCGCCCCAAAGGTTCTTTTTCCCGTGGGCAGCCCATTCGTCGATGTTTTCGGCCATCGTGGAGGACGGGGTGATGGGATAGATGGCGGCATGCTCGCTGAACAGATACGCAATGTTCGAGGCAGCATAGTTACCATCGCAGGTGATGAATTTCTTTTCTTTTGCCATAATTGTTGTGGTTAATATATTGTTGTTATTGAATTCCTTCAATAGAGATTTCCGTGGGGGAGGGAGCAATGCGTTTGACAAGGCCTTGGAGGACGGTGCCGGGGCCCAGTTCCACGAAGCGGGTGGCGCCGTCGGCCAGCATATTCTGCACGGTCTGTGTCCAGCGTACGGGGCTGGTGAGCTGTTTCAGGAGATTGGCCTTGATAGTTTCGGGGTCCGTGGAGGGGAGGGCCGTCACATTCTGGTAGATGGGGCAGCGGGGCACGCGGAAGGGCGTGGCCTCGATAGCTTTCCCCAGGGCTTCACGGGCGGGCTCCATAAGCGGGGAGTGGAAGGCGCCGCTCACAGATAGGGGCAAGGCCCGCTTGGCGCCGGCTTCCTTCATTTTCACGCAGGCCAGGTCTATGGCCGATGCTTCTCCGGAGATGACCACCTGGCCGGGGGAGTTGTAATTGGCAGGGACCACCCCTTCTAATTCGGCGCAGACGGATTCGATGACTTCGTCCGGGAGTTTGATGACGGCGGCCATGGTGCCGGGAACGGCTTCGCAGCATTTCTGCATTTCGCTGGCGCGGAGGGCTACCAGGCGCAGACCGTCTTCCCAATCCAGGGCGCCGCAGGCTACCAGGGCGGAGAATTCTCCCAGGGAGTGACCGGCTACCATATCCGGCTGCTGTTCCTGGTCCAGGGCCAGGAGGACGCTGTGCATGAAAATGGCCGGCTGGGTGACGCGGGTGGCCTTGAGGTCTTCTTCCGTACCTTCGAACATAATGTCCGTGATACGGAACCCCAGGAGCTCATTGGCGCGCTCCATCAGATTCTTGTGACTTTCGTATAATTCCTGGGCCATTCCCGGAAATTGGGAACCCTGCCCAGGGAAGATATATGCGGTTTTAGACATGTCTTTCTTAAAGTTTACAAATATAGTCATTTTTTTAGATATCTTTGTATTCCAAAATGCAATAAATATGGAACTGAACAGAAAGGCTTTTTTAGCCGGCATCCTTATCGGCCTGGGGGCCTGCGGTTTCCTGGCGCTGGGCGGTCTGCCCGGAGCCATCATCTTCGCCTTCGGCCTCATTGGCGTGGTGCTTTCCGGTGCGGCGCTATACACTGGCAAGGCGGGTGTGATGCCACTAAAGGAGACGCCGGCGCTGGTGCGCATCTGGCTGTTTAACATCCTGGCCTGTATCCTTTTGGGTTTGCTGGTCTGGTCCCTGGGCGGGGAATCGGCCGAACGGGCGCAGACGGTTGTCGCGGGCCGATTGGAGCAGGGCCCCTGGCGCGCGTTCCTTCGCGCCGTGGGCTGCGGACTCATCATCGACCTGGCCGTGTGGCTGTACCGTACCACCAAGAATATTTTGCCGGTTATTTTTGGCGTGCCGCTGTTCATCGTGTGCGGCTTCTACCACTCCATTGCCGATGTGGTGTACATCGTGGCGGCCTGGAACTGGACGCCGGACCTGCTGTGGTTTTATCCGCTCATCGTGCTGGGGAACTATGCGGGCTGCAATATCCGTCGCCTGGTCCTCCCGGAGGAAAAGTCTTGACGTTTTTTGTTCCGCTTCCGGAAAATATTTGTATATTTGCAGTCCTTTAACAAGGATGCCCCTGTAGTTTAAAGGATAGAATAACGGATTCCGGTTCCGTTGGTCCCGGTTCGATTCCGAGCGGGGGTACAAGGAAAGCCAGCGCGGTCTGCGCTGGCTTTCCTTGTGCCCGGTGCCATCCAGAATGCCGGTCTTTGTTTGTGGGGAGGGTATGGGTGCCGGGGGGACTCCGTTCCGCTTCGCTCCACTCCGGCCCCTCCCATTGTCTAGCTCGTCCACTTCGTGAACGGCCAGCCAGCGGGCCCCTCCCCCTGCCCTAGTCCGGGGGTGGACAAGCCCCCCGGCACCCCATACCCTCACATCCATCCCTGGATAACTGCTTGGTGGCGCGGGTCAGAATAGTAACTGGGGCGGGTCAGAATAGTAACTGGGGCGGGTCGGTATGGTCACTGGAGCAGGTCAGTAGCATGAGCGGAGCAGGTCCGATTTCATCCTACTGACCAGCGCCGCGAATCGGCCTTCTGTGCTTTCTGGCGGCGCCGGTCCCCCACATAAAACCGGACCTGCACCGCAAGGGCTCACCAGAAATCAATCTCAGGACAAGACGGATATCGGCAATTTTCACTATCTTCGCATTATGGCAGATTATTACAGACACTTCAAGGGTGGCAAGTACAGGCTCCTGGGTATTGCAAAGGATAGCGAGACCCTGGAGAAGATGGTTGTATATCAGGCTCTCTATGGTGAAGGTGAGATGTGGGTAAGGCCTTATGATATGTTTTTCGGGACCGTGGAGAGGGATGGTAAAGTGATGCCCAGATTTACCAGGATAACGGAGGAGGAAGCATTGGGGAATGAATAAAACGATATTCGCCAGTATGAACAAGATATCAAATAGGCCAGACCCCAACGCGGTCTTTCCGAATCCTAATTTGCCCAGGATGTGCTTCATCAAGAATGTGGTGAAGAATCCCCGCATCATCATTGGGGACTATACTTACTATGACGATGTGGATGGAGCGGACCAGTTTGAAAAACACGTCACGCACTTCTACGACTTCATCGGTGACAAACTGATTATCGGGAAGTTCTGTGCCATAGCTAAAGGTATAGAGTTCGTGATGAATGGAGCTAATCACAGAATGGCTGGTGTGACTACTTACCCGTTCTACATTTTGGGCGGTGATTGGGGTAGTGCCATTGCACCGGTGAAGGATGAACTGCCGCTGAAGGGCGACACGGTTGTTGGCAACGATGTTTGGATTGGCCAGAATGTGACCGTGATGCCGGGCGTCCATATTGGCGATGGGGCCATCATTGGAGCAAATTCTGTGGTAGCTTCCGATATCCCTCCGTATGCCGTGGCTGCCGGAAATCCTTGCAGAGTTATCCGAAAACGTTTCGATGATGAATTTATTGCCTTCCTCCTGGACCTGAAGTGGTGGGACTGGGATATCGAGAGAATTGAGGCTAACTTCGAGGCCCTATCCAGCGGAGACCTGTCATTAATAAAAAGTATTCAGTAACAATGACCCTTCCGGAAGCCATAGTTTACCTCTTGGCCTCATCCAACCATGGAATGAGGACGGATACCATTGCACGGCTGATTAATGAGAAGGGCTTGTATCAGCGTTGGGATAAGCAGCCAGTCACGGGGAAACAGGTCTATGCTTGTGTTATGGCCCATCCGGATACGTTCGTGAAGAGTGAAGGTTTAATACGGCTGATGATATGAAAGCAAGTTTACCCATGCGCAGTATCGGTCTGATGTCCGGGACGTCGGTGGACGGACTGGATGTGTGCTGCGCCACGTTTGACCGCCGGGACGGGAAGTGGTCGTTCACCATTGACTGTGCCCGCGGCTATTCTTATCCGGATTCCCTGAAGCGTCAGCTGGGGGCCGAAGTCCAGAAGATGTCGGCCTTGGAATTTGTGACCTTCCACAGCGCCTATGGCCGCTTTCTGGGGGAAAGGGTGAAGGATTTCATGGCCGAATTCGGCGTCCGGCCGGACATTATCGCCTCCCATGGGAGCACGGTTTTCCACGAGCCGGAGAAGAAGGTGATGTTCCAGATAGGGGACGGGGCTGCCATCGCGGCCGAAACGGGCATCCCGACGGTGTCGGATTTCCGGCGGCTGGATATCATGCTGGGCGGGCAAGGCGCTCCGTTGGTGCCCATCGGCGACAACCTCCTTTTCGGGGATTATGATTATTGCCTGAACATCGGCGGTTTTTCCAATATTTCCTTCCGGCAGGGAGACAAGCGCATTGCTTTCGATATCAGTCCGGTGAACTATGTGATCAACCGTTTTACCCGGCAGATCGGTCTGGAAATGGACCGGGACGGCGTCATTGCTTCGCGGGGACAGGTGAATCAGGCATTGCTGGAGGGACTCAATGCCTTGGATTATTATGCCCGTCCCTGGCCCAAGTCCCTGGGCCGCGAGTGGGTGGAAAAGCAGGTTTTCCCGTTGCTGGACAGCTGTGGCCTTCCTTTGGAGGATATCCTGCGCACGTATTACGAGCACTGCGCCTTTCAGCTCTCACGCGTCACGGAGCCGGGCCAGAGCCTGCTGGTCACCGGCGGCGGGGCCTACAACAAGTTCCTGATAGAGCGGATGCGGGCGCTGAGCGGCTGCGACATCGTGATTCCGGAACCGGCCATCATCGAGTTCAAGGAGGCGTTAATCTTTGCCTTCCTAGGGGTGCTTTATATGCTGGACGAACCCTCTTGCCTGCGGTCGGTTACCGGCGCGGCAAAGGACAATATCGGCGGAATGCTCTTCAAGGTATAAAGCCTATTCCTCGTAAAGCAAGTATTTCTTTCTGAGTTGTTTAAAGGCTTCCACTTCCGGGAGCCAGCGGGCGCGGATGATATCGGCCCCGCAGCCTTTCTCTATCATTTCCCGCACCCAGGTGACGCCCAGCAGTTTGTCGAAAAAAGGGGAGAAAAAGTCCTGTTCCTGGCCCTGCTCTTTCAGTCCGGTATAGGCGTCAATTACATAGGACAGATCCAGGCCGATGGTACGGGCGTTTTCCAACTGGCTCAGGTCCACGCCAAAACAGACCTGGCCTTTCAGCGGCGGGTTCAGCGCGCCGGGACGGCTTTCCGGGGTGAAGGAGTAGCTGTACTTGGCCTGCAGGGCCGGGTGTCCGTATTGCTGGAAGGGTTTGTCGGTGCCGCGTCCCAGGCTCACCACGGTGCCTTCGAAGGGACAGAGGGAAGGGTAGAGGTACACGGACTGCATATTGGGAAGGTTGGGGCTGGGCGCCACGGGCAGGTTGTAGATGGTCTGATGCGTGTAGTTTTTGCAGGGAATCACGGTGAGCGGGCAGGTGTTGCCGGCTTCACTGAGCCACTTTTCTCCCTGGGCCATCCGGGCCAGTTCTCCCAGGGTGAGGCCGTGCACTACCGGGATGGGCAGATGCCCCACGCCGCTTTTGAGCGCCGGGTCCAGGATGGGACCGTCTACGTAATGCCCGTTGGGGTTGGGCCGATCCAGGATCACCACCTCTTTTCCAGATTCTCCGCAGGCATCCAGCAAGTGGCAAAGCGTGATGTAGTAGGTATAAAACCGCAGACCAACATCTTGAATATCAACTACTAAAACATCGAAGCTAGCCATGGCTTCGGCCGATGGATGGATATCGCCGCCGGGGCCATAGAGGGAAAGGATGGGAACCCCTGTCTCCGGATCCACGCTATCGCTCACGCCGGCGCCGGCATCGGCCTTTCCGCGGAAGCCGTGTTCGGGGGAGAAGATGGCCGATACATGGATGCCGTTTTCCAGCAGGATGTCCACCAGATGCTTGCCGTCCACAACGCCGGTATGGTTGCTGTAAACGGCCACTTTCCGCTCTCTTAGAAGAGGTAGATATTGCTCCGGCTGGGCATCGCCGGGGAGGACAGCCTGCCCGCAGCCCGTTAAAAGGCCGGCGAGCAGAATAGTAAGTAGAAGGGTTCTCATAGTACGAAGGTACGTTTTTTTTCTTATATTTGTAAACTTGAATATAACTAAACCAATTTTATAACTAAACAATGAAAAAGATTTTAATCAGTGTGATGCTGTTAGCCGCCTGTCTGACAGTGGCTTCGGCTCAGGAGAAGGAAAAGGAAGTGAAGAAGGGCTGGAGCTTCGGCGTTCTCCCTACGGCAACCTACTCCGTGGATAACGGTTTCCAGGCCGGTCTGTTCGGCGACGTGTACTATTATGGAGACGGTTCCACTTATCCGGATCCTGTCCACAAGATCAGCTGGGAAGGCTCCTACTTCACGCATAGCCATCGCATGCGCCTTTATCTGGCCTATGACTCCAAGTATCTTATCCCCAAGATGCGTGTGAATGCATCTGTAACCTATGTGACGGACCCGCTGTACACGTTCTGGGGTTTCAACGGCGCCGCCTCTGTCCAGAATTACGACATCTGGGGTAACAGAAAGTACGAGGACCTGCTGCCTAATGGCCATAACATCAACTATTATGGTATGAGCCGTGATATGCTCCGTATCCTGGCCAACTTCCAGGGACAGATCGTTCCCCATCTCAACTGGGCGGCGGGTATCAACTTCTGGAACTGGAAGATAGGCAATATGCGGGACAACGGTGCCGGAAACAAGGATGCCAACGGCAAATATGTCACGGGTACGGACGGTAAGAAGCAGATTTTCTACTACGACACTGATTTCACCCTTGTCCAGGCTTACAAGAATGCCGGTATCCTCACGGATGCGGATCTGAAAGGCGGAAGCGCCCTGGAGCTGAATGCAGGTCTGGTGTATGACACCCGTGACATCGAGGCTGCCCCCAACAAGGGTATCTGGGCCGAGGCCTACCTGAACGGCAACGTAATCGGCCAGCGTTACCTGAAAGCCTGCGTGTATTTCCGCAACTACATTGACATTCCCATCCATATTCCTGCCGGCGATCCCGTGTTCGCTTATCGTCTGGCCTGGCAGCAGACCCTGGCCGGTGAAACGCCGTTCTATATGATTCAGAACGTTCCGCTCCTGGTCCAGCGTAATATGATCTCCGAGGGCTTCGGTTCCTCCAACACCATCCGCGGTCTCCGTGAGAACCGTGTTCTGGCAGAAGGCTTGGCCTGGTTGAATGCCGAACTTCGCGTCAAACTGGTGAAATTCAAGCTCTTCAACCAGTTCTTCTACATTGCCGTGAATCCGTTCTTCGATGGCGGTATCATCACCAAGCAGTATAAGGCCGAGGCCCTGAAAAAGGCTTCTATTGACGGTAAGATCTATGATCCCAGGCTTGCCCTCATCGGCAAGGATGCGCTTATCTACGACGCAACCAAGGCCGGTAGCTTCATCTACAGCGCCGGTGCCGGCCTGAAGATCGCCATGAATCAGAACTTCATCATTTCGGCCGATTTCGCCAAGTGCTTCACGCCCGGTTTGGACGCAGGTCTGTGGATCGGTATCGGCATTAACTATCAGTTCTAGTAGACTATGAAAAAGCTTATTCCTGTTCTGGCCGTTGTATTTTCGGCCCTGATGCTGAATGCCTGCCTGGGCGGAAAATACATGGCCCATTATGCCCTTACTCCCAAGGTGCATGGCGTAGATGATATCCAGCGTACGCGTCACAAGGCCGATTCCCTCCTGCCCGGCAGTACTGAGTGGTACGACAACCTGAAGGCGCAGGACATTATGCGCGATACTTTCGTGGTAGGTTACAACAATTACCGCGTACACGCCGTGTATGCTCCCGCCGCCAAGCCGGAGGAAGCCAACGGTACTGCCATCATCATCCACGGTTACGGCGACAACCACCTTGTGTTCCTGTACCTGGCCCGCATGTATCGGGACGAACTGAACTACAATATCCTTATGCCGGACCTCCAGTTCCATGGATACTCGGAAGGCCAGGCCATCCAGATGGGCTGGCTGGACCGTTACGATATCCTGAACTGGATCAATGTGGCCTACAGCGTGTTCCCGAACGACTTCATGGTGTTGCACGGAGTTTCCATGGGTGCTGCCACGGTGATGTACACCAGCGGTGAGCCCCTGCCGGATTATGTCCGCTGCTTCGTGGAAGACTGCGGTTACAACAGCGTCCGCGGCCAGTTTACCAAAAACCTGAAGGAGATGGGCCCCATCCCCACCAGTATCCTGAACAGCGCCAGTATTGTGACCAATCACGAATTCGGCTGGTATTTCAGCGAGGCGGATTGCTCCAAGGCTCTGGCCAAGTGCGAAAAGCCCATGCTGTTCATCCACGGCGACGCCGATGACTTTGTTGCCTTCGATGACCTTTGGAAGAACTACAATGCCAAGACCCACGGATACAAGGAGTATTGGGTAGCCGAAGGCGCCGTTCACGCCAATTCCTACGCCAAGTATCCGGAAGAATATACCCGCCGGGTATCCAACTTCTTGAAGACCGTTCATAATATGATAGAAGACGGTAGCATTTATGACAAATAAGTACATTCTGGCCCTGGATCAGGGAACCAGCTCTTCCCGCGCCATTGTGTTTGACCATGACGGCAACTGCTGCTCGGTGGCCCAGATGGAGTTTACGCAGTATTTCCCGCAGCCGGGGTGGGTGGAGCACAATCCCATGGAAATCTGGTCCAGCGAGGCGGCCGTCATTGCAGAGGCCATTACCAAACTGGGTATCAACGGCCTGGACATTGCCGCTATCGGCATCACCAACCAGCGGGAAACCACCATCGTGTGGGATGCGGAGACAGGCGTTCCGGTCTATAACGCCATCGTGTGGCAGGACAGGCGCACATCGGCCTTCTGTGATTCGCTCAAAGAGCTGGGCCTGGTAGATAAAATCCGGGAGAAGACCGGTCTGATCATCGACGCCTATTTCTCCGGAACCAAAATCAAATGGATTCTGGACAATGTGCCGCAGGCCCGGGAGAAGGCCGAGGCCGGGAAACTGCGCTTCGGAACCGTGGACAGCTGGCTGGTATGGCAGCTCACACGCGGTCAGGTGCATGTGACGGACGTTACCAATGCTTCCCGCACCATGCTGTTCAACATCCATACGCTGGAATGGGATGCGGAACTGCTGTCCATGCTGGGCATTCCGCTTTCCATGATGCCGCAGGTGAAGTCCTCGTCGGAGGTGTACGGCTATACCAAAACCACCATCTTTGCGCACGAGGTTCCCATTGCCGGTATCGCCGGCGACCAGCAGGCAGCCCTTTTCGGCCAGATGTGTACGGAGCCCGGTTCGGTGAAAAACACCTACGGTACGGGTTGCTTCCTGCTCATGAATACGGGCGGGCGCCCCATCCTTTCGCAGAACAACCTGCTCACCACCATCGCATGGAAGATAGGGGACAGCGTAAACTATGCCCTGGAAGGTTCCATCTTTGTGGGCGGTTCCGTGGTGCAGTGGCTGCGGGATGGCCTGGGCGTCATCCGCTCCTCCGCGGAAGTGGAGGCCCTGGCAGCTTCGGTACCGGATAATGGCGGCGTGTACTTTGTCCCCGCCCTTACCGGCATGGGAGCCCCGTATTGGGACCAGTATGCCCATGGCGTCATCTGTGGCATCACCCGAGGCACTACGGCGGCGCACATCGCGCGCGCAGCCCTGGAAGGTATCGCTTTCCAGACCATGGACATCGTGCGTGCCATGGAAAAGGATGCCGGTGTTCCGCTGGCAGAACTGAAAGTGGACGGCGGTGCTTCCCGCAACAACCTCATGATGCAGTTCCAGGCCGATATCCTGGGCACGCGTGTAGTCCGTCCCAAGGTAACGGAAACCACGGCGCTGGGCGCCTGCTATCTGGCCGGTCTGGCCGTAGGCTTCTGGGATTCGTTGGACGAGATAAAAGCCCAGTGGCAGGTGGAGCACTGCTTCCTTCCCTCCGGCGCTGATATGACTGCCACGAAGGCCTCCTGGGCCGATGCCATTGACAGAACCATTAAAAAGTAGACACACATGACACAGTATATTTTTGAATTTATCGGCACTCTGGTGCTGGTGCTGCTGGGCGACGGTGTTTGCGCTGCCTGTTCCCTGAACAAATCCAAGGCGCAGGGAGCCGGCTGGGTGGTGATAGCCCTGGGCTGGGGCCTGGCCGTGATGATGGGCGTACTCATCGCCGGTCCGGTGTCCGGCGCCCACCTGAATCCCGCCGTTACCCTGGGCCTGGCTATTGCGGGCTCTTTCCCGTGGGCCTCGGTTGCCGGGTATACGCTTGCCCAGATGCTGGGCGGCTTTGTGGGTGCCGTGCTGGTCTGGTCCTTCTATAAAGACCATTACAAGGCTACGGCTTCCGATCCTGGTACCATGCTGGGCACCTTCTGCACCATGCCGGCCATCAAGAACCTTGCGCGCAACTTCTGGTGCGAGGTGGTAGCCACCTGCCTGCTGGTCTTTGTGATCCTGGCCCTGGGCTTCTCCGGTAACGCTTTCCAGGTGGGTCCTGTAACCGCCTCTACCGGCGCATTGGGCTCCTGGCCGGTTACTTGCCTGATTATGGCTATCGGCATGTCCCTGGGTGGAACCACCGGATATGCCCTGAACCCGGCCCGTGACCTGTCACCGCGTCTGGCGCACGCCCTCCTTCCCATCGAGGGAAAAGGGGAGAGCGGCTGGTGGTACAGCTGGGTACCAGTATGCGGCCCCCTTGTGGGAGCCGCATGTGCAGCAGGACTGTATGTACTGGTGTTTTAGTATTTCCTGACCAGGCGGATTAACCGGTCGGGATAATTGGAGATGATGGCATCGACTCCGCAGTCAACCATGCGGACGATGTCATCTTCTTTATCTACGGTCCAGGGAACTACCAGGATGCCGAGGGCGTGGCAGTAAGCCACATTTTCGCGGGTAATTACCTCGTGATTGGGGCTCCACCAACGGGGCTTGAAGCTAATCTGGGAAAGGATGGTCCCAATCTCCGTTTCATCTTCCGTGAGGTAGGAGAGCTCCACCTGAGGGTATTTTTGGTGGATATACTCCAGCGCAAGGACGTCGAAACTCTGGACAACCAGCCGGTCTCCCAGGTTCTTTGACAGCAGCACTTCCATGCACTTGTCACAGAATTCCTGATAGCCCGGCCACAGGGTGCCTTCTCCATCGCCGCGGCGGGACTTGATTTCAATATTGTAGCGGAAAGGGGAGAGGCCGTTTTTGCTGGCGTACTGCTCGGTGAAGTCAATCAGTTCTGACGCCAGTGGCTTGTGCTCGGATACCTTTTTCTGTTCCGGCCAGCGTTCTACGAACCGGAGCCCTACATCGTAACGGGCAATGCTGTCATAGGGCATCGTATATAGGTATTCCTTGGGATCTTCCTTCAGCACCAGCGTACTGTCCGGGCGCATGGAATAGCGCGGATGGAAGTAATTGTCGTGGGATACCACCACCTTGCCGTCGGCACTTAACTGCAGGTCGAATTCCAGGGTGTTCACGTGCAGGTCCATGGCGTTTTTCATGGAGGAGAAGGTGTTCTCCGGCATAAGGCCGGCTCCGCCCCGGTGGGCCTGCAGGTCGATATAGCTGCCTAGAAGGTCAAAGGTATGACTCCAGCTGCGGCCGTCCGGGGCCGTAACGGTCATGCTTACAAAGCGGGCGTATTGGGAAGGCGTGGCAACATAATAGTGCCGTTGGGCCGATGGCCGCTTGTAGCCGGGAATCTTGGAGAGATCGCCGTCATAGACATCCAGAATTTCCTTGGCGTAGCTGGTGGAATACTCGGTCTGCAGGTCCAGGGAGCCCATCTGAGTGCCGTCCTGGGACCAGGTGCAGGTCCAGGTTTCGTCGGCCCCCCAGGCATTGGCGAGTACACTGTTGGGATGCCTGTAGGCCTTGTCCATGCCGATAAACTCTACCTGAAAGTCATCGGGATAGTCCAGGTTGTGCCAGCGCCAGCTCAGCGCTCCATCTACAGAGGAAATCACCTCATACCCGCGCGGGGTACCGTCCCGGCACCAGTCCGTTGCCCACCAGGCGCCTCCGATGGCAGCGGCGTTGTTGTCCATGATGGTGTCACTGATGCGCGTTTTGTTCATGATGTGCGTGTGGCCGGACAAAATATCCACCGTGTAGCCGTCCAGCAGCGCGGTCATCTGGGCCGCCCCTTCAATGTCGTTGGATTTTCCCTCGTGCACAAAGCGGATGGGACTGTGCTGGGCCATGTAAATATGGGTGCCCTTGGGAACGTAGGCGAGGAGGCCGGCCACAAAGTCCAGGGTTTCCTTGGAATATCCTTCCGTGTAGTTGTTGGAGCTCTTTTTTCGGCAGCGGCAACGCCGTCCAGGTTCTGGATGTAGTCGTGGTTGCCGATAACGGCGTAGAAGGGGATGCCGGTAGTGGCGATGGCCGCTTTGTATTCTTCGAAGATGCCCAGTTTGTTCCAGGCAATGTCTCCAAGGGCCACGCCAACGGTCTGGCGAAGGCTGCTGTATTTCTTTGCCATTCCGCGGAGGTCTCCCAGCGGACGCCCCTTGAAGCGTTTGACATGCTTTTTATTCTGCATCTGCGGGTCAGATACGGAAAAGAGCGTGTAGTCGTCTTTCTGTGAGAAAGGAAGCAGGCTGAAGTTGAAGGTTTTTGTCCCCTTCACGGGGAGGTAGAACCGGGGAGCACCCGAAGAGAAATCGGCCACGTAGCCTGAGGGGGTAATCACAAATACGTAGCGGGCGTCTTTGTGGGTGTTCAGGCTGAATGAGCCGTCGGACTGCGTCACCGTGAAGCGGTATCCGTCCGATACCAGTACTTTTTCCAGGGGGGCTCCCTGGGCGGTGACCTTCCCTTTTACTTTACGCGCCTGAAGCGGTGCAATGGCCAGGAACGCGGTAAGAATAAGAAGAACTGTTTTTTTCATGGTTTTATTGGATTCCGTATTTTTTCAGGATGTCGATTACGGCAGACTCGATGGAACGGGCCCAGAGGCTATAGCCATGGTTGGAGGGATGGATGCCGTCCACGGAGGTTTCATGATTCGGGGCTGTTGCGCTCGGTTGGATATAATAAACATCCGGATACCGTGCGCAGGCAATGGCCATGAGGCTGTCTGTAAGATGAATGCGGCTTTCTTCCTTCCGGGCCGATGCTTCATTGAAATTCCGGTTTTCCCGGTAAATGGTGCGCTGGAAGATGAGCGGTTTCCCGGGATGTGCCCGGATAAGGCGCTCGATAAAGGGGAAGAGGCGTTCGCTGATTTGCTTCTCGGAGGGGTTGGAGAAGGTGTCAAAGAGGAATCCGTCCACGGGGGCATCCATCAGGGCAGCGGCAAAATAGGGCTGCATTTTGCAGTTGCCGCTGCATCCCAGGCTGAGCAGTTGGATACCGGTGGCGCGGGAGAACTGGGCGGGATACGTCATGCCGCTCCGGGAGGTGCTGATGCCGTGGGTGAAACTGGACCCGTAAACGCCAATGCGGTGCCGGAACGGGTTGGGGAGTGCCTCTATCGTACATTCTTCCCTAATGCCGATTTGGATGGAAAGTTCTTCGCTCAGGATGGGAAGGTACAGCAGGCATTCTTTCATGCCTGCGTCCATGGCGGATACTACGGTGACTTCGGATTCTTTCTTGTTTTGGGCAGCGGCTCCTGCCCACCGCCATTGCCCGTTCTGACGGATGTACAAGTCGTATCCATAGGCGCTGATTCCCATGGTGTTGACGGGCGTTTCGCGGTCTCCAAAGACCGTTTTAACCTTGATGTCAGGGCTGTTGGTGCGAAAGGCTACGGCAATGCCGGAAGATTCCCGTACCTGAAGGTTCTCCTTTGGGGTAAAACCCTTGTACCGTACGGTGTCCAGCCGGTGATAGGGATTGGGGGTGTCAGGGAAGAGTTTTCCGGTAAGCGTAAGGGTGGAAGCCTCTGTGTAAACAAAGTTCTGCGCTGGCAAAAGCGTCAGGTTTAGCCCCATTAAAAAGAGAAATGTGAGTGCGCGTTTAAACATGATTTTTGGCTTACGAGGGTAAAGTTAATAAAAATCTCATTTATTTTAGCCTTATTTCGTGATTATTTTGTAATTTTACTTGTCAAAAATGAACGATATGATGCTTAATTTAAGTTTCGCAAGTAGCTAGAAAAGAAAAAAGCTAAGGTTGAAATCTTTAAGAGTTATTGCATATCTCATTGATTATCACTATATTAGTGTCGCCAAACAACTTAATACAGTCAACCTTAGCATGAACAAAGATAGGCATATAATCTCGGAACTCAACAGTTTTTTTGCTGAAAGTAACAATACGAAGGCGATTCAGGGAATCATGAACGTAATGTCTCATATCACGCTTGACCAAAGGCAGATGGAGTTTGCCAAGGCTGCGAACTGCAAGTTCACGGCCGGGCAGGTCCTTGAGCTGATGGTCCTGTTCCCTTTCTTCGCCGTCAAAAACGGACACAACTTTGCCAAGAGCATCCTCGGGCAGATGTTTGCCTGCCGGAAGGATATGTTCTACCGCTTTCTCGATTCTATCACTTCTTTATGGACTTGACAGAACAGTCCTGGGACTCCCGAGGCATATCGAGGTGCTGGAAGGTGATGAACTTCGGGAGTTTTTGAGGGGAAATGCAGTATTTATACTCAAAAAATAGCCGTGTGTCAAAAGTTGTCAGTTGCAGGTTTTATATTTGCGGCGTAACCCCAAAAACCGTATGAGAATCGAGGAAGCCATAGTGTGGCTGCTCTCCACGGAGGGCCGAGGTATGACCGCCGAGACGCTGGCCGAGGAGATTAATCTGCGCCGGTTGCATCGGCGCAGGGACGGGCAGCCCGTGGGCACCGACGCTGCCTTGGGCGGTTATTGCCACCATTTTGATAGTTTTTGGCCTGGCGTTGAGTATATGGTCAATCGTGCATATGAAAAAGGTCGGCGAAGGCAATCCTTTTGATGCCTATAACCACGAAGTCGCGCCCCGGACCAGGCACCTGATGACGGACGGGCCATACCGTTTTACCCGTAATCCTATGCTGTTGGGAATATACATCTACGATATCGGCGTACTGGTGTGGATC